>NZ_CP014578.1:0-663724 GCF_001634365.1 Paraburkholderia phytofirmans OLGA172
TTTGGCGGTAGAATCTCGCCTTACTTCCCAAAAATCCTGCACGCCGCTCCGGCTCGCTTGCCCCGCAAACCCTTGTGGCACAAGCGCCTGGAGCCATTACGCCTGGTTCGGTCTAGCTGCTGAGGGCCTTGTTGCGCATGCGCGACAGGGGCAGCGGCGAACCGCCGTGCACACCATAACGACAGCAACTCGATGAACGATTTCTGGCAACACTGTTCCGCATTGCTGGAGCGTGAGCTTACGCCCCAGCAGTACGTGACGTGGATCAAACCGTTGGCCCCGGTCGCCTTCGACGCCGCTGCGAACACGCTTAGCATCGCCGCGCCGAACCGCTTCAAGCTCGACTGGGTCAAGAGCCAGTTCTCCGGCCGGATCGCGGATATGGCCCGCGATTTCTGGCACGCCCCGGTCGATGTGCAATTTGTGTTGGACCCGAAAGCCGGCATGCGCGCCCCCGCGGCAGCGTCGTCGGCGCCGTCGCGTCCGTCTTCTGGGCTTGGCTCGATGGGCGGTGGCCATTCGTCTGGCTCAAACGGCGGCAGTGCCGCCGTGGACGCAGCCGTCGGCGCCGTACAAGCGTCGCAAGCTGCGCGCGCCAATGATGCGAACAGCGCGATGGCGATGCTCAACGCGAATGCACGCGCCGCGGCTGACCACAACGCGAACGCACGCGCGGTCGCTGAAGATGCCGCCGACCTCGATCTCCCCAGCCTCGACGCGAACGAAGCCGCATCCGCACGCCGCACGTGGCGGCCGGGCCAAAGCGCGAGCTCGAACGGCAACGGCGAGAACGACTCGATGTACGAGCGTTCGAAGCTCAACCCCGTGCTGACCTTCGACAACTTCGTGACCGGTAAAGCCAACCAGTTGGCGCGCGCCGCGGCGATTCAAGTCGCGGACAATCCCGGCATCTCGTACAACCCGCTGTTTCTGTACGGCGGCGTGGGCCTGGGCAAGACCCACCTGATCCACGCGATCGGCAACCAGCTTCTAATGGACAAGGCCGGCGCGCGGATTCGCTACATCCACGCGGAACAATATGTGTCCGACGTGGTGAAGGCCTACCAGCGCAAGGCGTTCGACGACTTCAAGCGCTACTACCACTCGCTCGACCTGCTGCTGATCGACGATATTCAGTTCTTTTCCGGCAAGTCCCGCACACAAGAGGAATTCTTCTACGCGTTCGAGGCGCTGGTCGCGAACAAGGCGCAGGTGATCATCACCAGCGACACGTATCCGAAGGAAATCTCCGGCATCGACGATCGCCTGATCTCGCGCTTCGACTCCGGCCTGACGGTCGCTATCGAGCCGCCGGAGTTGGAAATGCGCGTCGCGATTCTGATGCGCAAGGCGCAATCGGAGTTCGTGAGCCTGAATGAAGACGTCGCGTTCTTCGTCGCCAAGCATCTGCGCTCGAACGTCCGTGAACTGGAAGGCGCGCTGCGCAAGATCCTCGCGTATTCGAAGTTCCACGGCCGCGAAATCACGATTGAAGTGACGAAAGAAGCGCTGAAAGACCTGTTGACGGTGCAAAACCGGCAGATTTCGGTGGAGAACATCCAGAAGACCACGGCTGACTTCTACAGCATCAAGGTCGCGGACATGTATTCGAAGAAGCGTCCGGCGAACATTGCACGGCCTCGGCAGATCGCGATGTATCTGGCGAAGGAGCTGACGCAGAAAAGCTTGCCGGAAATCGGCGAGTTGTTTGGCGGGCGCGATCACACCACCGTGCTGCACGCGGTGCGCAAGATTGCCGCCGAGCGCGGCACGGACGCGCAGCTGAATCACGAACTGCACGTGCTGGAGCAAACACTGAAAGGTTAAGCAGGTCGGATGGAAAAATCGACCTGTTTATTTCCAAACTCGCCCCCATTTTAGGGGAGCGGTTCCGTTTTCAGGCACAATACAGGTTTAACCGCCCGGCGGCCGCGGGCGGAATTCACGCCGTGACAGGCGCTGCGTGGCGCCGGCGGGGAGCCGCGGTTGCGCGCTGTAAGGCTGGCAAGTCAGGCGCGCAGGCCGTCATATCAACGAAGGAACTCTATGCAACTGGTCAAGACCGAACGCGATAACCTCCTCAGGCCGCTGCAAACCGTGAGCGGCATCGTCGAACGCCGCCATACGTTGCCGATCCTCGCCAATTTGCTGATTACCAAGAACGGCCCTGAAGTGTCGTTCCTGTCGACGGACCTCGAGTTGCAGATCACCACGCGTGCCGATTTTGGCGTGGGCGGCGATTCGGTCGCGACCACGGTGGCAGCAAGAAAGCTCCTCGACATTCTGCGCGCCATGCCCGACGGGCAGGTCACGCTCACGCTGAACGACAAGCGTTTGACCGTGCAATCCGGCAAGAGCCGCTTTGCGCTGCAAACTCTGGCGGCCGACGAGTTCCCGACCGTCGCTCAGGCTAAAGACTACGGCGCGAACCTGGTGGTTCCCCAGAAAACGTTCCGCCAGTTGCTCGGCATGGTCCATTTTTCGATGGCCCAGCAGGACATCCGCTACTACCTGAACGGCATGCTGCTGGTGGTAGATGGTGACCAACTGATGGCGGTCGCAACAGACGGCCACCGTCTCGCGTTCTCGTCGATGAAGATCGAAGGCTCGTTCGCGCGTCAGGAAGTAATCATTCCGCGCAAGACGATTCTCGAACTGCAGCGTCTGCTGGAAGACATCGACGACACGCTGAAGATCGACATCGCGCCGACGCAGGTGAAGTTCACGTTCGGCCAGGTCGAACTGGTGTCGAAGCTGGTGGAAGGCAAATTTCCCGACTTCCAGCGCGTGATTCCGAAGTCGCACAAGAATCAGTTCGTGATCGGCCGTGAAGAACTGCAGCGCTCGCTGCAACGCGCCGCGATTCTGACGTCGGACAAATTCAAGGGCGTGCGCTGCATTATCGAGCCGGGCCAGTTGAAGATCATGTCGACCAACGCCGATCAGGAAGAGGCGCAGGAAGAACTGGAAATCGCGTACGACGGCGACAGCGTCGATATCGGGTTCAACGTCACGTATCTGCTCGACGTGCTCGCGAACCTGAAGGTCGACATGTTGCAAGTGAGCCTTGGCGACGCCAGCTCCAGCGCGTTGATCACGATTCCCGAGAACGACGAATTCAAATACGTCGTGATGCCGATGCGCATCTAACGCGTCCAAAAAAACCAAGAACACACCAAGGGGCGCAGCGCCCCTTTGGCGTTTTTATGGTGTTTTGAAAAGTCCCGAGCAGCAACCAAGCAGCAACGCAGAACCGGAAAAAATCCATGACTGAAACGAACAATTCGCAACCCGATAACAGCTACGGCGCCTCCTCGATTCAGATCCTCGAAGGTCTGGAGGCGGTACGCAAGCGGCCGGGGATGTACATCGGGGATACGTCAGACGGGACCGGTTTGCATCACCTCGTATTCGAAGTGCTGGACAACTCCATCGACGAAGCGTTGGCGGGGCATTGCAACGATATCCAGGTGATCATTCACGCGGACAACTCGATCTCGATCACCGACAACGGCCGCGGTGTGCCGACCGGCCTGAAGATGGACGACAAGCACGATCCGAAGCGCAGCGCCGCTGAAATCGTGATGACCGAACTGCACGCCGGCGGCAAGTTCGACCAGAACAGCTACAAGGTGTCCGGCGGCCTGCACGGCGTGGGCGTCTCGTGCGTGAACGCGCTCTCGGCGTGGCTGCGCCTGACCATTCGCCGCGACGGCAAGAAGCACTTCATGGAATTCCACCGTGGCGTGCCGCAGAACCGCGTGATCGAAGAGATCGACGGCGTGGCTGTCTCGCCGATTCAGCTGATTGGCGACACCGAAAACCGCGGCACCGAAGTGCACTTCCTGGCTGACGAGACGATCTTCGGCAATGTCGAATATCACTACGACATTCTGGCCAAGCGGATTCGCGAACTGTCGTTCCTGAATAACGGCGTGCGGATCAAGCTGACCGACCAGCGCACGGGCAAGGAAGAAGATTTCGCGTTCGTGGGCGGCGTGAAGGGTTTTGTTGAGTACATCAACAAGAACAAGGCCGTGCTGCACCCGAACATTTTCCACATCAGCGGCGAGAAAGACGGCGTGGGCGTGGAAGTGGCGATGCAGTGGAACGACAGCTACAACGAAAACGTGCTGTGCTTCACGAACAACATTCCGCAGCGCGACGGCGGCACCCACCTGACCGGGTTGCGTGCGGCGATGACGCGCGTATTGAACAAGTACATCACCGATCACGAAGTCGCGAAGAAAGCGAAGGTCGAAACGGCCGGCGACGACATGCGCGAAGGGCTCTCGTGCGTGCTGTCGGTGAAGGTGCCGGAGCCGAAGTTCAGCGCGCAGACCAAGGACAAGCTGGTGTCGTCGGAAGTGCGCGCGCCGGTGGAGGATGTGGTCGCGAAGGCGCTCGAAGAATTCCTGCTGGAAACGCCGAACGACGCGAAGATCATTTGCGGCAAGATTGTTGATGCGGCGCGGGCGCGGGATGCGGCTCGGAAGGCGCGTGAAATGACGCGTCGTAAGGGCGTTCTGGATGGCGTTGGTTTGCCTGGGAAGCTGGCGGATTGCCAGGAGAAGGACCCGGCGAAGTCTGAGATTTATATCGTCGAGGGTGACTCGGCAGGTGGCTCGGCGAAGCAGGGGCGTGACCGGAAGTTTCAGGCGATCTTGCCGCTGCGCGGCAAGGTGCTCAACGTGGAGAAGGCGCGCTATGACAAGCTGCTTTCTTCGGAGCAGATTGTGACGCTGATTACGGCGCTGGGTTGCGGGATCGGCAAGGAAGACTACAACCTCGACAAGCTGCGTTATCACCGCATCATCATCATGACCGATGCTGACGTGGACGGCGCGCACATCCGCACCCTGCTGCTGACGTTCTTCTATCGTCAGATGCCGGACATGATCGAGCGTGGGTATATCTATATCGCGCAGCCGCCGCTGTTCAAGATCAAGGCGGGTAAGGATGAGCGGTATTTGAAGGATGAGGCTGAGGTTAATGCTCACATCCTGAAGCTGGCTTTGCAGGGGTCGGAGTTGTTGGCTTCGGAAGGTGCTACGCCTATCACTGGGGATGCGCTTGGGGAGTTGGCTCGGGCTTATTTGTTGGCTCAAGCTGTTGTGAACCGACTGAGCCGGTTGTATGACGCTGGGGCGCTTGAGGCTGTGATGGATGGGGTTGTTATCGACCTGTCTAGCGAGGAAGCGGCTGCAGTGTCGGCGGCGGCGCTTGAGGCCAAGTTGCGTGATGATGCGTTGAAGCCTGAGGTTAAGGTCACGACGATGTATGACCCGGTGCGTGAGCTGCGCTCGCTGCGCGTCGCGCGGACTCATCACGGTAATCAGAAGATTTCTGTGCTGGATCAGGATTTCCAGCTGACTGCTGATTACCAGCAGCTGATTAATACCGCTAATACGTTTAAGGGGTTGATTGGGACTGGTGCTGTCATTAAACGTGGCGAGCGGAGTATGGCTGTTACCGACTTCAAGAGCGCTATGAAGTGGTTGCTGGCTGATGCTGAACGCAATATCTCGAAGCAGCGCTATAAGGGTCTCGGTGAGATGAACCCTGGGCAGCTTTGGGAGACGACGATGGATCCGACTGTGCGTCGCTTGCTTCGTGTGCAGATTGAGGATGCTATTGCGGCTGATGGGATCTTTACTACGCTCATGGGGGATGATGTGGAGCCGCGGCGGGCGTTTATTGAGTCGAATGCGTTGCGGGCGGGGAATATTGACGTTTGAGGGTCATTGTAGCTGAACGCATAACCTGAGAATCTGGGACCCATAAGTTGAGAAACTTATGGGTCTTTTTCCTTGATAGCTCGAATTAACTGACAACTCATCAACGTCCACCGTCTCGAAAAGATTGCCAAGCGGGGGGTGGTGCATCTTTCAGTCCGATGTCGCCAAAAGGTGGAATCTGGCGAAGTCGGTGATGGTGGACTGTGTAAAGCGGTTGTCAGGGACCTGTTGGCAAGTTCTAATAGTTTTACTTAAAGCTCACTGCAAAAGTTTTCCTTAAAGTCTTCGGACCGCCCGCAAACCAAGGCGGGACGGGGCTTAAGGGAAACTAATAGAACTGGGGCGTGGCACCTCGGAAACGCCTCAAAGGCAGGGAAACCCGCCGCTCTCGATAACGCTCGACCTTAATCTGTAGCGAAAAATACTCAGACAACTTGCTTGAACAGGGAGGCAGGGGTCCGAAAGCGCAGCGGCTATTCCGTCGCTCACTGATGGGGTCGTGCAGCGCTCGCGGATGCTGCACCACATCGCGGGCACGTATATATCATTGGCTCAAAGTACATGAGCCAACCGGCGCATTGTGCGAGAAAGGGCGTATTTGATGTCTGGGACAAAGTTATCGATGTCACAGGTAGTTTGCGAGCCACAGTAACCATCCAGCTTGAAAATCTCCCAACTATTGCCTACGTTGGTAAACCCAAGCCGGTGCAACGCCGGCACGCAGAGCCAGAAATGAGCTTGCATTCGTCCGCTTGACCGCCTGCTCGGTCAGGCCCCTCTATTAATGAGAGGGTATGACGGGAGCAGGCGATGAAGATGGTCTGGCTGGGGGCGAATCCGGCGGCGTGGGCAGCCAGTCGCCTATTCCTCACCGTTCTGTCCCTCTTTGGACTGGGGGACCCTGATGTTCTCCACCTCCATGGCACGCAGACAGGCAAACAAGAAGGCTGCCGAGAACCGCCTGCGATTGATTTTGCGGTTTATCTGGCCGGCCGGCTCATAGATTTTCAAGCGTTCCAGCATCTGCGAAAGCTGCTTGTAGCTGATGCCGCGCCGCACCATCTGTTCCTCTATCAGACCCTTCGCCTGTTCTTCCCAATGCTCATATGGCTGCGCCGGCAGCTCGTCACGCTTGTGCGGCATTTGTTCAACTCCCCTCGACCTTGCTTGAGCCTCTCTTTTTCTGGTGCCGGAATTCTCTCACGGCTATTTTCGGTCGTATACGACCGACACCCAAAAGTAGGCTCTACACGTCCTAAGCAAGCCATTTTTTCGAGGACAGAATGCTGACAAAAACTTTACAGAGCAATTCACCGACCCGACGCGCCGCAGTTGCATCCCGGACGAGCACGCAGACCGGCAGTCGCCTACTGGCTGCGGACGAAGGCGCGAAATGAGAAGCGCACCGTCCTATGGCGTCCGTAGCCGCCGGAGTGCTGCGAACGCTGGCGTCCGGCTCACGGCCCGGACGTATGGCAAGGCCCGCATCGGCACCTATGCCGAAAAAGCCGGCGGCCACATCACCGTCGAATCCGACGCTGAACGCCTGGTAGCGCACATGCTGTGCGTTGACCCGCGCGTGCGCTCCTTCAGGCAACAACCGTTCACCGTCGACCTGATTGGAGAGCGGCTGCTGTTCACGCGCGAGGAGCTGTCCGAAGCGCGCAGGATTCGTGGTGGTCGTAATGGCCAGACGGAGTACACGCCAGACTTTGCGACCGTTCAGGCCGACGGCCTGCAGCGCGCATACGAGGTCAAGCTGCAGGGCTTCGAGGGCGATGGCCAGTACTGGGCCAAGGTCGAGCGGGCCCGGGAAATAATGTCGGCGTACTGCTATCCGCTATCCACGGTGGTCGTGCCTGCGGATGAACGGCACCCGGTCGTCGTCAACGTGCAACTGTTGAAATCGGCAATAGCGCGCGCCCACGAATACCTGACCCCGGACATCATCGACCGGGTCGAAAGCTATTGCGAATCGGGCCCGGTGCTGCAGCGCACGCTGTGCGCTGACCTCCAGATTCCGGCGGGCCTGATTCCTCCGCTGCTCGCCAATGGCGTTCTGCAGGCCGACCTCGCGCATCACCATATCTGCGCCACACTGGAACTGTCGGCCGCGTATGGCGACCTGAGCCACCTCTGTCTGATTGAGGAGCTGCGGTCATGATGGCCGACCTGCGCACTGGCGACAAGCTGGCGCCCCCAGGCAAACCGGAAAACTATTTCGAGGTGCGGGACAGTCGTCTGCACGCTGGCACCATCCAGCTCTTCGATGCCGAGAAACGTGCGGACCAGTATGTCGAGTACGACGACATCCGCGCGCGGATTTCGGAAGGCAGTTTGGTCCTGCATCGAAAGGGAATGCCGCGTGTCAGCATTGCCGCCCAGTACGACAATCCGGAATTGCACAGTAAGGTGCGCCTGCTGAACGATACATTGCGACGCATTGATGCCATCAGGGACCAACGGGGCCTGTCGTTTAACGCAGCGATATCTCTGGCCTGTGATGCCTATCTGATGGAAAACGGAGACAAGCCAATTGTCAACCCCTTTCCGTCGCGCGCAACCCTGTACCGGGCGCACAAAAATCAACTGCTCGGCCTGCCGGTTCTCAAGGGTGACAAGAATAAAGGCAATGCAACGGCCAGGTATTCGAAAAACCTTGTCGAATTCGTCAAAGAGGTAATCGAGAACGAATTCCTGGTTCCGGAATCCAAGTGGACCGTCCTCGACCTCACGAGATACATCGACCGTGAGGCCCGTCGCCGTGGCCTGCATGTTGCCACGCACGCTATCAGCCGAAAGTTCGTGTGCGCAAGGATTGGCGACTCGACCGTCGACGCAGAATACGACCGGATGGACCCGCACAATCGGGTCGCCGGCAAATCGTCCGCGAAGAAGCGTATCCGGGCGGCGTTCCCATTCGCTCGAATTGAACAGGACGCTCTGCACCTGCCATTCGTGGTGCGCACCCCCCATGGCATCGCCCGGACCATCTATCTGGTGCTGGCGATTGATGTCTGCACCGGATATCCGGTGGGGTGGCATCTCGTCATCGGTTCGCCGCGAGAGACGGATTCGCTGTTGTGCCTTGAGATGTATCTGACGCCCGCCAAGGCAGACCGCTTCGCGGCGCTTGGCATCGCTCACGCGCTGAACGTGTATGGCACACCTGCACAGGTCATTTTTGATAATGGCCCGGAAACAAAAGGTGCGCGACTCGTCCGCCTAGAGCAGCTGGGAATGGATGTCAAGCACTGCAAAGCAAAGCACGCGCAAGGCAAGCCGTTCATCGAGCGCCTGAACCGGTCGCTCAAGGAGGGACTTCAACGTCTCCCCGGCTGCACGCGCTTCGAAGGAAAAGATGGCAAGCGCGACCCCGTCGCGCTGGGCGAAGAGTTGATGAACATTGAAGCACTCGAGAAGTGGATTGTCAGGTGGCTCTATGAGGACTGGGTCAACAGCCCGCTCGACCGGCTGCGCTGGGACGAACTGCTCGTCGATTCGGTGAAGGGAAAGACGCCGCTTGAGCGGCTGACTTACCAGACCGACGAATTGGGACAGCCCATCACCCTGCCGCCGCCGCGTCGTGAATGGATGGCTGCGCTTTACGAACACAAGCCGTGCGTGTTGAGTGCGAAAACGGGCATCACGCTTGAGCATGGATTCAGGTACAAAGGCGAGGCGGCCATGTCGTACCTGCTGGCCAAGTACGGTGACCATGAGCAGCTCCACATTCTCTACAACCCCGACGATTTCCGTCAGGTGTACGTGTACGAGGGAGATGACCTTGAGCTCGTGACGCTGACGCACGAACACGTTCGCCCGGACACGCCGGCATGGACCTTTGTGGAAGCCAAAGCCCGATTCGATTCGGGCATGGAAAACTGGACGACCCCGGACGAAAAGGTCCAATTCGAGCGGGAAATGGACGAGGCGGTCACCGGAAACGCGAAAGCCGGTAAGCCTAGGACTCGCGGCAAACGCGAGGAAAACAGGGAAACCGTGCGCCGCTCAAGGGAAAGCTCAGCCGTCCAGCGAGCCATGGACCGGCCGCTTTCAGCGGCAGCGCCGTTTGGGCTTCCACCTTCGAACAATCCGTCGTTGCCGGCAAAAGAGCTTCAGCCCGATGTCATCTCGTACGACGACGCGCCTTTGATGAATATCGTGAACAGAAACACTGGAGAAAAACTGCTGTGACGCCAGCCCAACAATTACGCAGGGACATCGAGACCTGCGAGCTTCCGCATCCAATGTTCGTGGAGCATCTCACTGCGCTCAAACGGCGCATCGATGACGCGCTCGCGGGATTTGCGCCCAAAGTCGTTCGCGTTCCGGGTCCAAGCCGTGTGGGCAAATCTTCGCTCATCGCGAAATTGTCGCGTGACTACCCTGAAAACGACCGCATCGACGGCCGGCGCCATGTGCCCGTACTGGTTGTTAAGGTGCCCCAATCCGCAACCGCCAAACTGCTTCCCAAGAGTGTGCTGCGTGCGTTGGGCATTCAGGTTCCCGGCAGCATGACGGCGGGCGCGATGTTCGACCTGATGGTGACGCAGCTGCGCTTGGCCCGCACACGTGTCGTGATTTTTGACGAGATATCGCACCTTGTTGATGAAGGGTCGCGGGTGCCTCCGCGCGCAGCCAGCGACTGGCTTAAGACTCTGACCGACACACTCGACATGACGCTGATTCTCTTCGGCATTCCGCGACTCGAACGACTTTTTTCAGCTAATGAACAGCTGCGCGGCCGGTCTTGTCCTGCGCGCAATTTCTTGCCGTACGACGCTACCAATGCGGAGGAGATGGCGGCATACATCTCGTGCGTCACAAATTATGCGCGACTGTTCGCTGCGGCGGGCTATCCGATTGACGTGCGCTCCCGCGTGCTGACGCAACAAAGCTATCTGCTCACCGGCGGTCTGATTGGTGTGCTCGCTGACTTCATGCGTGAACTGGCGAGTTTTATGGCACACGAAGCGCCGCGCGCCATTACTTACGCAGACTGTCAGAAGGCGCTTGAAGACGTCAGCCACGCGGGGTCCCCACACAGACTGGCTTTCCAGGATTCTGGCGTCGACGACAAAGGCGTGGAGCCGGCGGCGCTGAAACAGGCATACGTTCATGTGCTGACCAGTAACGCGGCGTCCGTACCAGTTCGTAAAAAATCAGGGGATAAACAATGAGCCTGGTTCTCGCCTATGCACCCCGGGACGACGAGTCCGGAATGGGTTACTACCGACGCCTCGCCGCAGACAATGCACTTTTCAATTGGCGCGACCTGGCAACTACAGCGGGTGTCGAGCGGAATCGTCGAGCCTTGTTGACGCGCACGGACGACGTAGCCCGTAACCTCGGCCTGGAACCAGCATGGACCGAATTTGCCCGACAGCAGGAAAACCTCTGCCGGGGTTGGGGACGTCTGCACCGTGCGCAATCTGACACCGTGTGTCCTGCGTGTCTGGCTGAATCGCCTTACCTGCGACACCACTGGGAACACGCCTATGTCACGGCATGTCCGCGGCATCGAATCCTGCTGGTCGACCAGTGCAACGCCTGCGGGACGCACCTGTCGCCGGAGCGGCTCTACGTTGGGCTGTGCGCGTGCGGTCATGACCTGAGCAGGCTCCCGCGTGTGCCGGCGACCCGGGGCCAGCAGTGGCTGTCGACGCTGATTGGGAGCAACGGGCAGCAGTCTGGGAGCGTGAAGCCGCTTCTGCACGGCGTGGACATCAATGTGCTGGTGAAGGTGATTCGCACGCTCTGCCAATATGCGCACCCGGCGCGCCCAGGGTTGCCGCGCGGCGCGGCATTGCCGAAACTCGTCACCGAAGCGGTCGAATTTCTCTCGCCGCTCGAAGGCTTGCTGGCCGACTGGCCGACGGGTTTCCGCAATCACGTCGAGCAGCGCATTGCCGCCGGTCGCAAGGATGCCCGCACGCTGAACACGTTGCTCGGTGACTGGTACATCAGTCTGCGCAAGCTTTGCCAGGGCACGACGCTCGAGCCTCTGCTCCAAATCATCATCGACGTCGCTGCCCGGAAGTCCGATTGTGTCCTGGGCCTGGATTCGGCCAAAGAAATGGCCGAGGATGCAACCGGATACACGCGCGCGCCGGATGCCGCGAAGGCCATCGGCGTCAGCGTTTCACGTCTGCATGACTCCATTGTCGCTGGCGAGTGCGAGCACCGCGCACGGCGCACTGGCACACGTGGCCAGTTGTTCGAAATTCCTTGCGCTGAGGTTGAACGCATCCAGCGGCAACGCGCCGGCTGGATTGCCGACATCAATGCCTGCGAATTGTTGGGTGTTCCACCCGTCGTGCTCGAGCGCATGAAAGCAGCCGGTGTTATCCGGTCAGACGTCCGCTGGCGCGAAGACCTGATGAAGGGCGGTCCGGTTGAGCGCCAATCCATCACGGATTTATTTGAGCGTGTGGAAAGTTGGGCTCAACCCGCTGCGGTGGCCGACGATTCGACGCTCACATGGGCGGAGCTGACAAGCCGGCGTATGGGGGACCGACGGGCTATCGAGCAACTGATGCAGGCCATCGCAGGCGGCAAGGTGAAAGCCGTCGTACGTGGTCGGACGCTGGGCGAAATGTCCGTCCTGAGGTCGGATGTATCGCAGTATTTCGGCACGCCGCTGCTCGAGGCCGGCATGTCGATTCAACAACTGGCCAAAGCGACCGGTTGGAAGTGGGAGTCCATCCAGCACTGGGTGGACGAGGGGCTGCTGGCGTCGGAGCGGATTCAGCGCCGTGGCCAGCTTTGCCGCGTCGTGCTGCCGCATCAGTTGCTGGAGTTCCGGCAAGCCTATGTTCCGCTGGCAGACCTCGCTCGTGGCATGGGTACGAGGTCGTCAGCGCTGTCGCGCTTGCTGCCCGACGTCGAACTGGTCGGTGCGAAACAGCTTCCTGATGGCGCCATGCGGGGCGCGCTGATTCGTATCGCCGACCTCGGCCGGCTGGCGGTTATCGGTGCGAGAGCTGGGCGCGACCTCTTTGTGCCCGCATCGTTGACGCCATGAGCCGGCGAGCGATACGTCGAACCACCTCCGTGTGCCGACCGGCAATGTGTGCGCCGGTCGGCACGTGGTTGGGCTCGCATGTAGTGCCGCCACGTCCACGACAGAACCGAAAGGTATGACTTTCCACCACCAGGAGACTGCGATGCCTATCTGGAGACCACGCCCCGCTTCCGAATTGCCGAGGATTCCGTTGTCTCGATGGCGCCTATTCGAGACGGAGGACGGGAGCCGGCATTTCGTTGGCGTCGATATGTTTGACTCGTCGGGGCGCGTCAGCTCCCCGATAGTGACGTTCGACCCGGTCACTTTGCAGGGTACGACTCAGACAAGGCGTATTTATGAGCTGGTCGGCAGGAAAGGCTCGTCATCGAAGGTTGACTACGTCTGGATGCGGTGGTGCGAACTGTACGAGGTCACGTCGTACACCGACGTCGCCGAACGTCTGCTTGACGGAGCTGATGATGACGACCCCACATGAGCGCACGAAAGCCGTGACTGATACGCGCGAGCTGTTGCAGATGCTCGCGTCTGCCGAAGAGATAACCATCGACGGCCTTGTCCAGTCGGTGGCGCTAGGCCTGCTCAGGCACTACCCGCTCGACATCGACCTCGATGTGTCGGCCGCAGCATTACCCGGAATCTGGGCCGCACCGAAACACCGGCGGGTGGGCTCAACAGCAGCCCCAGAATGTCAAAGAGGCTCCCCCGGCCGGCTCGATTCTGACGATATAAGCAATCAAGGAGAAGATGATGACCGGACGGCATCTGGTTCCTGACGATTTCCCGAAAGAGCCGGCGCCTGGAGCTTTGCCCGGCGCGCAGCCCAAGCTTCTCGTGCGCGAGATAGACGGGCGATATCACACCGGTCTTACAGACGAAGAGCTGTGGACACGTTATGACGCGTGCGAGGACCTTGCCGGTCAGCTCACGGAGTACGCGTCGCGAAAGATGTCTGCGTCTGGCCTGTCGCTGGACGACGCATTGGCGCGGGTCGAGAAAGGTCTGAAAGCGAAAGTCGGTGCCGGCAAGTGGGATTTTTCGCGCGGCGAGATGGCCTGGCTGATGAAGCGCACGCGTGAGCTACTGCTGGCTGCAGCGAATGGCGAAGGAAGCGGGAATGCGAGCGATTGACTTTACGGGCGTCAGAAATCTTCGCGCTGGCGGGTAGGCCGATGTTCACATCCGCTACCGCCGTATCGGCGTTGGACGACCAGCGAAGGGTCCTGGCGCCGAAATGTCCCGGAAGATTCCGGAATCAGAGGAGGTAAAACGTGAAGCGGCTCAATCGCTTTTCTGAATGGCTACTGCACTTCCCTTCATCACAGAAGAACATCGACCGCGTCGCGATGTGGTTCGGTGGCGGCGTCTCGGTGCTTGCAGCGACATTTACCGTCGCTGTCATTGTCATGCCGCTGCGCAGATGAGCTATGTCAGCGAACGACATGGGCGTCGACGGCTTCCCAAAATCTCTTTGCGAATAGGCAGGCCAACCAACGATGTCCGGCCGCCTGACCGTGCAACCAACCCGTCACGACGGAGGAGGGAAATATGCTTTCGGAAAATAATCTGGACCTTGAGATTGCGCTTCAGAAGATTCACGAACTGTCCATGGCGGACGGTGATTTAGGGTACGGATACTGGTACGCAGTTGGTCAGCTTCTACGCCGGGCAGCCGGTATGCAAGCCGAAATAAATTTTCTCGCAAAGGAGTTGGAACGATGTCGCGCGATGCTTGCTCGCAACTCTGGTTGAAAGTCGCGTCATGGCCCCTTGGCTATCTGATTGAGTTCGCAACTGACTGATTTCTCTTCATCAGTCTTCGCCTCTAAGCGACCGCGCTCATCTCGCAGCGCGTCGCACGGGATGTGGACCGCCGCTATGTCAGGGTTCGACTAGAGGACCGCACTGAATTGCTGCTAGTCGAGAGAAATGGTTGCAATGATGGACTCGAACTCCACCATCAAATCCGGATGAGCGATACTCCGAACCGCGTGCGTGTCCCGGCAGGCGATTTATGCGCCGGTGGAAACATGGTTGGGCCGCACTTATACGTAGCAACACGTGGGTCGTTTGGGGTATCGGCAATCCGGAGAACTGCGTCAATACGTTAAAAACTCGAAGTTTGAGTTTAGCGACCAACGCGAGCCGTCTTCGTAGCAGCGCGTTGACGAACCGAGCAACTAGTTCGGTTTTGTTGGCGCGGCATGCACTCACCTGAGGTGTGCTTGTGGAATGCGTCAGCCCCCGTGGACACAACTCCGTCGCCATATGAGCCATATTGTTGCAAGCGACGATACCTCACTGCGTTGTTTGAGTCCGATTTGCTGGGACATTCGCTCACGCGCCCGACGTCGAACTTGTGAAAGCCGTCGACCGGAGCCGACGGCCGCCATGGCGCGTCATACGAACCCGCTGTGTTCCATGCCGTAATTGTCCGTCTCGCTGGGCTTGAACTGCGGCGCGTCTGAAAGCGTCGGACGACGCGGTTTCAGAATCAACAGTCAGGGAAATAGATGTATTGGTTGCGGTTTATCAGTTCGGCCGAAAAACCTTTCGGTGCAGGCTCTGCAGGCCGAAGCTTCACTAACTCATTCGGAAGATGGTGAACGGCGGTGCGGAAATGCACATCCGCCGACGTATCGAATTGCGATGGATTGGCGAAATCCAAACGGGAAAACGTCGCGAAGCCGCTCATAAACTTGCCCATATCGGAACTCGCCATGATTGCCTCTAGGGAAACACTGATCAATAGACCAATCGCCCAGGTCGTAGGCGAGATGGCGTGGAATTTTCTGGATGACGAAGTGAATGAGCATCGATTTCGGTGAAATTAGCTCGGGAACAAGCCTCACTTCTCCCGTTTTTCAGACACATGACGGATTGCTCCCATGAGCCGACAGCAGCTGATTTTTCGCGATCACCAGATTCGCCAGCGCGAACAGGCTGAACAGCTGTGCCGTGTTCTTGGCCAGCCCCTTGTAGCGAACCTTGCGATGACGGAACAGGTTCTTCACGACATGAAACGGATGCTCGACCCGCGCGCGGATCTGCGCCTTGGTTCGCTCGACCGCGATCACCAGGTCCTTCAGCGGACCTTCCTGCATCGCCTTGATCTTGCCGCGCTTGGCCGCCACGCGCCATTTCACCGGTTTGCCCTTCATCTCGTCGCGTTTGTCCACGCCGATGTAGCCCGCATCGCCAAACGCTTCCTCCTCATGCCCGTGCAGCAGGGCATGGGCCTGCGACACATCCGACACGTTGGCCGCCGTGCCCACCACGCTATGCACCAGCCCCGAATCGGCGTCGACACCAACGTGCGCCTTCATACCGAAGTGCCATTCGTTTCCCTTCTTCGTCTGATGCATCTCCGGGTCGCGGCTCTTTGCGGCGTTCTTGGTCGACGGCGGCGCTTCGATGATCGTCGCGTCGACCAGCGTGCCTTCTTTCATCATCAGCCCACGCTCACACAGCGAGATGCCGATCTCGTCGAACAACTTCCGCGTAAGCTCATGCTCGATCAGCAGACGCCGAAACTTCAACAGTGTGGTCGCATCCGGCACGTTCTCGACCGCCAGATCAATGCCGGCGAAGGCTCGCATCGCAATGCTGTCGTACAGCGCGTCTTCCAGACCTTCGTCCGACAACCCGTACCACTGCTGCAGGAAGTAGATTCGCAGCATCCGCTCCGGGCCAATCGGCGGCCGGCCTCGCTCGCCCTTCGGATAGTGCGGCTCAATGACCGACAACAGTCGCGACCAAGGGACGACCTTCTCCATCTCGGCCAGAAAGCGTTGACGCTTGGTCACGCGCTTCTTGCCCGCACTTTCCGCTTCCGCAAAACCGATCTGCCGCTTCATCGTCGTGGGTCTGCTCCTTGAACTTCTTTCTACAACGTCCTCGGCTACGTCATCGATGACCGCCGAGTTGAATAAATCAGCGTTTCCCTAGTGGGTCAAGTACCTCAGTCTCGATGGGAATCGAAACCCGTATGGAACCTGTGACAGTCGCGACCTCCAGTTCGTACTCGTCCAGCGCAAATATTGCCGCAGCAATCGTTGCGGGATGCGTCGTGGCCAGCAGACGCCGGTCACCACTGTCCAAGTTTCCGACGATTGCGCCTTCCGAATTCTGATAAAAGGTAAGCTTTAGCATTTCTTCTCATAGTTATACGGGACCTTCCTGCTATAGCAACTTGCGCCACGAGTAAGGAACCCATCCAGGCTGGTTCGCCGACCGCATTATCGGCAGAGATTCGACAAACTGAAGGGCGGCAGCGCTTTGCGTCAATTTCTGGTCTGCCGCTTCGACTCAATTGCTCAACCTGGAAGGCCGCTGTCGAGCCGCACGAGGGTCGCTTTTGAGCGAAGAAGGCCGTGGTTCGCGGGCGCCGACTTTTTCGCCGTGTGGAGGTCGCCTCGTGTTTTGGAACGCCTCTGCTTGAGGCGGGAATGTCGATTCAGCAGTTATCGAAAGTCAGTGGCTGGAAGGGGGAAAGCGTCTCGCACTGGATTGACCGGGGCCTGCTGGATTCGCAACTGATTTCGCTGCGTGGGCAGCCGTGCAGAGTGATGATGCCGCATCAACTGCTCACGTTCAGGCCGGCCTAGAGAACCGCGCTGAATTGCTGCTGGTCGAGAGAAATGGTTGCAATGATGGACTCGAATTCCGCCATCAAATCCGGATGGCGTTGGGTAACGTATTGCCGGACAGATTCGTTTTCGACGAGCTTCGCGAGAAACCCTTTCGCAAGCACTAGATTTAACACGTCCTGACCGTAAGTCTGTTCCACGAGCTTGTACTGCCCCTGCAGATTGCTCATTTCCCGCTCCATTTTCGCCATCTGCTCAGGGCTAACTCCGGTCAGTTTGCGCGGCTTCTTGCCCTCCACAAGCCGCGCTGCGGGCGTTGCCACCAGCAATGCCTCGGCGTAGGACACTGAAACATTGTTCGCAGCCACCATCAGCTCAACGCATTCGACCTGCCGCGTGGGCTTCATTTTGCGAATAGCGCGAACAAGCTCCGGCGAGAACTGCCGGTCTCCGAGAAGTTCAGCCGCCTCTGGGCACACGCCGTCGAGCAGAGACATCTTCTTTATAATCTGGGATACATCCACGGAAAGAGCTTTCGCCAATCGTTCGGGCGATACGCCTCTGTCAATTACACGCCGAATCATATAGTGCTCCTGGATTGTCGAGAGGCGATTGACCCGGTTGTTATAGGTGTAGCTCTCGTCATCGGTCGCGACAAGGCAGGCAGCCCGCTCGTGCCCCAAGTCCTGGATGGCAAGTAAGCGTAGATGCCCATCCAGCAGAACATGCTGGCCGGAAGACTGGTCCGCAGGCGTTACAGAGAGCGGTTCTATCAGGCCGACTTCCTCAATGGAGGTTCGTATCTGCTTGAATTTACGCGATTCGACCACGGATGACGGGATTCTGCGCGATGGCAAGATGCTGGAGACCGGTACCGACAACGGCTCGGGGATGAATCCAAGGGTTACGCCAGTCATGTGGCACTCCCGGTTGGCCAAACGCGTTCGGCAAGATACTTCGGCAGACTGGCCAGTCCCTCCGCGCGCAAGAGGTTGATGAAGTTCTCATCGGCGAGCAGTTGCCTCAATCCACCGACGACAAACAGCAACCGCTGTTGTGTGAATTCGGCTTTTCTGACCATGGATTTCTGACGTTCTACCTCGCGCTCGTACGTCCGCACGAGACTCGATGTCGTGACGGCGGCAGACTTGCTCGTCATATTGTGCGCAGTGCTTCGCCCGAGTGCTTTTCTGCGCTCGATGACACGGCGAGCGTTCATCAGTTGCTTGCCCCGCAATTTGCCCGACTCATAGGCCTCCTGGAGTGCTGCTTGCATTTCAGTATCGTCGTCGCCGGCGCCAACAATCATAAGGGCCGCATTCAGAGGGACGAGGCCTTTCTCCACCGCAACGACAAGTCTCTCTTCTCCCTGGCGCAGCAGCGTGAGGATGCCGTGAACGTAAGTCGGCGTAAGTCCTGTCTTTTCGGCAATGACCTTCGGCGCGTATCCCTGCTCCTGCAATTGCCGAATGCCGGCAAGCCGTTCGAGTGGGCGACACTGCCGACGCGCTATGTTTTCCGTCAGACTCATCACGAACGCGTCCTCGTCGCTGACGCTTACCACGAGCGCGGGAATAGTCGCTTCCCCAAGCGAGCGGAACGCCTTCAATCGCCCCTCGCCGCAAACAAGGAGGTACTTTTCTATGCCGCTGGCCGTTGCTCGCGGCGTGACCACGATAGGTTTCTTGAGACCGATGGTCTTGATGTTGTCGACGATTTCATGGAAAACCCGAGCGTTACGTTCTCGCGGATTGATGACTTCAATCTGATTGACGGGGACCATCCGGATTTCTCCGGGCTGCTGTCGCGAGTTCACGCTACTCTCCTGAGACGGGCGCGCTCGGCCATGCCATAGAGGTAGTCCAATGTATCGAAGCGATAACTCTCAAATTCGATTGGATTCTGGTCGGCGAGATGAATACGCGGTTGTCCAAAATCCAGACGTGGTAACAGGTAGTAGTCCAGCGCCGAAGCATTCGTCTGGTCGAGCCGCACTGCGACTGTGATATCCGGCAGGAGGCTCGTATCGAAGCGCACCTTCCAATGATTGCGGCCATTGTCATGCGCCTGGCAGCGCGCGAGCACGATGCAGGCCGTGAACTCGTCGTTGACCGTGAGCAGGTCGGTTGCAGGGTCGCGTATCACCGTGCCGCCCAAATCCGCGATTTTGCTCTCCGTCTGCGCAATGATTTCCGGATGCAGTTGTCGCAGGAGGCGGTTGGCCTCAATGTATCGATAATCTCGGCCGGGGGTAAAACCGACTGCCTGATACGCACGAATTAAACTGCCGAATCGGTACACATAGACCGACGTAGAAGGCATGCCATCTGTTTCATCAATCACTACGCCGGACAGAAAACCGCGACTGCGGAACAGGTTGCGCAGTCGCTCGATTAGCTCCTCATTTGAGTAGTGACGCGCTCTCGCTCTCATGATGCCCTGAGCGGTGTAGAACGTTTCGCTTGGCACGATTGCGTGAAATGCCGCCTCCTTTCGAATCCACATGTCGGGCGTGTTGGCCACCCTCATTTTTTTCAGCTTGAACGACACCCGGTTGTATACGTTGTTGCCGATGTATTTCTCGTTGGTCAATACTTCCCGTACCGTGGCTCGTGTCCACTCCCGGTCAAGGTCGGTCCGCACGTGCATGCCATTCAGGCGAGCCGCGATTTCGTATTCGTCGAGTGACTCGTCGATAAACCAGTTATAGATTAGATTGACAATTCGCACCTCGCTTTCCGGCCCCGGCATGAGAATTACCCGGTCCGTCTGCAGGCTTTTATGTTCGCCCCGACACAGCTCCGCTTTCATGAGTCCGTGCTCATCGACCAATACCCGGCGAAGCCCATAACCGGCTGGGCCTCCTTGTCGGAAGCCCATCTCAATTAAACGGCACTGGCCCGCGAAAACCTTCGCCGACAATTCGCGGCTGTACTCGCCAGCCATTGCCCGCTTTACCCCTTTCACGATGGTCGAGACAGGCGACCCGTCGTTCTCGAACTGCTCGGCGCAGTACGCAACCTGGATGCCAGCACGGCGGCAGATGTACTCGTAATACGCGCTCTCGTCGGCATCCTGGAATCGCCCCCAGCGACTCACGTCATAGACGAGGATTACGCAGAAATCGGCCTTGCCATTGGCGACATCGGAGATGAGAGTTTGAAGTGCATGGCGACCGTCGATTCGAAGACCGCTTTTACCCTCATCGGCATATGTGCGGACGATTTCGAATCCGCGGCGGGTTGCGTAGTCTCGAATCCGGTCGCGCTGATTCTCCGTCGAATACTGTTGGTGTTCGGTCGACATGCGGACGTACTCAGCTGCCCGTCCTGCCAGGGAGCCGGCTACGACTGCTGCACCCGCGTTATTGAATGACATTCTCCGCTCCGCAACTCAGATACAGACACGCGGCAGGCACCGGGCGCAAGGGGAGCCCCAAATGCGAACGCCGCGGCTTCACATCAGGCGGTGGCGTTTGAAAGCGAACGGTGACAAGGCAAAGGTAGCAGGCCCGACGCCAATGTGTATCACGTCATCTCTTTGCAATCATATGGGCGGTGCTGTCGGCGCAGACAGCACGGCTATGTGGACGGTCCACACGTCCATTTTTGCAGCGCCGGCATCATCCGCATGACGCAGTACGTAGAAGCCAGAGCCCAGCGGCCGAGGGAGTTCGATGACATCCATCTTTGCAATCGGCTTGAAACTCCGTCGTGCATTGCGCATCCGCTGCATGCTGCTGTTGCGCTCTCGATACGCCGGATGTGCAGCTCGATATTCGCGCCAATAGTCGGCGTGGCCTGCGCGCCATCTCGCCTGAGCACGGGCCTGGTTGTCGCGATAGTCGCGGTCGATACGGAGCCGGTGGTTCTGCCAGTCGCGTCGACGGGCGCGCTGGCAAGCTTCCGATGAGCAGTAGCGCTGGCGAGGAACATGCAGCAGCGGCACGAACGCGTTGCCACAGGCGAGACAGAGGCGGGGGGATTTCATGAGTGCCCTCGAGGTCGGGTTGCGACGGGCAGACGCCGACGCCTCGACCAGTCACTGAAACGGCTGACCTGAGACGAAATAGAGAGGGGTTTAACTCGGTAGTTGCTTCGTTAAACAGCCATCGCTGTCTGCTTGGCGCGTGAGTAGGCCAGTCTCAAAAACTTGGACATTTCTTGACCGCCGGCGTGCATCGAGATGGGTCGCTCACGACGGCCCTATGGGCGATGGCGATGGGAGAGCTTCGCCAGGAAGGTACCCCGCTGTCATGCCGGTTCAGTTGCGTGCAAAAAAATCTCACGCGATGCTTCCCCAAATCTCATCCGATGCGTCCCACAGTCCGCAGCGTGTTGTCTGACGGGCCCAAAAATCTCACGTTTTGAGTCTCGCTACAGTCATCGTTTCTAAACGGAATTTATGGAAATGCAGTGATCCGTAGTTCAGTCGTTCAAGCCAGAATACACCAATAAAATTCCTGATACGCAGCCCGGTCGTGTGACCGGGCTTTTTTGCGTCCGGACTCCGGATAGGTAATATTTGGACATCTCGGATAAACGCCGCCTTCTCGCTGCGCCGCATTCGCGATCGAGCAAGCCTCGTTGAACGGGCGAGAAAAGACTGCAAGGCAGCTCTTGGACCTCGTCCGTGCTTGGGATATCTGGGAAAAGCGTATCCACACCGAGTAGTTGCCTGAGCGTCACGATACCCGACTCGACAATAGGCAGCCCACGACTCCGATCAGCAAAGACTACTGGGGGCATAGCTATTACGTTATTCCCGCAGATCAAACGTTTTTTCCTAGACCGCCGGGAGCGGATGCGAACAACAAGCTCAAAGATGTCGAATTCGATGTGCTCCAAGGCGGTACGAACGCGGGTTATGCGTTGCACGTGGAAACGTACTTCCATCACGGCAACAAGTACACGAACGCGTGGAGCGTGGGACAAGACGGTACACGTACGCTGCTAACGCCTCAGCCGGTGAAGGAGTCTGGCTATGAATACGATCTATACGCCCGTGCCACAAAGCTCTACCCGGACTGCCCGAGCGATGGATTTGAGCTGCTGCGCTTTGGCAGGATTCTGACGGAACATCCCATCTTGCAAGACGGCGCAATGAATACGCCGCCCGGCGTAGCGCCCAGAATAGCCGGCAATCCTCATCCGACCGAGCAGACGAACCCTTGCATAACCTGGATGCGGGTCACGTATGCGCAAGGGCGAGAAGGCTATATCGATGCGGCCAACAACCGCATCGTCCAGTTGTCTGATGCTGACTTCCCGTACTCAATGGGTTGGACGAAGATCAGCGAGGGAAACACGCCCTACGGTGACGACGGACTGTGCGACATCAATGACCTCAAGAAGCTCATCGGAGAAGTTGCGGCTACATCGCCCGATGCCAAAGAGTACGAGGACGAGGACGCACTGAGCAATTGGGTCAAAGGCAATGACGCAGTCCGAGGGAAATTGAAGGGCTTCATCTGCGAGGCGCCAACCGAATGGAACAGCGCGCATAACGATATGCGGTACGCAGCGCTGGATGAACCGGACGGTTTTTATGGCAAGCAGAAACAAACCAACCCAAACGGGTACCGCGATTTCCTTAGTCGGCTGAAAAAATTCCAGTTCTGGGACAAAACCGGCTTGCCAGAGGGAAAGTTTTGGTTTTTCCATCCGCTACAATTTATTCGCCATTTCAGAAAATGCGGATGGCTGAGCACCGACGAATTCAAACAACTTCTGCCCACAGAAGTGTTGCGCGAAGCCTCAGGTCAAACCATGTATTACGAGGCGATTCCCAATTCTTATGCTGCCGGCCCGATCGCGAAAAATCACCGGATTCCTTTAAATAAAGCGCTTCGAAAATACAATATCGTTTCGCCGAGTCGCATGTCCGCCCTCTTGGGAAACGCATTGCAAGAGACGCAATGGCTCAGCAAGCTGCACGAAAACAATTCCGGCATGTGGTACTACCCGTGGGACGGTCGCGGATTTTTGCAACTTACCCATTCGGATAATTACATCAAATATTGGGATTTTCGAGGAAAAAAATCGCAAATTTCTCAAGCGACACGGGATGCTATGGCGATGGCGAAAAACCAGGCGAATGCCAATCGCCCTCACGCGCAGGATTATATCGCTGACGCGGTGAGCGGCGTAACGTCGCCGATGATTCGATGGCGCGAGGACGTTGGCGATAACGCGAACGTCACCAGAGACCTACTGTCTCCTACGGATAGCGCTGGGTTCTATTGGTCTATGATGGGCATGGCACGCCATGCGGATAAAGACGTCAATCTTCAAAGAAGAACAATCAGGGCAAGGCGTCCGCCTGATCCCCATCACCCAAATATGCCGAACCCTCCCGTGCAGAAAATCTTTTATCACTGTATGGCATTTCGCGATGCATCGGCCACTGTTAATTTGCCGAGTGCAGTCAGCAACCCCAACATGAATTTCAATGGCTACATCGCTCGCTGCGTGGCCTACGCCCAAGCCCTAGCGGTATTAGCGGATATTCTTTTCCCCGACGCGTCAGGCGGAATGCTGCTATTTCCAGAGGGCCGCACGCCGCGGAGAACGTGAATATGAAATCGAAAAACACCGTTGCGGTTGCTTTGATCCTATTTGTTGTGCCTTTGAGCGGTTATGCTAATGCGAAGCTCAAGGCCGCGAGCGAAAGAGGTGAAATAGAACTTCAAACTTGCAAAATTTCCATCACGCCGAGTGCGCGCGGGGAAATTATGAAGCCGAGGGAGGAGAATAATTATAAGTTTGCAGGATATAGCGAAACCCTTGATTCCAACGGAATCAGCCAACGTTTCGGGTTCTCGATAGGATGTGTTGACCGAATTGCAGATAGAAATGATGTGGCTAAAGAACACGGTGGATACTTTGATCCAGAAAAAAAGACGTGGGTTGCATACTTTCTTGATGAACAGGACAAGGACAGTCTCGCCCCTGCAACACACATCTACGCGATTCACACTTCCAATGCTAGCGGATTCGCACGGACGACCGATGACGTGATCGGGGATCCCCGTCAGCGCGCGCGTGCATTGTCATACTGTCTGTTTCACGATGCGAAGGCGATTTGCGGAGAGGGGCAAGTTATGAACTTATCCGATCAAAAGGCAAACTTTCTCCCGACTGCACTGAGAATCTTACGCAGCGTGGAGTTTGTCGATGTTAAGCCTAACGATCGGTCAGCCCCGGGCGCCACGGGTACGGTGCCACCGGTCGGCAAAAAATAGCCGGTTCAGCCTCCCAGTCCAGGACGCAAGCCAATCGCGCCTTCCGCCGGCACTGGGGCTCAGCCCAGTCGAGCCTTGAGCAAGTGCTGATCGCGCAGCACATTGATCTTTGATTTTCGTTTTAGTTTTGGTTTGATTCTTAGTCTTGGTATTCGGAGTACTTACGCGAATCTCCCCGGACTTTTTCGGCGGGATACTTCGTCCGATTGACATCCATTTTTTCCAAACAGGCTTGATAGAGGTCGACATCAAGCTTGTCTGCAAGTCGGACGAGGTATAGCAATACTGTAGTGGTCAAGTTATTTCGGACAGGCCGATAGGCTCTTTCACTGTCGGTTTCGCCTCGTAGGCGACGGGCGACAGATAGCCTAAAGTCGAATGTAAGCGTACAGCGTTGTAGAAACCGACGATGTACTGGTTGATGTCGCGCCGTGCCTCGTCGTGGTTGGCGTATCGACGCTGCCACACGCGCTCCATTTTCAGGTTCAGGAAGAACCGCTCCATCACCGAATTGTCCCAACAATTTCCCTTGCGGCTCATGCTGCAAACCACGTGATGCTGCTTCAGCAACGCCTGGTATTCATCGCTCGCGTACTGGCTTCCACGGTCCGAATGCAGGACCAGTCCTGGCTCAGGCCGACGCTGCTGCAGCGCCATGGTCAATGCCGACATGACCAGTCCGGCCGGCATGGTGGGCGCCATGGACCAGCCAACCACCTTGCGTGAGTACAGGTCCAGCACGACCGCCAGATACAGCCAGCCCTGCGCCGTGCGGATATACGTGATGTCCGAAACCCACGCGCGATTGGGTTCGGCCACCTCAAACTGCCGGTCGAGCAGGTTCGCGGCTACAGGTAGCGTATGCCTGCTGTCGGTCGTCGAGACGAACTTGCGCCGCCAGCTCGTGCGCAGGCCCGCTTCGCGCATTAGCGTACGCACCCGGTAACGACCGATACGTAGCCCCTGTTCCCGCAGCGCATGCATCACACGCCGGCTGCCATAGCTCGCGCCGCTGGCGGCGAATGCTGCCTTGACGTGGCTGCGCTCCTGCAGACTCTTTGCACTCGGCTTTGCTCGCCGGTGTGCATAGTAGCCAGAGCGGCTCACCTGCAAAACCCGGCAGGCGTTACTGACCGATACGGCCTCCTGTTGCAAGTGCGTTACCACTCGGTAAGTCACTTCAGTTCCCGGGCAAAGAAGGCCGACGCTTTTTTTAGTAGCGCATTGTCCTCCCGCAATTGCCGGTTCTCAGCTTCAAGTTGCCGGATGCGCTGCTGTTCCGCCGTCAGCGGCTTACCTTCGCCGGCGCCGCCAGAGCGTTCCGCATCGTACTGCGCCACCCAGCGCCGTACGGCTGTCTCAACCAGGTCCATCGACCGGCTGACTTCGCTGACCGATAAACCCTGGTCTCGTACCATCCGTACCACTTCCAGCTTGAAGCTGGCGTCAAATTGTCGGCGCCTTCTTGTCATCTTGCTCTGTTTCCTCGTCGATTCCGGATTGTCCTCCTATCGACCTGTCCGAGGAAATTAGACCATCACATACGTCCGCCATTTCGTGACGAATAGCGGTTTGCTTGCCGTCGTCCAGTTCGCTCTTGTCTCCCGAGCTCAGCCACTGAAACGGCTCCAGGAGCTCACTTGCCTCGACGCTTAAAGCCGTCGCGAGATTCTTTGGCGTGTGAAATTTGTCCCAGTCGCGCTCATCCGCAAACTGACGAACGAGGTCGCGCAAGCTAGCAAGGTCACTTTGCATCTTAAAACCTCTTCGGGTGATGGCTCCCCCAGACGGCTGGGGATAACTAATCGCATCGGTCTGGCGGGGTGAAATAGGGCACTGGAGGCGTCCCTGCTCGGATGGGCCACGTCGGTCCTTATCTCAATGTGAGGTGATGATATAAGACCGGGCGGGCTGATGCGTGCGTTATTTATTTGCTCACGTCTCCCGCCGCAGCTTCCCAAGCGCCGCCTCCACCCACCCAAACCCAATCTTCTCCTGCTCCAACCGCAAATTCTTGCGCAACCGGTTATCACGCAAGTCATCGTATAGCGCCTGTTCATCCTGACTAAGCCGCGGCAAATCACGCGTTGTCTGCTTATCTTCCCGATCCCATTGCGACGTGAAAGTCAGCAGCGTTTCGCGGTCCATCAAAAACGACTCGACATGGCCGAACAGGCAGCGCAACTGATCGAGGATCGCAAATCCATGCGTGTCGATATCGCCCCAGTAGAGCACCCTGCGATTCGCCAGCCACGTGGCATCTGCCAGCATGTCAAAACCATAGCCGGCGCCGAAGACAACCATACTGTCGTCAACAGGCGGAAAGGCCAGAAAATTAATCTCGTTCTCGGTGATGAAAACCCGGCTAACCCCAGGATCGAGCTGCGCAAAACTGGCGGCGTCCAGCGTGACATCCTGCTCGGTCGTGGCGGGCTGAAATAGCGCCTTCTTCGCATCCAGCATGCGAAAGCGGATCCGCAGCGGCTTGTCGCGAAACCCATAGCGTAGTGAAAACTGGCTGAGACCTGAGCATGCCGCGTCGACCGCTTCAATTGGCAGAACATAGTCCAGCAACTCGGCAAGCACACCGCGATGGCCTTCGATAAATTTAGTGTGCACGTCCACGATATCGATCTGCCGCAGATACACACCAGGGCGCGGATGCCGCTCGAGCCAAACACACACATCCAGCAAACGCTCCCACACCTCAGCAAGCTCAAGTGCCCGCAACGGTCTTTTAGCAAGCCACGGCACGAGGCGCGGTTCGCGCATCCGCGTGACGTTCAACAACGATCTAAACCGCGCCGCATCGCGCTGCTTTCCGATCAACGCAACCGCTTCCTCGAACGAGTCGATCCACGCCTCATTCGGCAAGGCATTCGCGCCAAACACGCGATGTCGAAACTCACGCATTTGCAGTCTGCAATGCGGCATGGCTCTGAGCGCGCTGCTCCACTGACGGATATCTTCGAAGCGCTCCGCTATCTCGGCAGACGTAGGACCTTTAAGGACGAGACGCTTCGGGAACGAAGCCGCATCCACCGCCACATTGGCAAGCAGTTCGCCGCGTTCCCAAAGCCTGTTCACCTGTGCGCGCAAATCCGCCGGAGTCGTCCAACTCACATTTCGCTCCTGGCTTTTTCCTCGCGGTACGCCTCAATCGACAGATTACGCAGCCGCGACTCCCGTCCTTCCTTGTTATCGACAAAACCGACGCTGGCAACAAACGGCTCAATGATATAAATCTTCTGCAACGGGGTGACGATCAGCAATTGCAGGTTCAACTGCGCGAACAGCCGCAAACCGTATTGCGCGGACTCATCCGAACCGCGTCCGAAGGCCTCGTCGATCACCACAAAGCGGAACGAGCGCGAACGCACCGCGCCCCATTCAAGACCGAATTGATACGCGAGGCTGGCCGCCAGAATCGTATAGGCGAGCTTCTCTTTCTGCCCGCCTGATTTGCCGCCCGAGTCGGAATAGTGCTCGTGCTCACTGCCGTCCTCACGCCAACGTTCACTGGCCGCGAACCCAAACCAGTTGCGCACGTCGGTGACCTTGGCCGACCAGCGGCGATCCTGCTCAGTCAATCCTTCACGGCCGCGAAAGCGTTCGATGATCTGCTTGACCTGGAGAAACTTCGCCTCGGAATACTGCACGTCTTCCGAGCCGGTGAGCGTGCCTTCCGTACACGACCGTAAGTCGCTCTGAAAGTCGCGAATCTCGGCATCCTGACTCAACTGCGCTTCGAGAACGATATAGCGCCCGGCGTTGTAGTCGATCTGCGTAAGCGACTCGTTGATCAGTTCGATCCGCTCGCGGATCGTCTCGCGCTCGCGAGCCAGTTGCGACTGAAAGTTGGCTACCTCGCGGATGGTATTTTCGTTGAGCAGGTCTTTGAAGCGAGCCTCGAAACGCGGCAAATCGTCGGCTTTCAACGTGTCGAGCATGGTGCGATATTCTGCCGCCGCCTCGATCGCGACATCCACTTCCTGGGTCTCCAGTGGGAACGCCACGCAGTAGGCTCGCATGGCATCGATGATCTTGTCGCGCTGGCGCGAGACCTTTTTTTCTTCGGCATCGATATTTTCTTGCAACCACTTGCGCATATCGCTCTCGCGATTGTCGCAAGACTCGACGGTCAACTGGTGCTTACCCAGCACCTCGGGCCACAACTCCGCGAGCCGGGCAAAGTAAGCGACATGACCGGCATAAGCCTGATCATCCAGAATCGTTCGGGTTTGCGCGTGCAGATCGTCAGCGATGCGCTGTCGCTCTTCAGTACGTGTGCGCTCCGCTTTATGTCCATCGAGTTGCGCCTCGATATCGGCAAGCGCGGCGGTGACCTGATTCAGACGTTCCGTCAACTGTTGCAACAAGTCGGATGCGGATTCCAAACGTGCTTTCTCGTCGCGCAACTCGGCGACTTCCGTCGCGAGCGTGCCCCAGTCGAGCTCGCGATAGTCGGCATGTTCAGAGAGCAACGACAATGCGTTCAGGCGCGTCTTCAACGCGCTCTGCTGCTCCTGAATCCTGCCGATCTGCGCGCCGAGATCTCGCAGTTGCGCGCTCAACTGAGCGGATTGCGCTTCAAGCGCCTGAATTTTTGCGGTGTTGGTCCAACCCAATACGTAACGGCGACGGTCGTCCAGTCGATGACGATCGTCCTTTTCGTGCCGCTCGCCCGGCGCCTTGATCTGACCGGCCCGTGTAATGGCGCGCGTCTCGCGGCGGAATTGTTCCTGCGTGTCGCAGCACACCACATTGAAGCGCTGCGCCACTTCGTACTCGAGCCAGTCGTAAAACGGCGAGTCGGGTTTGACGGAAAGCTTTCGTGCCAGCGAGTCACGGTGCAATTCGGGGCGTTCCCGTCGCGCGGATTGGCGGATGCGAAAATAGACCAGCCGCCCCTTCAGATGGGTTCCATCGACCCATTCGGTGACGGCGGCATAGTGCTCGTCGGAGACCAGCAGGGACAGGCCAAAATTGCGCAACAGACGCTCGGCGGCGCCCTCCCAGTCGCGTTCGTCCTCGCGGACTTGCAGCAATTCGCCGGCAAAGCTCAGATCGGCTTCGGGCAGCGCAAGGGCGTCGCACAACGCTGCGCGCATGGCGATCTGTTCGGCCGGGATGTTGCTGCGCCGGCTCTTCAGACTTTCGATCTCGGCCAGCAGCACGTCATGCTCCTGTTTGCCGGTGCGGAAACTGACGCCGTGTTCGGTCAGGTCGTTCTGCAAGCGGTCATCGTCCGATCGCGCGCTTTCGATAAGTTCCGGCAGGCGCCGCCGAAGCGCGAGAAAGCCGGGTTCGTCTTGCGCAAGCGGCTCGCCGATAATCTGCGCGAGCTCACCGTAGCGCTGTGCCTTTTGCTTACGTCCCGCGCATTCCTGATCCTTCGAGCGAATCTTGGCCTCGAGCCGCTCCAGCCGATCGCCTCCGTTGTCGGCAATATGGCGGCGCAGTTCGCTCTCCTGGATTCGTTGAGCGGAGCGTGCCGCGTCGAGCCGCTTCACATGAGCGTCCTGTCGCTCCCATTCCGCAGCGAGATTCTCAATGCGTTTGTTGAGCAAATCGAGTTTGAGATCGGCGGCATAGGAGCGGAGCGCTTCCCGACAGGCACGCAGATCGTCGACTTGCGACACGAGCAGCGCGTGCCGCTCGCAATCGTCGACGAGCGGATGGAGCCGCTCCATCTGCCGCTTGGCCTTTAACACCGCCTCATGCGCGCGGTTCAGGTCGTCGAAGTGACCGATCAGCGCGGTCATGCGTGGCGCAACATCAAATGGTTCGAGCATGTGACTGCGGACAAAATCCGTCAGATTGCCCACTGACTTCATCGACACCGTTTGATGAAACAACTCCAGTGCCTGATCGTTCTCGATGCCGAAGCGGCGCCGGAACCACGCACCGTAGGGCGGGAAACTGTCGAATACCTCCGCACCGGCCACGCGCAGCTTCTTGCGCAGGCCGGCGATGTCGGGGCCAAACCCGGCGAAGTCGGCAGCAATCGACAACGCCCGTTCCGCGCCGACGAACAGCCGCGCGGGCTGCCCGTGCGGATCCTTCATCCAGAACACCTGCGCAAGGGTGATGGTCTGGTCGTAGCCGGCATTGTGGAACCGGCCGAGAATCACCGAATAGTTGTTGTGATCTCGCAGCGCGACGGGCTTGGCTGTCCCGCTGGACTCATTGCGCTCCGATTTGTAATGACCGAGCACGTACGACCGCAGTGTGCGTTCCTTGCTGTCGGCACCCGCCGCCTTGTTGTACGCAATGCGATGCGCGGGCACCAGCAGCGTCGTCACGGCATCGACGAGTGTCGACTTTCCGGAGCCGATATCGCCTGTCAGCAGCGCATTTTTGCCGTCGGGTTTCAGTGTCCACACCCGGCCGTCGAATGTCCCCCAATTGAAGACTTCCAGCTGATGCAGGCGAAAACCGGACAGGGCGTCGTCGGCGACGAAATCGAGTCCGGGCAGTTGCATGTCAGTCATCGGCGCTCCCTGCCGCGGCCCCGAGTTGCGCCTGATAGCCGGCGAGCCGTGCATCGAAATCGGCCAGCCACTGCGCATCGACAAACGCTTTGAGGATGCGCTGCACTTCGAACGCGGTCGCTTGCCCGTCGCGCTTGCCGGCGACCGGCTTGAGTTTGCGCAAAAAGCCGAGTTCGATGATCTTGTTGATGTGGGTATCGATCTGATCGGTCAGTTTGGCCTCATTACTGCCGGTAGGCAGGAACACCCGGACCATGTCGACGATCTGCTCCCGCACGAGAATGAGGCGCGTCTCTCCGCCGCTGGCATCGGACTCGGCGAGCTTCTTGCGCAGCAACGCCAGCAACAGGCTCACGGGAAACGATAACGGGCGTCTTGCCACGAGCCTCGGCAGAGCGGGGGAATCGTCGCCGTTCTCGGGGCGTGAGCGTAGAAACGCGTAGCCTTCGGCTTCGTCGAGTACCAGCTCTAGGTTCAGGACCGTGACGTAGTCGCGGACGCGGGCTTGCAGGTCGAGCAACGCGCCCCACAGTGCCGTATCCGCGTCCCGGTAAATGACCCCTTTGAGCAAGGGAATCAGAAGGCTCGACAGATCGTGCATCGACGCCGTGGCGTCTTGTTCGGGTTCCAGCATGTTCATCTCACGAAAATGACGCGCGGCAGGCTCGCCTGCCGGGTCTGGTGTTCGCCGCCTTCTTTCACGCTGCGCCACACGATCGTCTCACTGGACTGTTCGTCCACCACGCTGCTGAAGGTGTCGCCGGCAAGTTGCAGGTAGGCGACCAGTTCGGCCAAACCCTGCTGCAGCGGCTGCATCTCGCACAGTTCGCGCAGCGTCACTTGCGAGCGATCCTGCAGGACATGACGGATGTGCCAGGTCAGTCTGGCTTTGTCGACAACGACTTGTGCATACAACGCCGCTGCATCGATATCGGCGTCGCCCGCCTCGATCGAAATCGACGCGATGCGCGGTTTCAGCGCCGGTGAATAGAGGGGGCGTTCCATCGGCAATTCGATGTCGGCGGCCGTATCGGCGATCGTCATTATTTCACCGGACGGCGGCGTGTCCCGCAATGCCAGCGCTTTCGCCTCGACACCGCGCAGGATGTCCATGATCCGGCGGTTCTCGAGCCACGCCTGGTCGTCGAGAAAGCGCCGCAGCTGCTGTGACAAAAACGCGACCGTGCGCTGCGTGTGCTCGCCGGCTTCGAGCCAGTCATAGTGGACTCGCCGGGTGCGCGCATCGGGTTTGAGTTCGGCCACGGGCGGAAGCGCGAGCACGCGGTCGAGCAAGGCGGTCAGTTCTTCCTGACGACGGCTCGACATCAGAAAGTCCCAGAACGCGCGGAAGCTGCGGCCCTGATCCGAGTCGGCGATCGTATCGCGTTCGCCCATGATTTCTTCCAGCAGTTCGCCCTTTGCACCGTCCCATAGCGCAATGCGTTCGCGCACGCGACGGTCGAGGCCGCGGAAATTGTGCTCCACCTCGCGGAAGTCGGTCAGTAGTTCACGCGCAATGGCGGTGAATTGCTGGAAGCGGTCTTTCAGCGCGGTGTTGTCCATGATGGCAATGTCGCCTGCCTCTGCACGCGCGATTTCCGCGTCGATCTCCGCACGGCGCTTATGAAGTTCGGCAAGGCGCGCCTCGGGGTCCCGTTCGCTGCCTTCGCTCATTTGCTTGAGCAATTCGAACAGCGTGAGCAGCCGCGATTCCGTGCCGACGAAACTGCGTTCAGTCAATGTGCCAAGCCATGCGATGGCTTTCTCCGTAGCGGGCGTCAGATCGAAATGCGGTTCGTCCGAGTTCGGGCCATAGAACTTGCGCAGCCAGCCTTTATCGTTCGCCGCCCAGTCGTTCAGATAGTCGGAAGCCGCTTTGGGAAAGGCGGAAGGGCCGAGTTGCTCGCGCAATGCAAACAGTTCGTCTTCGAGGGCTTCGGCCAGATCCGCTTGCGCGATGACGCGCACGTTGGGCGCCGTGAACGTTCGCTGCAGGAAGCTCGCGACGAGCGGTGCGTGATCCGAGCGTAGCAGGCGCCATGCGGGATGGTTCTGGCGCAACAGGTCCAACGTGGAATAGTCGAAGTTCATGGGGCAGGGCGTTGGAAAGGCTGAAGCGACCGCAATATCCGAAACTATCGATGATAGTTCACGTCGTTGGCCGACGAGGGCTCGTAGGACTCGGCTAGCGGCCAAGTGTGACAGCGAATTCTGATTTGACGTTGCCGCAGCTATTCACCCAATCCGCTTGAAAGACCATTCGCACGCGAGGCGCTGACGACCCCGAGCGGCGAATAGCCTCGTTATTCTCCGCATTAAATGCGGAGAATAATTTGTACCCGCGGAGAAAATAGGCCATAATCTCCGCATGAATCGCGGAGATTGGATATACATCTGGGAATCCCCCGAATGGCCCGCATGGCGCTATGACTTGTCACGCCTTACGGCCCCGCTCGCGGAAGTGTCCCGAGCCCAAGGGCTATTGTTCGGGCGTCTTGCCGATGTGGGCCTGACGTTGCGCGGCGAGGCCAGTCTTGTCGCGCTGACCGAAGACGTCGTTAAAACCAGCGAGATAGAGGGCGAACAGCTCAATGTTGCATCGGTGCGTTCGTCGATAGCACGCAAGCTCGGCGTCGAGATTGGCGCGCTCGCGCCGGTCGACCGTCACGTTGAAGGCGTCGTAGAGATGGTGCTCGACGCCACCCTGAATTGCTCGGCGGAGGTGTCGAAAGAGCGCCTGTTTGGATGGCACGCGGCGCTTTTTCCGACCGGGTTCAGCGGCATGTCCCGGATCAGCGTTGCCAACTGGCGCGACGATTCCAAAGGGCCCATGCAAGTTGTTTCCGGCCCGATCGGGCGTCAGAAAGTCCACTTCGAGGCACCGCCCGCGGCACGGCTGGAAACGGAGGTGGGCCGATTTCTAGCCTGGCTGAACACCGATTCGGCCGATCAACCGGTGCTCAAAGCGGGGCTCGCTCACCTCTGGTTCGTTACGCTGCATCCTTTCGACGACGGCAACGGCCGCATCGCACGGGCCATTGGCGATCTGCTTCTGGCGCGCGCTGATGGCAGCCCAGAGCGCTTCTACAGTTTGTCGGCACAGATTCAACGTGAGCGAAAAGACTATTACGACATTCTCGAGCGCACACAAAAGGACACACTCGACATCACCGAATGGCTGGCGTGGTTCCTCGGTGCTTTGCATCGCGCAGTCGATCATGCACAACTCACGCTGAGCGTCGTGCTGTTCAAAGCACGCTTCTGGCAACGCTGGGCGAGCACGCCTTTCAATGAGCGGCAAGTCAAACTGCTGAGTCGGCTGCTTGACGGTTTTGACGGCAAGTTAACCAGCAGCAAGTGGGCAGCCATTGCGAAGTGTTCACCGGATACCGCGTTGCGCGACATCAGCGAACTCGTCGCATTCGGCGTGTTGAAAAAATCAGCAGCAGGGGGCCGCAGCACGTCGTATGAGTTAGCGGACTGAGCGCTGGATAAGTCACTCCACTTATCCACAGCCCCCTCTGGACAACTTTTGTACAAGCCACCTGACACGTTGTGGGCGAAACTTTGATAAATCCGCGACCCCGCCGGCTCAGTCAAAAGTTCTCCCTGGCTCCTTGCCCCTGTTCGCCTACGCTCCGCAGGGTTATCGATTCCGCAGCCCCTTGATCCGTAAACGAAGAATCAAGTTATCCACAGCCAGGTGGGATGCTTGTTAAGGAAGGTCTGCAAAAGTCCTGGCATTGCGTTGCTGCTGAGCTATCCTGGAAGCAGAGCCAATTAGGTGGGGAGCAGTGTAATGACGCAACTTGGTCTTGGTCTGGATCTGTCAACGAAGCGCACGCGCAAGCGGGAATTTCTCGATGAGATGCGACGCGTTGTGCCCTGGTTGAAGCTGATTGCGCTGATCGAGCCGCACTATCCCACGGGCAAAACCGGTCGGCCGCCGTTCCCGATTGCGACGATGCTGCAGATTCATTTCATGCAGCAATGGTTCGGTCTGTCAGACCCTGCCATGGAAGAGGCACTCTATGACGTGCCGCTGTATCGCGAGTTCGCGGGTCTCGACGGCGGGATGGTCCGCTTGCCGGATGAAAGCACGATTCTCCGGTTCCGCCATCTGCTGGAAACGCACGGTCTGGCGGTGCAAATGCTGGCGCTGGTCAATGAAATCCTGACGGAGAAAGGCCTGATGCTTAAGGCTGGGTCGGCAGTCGACGCCACCCTGATCGCCGCGCCCAGTTCGACAAAGAATGGCTCCGGCACGCGCGATCCTGAAATGCAATCAACGCAGAAAGGTGGCAACTGGTACTTCGGGATGAAAATGCATATCGGCGTGGACGCCGATTCGGGCCTGGTCCATACGGTCATTGGAACGGCGGCCAATGTTCACGACATTACCGTAGCCCAGACGTTGCTGCATGGTGAAGAAACGGATGTGTACGCGGACGCCGGATATCAGGGTATCGAAAAGCGTTGTGAGCCTGAGGCGGTGCGTTGGCATGTTGCAATGCGACCGGCAAAGCGCAGGAAACTGGATCTGAGTGATTCGTTGGACGCGATATACGATCAGATCGAACGCCTGAAGGCGGGTATTCGGGCCAAGGTCGAACACCCGTTTCGCATCCTCAAGCGGCAGTTCGGTTACATGAAGACGCGCTATCGTGGTTTGCCGAAGAACATCGCCCAGATCACCACGCTGTTTGCTTTGGGCAATTTATGGATGGCTCGCAGAGCTTTGCGCAAAGCTTGAAACACCGGGCCGATGAAGGCCATATGTCTGGTTGGAGCGCTCCGGAGCGCGGAAAACCCCTCGCAATCAGCTCACCAACAAAGATCTGAACGCCGAGGTTGCGCTCGATGTGAAAGGTAACGCTTCAAAGCTAGTTGTGCAGAGCTTCCTTAACTATTACTACGTATACATATACAAAGACTATAAAAACCAGAGAGGCATCCGGAAAGCACGCTGCGTAAACATGCACAAAGGCAGCACAGGCCCTGCAAAGCCTTCAAACAAACGGCAAACAGATCTCCGTTAACTAACCGAAAGAAGACTGCCGAGCAGATGCGAACCAAAGTACTGCGTCCCAATTTACCAAATCCTGCGAATCTCACCTACCGCACGTAAACGGAGTTAAGCACCCACTCACACAAACGCGCCCGAACTTTGCCGAATTTCGATAACACCTCGAATAATGGCTCACTACCATCGGTTGAAGCCTGTCCGCCTATGCACCGCAAAGTCTTGCGGCGTCGAGCAAGCGGCAACATCAGGAGCGCCCGATGAAATCAGAATCCAAAAGTCAGCACGTCGGTAAAGTCACGCATCACGAGTTGAAGCAGACGCTCGGCACGTGGCAACTGTGGGGAATCGCGGTCGGTCTGGTCATTTCCGGCGAGTATTTCGGCTGGAGCTATGGCTGGGCGAGCGCCGGCACGCTTGGCTTCGTCATCACGGCGGTTTTTATCGCGGCGATGTACACCACTTTCATTTTTAGTTTCACCGAACTCACCACGTCGATTCCGCAGGCGGGTGGCCCGTTCGCCTACGCGCGTCATGCTTTTGGCCCAACCGGCGGTTATCTGGCTGGTGCGGCGACCTTAGTCGAATTCGTGTTCGCACCCCCCGCGATTGCACTCGCGATCGGCGCCTATCTGCACGTGCAGTTTCCGGGTCTCGAACCGAAACACGCGGCGATGGGCGCGTATCTCGTCTTCATGGCGTTGAATATCGTCGGCGTGCAGATCGCCGCGGCCTTCGAGTTGTGCGTGACGCTACTCGCGATCTTCGAATTGCTGGTGTTCATGGGCGTCGTGTCGCCCGGCTTTCAGTGGTCGAACTTCACGAAAGGCGGCTGGTCCGGCGCGGATACCTTCAGCATGGGCTCGTTCCACGGCATGTTCGCGGCCATTCCCTTCGCCATCTGGTTTTTCCTCGCGATCGAAGGTGTCGCGATGGCCGCCGAAGAAGCCATGAATCCCAAGCGTTCGATTCCGATCGCCTACGTCGCCGGCATTCTGACGCTGGTGCTGCTCGCAATCGGCGTGATGGTGTTCGCAGGCGCTGCCGGCGATTGGACCAAGCTGTCGAACATCAACGATCCGTTGCCGCAAGCCATGAAATTCATCGTCGGCGAACATAGCGGCTGGATGCATATGCTGGTGTGGCTCGGTCTGTTCGGGCTCGTCGCGTCGTTTCACGGCATCATCCTCGGCTATTCGCGGCAGATCTTCGCGCTGGCCCGCGCGGGTTATCTGCCGGAGTGGCTCTCGAAAGTGCATCCGCGCTTCAAGACGCCGCATCGCGCGATCATTGCGGGTGGTGTAGTCGGCATCGCCGCGATCTATAGCGACGAGCTGATCCAGTTCGGCGGTCAGACGCTGACGGCGAACATCGTGACGATGTCGGTATTTGGCGCTATCGTGATGTATATCATCAGCATGTTGTCGCTGTTCAAGCTGCGCCGCTCGGACCCGAACATGGAGCGCCCGTTCCGCGCGCCGCTGTTTCCGTTCTTTCCGGCGTTCGCACTGGTGGCCGCGGTGATTTGTCTGGGCACGATGGTCTACTTCAATTTTCTGGTGGCCATTGTGTTCGCGATCTTCCTCGCGCTCGGCTACGTCTACTTCCTGTTGACGCGCCATCAACGCGAAGCAGCGCCTGCAGACGTTTTGCTCGAAGAGTGACGGATCGAGCCGCTGCGCAAGCAGCGGCGATGGAGTTGTGAAGATGAGCTACACCGAGACAATTGGCAGCCGCACGTATCGTTTCGCCGACCTGAAAACGTTGATGGCGAAAGCCAGTCCGCTGCGTTCAGGCGACCAGCTCGCGGGCGTCGCAGCGGCGAGCGAAGAAGAGCGCGTCGCGGCCAAAATGACACTCGCGCAGGTGCCGCTGCGCACGTTTCTCAATGAAGCGTTGATCCCGTACGAAAGCGACGAGGTCACGCGCCTCGTGATCGACGATCACTCGCCGCAAGCGTTCGCTGAGATCTCGCATCTGACGGTCGGCGATTTCCGCAACTGGCTGTTGAGCGGCACGACCGATGCGGACGCGCTGACGCGCATCACCGCCGGCCTCACGCCGGAAATGGTGGCGGCGGTCTCGAAGCTGATGCGCAACCAGGATCTGATCGCGGCGGCGCGTAAACGTCCGGTGATCACGCGCTTTCGCAATACGGTCGGCTTGCCGGGTCATATGTCGGTGCGTCTGCAACCGAATCATCCGACCGATGATGTCAAAGGCATCGCCGCATCGATGCTCGACGGCCTGATGTACGGCTGCGGAGACGCGATGATCGGCATCAACCCAGCCAGCGACAATCTCGCCGCGATCACCAAGCTGTTACTGATGATCGACGACTTCCGCCAGCGCTATCAGGTGCCGACGCAATCGTGTGTGCTGACCCACGTCACCAACACGATCGCGGCGATCGAAAAAGGCGCGCCGGTCGATCTCGTGTTTCAGTCGGTTGCCGGCACGGAGAAAGCGAATGCGGGTTTCGGTATTTCGCTTGCGCTGTTGCAGGAAGCGTATGAAGCAGGGTTGTCGTTGAAGCGTGGCACCGTCGGCAATAACCTGATGTATTTCGAAACCGGGCAGGGGAGTGCCTTGTCGGCCGATGCGCATTTTGGCGTCGATCAGCAAACGTGCGAAGTACGCGCCTATGCCGTCGCGCGCAAGTTCAATCCGTTTCTGGTGAACACGGTGGTCGGTTTCATCGGACCGGAATATCTGTACGACGGCAAGCAGATCACGCGCGCGGGTCTCGAAGACCACTTCTGCGGCAAGCTGCTTGGCGTGCCGATGGGTTGCGACATCTGCTATACGAATCACGCCGAAGCCGATCAGGACGACATGGATAACCTGCTCACGCTACTGGGCGTGGCGGGCATCAACTTCATCATGGGCATTCCCGGCGCGGACGATGTGATGCTCAACTATCAAAGCACGTCATTCCACGACGCCCTCTACGTGCGCGACGTGCTCGGCCTGCGCCGTGCACCGGAATTCGAAGAATGGCTGGAGTCGATGCAGATCACCGACGCTCGTGGTGCTTTGCTGAGTGCATCGTCACAGCAACCGCTGCTGGAAGGCGCGAATGACTGGCTGGGTATCGCATGAGCGACTTCCTCGAAAAGAATCCATGGAACGCGTTGCGGCAGTTCACCAACGCGCGGATCGCGCTGGGCCGCGCTGGCAATAGTTTGCCGACTGCGCCGTTGCTGGCGTTCAACCTTTCGCATGCGCAGGCGCGCGACGCGGTACATCATCCACTCGATACGGACGTGCTGCACGCACAGCTGCGCGCGCAAAATTTCAGCACACTGGATGTGCACAGTGCCGCGCCCGATCGCGAGCATTATTTGCGGCGCCCTGATCTCGGGAGGCGTTTAAGCGACGAAAGCCGCACAGCGCTTGGACAACTCAAGGTCGATTCACCCGAAGTGGTCTTCGTGATCGCCGACGGCCTCTCTGCATTCGCTGCGTCGAAGCAATCGATCCCGCTGCTGCAAGCTGTCATTCCGCGTCTGGCCGATTGGAAGATCGGTCCCGTCGTCGTCGCGCGTCAGGCACGCGTCGCGCTCGGTGACGAGATCGGCGAGTTGCTCAATGCCAGGCTGGTGGTGATGCTGATCGGGGAGCGTCCAGGTTTGAGTTCGCCGGATAGCCTCGGCGTCTATCTGACTTACGCGCCTAAGGTGGGCTGCAGCGATGCGCAACGCAACTGCATTTCGAACGTGCGGCCTGAAGGTCTGGACTATCCATTGGCCGCGCACAAGTTGCATTACCTTCTGACGCATGCAAGGCGCCTCGGTCTCACGGGTGTCGGTCTGAAGGACGATAGCGACGCACTGCTGGCGAGTACGCCGACAGTGCCCGCAGTCGGCGACGATTCAAATTAGCGACGCACTGCTAACGAGCACTCCCGCAGTCAATGACAATCCGAACTCAAGCGTGACATTAAAACGCTAATCATCCACCCGTTCCACCGGATGCGTTTCGAGCCACGCATTCTCGTTATCCTCGAACAGTCGCGAACGCGTCAAGAACCGCAACCCGCTCGGCCGTTCCAAAGAAAACATTCCGCCATTGCCCGGCACCACGTCGATGATCAACTGCGTGTGCTGCCAGTATTCGAACTGCGATTCGCTCATGTAGAACGGCACGCCGGCAATCGCGCCGAGTTTCACATCGGACGAGCCGACCATGAACTCACTCTGGGGAAACATCATCGGCGCGCTGCCGTCGCAGCATCCACCGGATTGGTGAAACAACACGGCCCCGTGTTCGGCGCATAGCTTTTCGATCAAATCGACCGCAGCAGGCGTGGCGATCACGCGGGCCACTTCCTTCTCATCAGCCATCACATGCCCTCGCTGAAAAAGAGCGAGCCGCGCAATGCGGCCCGCTCGGACAGGGTCGTTACGCTTAGAAGAAGCCGAGCGGCTTATCGCTATAGCTGACGAGCATGTTCTTGGTCTGCTGATAGTGGTCGAGCATCATCTTGTGATTTTCCCGGCCGATGCCCGATTGCTTGTAGCCGCCGAACGCAGCATGTGCCGGATACGCGTGATAGCAGTTGGTCCACACGCGGCCCGCCTGGATTTCCCGGCCGAAGCGATAGGCGCGCGTGCCGTCGCGCGTCCACACACCGGCGCCCAGACCGTAGAGCGTATCGTTGGCGATCTCGAGCGCTTCATCTTCGTTCTTGAAGGTCGTCACGGAAACGACCGGCCCGAAGATTTCTTCCTGGAAGATGCGCATCTTGTTGTGGCCGCGGAATACGGTCGGCTTCACGTAGTAGCCCTTGCTCAGTTCGCCGTCGAGTTTATTGCGCTCGCCGCCGATCAGACACTCAGCACCCTCCTGCTTGCCGAGGTCGACGTACGAGAGGATTTTTTCCAGCTGTTCCTGCGAGGCCTGCGCGCCGATCATCGTCTTCGTATCGAGCGGATGGCCTTGCGTAATCGCAGCCACACGCTTCAATGCGCGCTCCATGAAGCGGTCGTAAATCTTTTCATCGATCAGCACACGCGACGGACACGTGCACACTTCGCCCTGATTCAGCGCGAACATCGTGAAGCCTTCCAGCGCCTTGTCGAAATAGCTGTCGTCCTTGTTCATCACGTCGGCAAAGAAAATGTTCGGGCTCTTGCCGCCGAGTTCGAGCGTCACCGGAATGATGTTCTGGCTCGCGTACTGCATGATCAGGCGGCCGGTTGTTGTCTCGCCCGTGAAAGCGATCTTTGCGATGCGCTTGCTCGACGCGAGCGGTTTGCCGGCTTCGAGGCCGAAACCGTTCACTACGTTCAGCACGCCCGGCGGCAGCAAATCGTGGATCAGTTCGAGCAGCACGAGAATCGACGCAGGCGTTTGCTCAGCTGGCTTCAGCACGACGCAATTGCCGGCAGCCAACGCAGGCGCGAGCTTCCATACCGCCATCAGGATCGGGAAATTCCACGGAATGATCTGGCCGACCACGCCGAGCGGCTCGTGAAAGTGATACGCGACTGTGTCGTGGTCGATCTCGGAGATCGAGCCTTCCTGCGCACGCACGGCGCCGGCGAAATAGCGGAAATGATCGATGGCGAGCGGGATATCCGCAGCCATCGTTTCGCGTAGCGGCTTGCCGTTGTCGATCGTTTCAGCCACGGCGATGCGTTGCAGATTCGCTTCCATCCGGTCGGCGATACGGTTCAGAATGTTCGCGCGATCGGTGGTCGAGGTCTTGCCCCACGCTGCCTTCGCACGATGCGCGGCGTCGAGTGCGAGTTCGATATCGGCTTCGCGCGAACGCGGGATCGAGGTGAACGGCTCGCCAGTGATCGGCGATACGTTGTCGAAGTACTCACCACCCACAGGCTTGACCCATTCGCCGCCGATAAAATTCGCATACTGCTTTTTGTACGGGAATTCGGTCGTCAGAAACTGCATCTCTGCGTGATTCATCTGTGTGCTCCTCACATGTTTGAATGGGCTATATTCGGCGCGATATTTCGCTTGGCCGCGAGAGGCTAGAGCCAGAACCGTGCCAATGCACCGCGCTGGTGAGCCGTGTAGGCGCAGCAGGCACTCATGCGAGGCATGGCGCATGACATGGCTCACTGTGCCGAGGAATGAGCGCTTCGTTTCTGACCAGTGTGCGCGGCGCTGTTCAGGAATTGAACAGGGCGTGAGCACCCTGCCGGTCAAAGCGAAGCGAAGTAAGCGGCGAATCCGTTCGGCATGGGAATTGCCTTCTGTTTCTCCTCGATATTCCGTTTTCGCAGATCTGGTATGACGATTGAATTCCGAAACGACAGCCTGACAGCACCGACGTACGCGCAACAGCCGAGCTTTTGCGTGCAGACCTGCGTCGCTTACGATGCAGATGAGCAAGCGCGTAATCTCCACGGCTGGAACCAGACCTACGACCAACTGACCGCGGGCCGCTTCGTCGGCGGGTTGACGGAGTTGTGTCTCGATCACATGCAGGTGTTCGTCGAAACAACCAGCCATACGCTGCGCCAAACCTGCGAAGTGCAGGAAGACGCCTACTGGTTCGGTATTCCGACTTGCCCGGAGGGCTCCGGTCGTATTGACGCACAGGTCATCGCGGGTGATGCGCTCGCATTTCGTCAGGGCGGGATCGAATTCGAATTGCTGACCTCGGCGGGCTACGAGATTTTCGGCGTGGTGGTGAAGGGTGACGTGCTGCGCCGGTACGCGGCCGAGGTAGAGCGCGTCGGCCTGGCCGACCATTTGCCGAACACGGAAGTCGTGTCGATCGGCACGGCTCGTAAGGCGCGGCTGTGCACCTCTCTGCGGCAGCTTCTCGACGACGGCGCGGCCAGCGGCGCGCCGCTGTCCTCGTTCGCACGCAACAATTTGCAAGCGTCGGTGCTGGCCTCGTTGTTCGACGTCGGCGCGTTACCGGCCGATGGACAGGTTGAAATGCCTACGCGTGGGCGCCGTCAATCGATCGTGTCGGAAGCGCGCAAGTATGTGCTGGCCAATCGCGACCGCGCGATCAACGTGCCGGAGTTGTGCGAGCGCTTGCATGTGAGCCGGCGCACGTTGCAATACTGCTTTCAGGACGTGCTCGGGATGGCGCCCGCCACGTATCTGCGCACGATTCGCCTGAACGGCGCGCGACGCGATCTTTGCAATGCGTCGCACGAATCACGCTCAGTCCAGGATATCGCCGCGGCATGGGGCTTCTGGCATTTGAGCCAGTTTGCGACCGACTACCGGAAGCTTTTCGGCATCCGCCCGTCGGAGACCTTGAAAGCTGCCAACGGACGCCTCGACGAACGCGCGTATTTGTTCGCGCACTGAGCGCAGGGGCGCCGGGACGTTATTTGCGCAACAGCCGCAAGCCATTCGCCACCACCAGCAGGCTTGCGCCGACATCCGCGAACACGGCCATCCACATCGTGCCCAGACCCATCATCGTCAGCACGAGGAAGACGCTTTTGATGCCCAACGCCAGCGTGATGTTCTGCACCAGCACCGAATGCGTCGCCTTCGACAGACGGATGAACTGCGGAATCTTGCGCAGATCGTCGTCCATCAAGGCGACGTCGGCGGTTTCGATCGCGGTGTCGGTGCCCATCGCGCCCATCGCAAAGCCGATGTCGGCGCGCGCCAATGCGGGGGCGTCGTTGATGCCGTCGCCGACCATGCCGACCGTCGCGCCTTCCTGCGACCACTGCGCCACCGCGTTCAGCTTGTCTTCGGGCAACTGATTGCCGCGTGCTTCGTCGATGCCGACTTGCTGGGCGATCGCGGCAGCCGTATGCGGGTTGTCGCCGGTGAGCATGGCGGCACGCACGCCGAGGCGGTGCAAATCGGCGATGGCGGAGCGGCTGGTGTTCTTCACCGTATCGGCGACGGCAAACAGCGCGAGCACGCGTTCGGCATCCACCAGCATCACGACGGTTTTGCCTTGGCCCTCGAGCGCGTCCAGCCGCGCTTCGAGCGAAGCCGAGCAGCGTCCGAGCTCTTCGACCAGCCGATGATTGCCGAGCCAATACGGCACGCCGTCGATTTCGCCGCGCACGCCGCGGCCTGGTAGTGCCTCGAAGGCCTCCACCGTGACGCTGGCGCTTGCGATGCCTTCGCTTTTCGCCGCTGCCGCGATCGCCATCGACACGGGATGATCCGAGCGGCCCGCAAGGCTCGCCGCGAGTGTCCTGCTACGAACCACATCGACATCGGCGCGCATCTCGAACTCGGTTTGCACCGGCTTGCCGTGCGTGATCGTGCCGGTTTTGTCGAGCGCGAGCCAGCTCAGCTTGCGGCCTTGTTCAAGGTAGGCACCGCCTTTGATCAGGATGCCCTTGCGCGCGGCAGCAGCGAGGCCGCTGACGATCGTCACTGGCGTCGAGATCACCAGCGCGCACGGACAGGCGATTACCAGCATCACCAGCGCCTTGTAGACCCATTCGTGCCACTGTCCACCGAACAGCAGCGGCGGCAGCACCGCCACGGCGAGTGCGGCAGCGAACACGATCGGCGTATAGACGCGCGCGAACTGATCGACGAAACGCTGGGTCGGCGCTTTGGTGCCTTGCGCTTCTTCGACCGCGTGAATGATGCGCGCGAGCGTTGTGTTGCTGGCTGCGGCCGTGACACGATAGTCGAACGACCCGGCCTGGTTGATCGTGCCGGCGAATACCGCATCGCCCACGGTTTTGTCGACTGGCAGGCTTTCGCCGGTGATCGGCGCCTGATCGACGCTCGAGCGGCCCGCGACGATTTCGCCGTCGAGCGCAATCCGCTCACCGGGTTTTACTCGCACGACCGCGCCGAGCGCGATCGACTTGAGGTCCGTTGGCTGCCAGCTGCCGTCGGCTTGCTGCACGATGGCCTGTTCGGGCGTAAGTTGCATCAGCCCCTGGATCGCATTGCGGGCGCGGTCGAGCGACTTCGCCTCGATGAGTTCGGCAATCGTGAAGAGCACCATCACCATCGCGGCTTCTGGCCACTGCTGCAGGATCAGCGCACCGGTCACCGCAATGCTCATCAGCGCGTTGATGTTCAGGTTGCCGTTGCGGATCGCAAGCCAGCCCTTTCGGTATGTCGTGAGGCCGCAGGAGGCGATCGCGAGGAGCGCCAGACCCGCCGCCAGCCAGACAGGGGCGCCAAGCCAGCCGGCGGCCTCTGAGCTCACCGCAGCAATGCCTGCGAGCGCCAGCGGCCACCAAGGCTTGGGCGGCGCTTGGGGGGCGACTGCCGCGTCCGGGTTTGCGTCTGCCAGTTCGGGCGTGAAGTCGAGCGAACGGATCGCGGCGAGGATCGAGTCGAGGGCGTCCGGCGCGTGGACGACGGTCAACACGCGCTGCATCAGGTTGAAGTCAATGCTGCGCACGGACGGCATGCGGCTGAATTTCTTGCGGATCAGCGCTTCTTCGGTCGGACAGTCCATCTGCATGATGCGGATCGCGGTGCGCAGGTCGCTGCCGACGGCTTCCGATTGCGGGAGCTTGACCGGCGCGGCTGCGGCGTGCGCCGTTCCGCAGCAGGCTGCCTCGGCGTGGCTGTGGGCGTGTGCTTGACTATGGCCGTGCGCTTTGTGGTCATGGCCGCAGCTTTCGCCGTGTGCATGATCCGGCTCATGAGCACGCGCTTGGTGGCCGTGACCGCAGTTTTCGCCGTGCCCATGAACGTGAGCGTCATCATCGGCATGCTCGTGCGCATGCCCTTCGTGCCCGTGGGCACAGGCTTTGGCTTGTTCCGGGCGGTCCGCTTCGGCGAGGTCGGCGTGAGGCATGGGTGGCTTCCTGGTTCGATTTGTGGTCTAGTAAACACCTTGAAGCCACTACAAGGTCAAGGCCGCAATCCGGGAGGGTCCATGAAAATTGGCGAACTGGCGAAAATCGCCCATTGCACGACCGAAACCATCCGTTTCTACGAAAAAGAGGGCCTGTTGCCCGAAGCGGAGCGCACCGAGGCCAATTACCGCAGCTATACGGCGAGGCACGTCGAACGCCTGCGCTTCATCCGCAATTGCCGTGCGCTCGATATGACCCACGACGAAATCCGTGCGCTGCTGCGTCTGACAGACGCACCGGCGGACGGCTGCGGCGGCATCAATGACCTGATCGACGAGCACATTGCGCACGTCGACACGCGCATCGACGAATTGAAGCAACTGAAAGCGCAGCTGACCACGCTGCGCGAGCAATGCCACGGCGAACAGGCCGTTGAAGACTGCGGCATCGTTCAGGGCCTCACCGACATGGACGTGAGCGCAACGCGGGCGCGGCATACGCATCTGGGTTGAAGCGTTCCGCCCGTACTAACGGCGGCGCCGGCCATCGCAGTGACAGCATTCACGGCTGGGCCATTCATCCGGCCCGCCCAATAAACAATCGAATCCAGTTGGAGAATCAACGTGTTTACTTGTAGAAACCAGCCCTGCGGCGAGCAGTGGGAGATGTCGGACGTCGTCATCAAGAATGAAGGGCAGGGGCTCCTGTTCCGTTGCCCGATGTGCGGCGCGCGCAATTACGTCGAACGTTTCGACGGGGAAGATGGCTCGGTGCTGTACGAGCAGATCGAAGGTCGACCCGCCACCGGCCCCATGGCCGAATAGTCCTTAGCCTTCAGCCTTCTTCAGTCGATAGCGAGCCATCACCCTATGAACACTCCCACCCAAGCCGGCGCGCCGTTTAGCCAGCTACCGCTACCGCCCGCGACGCTCGCCAATCTGACGCAGCTCGGCTATCTCGAGATGACGCCGATTCAAGCCGCGAGCCTGCCGATCGCATTGGCTGGCAACGATCTGATCGCCCAGGCGAAAACCGGCAGCGGCAAGACCGCGGCATTTTCGCTGGCGCTGCTCAACCGCCTCGACGTGCGCAACTTCGCCGTACAGGCGATGGTGCTGTGCCCGACGCGCGAACTTGCCGATCAGGTCACGCAGGAAATCCGCCGTCTGGCGCGCGCCGAAGAAAACATCAAAGTGCTGACGCTGTGCGGCGGCACGCCGATGCGGCCGCAAACGGCCAGCCTCGAACGCGGTGCGCACATCGTGGTCGGCACGCCGGGGCGGATCATGGATCACCTCGAGCGCGGCAGCCTGCCATTGCAGTCGCTCAACACGCTGGTGCTCGACGAAGCCGACCGCATGCTCGACATGGGTTTCTTCGACGATATCGCGACCGTCGTAAAGCAATGCCCGAAAGAGCGGCAAACGCTGCTGTTTTCCGCGACGTACCCGGAAGGCATCGTCAAGCTCAGTCAGCAATTCCTGCGTAATCCGAAGGAAGTCAAGCTCGCCGAGCGGCACGACAACACCAAGATTCGTCAGCGTTTCTATGAAGTGACCGAAGACCAGCGTCTGCATGCTGTCGGTCTGCTGCTGAACCACTATCGTCCGGTGAGCACGCTGGCGTTCTGCAACACCAAGCAGCAATGCCGCGATCTGCTCGACGTGCTGCGCGCGCAGGGTTTTCATGCGCTCGCGCTGCACGGCGAGCTCGATCAGCGTGAACGCGATCAGGTGCTGATCCAGTTCGCGAACCGCAGTTGCTCGGTGCTGGTCGCCACCGATGTTGCCTCGCGCGGTCTGGACATCGCGGAGCTCGAAGCGGTGATCAACGTCGATGTGACGCCGGATCCGGAAGTGCACGTGCACCGCATCGGCCGCACGGGCCGCGCCGATCAGGAAGGCTGGGCGCTCAGTCTCGCCAGCATGAACGAGATGGGCCGCGTGGGCAGTCTGGAACAGGCGCAGAAGCGTGAAGTCGAGTGGCACAAACTGGCCGATCTCAAGCCCGCGAGCAACGAGCGGCTGCTGCCGCCGATGGAAACGCTGCAGATTCTTGGCGGCCGCAAGGAAAAGATCCGTCCCGGCGATGTGCTCGGCGCGCTGACCGGCGAAGCGGGTTTCGCCGGTTCGCAGATCGGCAAGATCAACGTGACCGAAATGTCGACCTACGTGGCCGTGGAGCGCAGCGTCGCGCGTGAGGCGTTGCGCAAGCTTAGCGCCGGCAAGGTGAAGGGCAAGAAGGTCAAAGTCCGGATGATGGACGACGCCTGATCGTCGGCTAGCTTACTTTTGACGGCTGCGACCGCCTGGTCGCAGCCGAGTTGGCCTGCATCACCGCTTCGCATTACAACTCCGCATCACCGCCCTGCATCACATTACGTCATACCTCGGCTGTTTTGTGCGCTTCCCGTGCGGCTCCATTTCTCCCGCTAAACCCCCGATTTCATTGCCTTAGCCTGCCCCGGCGCGGCATTGCGCGAGCCATGACGTAAACGCATGCCGCGCATGACAAAGTTTCGATTGTGACGGTTCTTTGGCTGATGCCTAATTCATGAAACCGGATGGGACCGCCGCGCAGCCGGCGTCCGCGAATCCGCTGCCGGATGAAGAAAGGGAGAAAGCCTTATGCAGAGCGCCATGCAAGCTCGCTCGAAACTGCCTGACGTAGGTACGACGATTTTTACCGTGATCGGCCAACTGGCCGCACAACACGATGCGCTGAACCTGTCGCAAGGTGCGCCGAATTTCGCACCCGACGCGAAACTGATCGACGGTGTCGCGCAAGCCATGCGCGCCGGTCATAACCAGTACGCGCCGATGGCCGGCATCGCCGCTCTGCGCGAAGCGCTCGCCAACAAGGTCGAGACGCTGTATGGCGTGCGCTACGACCCGTCGAGCGAAGTCACCGTGATTGCCAGCGCCAGCGAAGGCCTGTATTCGACGATCAGCGCGTTGGTGCATCCCGGCGACGAAGTGATTTACTTCGAGCCGTCATTCGATAGTTACGGCCCGATCGTGCGCCTGCAAGGCGCGACGCCGATCCCGATCAAACTGTCGCTCGCCGATTTTCGCGTGAACTGGGACGAAGTTGCCGCCGCGATTACGCCGAAGACGCGGATGATCATCATCAACACGCCGCACAACCCGACTGCGACCGTGTTCAGCGAGGCCGACATCGCGCGTCTGAAGGCCGTGACGCGCAATACCGATATCGTGATTCTTTCCGACGAAGTCTACGAACACGTGGTGTTCGACGGCGCCAAACATCAGAGCATGGCTTGCGACACCGAACTCGCGGAGCGCAGCGTGATCGTGTCGTCGTTCGGCAAGTCGTATCACGTGACCGGTTGGCGCGTCGGCTATTGCTTCGCGCCTGCCGCGTTGATGGACGAGATTCGCAAAGTCCATCAGTTCATGGTGTTTTCTGCCGATACACCGATGCAGTACGCGTTTGCCGATGCGCTGGCCAATCGCGAGAGCTATCTCGGCCTGTCCGCGTTCTATCAGAAGAAGCGCGATCTGCTCGCCCATGCGCTGCGCGAATCGCGCTTCGAGTTGTTGCCGAGTGAGGGCAGCTTCTTCATGCTCGCGCGCTTTCGCGGTTTCTCCGAGGAAAGCGATAGCGATTTCGTGCTGCGTCTGATTCGCGATGCGCGTGTCGCGACGATTCCGCTGTCGGCGTTTTATACCGACGGCACGGATTCCGGCTTGATCCGCTTGAGCTTCTCGAAGGACGACGCGACCTTGATTGAAGGCGCGCGGCGTTTGTGCGAAATCTGATTGACCGGCTGCACGAGACAGCGGCATTTTGGCCGCAGTATGATCGTCGCGCGGTTGCTGTTACAACGAAACAAAGGGAAAGGGACCGGATATGAAATCACTCAAGCCTCTATTGGCGCTGGCCTGCGCATTCGCGTCGATTGCCGCATCGTCTGCCGCGCTCGCCGCCGACACATCGACGCTGCGTTTCGGACTCGAGGCACAGTATCCGCCGTTCGAATCGAAAGGGCCGAACGGTGAACTGCAAGGTCTCGACATCGATGTCGGCAATGCTGTCTGCGTCGCTGCGCATATGACGTGCAAATGGGTCGAAACCTCGTTCGACGGTTTGATTCCCGCGCTGCAAGGCCGGAAGTTCGACGCGATCAATTCGGCGATGAACGCTACCGAGCAGCGCCGTCAGGCGATCGATTTCACCACCGTCGTGTATCGCGTACCGACTCAACTGATCGCGAAGCGCGACAGCGGTCTGCTGCCGACGCTGGCATCGTTGAAGGGCAAACGCGTCGGCGTGTTGCAGGCGTCGATTCAGGAAACCTTCGCGAAGACACATTGGGAACCGGCTGGCGTGACCGTCGTGCCGTATCAGGATCAGAACCAGGTGTATGCGGATCTGGTGGCGGGGCGACTCGATGCGACGCTCGTTCTCGCGCCGGCCGGCCAGACGGGTTTTCTGTCGAAGCCTGACGGCAAGGACTACGCGTTCGTCGGTCAACCGGTGCGCGATGACAAGATCCTCGGCAGCGGCATCGCATATGGGATTCGCAAAGGCGACACCGCGCTGCGTGATCAGCTGAACGCGGCGATTGCGAAGGTGCAGGCAGACGGTACGGTGAAGACGCTGGCGGCGAAGTATCTCGGCAATATCGACATCTCGCCGAAGTAACTTATTGACCGTGTTACGGCCCTTGCGCGGCGCGTGCCGCGTGCCGATTGTGCGCCGGCGCTGAGCGCGACGACGTTGGACCGGCCCGGGAGAAATCGACGAGGCCAACGCGAAGAGTAAGACGGTCATCTGATGCCTCGATACGTGAGTGCGCAGGACTTGCGACGCTCAACGGTGTCAGGCAGCGGGGCCGGGTGTATCGAAGGAGATCGCTTTCAGTGAAGCATCGCTGCAGCGCCGCAGCACTTCTTGAATTTCTTGCCGCTGCCGCAAGGACAGGGGTCGTGGCGGCCGCGGAGGCAGTCGCGAGTTCGCGCCTTCTTGCACGGATCGGCGGCGCGGTACTGCCGTCATCCGTGTTGACCAATTGCGCGCATTGACGGGGCCGTTGAGTCTTGACGAAGTAGCGGAGCAGTTCACGGGTCTTTCAATGTTTGTTCAAGTCTCTATTTTCGGTCTGTTCGATGATGTGTTGGCTGATGTGCGATCGACGCTGGAAGTTGCGAGCGCGCTTGGCAATTCAGGTACCCGCAGCACGATGAGTAACGCGTAGAACCCGCAGTGCCGACGTGACCGCGCAAGGTCTTATGCCGGTCCGCATAGTTGCACATTTACAAATTATTGGTCGAACCATTTTTGTCAGCCTCGCGCAGTTTTTTTCGTTCACAAGAGGTCGGATGAAATCGGACCGTGACAATAAGAAAACTCCGAATGTGTCGTATTCGTTGCGCCAGCGCACGTTATGACAATTTGTAACCTCAACTTGCACAAGCTAAATGTGAACAGCCGCTAGTTTACGAACCTTGATTGTTTCGTATAACGAACCGGCAAAATGAATAAGAACAATTACCGGCTGGTATTCAGCCGGGTGCGAGGGATGCTCGTCGCCGTCGAGGAAACCGCCACGGCAACGGGAAAGGAGAACAGACAGACCACGGTGCACAGTCGCGGTAATCCGGCAGTTCGCACAGCGCTATTTACACTGCGGCAGATCGCGTTCGCCGCACTCGCACTTATTGGCGCGCTGCCGTCGCTGTCGGGCGCACAGATCTTTCCGGGCGGCGCGCACGCCCCATCCGTCGTCCAGACCCAGAACGGCCTGGATCAGGTGAACATCAACCGGCCCTCGGGCACGGGCGTCTCGATGAATACCTATGGCCGGTTCGACGTGCAGCCGAAAGGCGCGATCCTGAACAATTCGCCCACCATCGTGCAGACGCAGCAGGCGGGCATGATTAACGGCAATCCGAATTTCGGACCAGGCCAGTCGGCGCGTGTCATCGTCAACCAGGTTAACAGCAGCGCGGCCAGCCAGATCAATGGACATCTTGAAGTCGCGGGCCAGCGCGCGGAAGTTGTCATCGCGAACGGCTCTGGTATTTCGGTCAATGGTGGCGGTTTTATCAATACGTCCAGGGCCATCCTGACCACGGGCACGCCGAACTTTGCGCCGGACGGTTCACTCTCGGGCTTTAACGTGACCGGGGGCAACATCAGCATCCAGGGCGCGGGGCTGAATGCAGGCGATACCGACCAGGTTGACCTGCTTTCCCGCGCCGTCCAGGCAAACGCCGCAATCTATGCGAAGAACCTGAACGTCGTGACCGGTGCGAACAGTATCAGTCATGACAGACTCGCTGCAACGCCTGTCGCGGGCGATGGTCCGGCGCCGGGTGTCTCCATCGACGTGAGCCAGCTTGGCGGCATGTACGCGAACAGGATCGTTCTGGTCGGCACTGAACAGGGCGTGGGTGTGTCCACCAAAGGTGTGCTGGCTGCGCAGTCGGGCGATCTGGTACTGAGCACCAATGGCCTGTTGACGCTCGCCGGACAGACCAATGCAAGCGGAAACCTAGCGCTGTCCGCACGGGATGGCATCGACAACAGCGGGACAACCTACGCGCAGCAGAATGTCACAGCGAGCACGTCGGGCGGGCTCACGAATAGCGGTGTGGTGGCGGCGCAGCAGAGCACGACCGTCAATGCGGGCAGCGTGGCATCGACGGGTACGCTCGGTGCGGGTGTGAACGGCGACGGCAGCCTTGCGCAGTCCGGCGACCTGTCCGTGACGGCTGGCGGCACACTAAGCGCGACCGGTCGCAACGCGGCCGGCGGTAATGCGGCGCTGAACGGCGCGGCGGTCAATCTCGCCGGAAGCAGTACCTCGGCCAACGGTGCGCTGGCACTCACGGCCAGCAGCGGCGACCTGAACCTGTCGGGCGCAACGGTGACGGCGGGCGGCGCGCTGGACACGCGCGCCTCCGGGACGCTGGTGAACGACGGCGGTGTACTGTCGTCAGGCGGTCCGCAGACCGTCACGGCGGGCGCACTGTCCAACCGCAATGGGCAGATTGTCTCGGGCAGTACGCTCAACGTCGCGGCAACAAGTGACTTGTCGAACCAGGGCGGCACGCTGCAGTCGTCAGGCGTACTTTCCGTCAATGCCGCTTCGCTCGACAACACGGGAGGTCATGTTGCGGCGCTGGGCGCGGACAGCCTCACGCTGGCGACGGTCGGCGTGCTGAACAATGGCGTGGGCGGCACCATCGGCGGCAATGGCAACGTAACCGTGCAGGCCGGACAGATCGCAAACGCGGGTTCGATCACGGCGGTGCAGTCACTGATTGCCAGCGCCGTGCAGACGCTGTTCAACAGTGGCACGCTGGCGGCGAATGGCAACGTCACGCTGTCCGCAGGTTCGACGCTGACGAACGCGAACACCATCGCGGCGGGTCATCTTGCAACACTGACGGCGGCGACATTCGACAACAGCCACGGCAACCTCGGTGCGGACCAGCTCGCGCTGCATGCGGCGAACCTCGTTAACCACGGCGGCAGCATCACGCAGACCGGCACAGGCGCGATGACCGTCGATGTAACCGGCACGCTCGACAATTCGGGCGGCACGCTGCAGACCAACAGTGACGGCCTGGCGCTCGGCCCCGCTGCGCTCATCAACGACGGCGGCACGATTGCCAGTTCCGGCACCGGCACGCTGTCGGTCGATACCGGAACACTGTCGAACAACGGCGGCACGATTGCGACGAATGGCGCACTCGATGTCCGCTCGGGTGTGGCTTCAAACCGGGGCGGCACGCTGGCCGCGCAGACGGGTGCGACGCTCCACGTTGCCTCACTGGACAACAGCGCGGGCGGCTATGTCGGCGCTCAGACCGTTTCGGTGTCGGACACAGGCGCGTTCAACAACGCAGGCGGCACGATCCAGGCGGACGACACGCTCTCCGTCTCGGCGCAGTCGGTTGCCAACGATGGCGGTTCCATCGCGAACGGCGGCACCGGTAAGACGACGGTTGTCGCCAGCGGTGTGGTCACGAACACGGCCGACGGCCTGATTGGTGGCAATGGCGACGTGTCGGTATCGGGTGGCAGCATCGGCAATGCGGGTGGCACGGTCACAGCGGGCGGCGCGGCCGCGGTGCAGTCCGGCAGCGTGCTCGACAACCGTGCAGGGCTGATCCAGGGTAGCGGCAACCTGATGGCGTCGGCGCAGGGCGCAATCGACAATACGGGCGGCCAGATCGAGGCGGATGCGACGGTAGACAAGCCTGCGGCAACGCTGGTCGTCACGGGCGCATCGCTCGACAACGCGAACGGTCGCATCGCGAACACCGGATCGGGTGCGACGACTGTGAGTGCTGCCACCATCACGAACAGCAATACGGGCGGCGTCGCTGGCGCAGGCACCATTGGCGGCAATGGTGACGTGACCGTGAACGCAGACACGCTGTCGAACACGAACGGCGCGCAGCTCGTGTCGGGCTACGACCTGATGCTGGACATTACGCAGCTCGCGGACAACACGAACGCAACGCTTTCGGGTGCAGGCAACGTCACGCTGAACGGCCCCAATGCAAGTGTCATCAATGCGGGTGGGTCGATCCACGGCAACGGTGCGATTGCGCTGAACGCGGCTTCGCTCGACAACACGTCGGGCCGGATCGGCAACGATCCCCCAGGGGGACTTCCTTCGGGGCGTGCGGGCAGAGGCGGCTCGGTATCCGTCAGTGCCGGCACGCTGGCGAACCAGAACGGCGTGATTGGCAGCGATCAGAACCTGAGCATCACGACGAACCAGCTTACGGGTGACGGCAGGATCATTGCCGGGAACGACGGTGCAGTGACGGTCAACAGCGATTACACGCTCACCGGCACCAACCGGATTCAGGCCAACCACAACCTGACGTTTACGACAGCAGGCACCTTCACGAACCAGGGCACGCTCGGCGCGGTGAACGTACTGACTGTGAACGCGGCGAACGTGGACAACCAGACCGGCGCGAACCTCAACTCGTCAGACACGACGGTCAATGCGGCGAATGCCATCACCAACGCAGGCCGCATCGAAGGCGATTCGGTGACGACGCACAGCGCGTCGCTGACCAACACCGCAACGATTGTCGGCAACACGGTCACGCTGAACGCCGGTTCCATTGCCAACATGGGCGCGGCTGCGGCCATTGCCGCGGCGTCGGCGGTCAACCTGTATGCATCGGGCGACATCTCCAATACGGGCGGTGCGAACATCTTCAGTCTCGGTGACATCAACATCGCTGCAGATGGCACGCGCGATGTGAACGGACTGCTCGCCAACCGCAGCAACTCCGTCACCAATGACCAGTCCACCATCGAGGCGCAGGGCAACGTCGAGGTCGCCACGCAGACGCTGACCAACACACGCCCCGCCCCCACCGTCGAGACGGTGACCACCGATGTCGATACGGTTCACCAGACCAAGCGCAGCAGGTACATGGCCTGCACGACCGGAAACGCCGACAAGGGGTACTGTACGCAGGCCATGTGGGACGATGGCTATATCGTGCCAATCACCGCCACGTGGTCAGGGGCGGATGTCATGTCACAGAACACTGGCCCCAATGCGACTGACAAGGTGCTGGTAGTGAACGTCAACGGCCAGCCGCAGACGATCTACTACAACACGCTGACGACCAACGCTGACGGCTCGATCACCGCCACTTACTGGGACGACTACGATCCGAACGTCAACTACGATCCCGGCACCGAATACGCATCGCGCAACGACGCCCACAAGGGGTATCAGCGGGTCGAGATCGCACGCGACACGACGACCACGACGCAGCAGGACCAGGTCACCGGGCAGCAGGCCCAACAGGCGCAGATCATGGCGGCCGGCAACATGCTACTTGCGAACGTCGGCACGCTGAACAATGAATACAGTGCGATCGGCGCGGGCGGATCCATCCAGATCGGCAGCGCACAGGCAGACGGCGATGTGGCAAGCGGCAACTACGGGGGCACCCTCGTCAACAACATCGGCCAGACGCTATACCAGTATCAGAAGCAGGACATCGTTTCGACCTACGCGTGGAACGAGAACATTTCGCGCGATGTGGGGACGGTGGTCGAGCCGTCGATTATCCTGTCACCCGTTGCCATCGGCGGAACGGGCGGAACGATCATCGCGAACAACCCGGTGCAGATCAGCGCGACCGACATCAACAACACGAACGTTTCGGCGGCGAACTCCGCGACCGGCGCGACAGGCGGCACGCTCGGGGCGAATGGCACGGTGGGCGGCATTACCGGCACGGGTGCGCAGACGGTCAACCTGGCAACCGGCCAGACACAGACCATCAACGCACCACAGTCCATCGCCGGACCGGGTGGCGCGCTCGGTATCACGCTGCCGTCGAGCGGCCTGTATACGTTCAACACCGCACCCGGCGCGTCCTATCTGGTCGTCACCGATCGGCGCCTGACCAGCTACACGAGTTTCATTTCGAGCGACTACATGCTGGGGGCACTCGGCCTTGATCCGTCGAAGACCATCAAGCGGCTGGGCGATGGCGTGTACGAGGAACAGATGGTGCGCAACCAGATCACGCAGCTCACGGGCCGCGTCTATCTGCAGGGCTACACGAGCAAAGAGGACGAGTACCGCGCGCTGATGAGCAACGGTGTGAACGTCGCGAAGGAATTCAACCTCGAACCGGGGCTGGCGCTGACTGCCGCGCAGATGGATGCGCTCACCAGCGATATCGTGTGGCTGGTGAACCAGACTGTCACGCTGCCGGACGGCACGACGCAAACGGTGCTGACGCCGGTCGTGTATCTGGCCCACGCCCACGCGAACGACCTGCAGCCGACCGGTGCACTGATTGCCGCCGATGATGTGGAGATTCACGCCACCGGCAGCGCGACCAACTCGGGCGTCATCAAGGGCGGTACGCAGACCGTTGTTGCTGCGACCAATATCCTGAACCGGGGCGGCTCCATCGGTAGCGGTTCGGGCAGCAGCACGGACAACGGCACGACGGTTGTTTCGGCGACGAATGATGTGGTCAATGCATCGGGACGCATCACCGGCAACCGGGTTGCCGTGCTCGCGGGTCGTGACATCGTGAACACGACGCTGGTGGATACCGTTGGTGTCAGTTCGGCGGTCGGCAACAGCAAGGTCAGCCAGAGCCTGCTCGGCGCACAGGGCACGATTGCATCGACGGGTGATCTGCTTGTGGTGGCAGGTAATGACCTGACGGTTCATGGTGCGAGCATCGCGGCGGGCGGCAACGCGCAGATCGCGGCAGGGCACGACATTACCGTGGATACGGTGCAGTCGGACACGTCGCAGTCGGTCACGAAGAATGCGGACCATCATTGGGAAGCGTCCAGCACGATCAACCAGACCGGTGCAATCACGGCAGGCGGCAGTCTCGCGATGCAAAGCGGCAACGATACGACGCTCAAGGGGGCGACGGTCACCGCGGGCAGCGACATGGCGGTTGTCGCGGGCGGCAACCTGACGGCAACGACCGTTACCAACACCGCGAACTCCAACAATGTCGCAACCGACGACAGGACGCGCAAGCAGGCAGACCGCAGCTACGACGAACAGGCAGTGGGCTCGACCATTTCTGCTGGCGGCAATGCGACGCTCGCGGCCCTGAGCGCCGATCCGACAAAGGGCAACGTCACGCTCACCGGTTCGTCGCTGGCAGCAGGCCGTGGCGCGGCAACCATTGCGGCCACGGGCGACGTAAACATCAATGAAGGCCGTGAGGAACACGATTCGTACTCGGCGACCGAATCAAAGCGTGGCAGCTTTGTGCATGGCTCGACCACTGACACGATGCAGAACACGCAGGCGAACATCGGCGTTGGCAGTACCGTGTCGGGCGATATGGTAACGGTTAGCGCTGGCCGCGACCTGAACGTCAAAGGCTCGACCATCGCGGGCACGAATGACGTGAATCTGGCGGCAGCAGGCAACGTGAACATCACGACCTCGCAGGACACACAGAGCACATCGAGCTACTACCAGAAGCACGAGTCCGGCATCGGCACAGGCGGTGGGATCGGCATTTCGGTGGGCAGCAAGACGCAGACCGACACGGCCAGTACCACGCAGGTAACGAACACCGGCAGCACGGTCGGCTCGCTTGATGGCAGTCTGAACATCACCGCAGGCAAGGACTTGCACGTAACGGGTAGCGATCTGGTTGCGGCGCAGAATCTCACGGGCACCGGTGCGAACGTCACGATCGACTCTGCCGTCGATACGATGCACCACGACGAGACGCACAAGGTCAAACAGAGCGGCTTTACGCTCGCGATCAGGGCCCCGGTGATTGACGCGGTGTCCAACACGGTAGACCAGGCGCATGCGGCGAGCCATAGCCAGGATGATCGCGCGGCAGCACTGCACGGCATGGCGGCGGCGAGTGGCGCAATCGATTCGGTGGGTGCGGCTGGCGCTGCATTGGGCGCGCTCGCCAAGAACCAGAAGCCGGAAGCGAAGGTTGAACTCAGCTACGGCAGCAGCCACAGCAAGAGCACCTACACCGAGGACAGCACGACCAATCGCGGGTCAAGTGTCACGGCGGGCGGCACAGCCGCGTTCGTTGCGACCGGCGACGGCACGCCGGGAAGCGGCAACCTGACGATTGCAGGTGCGAACGTGAACGCGAATGACGTGATCCTGGGGGCAAGAAACCAGGTCAATCTCGTGAACACGACCGATACCGACTCGACGCGCAGCAGCAACGAGTCCAGCAGCGCGAGCGTGGGTATCTCCTATGGCAGGCAGGGCTTCGGTGTCGATGCGTCGATGTCGAAGGCGCACGGCAATGGCAACAGCGATGCCGCCATGCAGAACAACACGCATGTGACGGCGGCCAACACCGCGACGATCATTTCGGGTGGCGACACCAACATCGTCGGGTCGAACGTCAACGGTCGCCAGGTGAACGCCGATGTCGGCGGCAACCTGAACATCGCGAGCGTGCAGGACACGATGCCGAGCGCGGCGCATCAGGAGAGCACGGGCGGTGGATTTGCAATCGGCCAGGGCGGCGGCAGCGCGAGCTTCAGCCAGACGAATGCGAACGCGAACGGCAGCTATGCAGGTGTCAATGAGCAGGCCGGGATTCACGCGGGTACGGGTGGGTTTGATATTGATGTCCACGGCAACACCGATCTCAAGGGCGCTACCATAGCCAGTGACGCCACGCCGGAGAGGAACACGCTCAGCACTGGCACACTGTCCTTCTCGGACATGCAAAACAGTTCGAACTACGATGCGAAAAGCAGCGGATTCTCGGCCGGCGCTTCAATGGGTTTGCCGGACAAGGCGGTTGGACCGGCCTCGGTGCCAGACTCGGGCGGTATCACGCCGTCTCTTGGCCAGCACGACAGCGGCAGTGACAGCGCGACGACACGTAGCGGCGTGAGCACCGGTGCGATCAATATCACGGACACTGACCATCAGACGCAGGACGTGGCGAGCCTGAACCGCGACACGTCGGACACGAACGCCACGGTCGCGAAAGCGCCGGACCTGAACAACCTGCTGGAGCGGCAGGCCGACATGATGAGTGCGGCGAGCGCGGCCGGTCAGGCAGTGGCGACGCAGATCGGCAACTATGCGGACCGGCGTCTGCAGGAGGCTCGGGATGCGGGCGATCAGGCGGGCATTGCGGCGTGGTCTGAGGGTGGCAGCGCGCGCGTGGCGATGCACACGGCAGGCGGTGCGCTGGTGGCCGGACTCGGCGGCGGCAATGCGTTGGGCGGCGCCGCGGGTGCGGCGACGTCGGCGGTACTGGCGGGGAACCTGAACGGCATCAGCAATGCGGTTCACGATGCAAACCCAACTGGCGACGCCGACGCGAATCGCATGCTGGGCAACATCCTGGCCAATGCGCTAGCCGGAAGCGCGGGCGCACTCGTAGGCGGAAATTCCGGTGCATTTGCGGGGGCGAACGAGGATCTGTACAACCGTAGTACTTCGTGCAACGGCGCTCACTGCGATGACAGCAATGCGATCGGCAAACGGAGCGATACAGCCGATGCGTTCAGAATCGATCTGGTGTCGCAGGCGTGCGGTGCGGGCGCGCAGTGTAGTGAGGCGGTGATTCAGGTCGCGATTCAGGCGCAGAGTGCGAATGCAGATGCGGCCTCGGCGAACATGCAGACGGCGGCGGCGTATGGTGCACCAGTTGGTGTGCTGGCGTTGATCGGACCGCAAGCGGTGGCGGCTGCTGCACTGGCCGGTGGATTTGATTATTGGGGCGATGCTGTCAGTTACGCAATGGGCCTGTCGAGAGACAAGCCGGACTTTACGAAGTCATACACTACGGGCGTGATAAATGGGGCTCTTTATCCATTTGCCATTGCAGACACGGCGATTGCCGGCATGGGAACTGCCGGAAAGGTTGCGGCCAATGGCTACAATGCCATCGTGGCAGGAACTGGTGCGTTTGGTTCGGCAGCGGTTACTCACCAAGCTAGCCCCGATGCATCTGGTGGATTTGCTGCTGGTTCTGCTGCTGCGGGCGGGGCGACGAAGGTTCTGTTCCCTGGCACTCTGGGTAACTTACTCAATAACGTGATCCAAGGTTTAAGCGGCCCATTCCAGAATGCTATTACGCAACATAAATGACACGGTCTAAAGATGCGCAAGCCAAGCTTCGCGCGCTCATGAAACGAGCTTTAATAGCCTACTCGGGTGCGGTAGGGATTGTAGTCTTTGCGCTTGCTATTTCGATTGGGCACGGTGCAGGCCTGAAGCCTCTTCTGATACTGATGCCGCTGTTTTTTATTCTGTTTGGAGGCGTCACGTATCAGCTCATCAAGGAGTTGCGTGAGCTAAAGAAGAACAAAGGCGAATAACAGCAAACCCGGCCGCAGCCGGGTTTGCTGTTATAGGTGTCATTCATTTCCGTCTGCTGAGTCGTTGCCGTGTGCAGGAGGCTGCTCCGATCGCGACGGCGGAAGCGCTTGACGTGAAACAGACGGAAGGCGGTGAACTGCTGTTCACGTTTGGGGAGCGCGTATGGCGTATCCGTGGCTGGCAGAAGAACCTCGGACCGGAACAGATGCGCGTGAACGTGCATCGACAACGGCGGGCGTGTCGGGTGCGTGTGTTCTGAACATCGCGAGCGTGCAGGACACGATGTCGAGCGCGGCGCATCAGGAGAGCACGGGCGGTGGATTTGCGATCAGCCAGGGTGGCGGTACCGCTCCAACGCCTGGCGGAGCGTGGTTCGCTCAGCTTCCGTACGATCGACGTACGCCCCGCTGTCCATTTCCGACTCCACCCGCCTCGCCCATTGCTGCGCTTGCTGCTTCGTATCGAACGACCGATAGACGGGTTCGTAACCGCGTCGGCGGACCTCGGCGCGCCAGTACGCGCCGCGCTGACTGATGTATGCCATTTCCAGACTCCCATGCGAAAGGATTTAGATCGCTTGGTCTGGATTCTTCCGTTCCGGCAGTTTTCCGGCAAAGGCCAGTTTTTGACGCCTGCACGCGCCGGCTACAGGCGAAAAAAAAGCACCACGATCGCTCGTAAGTGCTTGATTTCCTACTGCTAAATTCGGTGGTGGGGCGTGAGTGACTCGAACACTCGACCTACGGATTAAGAGTCCGCTGCTCTACCAACTGAGCTAACGCCCCCAACAGAAGCGAAATTATGCAGTAACTTTCCGAACTTGCCAAGCCCCTTTAGCAGATTTCTTAAAAAATCTGAGGACCACGACCCGGCATCAGCGCTGCTAGCGGCCCCGCACAGGGAAGGCGCGCGCTTCATCGTCCCGGTATCATGTCGCGGATATCTGCCGCACGAACCGTCGCGCGGCTTTCGACCGGGGACCGCCATGGATGACAAAGAGATTACCGCGCTGCTCGACCGCATTCTCGCCCCGTGGGTCCGCTCGCTCACGCTGACCCCGGTCAAGGTCGACGAAGAAAGTGCGACTTTGCGCCTGCCGTTTTCCGGCGGGCTGCGCCATTCGGGCGGCGTGATCTGCGGCCAGGTCTTCATGGCGGCCGCCGACACGGCCATGATCGTCGCGATTGCTGCCGCGCTGGGCGGTTTCAAGCCGATGAGCACCGTCTCGCTCAACATCAGTTTCATGCGCGCGGTCCGCAACGGCGATGTGTTGATTACCGCGCGCGTGCTGCGCATGGGCCGCAATCTCGTGTTCGGCGAAGTCGAGTTATTCGACGATGCCGGCAACATGGCCGTCCACGCCACCACCACCTACGCGCTGCTCGACTGAGGCCCGAAACAGGCCCGCAAGCTGCATTAGAGGAAAAAGCCAAGATGTTCGATCAGGTCGTATTCGCCGGCGGCGGCAATCGCTGCTGGTGGCAGGCGGGATTCTGGGACGTGGTGCAGCCGGAGCTGGATATCCGTCCGCGCGTCATCGCTGGCATTTCGGCCGGCGCCGCCACCGCGTGCATGCTCTACACGCGCGATTCCGACTGGGTCATGCGCTATTACCAGGACGCGCTGCGCCACAACACCCGCAATGCGTACTGGGGCAATCTGCTGCGTGGCGAATCGGTTTTTCCGCATTACCGGATCTACCGGCAGGCGCTGCTCGACATCTACAGCGACAAATTCTCCACGCTCGCCGACGCGCCCGAAATCCGCATCGGAGTGTCGCACCTGCCACGCTGGCTTGGCGCGCGAAGCGCGGTCGCCGCAGGCCTGATCGCGTACAACATCGAGAAATACGTGCGCAAAACGCTGCATCCGACGCTGGGTCAGACGCTCGGCTTTCATCCGGAATTCGTGCGCGCGCAGGATTGCGCGACGGTCGAGGATCTCGCCGATCTGATTCTGCAATCATCGAGTACGCCGCCGTTCACGCCGGTTTTGCGGCGCAACGGCAGACCGGTGCTGGATGGCGGGATGGTCGACAACGTGCCGGTCGGCGCGCTCGACGCCGAGGCGCCCGGCAACGTGCTGGTGATGGTCACGCGTCTTTACCCACGGCCGCAGATGTTCGTCGTGCCGCACGGCGTGCAGCAACGGCTCTACGTGCAGCCGTCGCGCAAGGTGCCAATTTCGAGTTGGGATTACACCAGCCCGTCGCAGATGGTGCACGCGTATAACCTCGGCCGCGTCGACGGCGAGGCCTTTCTGGAACGCATGCCTGATCTGCTTGAAGCCGGTGCGCACGAAGCGCGCTGAGTTGAGCGGCAGCGGCGTGGTTTCTAAAAGCGTTGCGTGGCTCGCGGCCTCGCGCCAAAGGAAGTGGCGCGCAGATCGAAGCCTGACGCAATCGCGAGTGGTCAGCGCGGGTGCTTTACCGAAAATTGCAGTCGGAGTCTAGCGCAGACGCTTAACGTCGGCGCCCGCCCTGCAACGCTTCCGGATTCGCCACGCTGACCGTATCGCCGGCGTCGAAAGCCAGAATGTTCTGGAATGCCGCGGTGAAATACAACTCGTAGCTCTCGCGTTCCACGTAGCCGATGTGCGGCGTGCAGATCACATTTTCCATGCGCAACAGGCTGTAGCCCTGCAGAATCGGCTCGCTTTCGTAGACATCGATCGCGACCATCCCCGGTCGGTTGTGCGACAGCGCGTTCACCAGCGCGTTTTCGTCGAGCAGTTCGGCTCGGCTCGTGTTCACGAGCAACGCGGTCGGCTTCATCCGCATCAGGTCTTCCTGCTTGACGATGCCGCGCGTGTCGTCATGCAGACGCAGGTGCAATGACAGCACATCGCTCTGCTCGAACAGCGCCTCACGACTCTCGGCCACGTCATACCCGTCCGCGCGCGCCGCTTCGCGCGAATGCTCGCGGCCCCAGATCAGCACGTTCATGCCGAAGGCCTTGCCGTATCCGGCAACCAACCGGCCGACTTTGCCGTAACCCCAAATCCCCAGGGTCTGACCGCGTAACACCTGGCCCAAACCGAAGTTCGGCGGCAGCGCCGATGTCTTCAAACCGGATTGCTGCCAGGCCCCTTGCTTAAGGTTTGCTACGTATTGCGGAATCCGCCGCTGAGCGGCCATGATGAGGGCCCAGGTCAGTTCGGCCGGCGCGATCGGCGAGCCGCTGCCTTCCAGCACGGCAATGCCACGCTCGGTACAGGCTGCCAGGTCGATATGGCTGGAAACTTTGCCAGTCTGACTGATCATGCGCAAACGCGGCAACTTGTCGAGTAGTTGCGAGCTGATGCGGGTGCGTTCGCGAATCAGGACCAAGGCGTCGACTTCGGAAAGACGGCTCGCCAGTTGGCCGAGACCGCGGACGGTGTTGTTGAAGACCTTGACCTCATGGTCGGCCAGCAGTTGAAAGCAGTCGAGCTTGCGGACGGCGTCCTGGTAATCGTCGAGGATGGCAATCTTCATGGTATGTGTCTTGCAGCGCACCGTAGCGGTGCGGAACGGAGTGTTATGCTGACTGTCCCACCATGTGACCTAGGTCACATGCCGGTCTGGCTGGATACCTTAACGTAGAAGCTGCCGCGAAGAACGGCAGCCCCACGGCAAGGCCGATTGACATCGTTTTTAACAGTTTGTTGCGTGTTGAGGCAAGTCGCTTTACAGACGGTTGCAGACGACCGTCGGCGGACACCTCCGCGCAACATGCTGGGTGGCCCATGATGACCTGCACAATTGCGCGTCGGCATGTAGAAATGCCGGCGCGATGAATTGAACGCCTCTCGCATGCAGCGTCGCTGGGCTTGTACCGTTTTTCTATTGGCTTTCAAAACGGAGACAGGTCGATGAATCATCCCTCATTCGAAGGACAGCCCACTATCGAGGCGTCCGCAGGGGCACCCGAGTGGGTCAAACACCGAAAACTGATTGACTGGGTCCAGCGCGTTGCCGCCAAGACCAAACCCGATCGAATTGTCTGGTGCGACGGTTCGCAGGAAGAGTACGACCGCCTGTGTGCCCTGATGGTCGAAGCTGGCACCCTCAAGAAGCTCAATCCCGCCAAACGTCCCAATTCCTATCTCGCATGGTCGGATCCGTCGGACGTAGCGCGCGTCGAAGACCGCACGTTCATCTGCTCCAAGCGCCGTGAAGATGCCGGGCCAACCAACAACTGGATCGAACCGGCTGAGATGCGCTCGACGCTCGACGGTCTGTTCGACGGCGCCATGCGCGGCCGCACCATGTACGTGGTGCCGTTCTCGATGGGGCCGCTCGGTTCGCCGATCGCGCACATCGGCGTCGAGTTGAGCGACAGCCCCTATGTGGCCACCAACATGCGCATCATGACGCGCATGGGCCGCAAGGTGTACGAGGTGCTGGGCGAAGACGGCGAGTTCGTGCCGTGCGTGCATTCGGTCGGTGCGCCACTCGCGGCGGGCGCGAAAGACGTATCGTGGCCGTGCAACGACACCAAATACATTGTCCATTTCCCCGAATCGCGCGAAATCTGGAGCTACGGCTCGGGCTACGGCGGCAATGCGCTGCTTGGCAAGAAGTGCTTCGCGCTGCGCATTGCGTCGACGATGGGCCGCGACGAAGGCTGGCTCGCCGAACACATGCTGATTCTTGGCGTGACGTCGCCGCAAGGGCACAAACATCATGTCGCGGCGGCGTTTCCGTCGGCTTGCGGCAAGACCAATTTCGCCATGCTGATTCCGCCGGCAGGCCTGAACGGCTGGAAAATCTCCACGATCGGCGACGATATTGCCTGGATCAAGCCGGGTAAGGACGGCCGTCTGTACGCGATCAACCCGGAGGCGGGCTATTTCGGCGTGGCACCGGGCACGAGCGAAAAGACCAACTTCAACGCGATGGCCACGCTGAAGGAAAACGTCATCTTCACGAACGTCGCGCTGACCGACGACGGCGACGTCTGGTGGGAAGGCATGACCGACGAGCCGCCCGCTCACCTGATCGATTGGCAGGGCAAAGATTGGACGCCGGCAAGCGCGAAAGAGAGCGGCCGCAAGGCAGCGCATCCGAATGCGCGTTTCACGGCGCCGGCTTCGCAATGTCCGTCGATCGACGCCGACTGGGAGAACCCGGCGGGCGTCGCGATCGACGCGTTCATTTTTGGCGGTCGTCGTTCCACCACCGTGCCCCTCGTCACCGAAGCGCGCAACTGGGTCGAAGGTGTCTACATGGCGGCGACCATGGGCTCGGAAACAACCGCGGCGGCGGCGGGGCAGCAAGGCGTGGTGCGCCGCGACCCGTTCGCGATGCTGCCGTTCTGCGGTTACAACATGAGCGACTACTTCGGGCACTGGCTGAAAACCGGCGAGCGTCTCGAGAAGCTGAGCGCGAAGCTGCCGAAAATCTTCTGCGTCAACTGGTTCCGCAAGGGCGCGGACGGCAAGTTCGTCTGGCCGGGCTTCGGCGAGAACATGCGTGTGCTGGGCTGGATGGTCGGGCGCATTGAGGGCAACGCGCAAGGTGAAGAACACGCGTTCGGCGTGTCGCCGCACTATGAAGACATCGACTGGAGCGGCCTCGATTTCAGCCGCGAGCAATTCCAGCAGGTGATTTCTGTCGACGACGCAGCCTGGCGCGACGAACTCAAGCTGCACGCCGCGCTGTTTGACACATTGCAGCAAGGCCTGCCGCCGGCTTTGACTGAGGCAAAACGCGCGCTTGAGGGGAAACTCGCTGCCTGATTAGGTGAGTATTCACTTCGCATGAAAGCCGCCTTCGGGCGGCTTTTCGTTTCCGGTCCGACCCCGCATTGCGATCTTTTCTGATTTCGCAATGCTGAAGCGACCGTTGCATCTGTTCGAACAAAAAAGACAGTGCAAGCTGCGGCGCACTAGATTGTTACTCTTGTGGGAACAATCGAGGCTCCCGCCCTACACTGTGGAGCACACTGGCACAAATATCGACAATATTTCCGCTTTTGAGGGCAACTTCTGCACGATTTCGCGAGTCGTAGGAGAATTCGAAGTTCGCTTCACTGGTTTTCACTAATTGTCAGGAAGCAGTAACACGGCAGGAGTTGTCTTATGGATCATTTGCAGTCGATGCGAGTTTTCGTCAAAGTGGCGGATCTCGGCAGTTTTGCCCGCGCTGCAAGCGCGATGGATATTTCCAACGCAGTCGCCACCCGTCACGTTGCCGATCTCGAAGGCCGTCTTGGTACGCGGCTGCTCAATCGCACAACCCGCAGCTTGTCCCTGACCGAATCCGGTCAGGTTTATCTCGAGCGTGCGCGCCAGATTCTCGACGAACTGGAAGACGTCGAGCAGATGGTGGTCGCGCGCAATCACGAACCCGTCGGCACGTTGCGCATAGTCGCACCGGTCGTATTCGGGTTGCATAATCTCGCGCCCGTGCTGCAAACGTACGCGGAGCGCTATCCGAAAGTCATTCCCGATGTCACGCTGGTCGACCGTCAAGTCGATCTGGTCGAAGAAGGTTTCGACGTGGGCGTGGTGGTCACGCGGCAGATGCGCAGCGCGAGCATTGTCACGCGGCGGTTGACCACCGGTTGCATGACGGTGTGTGCGACGCCCGCGTATCTGGAAAAACACGGCACGCCCACGCGGCCCGAGCATTTGCTCAGGCACCCGTGCCTGAGCTTGCCGTCCGAGTATTGGGGCGACGAGCGTGTGTTCACGGGTTCGGAAGGCGAAGTCCGCGTGCGTCCATCCAACGTGATCGTGGCTAACAACACGGAAATGCTGCGGCAGTTCGCGTTGCTCGGCATGGGCATCGCGATTTTGCCGAGCTATCTGATCGGCCGCGACATGACGCGCGGCAGGCTCGTGCGTTTGCTTGGCGATTTCCGTTTGCCGCAGGTCGAGATCAACATCGCGTATCCGAGCCGCCGTCACTTGCCGGCAAAGGTGCGTACGTTTATCGATCATCTGGTCGAGCATTTCAGCCAGACGCCGAATAGTCTGCTCGGCGAGCAGTGGATCAAGGACGGCCTTGGCAGGCCTGCTACGCCCACGGCGCTCGATTCGGCGGATCCCATGCCACCGGAAGCGTTCGATGGCGCTGAGCCGCTGTCACGGCTGCTGGATAGCGAGTTATCGCCGGTGCCTAAGACTTTGGCAAAGACGAATCGTCCACGGCCCGCCGCGCTGTCGCCGCTGTAACGACCCGGGCGAGGGTGCCGGCAGCGCTTGAGGTCAGCGCAGTCTGGCCGACAAATAAAAAGGCGCAGTCACGAAAGTGACTGCGCCTTTTTTCAGGCAAGTTCGAAGCTGGCCGGAAGCTGAATACCCATCCGGCCCATGCGCCCGATTTACGAGCCCGTCTTGCGCGCGACCGTTTTCTTGGCCGGCGCCTTCTTGGCGGCAGCGGTCTTCTTCGCAGCCGCAGTCTTCGTAGCGGGTGCTTTCTTGGCCGCGACCTTCTTGGCGGGCACCGCCTTCACGGCGACCGGTGCATCTTCGTCATCCGACTCCGGCGCTGCCTTGGCCGCCGCCTTAGCCGCCGCGGTCTTGGCCGCCGTCTTGGCTGACGGCTCTTTCTTCTCGAATTCGAAGCCGATCTTGCCGTCGTTCTGCTTGACGAGGAACGCCTTGAAGTTGCGGCCGGTACGTGACGACTTGAAGTTCGTCAGCAGGTCGGTGCGCCCTTCCTCGAGCAATTTCGCCATCTGCTCACGCGCGATTTCCTGCTGCAGAATCACCTTGCCCGAGCGGAAGTCGCAAGTTTTCGGGTTTGCAACCGAGTTCTCGCAGACATAGCTCATGCCGTGTTCGAACACGCGGCCCTTGCACTTCGGGCACGCGCCGACCGCCTGCTGGTCGGAGAAGTCAGGCGGTTCGCCATCTTCGCCGCCCGAGTCCTGACCGAAGTCGAATTCGAGCTTGTAGTTCTTGATCTCGTCGTCGAGCGAGAGCTTCAAGATCGCCGAGAACGGGCGGCCCATCTTGCTGCGGAAACCCGACAGCGGTCCGATCGTCTTGTTCTGCAGGAGCTCTTCAACTTCCGGAATTTCGAACTGACGTCCGCCCGGAATCTTGGAGATCGAGAACTCGCACTTCGAGCACGCGAAGCGTCGGTAATTTTCCTTTACCTGACCGCCGCAATTCGGACACGGCGTCTGCAACGTCGCGTAATCGCCCGGGATCGTGTCGGAATCGTACTCTTTCGCGCGCTTGACGATGGTCTGCGTCATGCGGGCGATTTCCTGCATGAACGCGTCGCGCGGCAGGTTGCCACGTTCCATCTGCGAGAGCTTGTATTCCCACTCGCCGGTCAATTCCGGTGCGGTCAATTCCTTGACGCCGAGGCCGCGCAGCAGTGTCATCAACTGGAACGCCTTGGCGGTCGGAATCAGATCGCGGCCTTCGCGGATCAGATACTTTTCACCGAGCAGCCCTTCGATAATGGCGGCGCGCGTGGCCGGCGTGCCGAGACCCTTGGCAGCCATGGCTTCGCGCAATTCGTCGTCTTCGACGAGCTTGCCTGCGCCTTCCATTGCCGACAGCAAGGTCGCTTCGTTGTAACGTGCGGGCGGTTTCGTCACCAGTTGCTGGGCGGCGATCTTGTCCGTCTTGACCTTCTCGTCTTTTTGCACCGGCACGAGGTTCGCGTCTTCACCGCCGATTTCGCGGCCGTAGATCTGCAACCAGCCCGGTTCGACCAGTACCTTGCCTTCGGTCTTGAAGTGATGGCCGACCACTTCCGTGATCCGCGTCGTCACACGAAATTCGGCGGCCGGGAAGAATACCGACAGGAAGCGCTTCACCACCAGGTCGTAGAGCTTCTGTTCCGGTTCGGACAGATTCTTCGGCGCCTGCAGCGTGGGGATGATTGCGAAGTGGTCGCTGATCTTCGAGTTGTCGAAGATGCGCTTGTTCGGCTTCACCCAGCCCTTGTCCAATACCTGCTTGGCAAACGGGAGATAGTTGTTGCTCTCCTTGAGCATGCCCAGCGTTTCCTTGACCGTATCCATATAGTCTTCCGGCAACGCGCGTGCGTCGGTCCGGGGATAGGTCAGCACCTTGTGCTTTTCGTACAGCGCCTGAGCGAGGCCGAGTGTGTTCTTGGCCGAAAAGCCGAAGCGGCCGTTGGCTTCACGCTGCAAGCTGGTCAGGTCGAACAGCGCCGGCGACAGTTGCGTGGACGGCTTCGATTCTTCGGTCACCGTGCCGATCTGGCCACGGCAGGCCGCGACGATCGTCTCAGCCGCGGGCAGCGCCCACAGCCGCGAATCGCGTTTTTCCGGATCGAACTCGTCGCGCTTAAATTTCGGATCGAACCAGCGGCCCTCGTAGAAACCGGCCGCACAGACGAACTCCGCCTTCACTTCCCAATAATCGCGCGGCACGAAGCGGCGAATCTTTTCTTCGCGCTCGACGACGATCGACAGCGTCGGCGTCTGCACCCGGCCGACCGTGGTCAGGAAGAAGCCGCCGCCCTTGCTGTTGAACGCGGTCATGGCTCGCGTGCCGTTGATGCCGACCAGCCAGTCCGCTTCCGAGCGGCAGCGCGCTGCATCGGCGAGCGGCTGCATTTCCTCGTCGCTACGCAGACGGGCAAAGCCGTCGCGGATCGAGCCGGCTGTCATCGACTGAAGCCACAGGCGCTGTACTGGCTGCTTGGCTTTCGCGTGCTGCGCGATCAGGCGGAAAATCAGCTCGCCCTCGCGCCCCGCGTCACATGCGTTAATCAGGCGGTCGATGTCTTTACGCTTGAGCAGCTTGGTCAGCACCTTCAGGCGCGACTCGCTCTTGGCGATCGGATTCAGATCGAAATGCGGCGGAATGACGGGCAAGTTGGCGAAACTCCACTTGCCGCGTTTGACTTCATAGTCTTCGGGCGCGGCGATTTCCAGCAAGTGGCCGACTGCCGAGGAAAGGACGTAGTCGTCGCTTTCGTAGTATTCGTCATGCTTGGTAAAACCGCCCAAAGCGCGCGCGATGTCGTTCGCGACGGAAGGCTTTTCGGCGATGATCAGTGCTTTGGACATGACTCGATGTGAGGTTGGTAGATGCGGGTTGATGGCCTTGAGTGCGCTTAATTAGCGCGACCCTCGTTTGCGACCTTTGCGACCCAATAACGACCGCTTTATAGCACACGGCGCGAGAGCGGCGTGTCAAGTGCCATAAAAAGCGCGCCATGATAATTGCGTGCTCAGTAACTGGGCAAGCTGCGGAAAACGCGGCGTGTACCGCTTGCAACGCCCGTTCCGCAAGGTTCGGCGGCCGGTGGCCACGTTCACGCGGCGGCCAGCGCAGGCCGCAATTTGGGCGCGCCGCTGACGCCGGGCACGGCCGTCAGATCGGACAACATCCGCTCCACAATCGCCGCCTGCGGCAAAACCGTGCCAAAAAAACGTGTCGTTCCCGAGTCTTCGATCAGGATGGTCGGGAAATTTTCGACATCCAGATCGTCGAAGCGGTCCGCATGGGTTTCGATGTCGATCCATGCGAAACAGATCTCCGGATGCTTATCCGCCAGCCGGTCGAAGGCATCCCGATACTCACGGCAGGTCCCGCACCACTCCGCGCACAGGCAGGCAACGAACAGCGTGTCGGGTTCGTTGACGCGCTCGGCAATCCGGTCGTGGTCGGTGTCGAGATTCAGCGCGGGCATGATGGTTCCTTACGTACTTTTGTCAGGTGCTTTGGCGCGAATGTAGCATGGCCGATCCCGAATCGTGATCAACCCTGGTCAATGCGGGGTCAGCTGTGGGTCGTTCGCGTGAAGCGGCCGCCGGGCAGCGCGGTCACCTGGCCGGCGAGTTCGAGTTGCAGCAGCGTGTTTTGCAATGCCGCGCCCCCCATCTCGGTACGGGTGGCAAGAATTTCAAGCGTGGCGGGGGCATGGCCGAGTGCGTCGAGGAGTTGCAGCGCTTCGGCGCTCATGGCCGGCGGTGCTGTGGGCGAAGTAGGCGGTGCTACCGCCGGCTTGGCGAAGCCCAGTTCCTCCAGCACCTCATCGGGCGTTTCCACCAGCTTGGCGCCCTGCTTGATGATTCGATGACAACCGCGCGACAGAGGCGCGTGGATCGAGCCGGGCAATGCGAAGATATCGCGCCCCATTTCATTGGCGAGCCGAGCTGTGATCAGCGAGCCCGAGCGCATGGCGGCCTCGACGATCACAACTCCGCTGACGAGGCCTGCGATCAAGCGGTTACGCTGCGGAAAATTGGCGGCGCGCGCCGGCGTGCCCAGCGGCCATTCCGAAAGGATTGCACCTTGCGCCGCAATTTGCCGCGCCAGCGCGTGATGGGCGGCCGGATACACGAGGTCCGCGCCGGTGCCGATCACCGCCACCGTGCCACCGACACCTTCCAGCCCGCCCCGATGCGCGGCACCGTCGATACCCAGCGCCAGCCCCGACACGATCGTGACGCCGGCCTGCGAAAGCTCGCGCGCGAAGCGCTCCGTGTCTTCAACGCCTTGCGGTGTCGCGCTGCGGCTGCCCACCAGGGCGACCGCCCTCGTGTGCAGTCGATCCAGCCGGCCCTTTATATATAGCAGCGGCGGCGGATCGGGCATGGTCAGGAGCGCGGGTGGGTAGGCCGGGTCGTCGAGTGTCGCCACGTGGTTGCCGGGCAGCTCGCGCCATGCGATTACCGCCTCGAGTTGCGTGTCGAATTCCGGGCTGGGCGGTGCCAGCACAGCGCGCGCCGTAGTCTCGCCCGCGATCTCGGCAAGTGCCTCGGGTGATTGATTGAAAATCGCTTCCGGCAGTCCAAAAGCGCTCAGCAGTAAACGCAGCGCAGCGGGTTTCAGCCCCGGCGCGAGCGAAAGCCGCAGCCATGCGGCGAGTTCAATATCGGTTGCGGGCAAGGTACGCATTGAAAGTCGATCCTCCTATAGAGCCAGCGGGCAAGCGGGCGCCATGCTAAAATTTTCATCATCCGAAATAACCACAGCGCCGCGCCCACCCGCGCGGGCTCGTCGTTTAGCGCACGTGGCGCGTCGAATCGAACCGGTTCGACACCCTCTATCGTCTGCGTAACGCGATGCGCCCACAACCTGGCCGAATGGCCAACGCTAGCCTTCCACCGGTCAGCGGCGCCTACAAAACACACTCAAGATCATGGCTTTACTGAACATTCTCAATTACCCGGACAAGCGGCTGCACAAGATTGCGAAGCCGGTCGAAGTGGTCAACGACCGTATCCGCCGGCTCGTCGCCGACATGGCCGAAACGATGTATGCCGCGCCCGGCGTCGGCCTCGCGGCGACCCAGGTGGACGTGCATGAACGCGTGGTCGTGATCGACGTGTCGGAAACGCACGACGAACTGCTCGCTTTCATCAACCCGGAAATCATCTGGTCGAGCGACGAGAAGGAGGTGTCGGAAGAGGGCTGCCTCTCGGTGCCGGGCATTTACGACAATGTCGAGCGCGCCGAGAAAGTGCGCGTGCGGGCGCTGAACGAGAAGGGCGAAACCTTCGAGCTGGATTGCGAAGGGTTGCTGGCCGTGTGCATTCAGCACGAAATGGATCACCTGATGGGCCGCGTGTTCGTCGAGTACCTGTCGTCGCTGAAGCAGACGCGCATCAAGAGCAAGATGAAGAAGCTCGCCCACGCGATGTAATGCGCGTCCACCTCGCCTACCGCCCCCCTTCATGAGTCATTCGTTGCGCGTCATCTTCGCCGGTACGCCGGAGTTCGCCGCGGCCGCGCTGGCCGCGATCCACAGTGCCGGTTTTCCGGTGCCGCTCGTGCTGACCCAGCCCGACCGGCCTGCGGGACGCGGGATGAAACTGCAGGCAAGTCCGGTAAAGCGCTACGCACAGGAGCATGAGCTTGCCGTGGCGCAGCCGCCTTCGCTGCGCCGCACCGGCAAATATCCTGCTGAAGCCGTAGCTGCGATCGACCAGTTGCGCGCCACGCCCCACGACGTGATGGTGGTGGCTGCCTACGGCCTGATCCTGCCGCAGGAGGTGCTCGATATTCCGCGGCTGGGCTGCATCAACATTCACGCATCGTTGTTGCCGCGCTGGCGCGGCGCCGCGCCGATCCACCGCGCGATCGAGGCGGGCGACGCTGAAACCGGCATCACGTTGATGCAGATGGACGTCGGCCTCGACACCGGCGCGATGATCTCCGAAGCACGCACACCGATTTCCGCCGACGACACCACGGCCACCCTCCACGACCGTCTCGCACTAGACGGTGCGAGGCTGATCGTCGAAGCGCTGATCGAACTCGAGCGCAGCGGCAAGCTGGCGGCAACGCCGCAACCGGCGGATGGCGTGACTTACGCGGAAAAGATCGGCAAGCACGAGGCTGCGCTTGACTGGCGCAAGCCGGCCGCAGTTCTGGCGCGCCAGGTGCGCGCGTTCGACCCGTTCCCCGGTGGCGTGGGCACGCTGGAAGACGGCACGTCGATCAAAATCTGGGCGGCGGTCCCGGTCGAGGCGCAAGGCAGCAGCACGCCCGGCACGGTCGCCGACGTCTCCCCCGAAGGCGTCGTGGTTGCCTGTGGTGACGGCGCTTTGCGTCTCACTCAACTGCAAAAACCCGGCGGCAAGCGCTTGCCGGTGCGCGAATTCCTGGCCGGCGCGGCGCTGGCCGCGGGTCAGCGTTTCCAGCTTCCCGAAGCCAAATAACCGCCTTGCGCAACCCTGAACATCGTCCGTTCGGACGGTGTTCAAGGGCCCCGCCGCAAGCCTGCGGCGCGTTAGAATCCTCCATGCAACGGCCCGCGTTTAGAGGATCCCCATGTTTGGCATCACCCATTTCGAGTTTTTTGTCGTCGCGGTCTTTCTGCTGAACGTGACGCCCGGTCCCGACACGGCTTACATCGTCGGGCGCAGCGTCGCTCAGGGCCGGGGCGCAGGCCTGATGTCCGCGCTCGGCATCTCCGCCGGTTGCTGCGTTCATTCGCTTGCTTGCGCGTTCGGCTTGACGGCGCTGCTGGCCGCTTCGGCCGCTGCGTTCACGGTCATCAAGTTCGTCGGCGCCATTTATCTGATCTATCTCGGCGTGCGCCTGATTTTCGCCAAGCCGGAGGTAGACCAGGCGGTGGGCGAAGCGCGCGCGGCCGGCGCGCCGAAATCGTTGCGTCAGTTGTTCCTGCAAGGCTTCTGGACCAATGTGCTGAACCCCAAGGTCGTGCTGTTCTTCGTGTCGTTCTTTCCGCAATTCGTCACAACGGGCAGTGACCATAAGGCGCTGGCGTTCCTTACGCTCGGCGTGGTGTTCGTCGTGATGAGCATGATCTGGAACAGTTTTGTCGCGTGGATTGCCGGCAGCGTGACCCGCCGTTTCTCCGGCAAGCCGTCGGTGAAGAAGTGGCTGGACCGCGGCGTCGGCAGCGCGTTTGTCGGCTTGGGCATCAAGCTCGCCACCGCATCAAGATGATTGAATTTTCCTCACGCGCCCATATCTAACATTTCGCTTACAATCGGCCGCCGCGATCGTGCGGCGCAGATATGAACCCGCGTTAGGGCAAGGAGTTGCAGACATGTTCAATTGGGTCAAAACCGCGATGTTGATGGCCGCGATCACGGCCCTTTTCATCGTGATCGGCGGGATGATCGGCGGGTCGCGCGGCATGACGATCGCGCTCGTGATCGCGCTTGGGATGAATTTCTTTTCGTACTGGTTCTCGGACAAGATGGTCCTGCGCATGTACAACGCGCAGGAAGTCGACGAAAACAGTGCGCCGCAGTTCTACCGCATGGTGCGCGAACTCGCCACCCGCGCCAATCTGCCGATGCCGCGCGTCTACCTGATCAACGAAGACGCGCCGAACGCGTTCGCTACCGGCCGCAATCCGGAGCATGCGGCCGTCGCCGCCACCACCGGCATCTTGCGCGTGCTGTCCGAGCGCGAAATGCGCGGCGTGATGGCGCACGAACTGGCGCACGTGAAGCACCGCGACATCCTGATCTCCACGGTTTCGGCGACCATGGCGGGCGCCATTTCCGCACTGGCGAACTTCGCGATGTTCTTCGGCAGCCGCGACGAAAACGGCCGTCCCACGAACCCGATCGCGGGCATCGCTGTTGCGTTGCTCGCGCCGATTGCCGGTGCGCTGATTCAGATGGCGATCTCGCGTGCCCGTGAATTCGAAGCCGATCGTGGCGGCGCGCAGATTTCCGGCGATCCGCAGGCGCTCGCCGCGGCGCTCGACAAGATCCATCGCTACGCGAGCGGTATTCCGTTCCCTGCCGCCGAGCAGCATCCGGCCACCGCGCAGATGATGATGATGAATCCGCTGTCGGGCGGCGGCATCGCGAATCTGTTCTCGACGCACCCGGCCACCGAGGAGCGCATTGCGCGTTTGATGGAGATGGCGCGCACGGGGCGCTTCGAGTAGCGGTGCACTGAGCCAGCGTGACGAGAGGCGAGTTTGCGGACTCGCCTTTTTTGTTCGAGCACCACCGCCGGTCCGCCCTCGGCGGCTCTCGCCCCGCGCCACGCTACAATGTGTGCTGTTTGCGTCGCGCGCACCGCGCGGCCTGCTTTTGCCTCTTTCATGACTCCAAAGCCTTCTTCGCGTTCTGCTACTCCATCGGCGCGTCCGCGCGAGTCCCGTCTGTCGATGCTGCATCTCGCGCCCGAATCGCTCGGCTTTGCGCTCGACTGCGCGGGCCAGGCCGTCGGCGCCGTGCGCCTCGGTGCGGCCTTGCCGGCCGCGCTGCAATCCGTATTCGTATCCGCGCCTGAAGGCGGCGCCGCCGCTGCGCGCGGTGCCGTGCAGGACATCGCGTATCGCACCATGCGGCGTCTGGCGACCGCCGAGTGGCTGATCGCCAGGCTGGTGAAGAAGGCCCCGCCGCCGCACGTCGGTCATGTGCTCGCCTGCGCGCTCGCCTTGCTCATCGACGACGAAGCGAACGCCGCTTATGCGCCGTTCACGGTCGTCGATCAGGCGGTGAGCGCAATCGCAGCGCGCCGTGAATTCGCGTTTGCAAAGGGTCTCGTCAATGCCGTCCTGCGCAATTTCCTGCGCGAGCGTGAGGCCCTGCTGAGCGCCGCGCAAGCCGACGAAGTCGCGCGTTGGAACTACCCGGCGTGGTGGATCGATGCGGTCAAAGGCGCGTGGCCCGACGCATGGCAAGCGGTGCTCGCGTCCGGCAATACGCAAGGTCCGCTGACGCTGCGAGTGAACGCACGCCGCTCGACGGTCGATGCCTATCTGCAGGTGCTACAAGACCGTCACATCCCCGCGAGCCGAGCCGGCGAGTACGCCGTCAAACTCGTCACGCCGATGCCGGTCGACCGGATCCCCGGCTTCGACGACGGCGTGGTGTCCGTACAGGACGCCGGCGCGCAGCTCGCCGCGCAACTGCTCGGCGTGCGCGACGGCATGCGCGTGCTCGACGCGTGCGCGGCGCCTGGCGGCAAAACCGGCCACCTGCTCGAACTCGCCAACCTGCAGCTCGTGGCGCTCGAAAGCGACGCGTCGCGCGCGCGCCGCATCGGTGAAAACCTGCAGCGCCTCAAGCTCGAAGCGGAAGTGCGTATTGGCGACGCGGGTGCGCCCGCAAAATGGCATGACGACATCGACCAGCCGTTCGACCGCATTCTGGCGGACGTGCCGTGTTCGGCCTCGGGCATCGTGCGGCGTCATCCGGATATTCGCTGGTTGCGTCGCGCGTCGGATATTCCCGCCCTGGTCGCCGAGCAGCGCCGCATTCTCGACGCGCTATGGCCGCTCGTGAAGCCCGGCGGCGAGTTGCTCTACGTTACGTGTTCGATCTTCCCCGAAGAAGGCGAGTTGCAAGCGCAGTGGTTTGGAAACAAGTATCAGGATGCGGTACGATTGGACGCGCCGGGGCAACTTTTACCCTCAGTTGCCCGCGCGCCCGCCGACACATCGGCCGGTTCCCATGCCGGACATGCCGCTGAAGATAGCACCGGCTCGAACTCAGACCACGACGGATTTTTCTACGCGCGCTTTCAGAAACGGTGACCATCAAACGTTTTTTCCCGCTTCGGCTCGCTGCCGTGCTCTGGATCGTGCTGGCCGTATGGCTCGCCGTACCGGGCGCGGCGCACGCCGATTCGATCGCGGTGCAGCGCGCCTCGCTGCAATCGGACAACACCGGCTGGAACCTCGACGCGCGTTTCGACTTCGACCTGAATAGCAATCTCGAAGATGCCGTCAACAAGGGCATTCCGCTGTACTTCACGACCGACTTCGAACTGAGCCGGCCACGCTGGTACTGGTTCGATGAGCAGCCGGTCAGCGTGTCGCAGAGCATTCGCCTGTCGTTCCAGCCGCTCACGCGTGAGTACCGTGTGTCGAGCGTGTCGTCGGGTGGCTTGCAGCTCGGCTGCACGACGCTGAAGGAAGCACTCGCGGTGATCAAGCACATCACGTCGTGGCATGTGATCGATCGCAATCAGGTGCATGCCGGGGAGACGTACAACGCGTCGGTGCGCATGCAACTCGACATCGCGCTGATGCCCAAGCCGTTTCAGATCGATGCGGTGAACAACCGCGACTGGAGCCTATCGTCAGAGTGGAAGCGCTTTACCTTCACGGTGACCGAACGTGCTAAATAGAGTGCGCCGCGCCACCAGCGTCAGCAGCATCGTCGTGCGCGTGCTGGTGTCCACGGTCGCCGTCACGGCCGTGTTGCTGCTCGTGCTGCTTGCAGCCGCGAGCGCGAATACCGAATTCTTCGACCGCTATTACCAGTGGCTGTATGCGGCCAACCTCGTGGTCGCGATGATCTTTTTGCTGGTGGTGGCGACGCTCGTCATCATCATCATCGCGCGGCTGAAAAAAGGTAAGTTCGGCACGCGGCTGCTAGCGAAACTCGCGTTCTTCATGGCGCTGGTCGGCGTGGTGCCGGGCGGCATCATTTACGTCGTCTCGTACCAGTTCGTGTCGCGCAGTATCGAATCGTGGTTCGACGTGAACGTCGAAACCGCGTTGACCTCGGGCCTGAATTTGGGCCGCGGCATGCTCGACGCCTCGCTGTCCGATCTGCAGACCAAGGGCCGCTTGATGTCCGAGCAGATCGCAAGCGCGGATGCCGCCGGCACGACGCTCACGCTTCTGCGCTTGCGCGACCAGTTCGGCGTGCAGGACGCGACGATCGTCGAACCGACACGCAGCATGTCGGGCGCGACGCCGGATATGCACGTGGTCGCGCAGGCGTCCGGCAATTACGCGACGCTCCTGCCGAACGACTTGCCCACGCCGCTGATGATCGATCAGGCGCGCGGCCGCGGTTACGCAGCAATCGAAGGCGAACTCGACGGCGATCCGCACGCGCATGGCAGCAAGGGTGCGCTGCGACTGCGCATCGTGCAGCGCATTCCCGATGCGAACGCATCGTTGCTGCAGCCCACCGAACGCTTCCTGCAACTCACGCAGCCGGTGTCGCCGACGCTCGCGCGTAATGCCGACGCGGTGCAGCGCGCCTATCGCGAGTATCAGGAAAAGGCGCTGGGCCGCACCGGCTTGCGCAAGATGTACATCGGCACGCTGACGCTCGCGCTGTTCCTCGCCACCTTCATCGCAATGATGCTGGCGCTCGCACTCGGCAATCAGCTTGCGCGGCCGTTGTTCCTGCTCGCACAGGGCACCAAGGAAGTGACCGAGGGCGATTACACGCCGAAGCGCGAAATCAAATCACGCGACGAACTGGGCTTTCTCACGCAGTCGTTCAACGCGATGACGCGGCAGCTGTCCGAAGCGCGCGCGGCGGTCGAGAACAACCGCATCGCGCTCGAGCATTCCAAGGCCTATCTGGAAAGTATTCTCGCGAACCTGACCGCGGGCGTGTTCGTGTTCGACCGGCAGTTCCGCCTCACCACGGCGAACCGCGGCGCTGAGCGGATTTTCCGTCAGCAGTTCCAGGAAGTGCTGGGTTCGGCGCTCGAGCAGATCGGCGTGTTGAGCGAATTCGGCGGGATGGTGCGCAAGGCGTTTGCCGATCGCGAAGCTGCGAGCGGCGACGGTCACGACGACCGCGGCCACTGGCAACAGCAATTTTCGGTGCAGGTGGCGGGCGAAACCGAGCCGCTCACCTTGCTCGTGCGCGGCGCGCGCCTTGTGTCCGCCACTGACCGCGACGCGGAAGACATGCAGACCTCCGGCTACGTGGTCGTGTTCGACGATATTTCGGATGTGATCTCCGCGCAGCGTTCGATCGCCTGGGGCGAAGTGGCGCGGCGTCTCGCGCACGAGATCAAGAATCCGCTCACGCCGATCCAGCTCTCCGCCGAGCGTTTGCAGATGAAGCTCGCCGACAAGCTCTCGCCATCGGACGCCGATGTGCTGAAGCGCGGCGCAACCACGATCGTCAACCAGGTCGCGGCGATGAAGCGGATGGTCGACAATTTCCGCGACTATGCGCGCACACCGCCGGCGGTGCTCGCGCATCTGCAACTGAACGAACTGGTCAGCGAAGTGCTGACGCTGTACGGTATCGAAGAAGGCAAGGGTGCGATTCAGGTAGAGCTCGCGGATTTGCCGGCGATTCGCGGCGACGCGACACAATTGCGACAGGTGATTCACAACCTGCTGCAGAATGCGCAGGATGCCGTGGCCGACGTCGAACAACCGCGTGTGTTGCTCGAGACGAGGACAGTAGAATACGGAGACCCCGACGCGGAAGGCAAGGTACACGTCGCGGTGCGTTTGACAGTGTCGGATAACGGAGCGGGCTTCCCCGCGCGTATCCTCACACGTGCCTTCGAACCTTACGTGACGACCAAGGCCAAAGGTACGGGTCTCGGTCTTGCGATGGTCAAGAAGATCGTCGACGAACACGGTGCGCGCATCGACATTCGCAACCGCATGAAAGCGGGCGATGTGATCGAAGGTGCGCAGATTTCGATCCTCTTCCTCCAACTGGCAGACGATGCCACGGCACCTGGAACAGGGCCGCGACCGGCGCATGGCAATGCGTCGCAGGGAATGACAAAAGCAGCAGTGCAGACAAGGGCAGCGTAAATGGCAACCATCCTGGTGGTAGATGATGAAATGGGCATCCGGGAATTGCTCTCGGAGATCCTGAGCGACGAGGGGCATGTCGTGGAGGCGGCGGAAAATGCGCAGGAAGCGCGCGATTTCCGCTTGCGCCAGGCGCCGGACCTGGTGCTGCTCGACATCTGGATGCCCGATACCGACGGTGTGACCTTGCTGAAGGAATGGGCCGCGCAAGGGCAGTTGACCATGCCGGTGATCATGATGTCCGGTCACGCAACCATCGATACGGCGGTTGAAGCGACCAAGATCGGCGCGCTCAATTTCCTCGAGAAGCCGATTGCGTTGCAGAAGCTGCTGAAGGCGGTCGAGCAAGGGCTTGCCCGCGGCAATGCGGCAGGTGCGCCGGGCGGCGCGGTCGCCAAGCCGGCGCTGCCGGTCAGCGCTTCGGCGGTGGCATCGGCGGCTGCGTTGCCGATGCTGTCGTCGGATGGCATGGGCAGCGGCGCGCTGGCCGCGCAAACGGCGTCGATCTCGTTCGACATCCCGTTACGCGACGCGCGCGATGCATTCGAGCGCGCTTACTTCGAATATCACCTTGCGCGCGAGAATGGCAGCATGACGCGCGTCGCGGAAAAGACTGGCCTCGAGCGCACACACTTGTATCGCAAGCTCAAGCAGCTCGGTGTCGATCTCGGTAAAAACAAAGGAGAGTGAACGGCAGTGCAACGCGTGCAGGTTCGGGCCCGGCAGATTTTTTCGAGAAGGGGCTTGCCGTGCTGCTGACCCTTTGATATCATTTCGTTCTTCGTTGGCCCGGTAGCTCAGTTGGTAGAGCAGCGGATTGAAAATCCGCGTGTCGATGGTTCGATTCCGTCCCAGGCCACCAGGATTCAGCCCCAGGAAATCGCAAGATTCCTGGGGCTTTTCCTTTTTTGCCTCGTTTCCGGCGGGCATCCGTGGCGGCGTGGCTTGCTTGCCGCTGCTGTGGGGCGTGCTCGGCGGCATTGGGCATCACGTGATAAAATCGCGCCAGTTCAAGGACTTGCATGCGAGCGCGCCATTGGCGCACTACCGCACCAAACACGTCTTTTCGCATCCTGAAGCTGGGCCTTTTGCGCACTCTGCCGCAACACGGCAAGGCCGCGACAGGTGCCGAACCCTTCGCCCGACGATTAACGGTATAAGCGCCCAGCGACTCTGCATGCGGAAGGCGCGGCCTATACTGGTTTGGGCCGGCAGCAGTGCCGGCACGCGTCGCGTCGCGTTGCTTGCATGGCGCACCTCGCGCAGCGCGACGTGGCACTCATCATTCACGGAGTTTCACGGTGATCCGCAAAGACGCTAAACGTAGCGCTCTGGTGCTGTTTTCCGGCGGCCAGGATTCCGCCACATGCCTCGCCTGGGCGCTCGAACGTTATGAAACGGTCGAGACGCTGGGCTTCGATTATGGCCAGCGGCACCGAGTCGAACTCGAATGCCGCGAAGGGTTTCGTAACGCGGTGACGCGGGCGTTTCCTGCCTGGGCCGACCGCCTCGGCGAAGATCACATGATCGATTTGTCGGTGCTCGGCTCGATTAGCGATACCGCGATGACGCGCGAAATCGAGATTCACGCCACCGCGAACGGTTTGCCGAATACGTTCGTGCCGGGCCGCAATCTGATGTTCATGACGATCGCTGCGGCCATCGCGTACCGGCGTGGTTTGCAGGTGCTGGTGGGCGGGATGTGCGAGACGGACTTCTCGGGCTACCCCGATTGTCGCGATGACACGATGAAGGCATTGCAGGTCGCGCTGAACCTCGGCATGGACACGCGCTTCCTGCTCGAAACGCCGCTGATGTGGCTCGACAAGGCTGACACATGGCGTCTCGCGCACGAGCTGGGCGGCGACGAACTCGTGGAACTGGTGCGCGTCGAGACGCATACTTGCTATGTTGGCGAGCGTGCCGAGCTGCACGCATGGGGCTTCGGCTGCGGCGAATGTCCGGCGTGCCGCTTGCGCAAGCGGGGTTATGAAGCGTATCTGGCCGGCGAGAAGGTGACCGAGCCGGTCTGACGGTCTCACGACAGTTTTACGCAGGGGCACCGTGCGAACGGGCGCAGCACAGGCAATTATCTTCAGGAACACAAGGCAGAAAGCAGCATGACTTACGCGGTCAAGGAAATCTTCTACACATTGCAGGGCGAGGGCGCGAATGCCGGGCGTCCGGCCGTGTTCTGCCGGTTCGCCGGCTGCAATCTGTGGTCGGGCCGCGAAGAAGATCGCGCGGAAGCTGTCTGCCAGTTCTGCGATACCGACTTTGTCGGGACTGACGGCGAGAACGGCGGCAAGTATCGTACGCCCGAAGAGCTGGTGCAGATGATCGCGTCGCAATGGCCGGAAGGCGAGGGCGAGCGCTTTGTGGTTTGCACGGGCGGTGAACCGATGTTGCAGATCGATCAGCCGTTTGTCGATGCGCTGCATGCCGCCGGCTTCGAAATCGCCATTGAAACCAACGGCTCGCTGCCGGTGCTCGAGACGATCGACTGGATCTGCGTGAGCCCGAAGGCCGACGCACCACTGGTCGTCACCAAGGGCAACGAACTGAAGGTCGTGATTCCGCAGGACAACCAGCGTTTGTCCGAGTATGCGAAGCTCGACTTCGAGTATTTCCTCGTCCAGCCGATGGACGGCCCGTCGCGCGAGCTCAACACCAAGCTCGCGATCGACTGGTGCAAACGCCATCCGCAATGGCGCCTGTCGATGCAGACCCACAAGTATCTGAACATTCCCTGATTTGCCGTGCTGACGATTACACGAAAACTCGAATTCGACGCGGGTCACCGCATCCCCGATCACCGCAGCCAGTGCCGTAATCTGCACGGCCATCGCTATGTGCTCGAAATCACGCTGCAAGGCGACCTGGTCGACACTGAAGGCGCGCCGGATCGCGGCATGGTGATGGACTTCGCCGACGTGAAGTCGCTCGCGGTCGAACATCTGGTCGACAAGTGGGACCATGCGTTCCTCGTCTACGAAGGCGACACGCAGGTGCGCGGTTTTCTGGAAACCATGGCGGGGCACAAGACGGTCGTACTCGATCGCATTCCCACCGTTGAAAATCTCGCGGCCGTCGCGTTCGATATTCTCGCGAATGTCTACGATGCGCATTACGGTGTGAATCTGCGTTTGCATAAGGTGCGTCTGTTCGAGACGCCGAACTGCTGGGCCGACGTGGTCCGCGATTAAACCCGGGGCCGCGCGGCTCAACCTCGCGGCTCAACCTCCGCGTTATTGTCACGGTATGATCGCTCCGATAACCACACGGAGCGAGACATGCCGGTCACCGCATTACGTTTCAGCAGGCATTCAGGCCGGAACAGCCCAGGCGCGGGTCAATTCCGCCACGCCAGAATCCTCACCCGTGTTTCAGGCGATATATCCCGTCGCCAGGGAGCGCGGCAATGAGCACCTTCACGAATCCCCTCAAGCAACGTCTGAAAGAAGCCGATCCGCTGTTCGGCCTGTGGCTTTCGCTCGGCAGCGATTCTGCAGCCGAGGCGCTTGCGCATGCCGGTTTCGACTGGCTGCTGATCGACATGGAGCATGCGCCGAACGATAGCGGCGACGTCACGTCGCAATTGCGCGCGATCGCCGCCGCGCATCTGCCAAGCGAGCCTGTCGTGCGCGTGCCCGCCAGCGAGGCGTGGCTCGTCAAGCGCGTACTCGACGCTGGCGCACGGACGTTGATGTTCCCAAACATCGAAAGCGCGGACGAGGCGGCACGGGCAGTGCGTCTGACGCAGTATCCGACCGCCGAGGCGCTCGACGGTCAGCGCGGCGTCGCCGGCGCGGTGCGGGCGGCTTCGTACGGCATGCGGCGCGACTACGTGCAGACCGCCAACGCGCAGATCGCGACCATCGTGCAGATCGAGTCGGCGCGCGGCTTGCAGGAAGTTGAGAAGATCGCGGCGACGCCCGGCGTCGATTGCCTGTTCGTCGGACCGGCTGATCTCGCCGCGAGCCTCGGCCACCTCGGCGATTCGAAGCATGCCGACGTGCAGGCGGCAATGGCGCGCATTGTCGGCGCCGCCGATAAGGCCGGTATCGCCTCCGGAATTTTTGCCATGGATGTCGCGAGCGCAAAGCAGCATCGCGATGCAGGTTTTCGTTTTATCGCTCTGGCCGCCGACGTCATGTGGATGTTGCGCGCGACCCGCCAGGCGTTGCAGGAGGTGAGGACATGATGGGGAAGGTGCAGTGCGTCGCGGTGCGTTTGGCGGTCACAGCGGCATTGATGGCGAGTTTGACGGCGTATGCGCAGGACAACCGCGTCGCGAAGTCGAACGATCCGGAGACGCAAAATGCGGTCGCCGATTACAACGCCGGCAATCTGGGCGCGGCGCTTGCCGAATTCCGCAAAGCGGCGGAGCGCGGCAACCGGCTTGCCGAGTTCAACTACGCGATGATGCTGCTCAACGGCGAAGGCACCATCGCCAATGTCGACGAAGGCAAGAAGTGGCTGCGCAAAGCCGCCGACGCCAACATGTCGCACGCGCAATACGTGTACGGCAAGATGTACGACGACGGCGAGTTCGTCGGGCGTGATCCGGTCGAGGCACATCGTTGGTTTCTGAAGGCCGCGCAGCAGGGGCACGTGCAGGCGGAACTCGCGCTGGCCAACCAGTTCCTCGATGGCCGTGGCACGGCTCGCGATAACCAGCAGGCGTTCATCTGGTACAAGAAGGCCGCGCAAGGTGGCGACATGACTGCGCAGTACGTGACCGGCTCGTTCTACGAGCGCGGTGGCGACGGCGTGGACAAGAACCTGAACGTAGCGCGTGCGTATTACGCGGCAGCGGCGGCACAGGGCGATCCGGCGGCGAAACTCAAGTATCAGCAACTGAGCGCGCAATTGCGGGATCAGAAGGAAGTGAAACCGCAGTAAATGAAACCGCAGTAAATGAAAAAGGGGCGCTCCTGACGGTGCGCCCCTTTTGTTTATCGGGCCAGTTGTGGTCTGCTTCGACTTTGTGTCATTCGGCTTTGCATCGTTCGCTTCTGCTGCCTTTGGCTCCGCGGTCTGCGCCTTGTGCCCTGCGCCCTGAACTCCGCCCTGCTCTAACTCTGCATCAACCGCTTCTGTCGCGCGACGTTCATGATGAGGCCGATCGCGACCCCCAGCGTGGTCAGCGCGGTGCCGCCGTAACTCATGAACGGCAACGGCACGCCCACCACCGGCAAGATCCCGCTCACCATGCCGATGTTGACGAACGCGTAAGTGAAGAACGCCATCGTCAGCGATCCGGCCAGCAGCCGCCCAAACAGCGTCGCCCCATTGGCCGCGATATACAAACCGCGCGCGATCAGCAGCATATAAAGCGTGAGCAGCACGATCCCGCCCGCGAGCCCGAACTCCTCGGAAAACACCGCGAAGATGAAGTCGGTGTGCTTCTCGGGGATGAACTCCAGATGCGCCTGGGTACCCTTGAGCCAGCCTTTGCCGAGCGGGCCGCCCGAGCCGATTGCAATCACCGCCTGAATGGTGTGGAAACCTTTGCCGAGCGGATCGGACGTCGGATCGAGCAGCGTACAGATACGGTGCTTCTGATAATCGTGCATCAGCGGCCACTGCACTTCCGGCTGACAGATCTTGTCCTGGAACGCGGCGATCGAGCCGACCGCGATCACACCGGCAATCAGCACCGGCACGATCAGCTTGAAACTCAGCCCCGCGAAGTAAATCACGAAGAGGCCGGCCGCAAAGACCAGCACGGCAGTACCAAGGTCAGGCTGCTTGGCGATCAAACCGACCGGCACAATCAGAATCAGGAAGCCGACCAGAAAGTCGTACCAGCGCATCACGCCTTCGCGGCGCTGGTAGTACCAGGCGAGCATCAGCGGTGTGGCGATCTTCAGAATCTCCGACGGCTGGATCACCACGCCGACGTTGATCCAGCGCTTCGCACCCTTGCGCGTGAGGCCGAACATCGCCACCGCAACCAGTAACGCGATCCCGAACGTATAGAGCGGGACCGCGAAGCGCATCAGCGTGGTGGGTGGCACATTGGCCAGCGCCCACATCAGCACGAACGTCAGCATGATGTTGCGCAGTTGGTCTTCCACCCGGCCGGGCATGTCCAGCGTCGCGCTGTATAGCGTGACGATGCCGACGCACAGCAGCAGAAACACGATCAGGGCGAGCGGCCGGTCGAAGCCCACGAACATCCGCTTGATGCGGTCGAGCCAGGCGCGCTTGTCGAATTGCATGCCTTTCTCCTTACTCGTCGATGCCGCCGGAAACCGGCTGGCGTGGCGACGTAGGCTGAATGCTGTCATCCCGCGGCGGAGCGGCGGCGGTCGGCACCGCCTCGCTGCTCGGGCGGGGTTTGTGCGGGACGCCGGATTTACGCGGCGCCGGGATCTTTGCGGCAGCGGACGCGGATGCGGCGACGGCCGCCGAAGCGCCGGATGCGGAAGCAGCAGCAGCCGCAGCCGTCGATGTCACAGCCGCAGGCGCCGATGCAGCCGCCGAAGTCGATGCAGCCGCCGAAGTCGATGCAGCCGCCGAAGTCGATGCAGCCGCCGAAGTCGATGCAACTGCCGAAGTCGATGCAGCTGCCGCAGCGGAAGCAGCCGCCGCGGCCGAAGCGGCGCCCGGGATCGGCAGTGCCGTGAAGCCCGCGGCGACCTTGACGGGCTGCGGCGCGTCCTGCGGCGCCGGTGCGTCACCCACCTCGGGCGCGGAGGCATCCTGGGTCGCCGAGGCCGCTGCCGCGACAGCCGCCGCTTGAGCGCCGGGCTTGTCCTTGCCGACCAGGTAGTAATCGAGCACACGGCGCGCGATCGGACCCGCTGCTTCCGCGCCCCAGCCGCCGTTTTCGACGATCAGCGCGAGCGCGATCTTCGGTTGCTCGGCAGGTGCGAAGGCGATGAAGAGCGCGTGGTCGCGCAGATGTTCGGCGATCGCGTGGCCCTTGTAGTTCGCACCTTGCAGCGAGTAGACCTGCGCCGTACCGGTCTTGCCGGCCGCCTGATACGGTGCGCCGATGAACAGCTTCGACGCCGTGCCGTTGGTCACGACGCCTTCCATTGCGCGCTTGATGATGTCGATGTCCGATTGCTTCACGGCGATCTTGTCGCTCGGATCGCGCACGACCGGGCGCGTTTCCTTCGTGATCGGATTTTCGATGTCGCGCACGAGGTGCGGCTTCATCACGACGCCGTTATTCGCGAGCGTGGCCGTGGCGTGCGCAAGTTGCAGGATGGTGAACGAGTTATAGCCCTGGCCGATGCCGAGACTGATCGTTTCGCCTTCATACCAGCGCTGCTGTTCGGGCTTGCGGTACGCTTTGCGCTTCCATTCCGTCGACGGCAGGATGCCGCGCGCTTCGCCCGAAATGTCGATCCCGGTGATCTGGCCAAAGCCCCACGGCTTCATGAAGTTGGCAATGTTGTTGACGCCGAGATCGTGCGCGAGCATGTAGAAATACGTGTCGTTCGACACCACGATCGCGCGGTTCATGTCGACCCAGCCCTGGCCGGAGCGCACGTCGTTGCGGAACGTATGGCCGCCGAACGTGTACGAGCCCGGATCCTGAAAGCCCCAGCCTGGCGTGCGCTTATGCAGCGTCAGCGCGGCGAGCGCCATGAACGGCTTGTAGGTCGAGCCTGGCGGGTAGGTGCCGTGCAGCGGGCGGTTCAGGAGCGGATGGTCGGGCGAGTTGTTGAGCTCGTCCCAGGTCTGCTGATCGATGCCGTCGACAAACGAATTCGGATCGAAGCTCGGCGCCGACACGAACGCGAGCACGTCGCCGGTTGCCGGCTCGATCGCGACCAGCGCCCCGCGGCGGCCGGCAAACGCCTGCTCGGCGACCTGCTGCAGGCCGATATCGATCGACAGTTCGAGGTTATTGCCGGGCGTTGCCTGGGTGCGCGACAGCGTGCGCACGGGCCGGCCACCGGCGGTTACTTCGACTTCCTCAAAACCGGTCTGGCCGTGCAGCTCCGTCTCGTAGCTCTGCTCGACGCCGATCTTGCCGATGTAGTCGGTGCCCTTGTAGTTGTTCGCGTCGAGGCGCGGATCGTAGTGATCCGGATCGCTGTCGTTCTGATCGCTGGCGTCGTCGATGCGGTCCTGATCGCGCTGCGAAATCCGGCCGATGTAGCCGATCACGTGTGCCGCGGTCGGTCCGAGCGGATATTGGCGGAACAGGCGCGCGCGCACTTCCACGCCCGGAAAGCGGAAGCGTTGCGCGGTGAAGCGCGCGACTTCGTCGTCGGTGAGGCGGGTGCGGATCGGCAGGCTCTCGAAATTCTTCGAGTCTTCCTGCAGCTTCTTGAAGCGGCGCCGGTCGCGTGCGTCGATCGAGACCACGCTGGCCAAGTTGTCGATCACGTTTTCGAGCGTGTCGTTCAGCTTCGACGGCGTGATTTCGAGCGTATATGCCGAGTAGTTCTTGGCCAGCACCACGCCGTTACGGTCGGTGATGATGCCTCGGTTCGGCACGATCGGTGCGACCGAGATGCGGTTTTCGTCGGCTTGCAGCGAGTACTTGCTGTAGTGCCAGACCTGCAGGACCAGGAAACGGAAACCGATCAGCCCGAAGCAGACGAACACGAACACGCCCGCCGCCGCGACGCGCAGGCGGAACTTCGAGAGCTGTTGCTGAGTGTCCTTGAATTCGGTCATGCGATTCTGCAAAAGGCCGTGTGACAGCCATCATGAGTGTGCGCCCAAACCGGCCGGAACCGGGAGGCATGAACAGCGATGCGCGTCGAGCGGGCCGGCTACCCGGGTTCCAGCGGAGCGGCCGGCGTGCTCGATGCTTGATTAAATCGGCCGCGTATCGTCCGGATCGGCCGGGCGGCGCTGCGGCATCAGCAGCAGCACGCTGGCGACCGGCCACAGCGCGGCTTCGACGAAGCCGTCGATCAGGTAGCCCCAGCCCGGAAACGCCGCGCCTGTCAGCAGACGGATCACGAACGGCACCAGTTGCGCGACGACCAGCAGCGGCATCACCGCGAAGGTCTGCACGCCGAGCGACATCCACAGCACCCGGCGATGGATCGTAATCGCGCCATACGACAACAACGTATACGCCAGCGCGTGCTCGCCGAGCAGGCTGGCGTTGTGCACGTCCATCAGCAAGCCGAGAAAGAACGCGATGCCCATGCCGACCTTGCGCGGCTGGTGCACATTCCAGAACAGCAGCACGAGCGCCACGAAATCCGGCACGCCGGCGAGGCGCCCCCACGGCATCAGGTTCAGCAAGAACGCTGCGGCGAGGCTGAACGCGATGAAGTACGGATTGACCGGCTGCAGGATGTATTGCGGACGGTTCATGGCTGGGCCCCAGGTGTGGCTTGCGGCTTCGCGCTCTTGTCAGCGGCCGGTTTCTTCTCGCTAGCGGCCTTCTTCTCCGGGGCAGTGGCTTTGGCCGGCGGTTTTTCAGCGGGCTTGGCAGCAGCGGCCGGCTTTTCAGCAGGCTTCGCAGCGGATTTATCCGCCGCAGCTTTGCTGTCCGCGGGCTTGCCGCCCTTCTTCGCTTTCGCGTCCTTGGCAGTCGCGACCGCATCGGGCTCTTCCGCCGGACGCGGCGGCACATTGTTCAGATAGTGCAGCACCAGCAACTGACGCGCGCCGCGCACGGGCGCAACCGGCAAGCAGATCACGCGTGCAAAGGCCGTATCGGCCTGTTTGTCGACCCGCACGACCTTGGCGACCGGCAGCCCCGGCGGATAAACGCCGTCGAGTCCGCTGGTGACGAGTTCGTCACCGGTTTGCACGTCGGCGCTGATCGGCACGAAGCGCAGATCGAGCGTATCGCCTTTCGGCGTGCCGTAAATCACGCTGCGCAAGCCGGTGCGCACGATCTGCACCGGCACCGCCTGGTCCTTGTCGGTGAGCAGCGTCACTTCGGCTTGCAGCGGGAACACCCGCGTCACCTGCCCGATCACGCCGTCTTCGTTGACGACCGGCGAACCGTCCTGGACGCCTTGCTGCGCACCGCGGCCGATCACGACTTTCTGCGTGAACGGATCGCGCGTGTCGTACTGGATTTCAGCGGGCAGCGATTGTGTGGTCGAGCGCTGCGAGAGTTGCAGCAGCGCGCGCAAATGGGCGTTTTCGGCCGCCAGTTCGGCGGCTGTATTGGCTTGCTGCGAGAGCTGAAGATCTTTGGTGCGCAGCTTGTCGTTCTCCTGGCGCAGCGTGGCGCTGGTCACGGCCAGGTCGGCCGCGCCCATGAAGATGTCGCGCGGCACGAGGGCTGCGCGTTGCAACGGATAAAGACCCGCGCCGAGCACGCCACGAACGATTTCGAGCGTTTTGAAGCGTGCATCGGAGATCAGCAGGGCGAGCGCCAGCACGACGAAAAACGCCAGCCGTGCGAGGGCGGACGGGCCTTGCTTGAACAGGGGCGGCGGACTGTATTCCATGGTCGGCGCCGGGGGCGTGAGCGGTTGGGTGAGACGGCGGCGCGCGAGGGACGCGCGTTCAGCGCGCGGAGGCTGGCAGGCCCAGCCAACGGCAAACCGGCCCGCAAGGGGCCGTTTGCCTGATCCGCGCTACTGACATGGAGGTGGGGCTCGCTTACTCGTACGAGAAGATGCTGCCCAGCTTGTCCATGCGTTCGAGCGCCATGCCCGAGCCGCGCACAACACAGGTCAGCGGGTCTTCGGCGACGAGCACCGGCAGGCCGGTTTCTTCGGCGAGCAGGCGATCCAGATCGCGCAGCAGTGCGCCGCCGCCCGTGAGCATCATGCCGCGCTCGGCGATGTCGGCGCCCAGTTCCGGCGGCGTTTGTTCGAGTGCGATCTTCACCGACGACACGATCTGGTTCAGCGGATCGGTGAGGGCTTCGAGGATTTCGTTGCTGGAGATCGTGAAGCTGCGCGGAATGCCTTCCGACAGATTGCGGCCCTTCACTTCCATTTCCTTGACTTCGGAACCCGGGAACGCGGAGCCGATTTCTTTCTTGATGGCTTCGGCGGTTTGTTCGCCGATCAGCATGCCGTAGTTGCGACGGATGTAGTTGACGATAGCTTCGTCGAACTTGTCGCCGCCTACGCGCACCGAACCCTTGTACACGATGCCGCCGAGCGAGATCACGCCGACTTCGGTCGTGCCGCCGCCGATGTCGACGACCATCGAGCCGGTGGCTTCCGACACCGGCAGGCCTGCGCCGATTGCCGCTGCCATGGGTTCTTCGATGAGGTAGACCTGCGAAGCGCCCGCACCGTGTGCGGCTTCTTTAATGGCGCGACGCTCGACCTGGGTCGAACCGCACGGCACGCAGATGATGATGCGCGGCGACGGCGAGAACATGCGTGATTCGTGAGCAGTTTTGATGAACTGCTTGATCATCTGTTCGGTGACGGTGAAGTCGGCGATCACGCCGTCTTTCATTGGGCGGATCGCCTCGATGTTGCCCGGCACCTTGCCAAGCATCTGCTTGGCTTCCTTGCCGACCGCCTGGATGGTTTTCTTACCGTTGGGACCGCCTTCCTGGCGAATCGAGACCACCGACGGTTCATCAAGAACGATACCTTTGCCACGCATATAGATGAGCGTGTTGGCAGTGCCAAGGTCAATCGCCAGGTCGTTGGAGAAGTAACTGCGCAGAAAACCGAACATTCAAAATCCTGTCTCGCTTGGGGCCAGCCCTTCGCAACGTATGCGCAGGGCGGCAGCGGAAAAAATAACAGCTTCAACCGGGCGGATGCGGCGCCACAGGATCTTGAAGCTGCGAGGGAGTCTACCGGAGGCCGGTGCAAGGCCAGGTCAGAAAAATCCGAACGATCTTTGGGAATTGTTCAGAAAGGCCTTGGTAAGTCGGTCCGGGTTTGGGTCGAACGCGTAATGATACCTTATAATTTTGGATGTTTTGAAGGAAACGGACGGCACTTTTCGCCGCCGCTGGCCCCTTTTTCGAGGTCTTCCTCCAGTGTCGTAACCCGCTGTCGCAGCACCGTTTTTCCCGCGCTGCGGCGGTCCACCACATTTTCCGGTGACTGCATGGCTCTGACCCTGACCGATGTTAAACGCATCGCGCACCTCGCGCGGCTCGAACTGGCTGACGCCGACGCTGAGCACACGCTTGCCCAGCTCAACGATTTCTTCGGCTTAGTCGAGCAAATGCAGGCGGTCGATACCACCGGCATCGCCCCGCTTGCCCATCCGATCGAGCAGATCGAAGACGTCGCGCTGCGTCTGCGTGACGACGCGGTGACCGAAACGGTCGACCGTGAAGCTTTCCAGCGCCCGGCGCCGGCCGTGCAAGACGGCCTGTACCTCGTGCCGAAAGTGATCGAGTAAGTGATCGACCAAGACTCGCGAATCAAGCCCAGGATAAAACGCAATGCATGAAAAAAGCTTGACCGAACTGCGCGCCGCACTGGCGGCCAAGGAATGCTCCGCAGTCGAACTGGCGCAGCTCTATCTGAAGCGGATCGACGCGGCCAACAGCCTGAACGCCTTCATTCAGGTCGACCCCGATCTGACGCTGGCGCAGGCGAAAGCGGCCGACGCGCTGCTTCACACCGGCCACGCCGGCCCGCTAGTCGGCCTGCCGATCGCCCACAAGGACGTGTTCGTCACCAAGGGCTGGCGCTCCACGGCCGGCTCGAAGATGCTGTCGAACTACGAAAGTCCGTTCGACGCAACGGTGGTCGCACGTCTACAGAACGCCGGCATGGTGTGCGTGGGCAAGACCAATATGGACGAGTTCGCGATGGGCTCGTCCAACGAGAATTCGTACTTTGGCCCCGTGCAGAATCCGTGGGATCGTCAGGCTGTGCCGGGTGGTTCATCGGGCGGCTCGGCGGCTGCGGTCGCGGCGCGCCTCGCGCCCGCTGCCACCGGCACCGATACGGGCGGCTCGATCCGTCAGCCGGCGTCGTTCTCCGGCATCACCGGCATCAAGCCGACGTACGGCCGCGTGTCGCGTTACGGGATGATCGCGTTCGCATCGTCGCTGGATCAGGGCGGTCCGATGGCCCAAACCGCCGCGGATTGCGCCACGCTGCTCAACGCCATGGCCGGTTTCGACGAGCGCGATTCGACCAGCCTCACGCGCGAAGACGAAGACTTCACGCGCTACATCGGCAAGACGTGGAAGGAAGACGGCGCGGACAAACCGCTCGCGGGCCTGCGCATCGGCCTGCCGAAAGAATATTTCGGCGCAGGCCTCGCCGACGACGTGCGCACCTCGATCGACGCCGCCTTGAAGCAATACGAAGCGTTAGGCGCCACGCTGGTGGAAGTCTCGCTGCCGAAAACCGAGCTGTCGATTCCGGTGTACTACGTGATCGCACCGGCGGAAGCCTCGTCGAACCTGTCGCGTTTCGACGGCGTGCGCTTCGGCCATCGCGCGGCGGAATACCGCGATCTGCTCGACATGTACAAGAAGTCGCGTGCCGAAGGCTTCGGTCCGGAAGTGAAGCGCCGTATTCTGGTGGGCGCGTACGTGCTGTCGCATGGCTATTACGACGCGTACTACCTGCAGGCGCAAAAAATTCGCCGCATCATCGCGCAGGACTTCCAGGAAGCGTTCAAGCAGTGCGACGTGATCATGGGGCCGGTCGCGCCGTCGGTGGCGTGGGACCTCGGCGCGAAGGGCGACGATCCGGTGCAGATGTATCTGGCCGACATCTATACGTTGTCAGTGAGCCTCGCCGGTTTGCCGGGCATGAGCGTACCGTGCGGCTTTGGCGCGGGTGCGAATGCGCAGCGTCCGGTGGGTCTGCAGATCATCGGCAACTATTTCAATGAAGCCCGGATGCTGCAAGTGGCCGACGCGTTCCAGCGCGCGACCGACTGGCACCGTCAAGCACCGGCAGGAGTGTGAGCACCATGGCCAAGCAATGGGAAGTCGTGATCGGTCTGGAGACCCACGCGCAACTGTCGACCCAATCGAAGATTTTCTCGGGCGCCGCCACGCAATTCGGCGCTGCGCCGAACACGCAGGCCTGCCCCGTCGATCTGGCCTTGCCGGGCTCGCTGCCGGTGATGAACCGCGGCGCCGTGGAGCGGGCGATTCAATTCGGTCTCGCCATCGGCTCGACGATCGCGCCGCGCAGCATCTTCGCGCGCAAGAATTATTTCTACCCCGATCTGCCGAAGGGCTATCAGATCAGCCAGTACGAAATCCCCGTCGTGCAGGGCGGCCAGGTGACGATTCAGGTCCCGGCTAACGAAAAGGCGGGCAATCCAGCGTACGAGAAGGTCGTCAACCTGACGCGCGCTCACCTCGAAGAAGACGCGGGCAAGTCGCTGCACGAAGACTTCGCGGGCATGACCGGCATCGACCTGAATCGCGCCGGCACGCCGCTGCTGGAAATCGTCACCGAGCCGGAAATGCGCAGCGCGGCGGAAGCCGTTGCATATGCGAAGACGCTGCACACGCTGGTCACCTGGCTCGGCATCTGCGACGGCAACATGCAGGAAGGCTCGTTCCGTTGCGACGCGAACGTGTCGGTGCGCCCGGTCGGTCAAGCGGAATTCGGCACGCGTGCCGAGATCAAGAACCTGAACTCGTTCCGCTTCCTCGAAGAAGCGATCCAGTACGAAGTGCGCCGCCAGATCGAATTGATCGAAGACGGCGGCACGGTGGTGCAGGAAACGCGTCTGTACGATCCCGACAAGCGCGAAACCCGCTCCATGCGCAGCAAGGAAGACGCGCACGACTACCGTTATTTCCCCGATCCCGATCTGATGCCGCTGGTGATCGACGCGGCGTGGGTCGAGCGCGTGAAAAGCGAAATGCCGGAACTGCCGGTCGCGATTCAGCAGCGTTTCGTGTCGCAATATGGTCTCACGCCGTACGACGCGAACGTGCTGACGTCGAGCAAGGCCATGGCCGCATATTACGAAGCGGTGGTCGTGAAGGTCGGTCCGGCTCAGGCCAAGGTAGCGGCTAACTGGTTGATGGGCGAAGTGTCGTCGCAACTGAACCGTGAAGGCCTGGACATCGCGGAGAGCCCGGTTTCGTCGGCGCAACTCGCGCTACTGCTGCAACGTATTGCCGACGGCACGATCTCGAACAAGATCGCCAAGGAAATTTTCCTCGCGATCTGGGAAGAGCAGGCCACCGACGAAGCCGCTGCCGATCGCATCATCGAAGCCAAGGGTTTGAAGCAGATTTCGGACACCGGCGCGCTGGAAGCGATCATCGACGAAGTGCTCGCCGCGAACCAGAAGTCGGTTGAGGAATTCCGCGCCGGCAAGGAAAAGGCGTTCAACGCACTGATCGGCCAAGCGATGAAAGCCACCAAGGGCAAGGCCAATCCGGCACAGGTGAACGAACTGCTGAAGAAGAAGCTGTCCTGAGTTGAAGCCGAATTGAACTTCGGTTGAAGCTCAGTTGAAACAAAGCGGCTGAAGCGCGAGCTTTGGCCACCGCGGGCTGTTGCCGGAAACGAAAGTGGGGCAACGGCCCGTTTCATTTTGCGAGCCCGTTTAAACGCAGATCCTGGAGTGTGTGAATGGCGAAGCAACCCGAACTCGACGATTTCCGCGTGCCGTATTTCGAAGACGGGAAGAAGAGCGGCAAATTCTCGCTCGACGCTTTCGACCCGGCCGCGAAGCCCTTTTCGACCGGTTCGAAAGATGCCGACCGGGCGCGTTTGTCGGAGATCGGCGCGAAGCTCGACACACTGCAGGAGCGCCTGCACGCGCAGCAGAAGCGTCGCGTGTTGCTCGTGCTGCAGGGCATGGACACGAGCGGCAAGGACGGCACGATCCGCGCGGTGTTTCATGAAGTCGATCCGCTCGGTTTGCGCATCGTGCCGTTCAAGGCGCCGACGCCCGTTGAACTGGCGCACGATTTTCTATGGCGCGTGCATGCGCAGGCGCCCGCTGCCGGCGAACTGACGATCTTCAATCGCAGTCACTACGAAGATGTGCTGGTGCCGACCGTGCTCGGCAATCTGGATGCCGAAGCGTTCGAACGACGCTGCTGCCACATTCGCCAGTTCGAAAAGCTGCTGGCCGACAGCGGTACGACCATCATCAAGTGCATGTTGCACATTTCGAAAGATGAGCAGCGTGTGCGTCTCCAGGCACGCGTTGACGATCCGAGCAAGCACTGGAAATTCGACGTTTCCGATCTCGAAGCCCGCAAGCAGTGGGACAAATATCAGGCGGCGTACCGCGACGCGCTGGCCGCGACTTCGACCGACTACGCGCCGTGGTATATGGTTCCGGCCGATTCGAAGACGCATCGCAATGTGATGGTCGCCGAATTGCTGCTGCGCACGTTCGAAGCGTTAAAGCTCGAATATCCGCCTGCCAAAGAATCGCTGAAGGGCCTCAAGATCGAGTGACCGTATGCTTTTTGCCCTTTGCTCTAACAACGAATCGAACATAAAAGGAACGACATGTTGCGTGTGATTACCGCCAACCTGAACGGCATCCGCTCAGCGGCGAAGAAGGGTTTTTTTGACTGGTTCGGCGAACAGAAGGCCGACGTGCTGTGCGTGCAGGAAATCAAATGCTCACAGGACGATCTGACGCCGGAATTCATGTCGCCGCACGGTTTCACCGGCTATTTCCAGCATGCGGTGAAGAAGGGCTATAGCGGCGCGGGCGTGTACACGCGACATGAGCCCGATGAAGTGGTGATCGGGTTCGGCAGCGAGGAATTCGATCCGGAAGGGCGCTATGTCGAATTGCGCTTCGGCAAACTGTCGGTGATCTCGGTGTACGTGCCGTCGGGATCGAGCGGTGAGGATCGCCAGCAGGCCAAGTTCAGGTTCATGGACGAGTTCATGCCGCATCTCGCGGAACTGGCCGCGGAGCGGGAAGTGATCGTGTGCGGCGACGTGAACATTGTCCACAAAGAGATCGACATCAAGAACTGGAAGAGCAACCAGAAGAATTCAGGCTGCCTGCCGGAAGAGCGCGAATGGCTCACCAAGCTGTTTGACGAAGTGGGTTATGTCGACGTCTTTCGCACTTTGGATCAACGCCCGGAACAGTACACGTGGTGGAGTAATCGCGGTCAGGCGTATGCGAAGAACGTGGGGTGGCGGATCGATTATCAGATCGCGACGCAGGGCATTGCCGGCAAGGCGAAACGCACCGACGTATTCCGCGATATCAAGTTCAGCGACCATGCGCCGCTGACGGTTGATTACGACCACAAGGTGGCGAAGTGAGTTTGCTGTAAATCGGTTTGTCTCACCGGCCAGGCGTTCGCATACGATGCCGCGTTCGTGTGACACCTCGATAGTGGCCTTTCCCCGACGATGGTCTCCGCGCCCCGGCTTTTACACGATCTCGGGGGTGTCGCTATCAATGTCCCGCGAGTGTGCATAATATTTCTCGCCATCGCAGTACACGCCGCGTGGGTCGTACAGTGCGCATGGCCAGGCGGTGAAGGTGGCGACCGAGTCGTGTACGTACTCGGCCAGCAGACTATCGGCTGCGGGAGGAATTGCGCTCGAATCGTCCCACGACGAGAGGATCAGTTTCTCGTAATCGGTCAACTGGCGTGGCGGCGGTGGCGGCCAATCGCGATCGGCGTTGCGAGCTTCGACAGGATTGCGCAGAAATGCGATCCGCTGCACGAGTCGCCGTTGTTCACCCAGCAACTGTTTTGCTTGCGCTTCGGGTTTGGCAGGCACGTCGTAGACCCACGTGTTGGGCTTGCAGGGCGGGTGGTCCTGATCCGTAGCAGGCGGCACGCTTGCGCAGACGGTCCGGCTGACTTTTCCGTAAAGCTGGCCAAGCACGCGCAAATCGGAACGCTGCCGTGCAAGCATGCCGCGCCAGCGGAAATTCAGGCGGCGGTGGGCGTGAATCAAGGCTTCGAGATCGTTGCCGGTCGCTTCGGGCAAGGCGGTCATGTAGTCTTGGTATAGGCTAAACACCGGGTTGTCATCGGGAAGCGTGTAATCCTCTTGAAGCGGCTTTGGTAACTGCCGTGGCAGCCGCATTGGCGCACCGGCACGCAGAGCATCGGCCAGCATATGACGCAACGGAATGCGCGCAAGGTCGCTACTGCGGCCCTGTTCGTCGGGCGCATAGCCACCGCCAACGTCCGAATGCACGCCCGGGTACACCACCTCCTCGCAGTTGGCGGGGTACGTGCGGCCTACCCGCACCGAATCGAGCGGGAATGCCTGACGTACTTCGTGCGCTGAAACGTAATGCACGCACCGCTCCACTTCGGGCGGAATCGCCAGTTCTGATGCCCAGTCGAGATGCAGGGTGGGGCCGCCGACCGAAGCGACCGTATCGAACAAACCCATGAAATTGATGCGTAGTGGCACGCGTTCACCGTTCGGGGCGAGCCAAATCAGGCCGCTGTCGGTACGTTCGCTCTTCATGTCGATCAACCGGCGCACGAAGGCTCGCGCTTCTGTCGCGCCGCGCGAGAAGCCGAAGATGGCGACGTTGATGAACTGCATGCACTTCCACGCAGCAGAGCCCCATTCGCGTTCGAGAATGCGCGAAAACTCGGCCAGCGCGAACTTGATGCGCATGTCGCCGCCTGCGCCCAGTCCGAGCCCTCGCACGCCTCCTGGTTCGTCTTCGAGCATGTCGGTATAACCGGCTACCTTGGGAATCAGGAAGGGCGTGCCGACGCCGGGGATGTAGGTTGGTGAAGACCCAAGTCTTCGCCGGTTAATGATGGCAGCACGGTAGAGCTTGGCAATATTCGAATGTCTGTTGAGCGGTAGGTCGCGTTCCAGATTGTTGTTGGTACCATCAAAGAAGAACGACAGCTTGGGATACAGGCGGCATTTGGCGTCCATGGACGTGTACGGCCCATCCTTGTTGGACGAGGAAAACAGCTCACGGAGGCGCTTTTCTCCGCCCTGAAGGGCGGCCCTGTCCATTTCTTTGTCGGTGGTTGGCGCACTGGCCTGGCGAACAGTCATCAGTTGTCCTCTGGGAGTGAGTTATCTATCGGCACAACCCGATCTGGAAGGAGAAAACGCCAGTTCGGCCGTGTTGAGGTCGCGCAGGATCACGCAGACGTAGGCGTCGTCCTTGTTCGGATCGGGGTCGCTGTGCGGGCCGCCTCCGGGGAAGCGGACCATCATTGAGCGCGTTTCCCTGTTCAGCGCTGGCGTGTCGCCTTTCGGATCTTCTTCAGCCCACTTCCATCGGACGGTTGTGGGTTTGTGCCAATCCGCGAGGCCAGGGTGGCAGCAAGCTGCGGCTGCGCCATCGTTCTGTGGCGGCGCATCGCCCGCCCAGTATTTGTCGACAAATACATCAAATGCATAGCGGTCCGTATGATTGATGGGCACCATCGCCATGGCGGTTCCGCGGGAAGCAAACGGATCATCCGGCAGGTGGGAGGCCCCGGCACATGCCGAGAGCGTGACCAGCGTGCACGCAGCGAGGCTTGTCAAACGGAGAGAGATGGGTTTCATACCGCCTGTTCCTGTTGTAGTCGAAGCGGACGTCCGCCATACGTTTGCCTGGTGTGGCAACCGTGCAGGCAGCAAGGATCCGCTGTGCGCAAAGAGAGAGGGCTCTTCGCGCTACCTTTGTCGACAGGAATTTAAGCCGGTTTTAATATCGGCTATCTTATTAAGCTGAACCACGTCAGCTTGATAGCGAATGCGGGATAGCGATGAGGGGGGGCGCGCCAGAATCCAGGGCGGACTCGCGACCAAGCCAGCTATTGTGAATCAATCCCGTAAGGCGGCGCGGCGCGGGCGACCCATGCCGGCATAGTCCGGCAGCGCATCGACGCTCTTGCCGATTGCCTTCGCATAGAGCGGCAGCATATCCGGCAAACGCTTGATGATGTCCTTGCGCCGCGCCGGCGTGTACGGGTGCACGTAGATATAGCCCTGATCGCGATTGCTGCGCGTCGCCGTGGCGAGCTTGTCCCATAGCGTGACTGCCGCACGCGGATCGAAGCCGGCGCGCGAGGCGATATCGCTGCCGATCACGTCGGCCTCGGTTTCGTCGGTGCTCTCGTACTTCATCTCCAGCAGCCGCGAACCGATGCCGAGCGGCGCGGCGCCTAGATCGGCGAGCCCGAATAGCTGCGGGATCGTGCCGGATGAGTCGAGCTGACTGGCCTGCAGTTCGCCGAGCCGCTCGCGCGCATGCTCGCGCAACGCATGTGCGATCTCGTGACCGATCAGCATGCCGAGTTCGTTGTCGTTCAGACGTACGCGATCGAGCAGGCCGCCATAGACGACGATCTTGCCGCCCGGCAGGCAGTACATGCGGATATCGGGCGAGCGCACCACCGCCACGTCCCACTTCCAGCCCTTCGCGCGCTCGTTCCACTTCAGCGAGTAAGGAATCAGCTTGTCGACGATCGAACGAACTCGTGTGACATGAGCGTCAGTGTCGCCGTACAGGCGGTTCGCGTGCTCTGCGCCGTACGTGATCTGGTTGAACTCTTCGGCGGCCTGTGCCTCGAGCATGGGCGATGGGATCAGGTTGCGAAACACGAGGTAGCCACCATAGCGCAGCTGTGTGTTCGGAGCACTGTAAGTCGGGGGTGTGGGGGTGTTGGCGGCTGCAGCGGGCGCTGAATTTGCGGCAGGCGCTTTTGCGGCCGCTGCCGGCGCCGAGGTAGCGGCGGGCGTTTTGGCCGTTACTGGTGGCGGCTGTGTTGAAGCGGGCGGCGTGGCGGCCGCAGGCGCGCTGCCGGCGTTCGTCGCGCTGGTTGCGCCAGCCGCCGCCGATGTCGCGTTTTCCGGGTTCGCCGTATTCGGCACCGACTTTGCCGCCGGCGCCGGCACCGGCATCGGCGTGGTGCCGGTGGCCGGCGCTGCTGGACTGGTGCTGACCGCGGGCATAGCGGTCGCGTAGGCGCTCAGCGGCACGGTCAACGTCAGGCTTGCGCAACCGAGCGCCAACGCCGCACGCACCGCCGCACGGCTGGTCTTGGGCGAAGGAGTCCTGGCGGCATCCGATTCCAGGCGCACCACGCGCTTTGGCTGAAGCACCGTCACGACCGGATTCTCCAGGGCGCGATGCGCAGCAGAAGCAGCATGCCGGGCAGCGCCAGCGCGGTACACACAATGAAGTAGTCGAACCAGCCGATCTGCGCGACCACATAGCCGCTTGCCGCCGACGCCAACGTGCGCGGCACCGAAGCCAGGCTCGTGAAGAGCGCGAACTGCGTCGCGGTGTAACGCGGATCGGTGGTGCTGGCGATGTAAGCGGTGAAGGCCGCCATCGTCAGACCGGTCGCGAAAGTTTCCAGGCCGTAGACCAGGGCCAGCGCGACTGAGCGCGGATCGAGCTGCACCGCCCAGTCGACGCCGACTAGTGCGAGCAGTTCCGAGGTGCCCTGGCTCAGCCAGACGGCGATGTCATAAATCACGGCAAGGCCAGGCGATGTTGGGCCAAGATGCGCAAGCCACGCGAAGCCGAGCGTCGACACCATCTGCAGCACGCCGAAGATCCAGAGCCCGCGGCCGATGCCGACCTTCATCATCCAGATCCCGCCCACGATCCCGCCCGCCAGACTCGCGCCGAACGCGGTGGTCTTGGCGATCACGCCGATCTGCGTGCGCGAAAAGCCGATGTCGAGAAAGAACGACGTGGACAGCGTAGTCGCCATCGTGTCGCCGAGCTTGTAAAGAAAGATGAAGCCGAGCACGAAGAGCGCGCCGCGCCAGCCGTCGCGTTGAATGAACTCACTGAACGGCTGGACGATCGCTTCGCGCAAATTTTTCGGCGGTGTGCCGTGCACTTCGGGTTCGCGCACCACCAGCGTCATGACCATGCCAGGCAGCATGAATGCGGCGGTGGCGATGAAAACGGTGGTCCACGGCAAATGGTCGGACAGAATCAACGCCAGCGAACCCGGCACCAGCGCGGCGATCTTGTAAGCGTTCACGTGCACCGCATTGCCGAGGCCCTGCTGCGTGTCGCTTAGCAGCTCACGCCGGTATGCATCGATTGAGATGTCCTGGCTCGCGCCGAAGAAGGCGACCAGCGCCGTTAACGCCGCGACCGTCCAGATCGCATCCTTCGGTGACACGAAACCGAGCGTGGCAATCGCGCCCGCGACCAGAATCTGCGTGACCAGCATCCAGCCGCGCCGTCTGCCCGGCCGCCAGCCCGGCAAACGCGGCACGTAGCGGTCCATCAGCGGCGCCCAGACGAATTTCCAGGTGTAGGGGAACTGAATCAGCGCGAAAAGGCCGATTTCCTTCAGATTGACGCCTTCGGAGCGTAGCCAGGCCTGCACCAGATAGACGAGCGTGAACAGCGGCAGTCCCGACGTAAAGCCGAGAAAGACGCAAATCAGCATGCGCGTATTCAGGAACGCGCGCCAGCCGGGATGTTCTTCGTGAGCGGTAAGTGCAGGCGCCTCGTGCGGCGGGTTCGACATGTGGATAAGTGGCGTTAGCTTTTCTTGACGCGATAGACCGCAAGACTACCACGCCAGTTCACCCCCCATCGCACCACCTGGCCGTCGTGCAGCACCACGCGGTCGAGAATCTCGATGCCGACTTCCGGCGCCAGCGCCTCGAAATCCTTGATCGTCAGCACCCGCACGTTCGGCGTGTTGTGCCACTGATAAGGCAGCGATTTCGACACTGGCATGCGGCCTTGCAGCACGGAAAGCCGGTGCGCCCAGTAGCCGAAATTCGGGAACGAGACGATGCATTCCTTGCCCACCCGCACCGTCTCGCGCAGGATCGCGGCCGTTTGATGGATGGTTTGCAGCGTCTGCGACAAAACCGCGAAATCGAAGCTGCTGTCTTCGAACAGACGCAGACCGTCTTCCAGATTCTGCTGGATCACGTTGACGCCGTTCTGCGTCGACGCCAATACCCCGGCGTCGTTGATTTCGATGCCGTAGCCCTGCACGTCCAGTTCTTCCTTCAACAGCGACAGCAACGAGCCGTCGCCGCAACCCAGATCGAGCACGGTGGCGCGCGGTTCGACCCAGCGGGCAATCGCGCGGAAGTCCGGGCGCAGCGCCAGATAATCGAGTGCTCGCTGGTTCATGCGTTCACCTCGTTCGCAATACGTTCGTAATAGGCGCGCATCAGGTTGTGATAGCGCGCGTCGTCGAGCAGGAAGGCGTCGTGGCCGTGCGGCGCGTCGATTTCCGCGTAGGTTACCGTGCGCTTGTGGTCGAGCAGCGCCTTCACCAGTTCGCGCGAGCGGGCCGGTGCGAAGCGCCAGTCGGTCGAGAAGCTGGCGATCAGGTATTTCGCCGTGGTGTGCGCGACGGCGGCGGTCAGGTCGCCGTCGAAGGCTTTGGCTGGGTCGAAATAGTCGAGCGCGCGGGTGATCAGCAGGTACGTGTTCGCGTCGAAGTAGTCGGCGAATTTGTCGCCCTGGTAGCGCAGATACGACTCCACTTCGAATTCCACGTCGAAGTTGAAGTTGTACGCGTCCACCGCGCCTTCCGCGCGGCGCAACGAACGGCCGAATTTCTCGGCCATGTCGTCGTCCGACAGGTACGTGATGTGGCCGATCATGCGCGCGACGCGCAAGCCGCGCTTCGGCTTCACGTTGTGCGCGTAGTAGTTGCCGCCGTGAAAATCCGGGTCCGACAGGATCGCCGAGCGCGCGACTTCGTTGAACGCGATGTTCTGCGCGGACAGCTTCGGCGTGGACGCCACGACGATGCAATGGCCCACGCGCTCCGGATACATCACGCTCCACGCGAGCGCCTGCATGCCGCCGAGGCTGCCGCCCATCACCGCCGCGAAGCGCGTGATGCCGAACTCGTCGGCGACGCGCGCCTGCGCGTTCACCCAATCTTCAACCGTGACGACTGGAAAGGTCGCGCCGTACGGATTGCCGGTCGCCGGATCGATGCTCATCGGCCCGGTCGAGCCGAAGCACGAACCCAGGTTGTTCACGCCGATCACGAAGAACTTGTTGGTGTCGAGCGGCTTGCCCGGGCCGACCATGTTGTCCCACCAGCCGATGTCCTTCGGATTGTCGGCGTACACGCCCGCCACATGGTGCGATGCGTTGAGCGCGTGGCACACCAGCACGGCATTGCTGCGCGTGGCGTTGAGCGTGCCGTAGGTCTCGACCATCAGGTCGTAACCGGCCAGCGAGCTGCCGTTCTGCATGAGCAGCGGCTCGGTGAAATGCATTTTTTGGGGAGCGACGATACCGATCGATTCCATTCATTCCGCCATTTAACAAATACAGGGCGGCTAGATTGGCGTCGGCGAGGCACGGAGGAGAAGCGGTGTGCGCGGCTGACGACCTCTTTAGCCGCATTTATAGTGAACTGCGGGATCGGATGTTCCCGGTAGTTCGCGCGCCCGCAATCGAGTCAGCAAATCGGCGCGTGATGGTGTTCAGCGTGTTCTGGACAGCGGTCTCAGGAGTATCGAGGTGCCGAAGTCAGGCGCAAAGTATAGCGGAAAATTTCATGCGGCAGCGTCGTGGGCGCTGCCTTGCCGTTGCGCGGGCGGCGCGGACTACTGAAGAATCAGCAGCAGTTGCGCATCGGCGTGTTCGGCTGGCGGCCGCGCAAAGCCGCTGCGCACATACCGATGCCAGCGGCCGATGATGTAGCTCAGCAGCAGGCTCGCGCGGATCGCGGGATCGTAGCCGGCGGGCAGCGGGGCGGCGTGTGCATTTGCGCTCGGACCTGTGGTTTCGCCCGCGCCCGCGCTTGCGTTTGCCTCCATCTGAGCCAGCCGCAAACACTGCTTCAACGACGCTTCGACTCGCTCCAGCATCTGATTGACGCGCTCGGTCAGCCGCTCATGCTCGCCGACCAGCGCCTCGCAGGTCAGCACGCGTGTCATGCCGGGATTCTTCGCGGGGAAGTTGAGCAGCATCAGCGCAATCGCGCGGGCTTGCAGCACCCCGTTGCTTTCTTTGTCGGCGATCTGGTTGATCAAGCCAAAGATGGTCTGCTCGATGAACTCGATGAGCCCTTCGAACATTTGCGCCTTGCTGGCGAAATGGCGGTACAGCGCGGCTTCCGAGACGCCGAGCCGGGCGGCGAGTGCCGCTGTGGTGATCTTTTCGCTCTTCGGCGCCTCCAGCATCGCGGCAAGCGTCTGCAGGATGTGCACGCGGCGCTCGCCCGGCTTCAGGCGCGGCGCACGCGGGGCGGCCGACGGGGTGGGTTCGTGTTCGGCTACGGCTTCGTCAGGCTTGTCGATCGGCTGCATGGCTGTCGTCCCGTCTGCTGTCCCTTCAATCGAACCGAGCGGCTGCCCAGTCGTAGCGATTTTAACGAACGAATGCTTCGATCCACATAGTGCGGCCGGCCGGTGCCCGGCAGACGCGTCGGTACGCCGTCCGCGTGCGGTTTGCGCGGCAGATGGCCGGTGATCCACACGGTGCGGATACCGAGCCGCCGGTAGTGCTTCAGATGCGAACGCGTATCTTCTACGAGGATCACGTCTTTGAGCGAGACGTGTGCGTCGCGCATCGCCCGGCGCAGCATCGAATGGTCAGGTTTGGCGCGCCAGGTGCGGCGATCGCGCATATGTTCGATGGCAATCACCTGTTCGAACAGGCGCTCGATGCGCAACTCCGCGAGCACCGCGCGCGCATAGACCTCGGGTGCATTGGTCAGCACGATCTTGCGGCCGGGCAGCGACGCGACGAGCCGCGCGACACCGCGTTCGTGACGGATCATCGAACCGAGATCGGGGAACGTGTGGACGACTTTCAGGAAGTCGTTCGGGTCGAGCGGATGGTGGCGGGTCAGACCGAGCAGCGCCGCGCCGTAACGTTGCGTGTAGCCGGCGCGCAGACGGTTGGCTTCGTCGACGTCGACTTGCAATGCGTCGATGATGTACTGCGTCATGCCCTGATTGATCGCGGGGAAGATCGCGTGCGAGGCGTGGTGCAGCGTGTTGTCGAGATCGAACAGCCAGACCGGACTGCCGCCTGCGATGTGCGGACGACGGCGTCGGGAAGTGGGGGTGCGCATGATGGAGGGCGCCGTTCAGGCGCATGCAGCCGCTACACACAGCGAACGCTGACGACGCTTCGCGATGCGCAAGGCGGTAGAAGAGGAGAGCGTATTGTCGCGCCGGAGCGCGGCACGCTGTGTACCACTGAGCGCCGCGGCGGCGCAACTGCACGGCCCACCTGGCACGCCTGTACTGGCGTACCCCGTGGGCCGGGTTTGAGGCAGGAATCAATGCGAGCGGATCATCGTGCCGAACGGCTGTTCGGTGAGAATCTCGAGCAGCACCGAGTGCTCGATACGGCCGTCGATGATGTGCACCGAACGCACGCCGCTCTTCGCTGCATCCAGCGCCGACGAGATTTTCGGCAGCATGCCGCCGGAGATCGTGCCGTCCGCGAACAGGCCGTCGATTTCGCGTGCCGACAGATCGGTCAGAAGATTGCCTTCCTTATCCATCACGCCCGGGATGTTGGTCATGATCACGAGCTTTTCGGCGTTCAGCACGACCGCCAGTTTGCCCGCGACCAGATCCGCGTTAATGTTGTACGACAGGCCGTCTTCGCCGAAGCCGATCGGCGAGATCACCGGAATGAACGCGTCGTCCTGCAGCGCTTTCACGACCGCGGGATTGATCGCCTCGACTTCGCCCACCTGACCGATATCGACGTATTGGCCGGGATTGTCGCGATCCGGCATCTGCATCTTGCGCGCGTGGATCAGGCCGCCGTCCTTGCCGGTCAGACCGACCGCGTGGCCGCCGAAATGGTTGATCAGCGTGACGATGTCCTGCTGCACTTCGCCGCCGAGCACCCATTCGACGACTTCCATCGTCTCTTCGTCGGTGACGCGCATGCCCTGAATGAATGTGCCCTGCTTGCCGATTTTCTTCAGCGCCTGGTCGATTTGCGGACCGCCGCCGTGCACGATAACCGGATTGATACCGACCAGCTTCAGCAGGATCACGTCGCGCGCGAAGCCTTGCTTCAGCCGCTCTTCGGTCATGGCGTTGCCGCCGTATTTGATGACCACGGTCTTACCGTGATACTGGCGAATGTAGGGCAGCGCCTCGGCCAGAATTTCAGCCTTCAGGGTGGGCGCGATCTGCGAAAGGTCAGGGATCTCGGACATGGCGGCAGGCTCAGGCACGGAACAGTTAAAACAGGGCGAATTGTACAGGACTGGCGCGCTGCAACAGGGTTTTCCATAGCGGCGCCGGTGGCGGGCGGCGCCGGCTTTGCGCACTGCGCAATGGGCGGCTTTTCGCAGCGACGGCCGGCAAGCAAGCCTATCGCCGTTCAGAACTGCCCGAGAATTGGCCGAACGGCCGATTGCCGACCGACGGCGGCGCGCCAGTCGTGGCATCATTTCCTGATCCAGGCTGAAGTGAAACCACCGGCCCGTCATGAAATCGTCAACTTCCCGCTCCGCAAGCAGCGCGCTTTGTCCGCGCTGCGGTCAGGCGTTCGATTGCGCCATGCACCGGGTGCCGTTCGACTGCTGGTGCCGCGAGATGCCGGCCTTGGCGGCAGACAGGCTTGATCCATCGGGCCGCTGTCTGTGTCCTGAATGTCTCGCAGCAGAGATCGCGCGAGCCGTGCAATCGGCGCAGGGAGCCGGTTCGCCTTGAACGCGGCGCGGTGCGGTGCGGCTCTGGCGGCCGCCTTGCCGGCCTACGCCGCGTGGTGCCGGGCCGCAAGCATACCCAGATCGCGGGCAACGGCCTCCAGTGCTGGATCCCATTGACCGAACTGTGGCTGCCGGTAGAGCGTCGCGCTCGGATACCATGGGCTGTCGGGCCGGTCGAGCAGCCAGACCCAATGCGGATTGACGTCGAGCAGCACCCATGTGCGCCGGCCGAGTGCGCCGCTCAGATGCGCCACGGACGTGCAAACAGTGATGACGAGATCGAGCGCGCTGACAAACGCCGCCGTGTCGTCGAAATTGGCGAATTCGGCGGTGTAGTCCGACATCGGCAGACCCGCCGCTCGGGCGGCAGCGACGTCCGCTTCCGCACCGGGTTGCAGCGAATAGAACGCCATGTCGTGCATGCCGCCGAAATGTTCCGCGTAGCGCTCCCAACCGACCCGCCGGAATGGATTGCGCTGATGGCCCAGGCTGCCGGTCCATGTCAGTCCCACTTTGAGCCTCGTTTCTCCGCTAAGCCTCTTTCGCCACGACTTGCTGGCTGTGGCGTCCGCATGCAGGTACGGAATCGCAGCGGGGATGGTCTCTTCGCGCGTGTCGAATATCAAAGGCAGGCTGAGTAACGGAATTTCGTAATCAAACGGCGGCAAAGATTCGACGCCGCCACCGGCTGAATAGCCGTCCACATGATCGCTGAGGCTGCGCGCGAGCAGCGCGCCCATTTGCGGAAATGAATTCCAGACGAGTCGGCCGCCCTCGCGATGAACACGCGCGGCCAGCAGAGGGACATAGCGGCTGAACTGCAAGACATCGCCCATGCCCTGTTCCCCCCACACCAGCAGCGTTTTGCCGGCGAGCGATTCGCCTTGCCAGGTCGGCGCGGGCATGGCGGGGCGGTTGCCGCCCAATTCAAACGAGCCGTCCCAGCGCGCTTCATGGGTTTGCCAGCCGTGCGCGTAATCGCCATGCATGAGCTGCAGCATGCTGAGATTGGAGCGCATGGTTGCGTCGTTGGGTGCTAATGCACAGGCAGTTCTTGCGGTGTGCTCGGCTTCGTCCCAGCGTTGCGCTTCACGCAGCGCCAGCGCATAGTTGTTATGCGCCAGCGGACTATCCGGCGCGCATTGCACAGCGCTTGCACCGGCTTCGAGCGCGCGCGGCAGATCTAAATTGACGCGGCTTGCTTGAGTGAGATTGGTCCATGCGTCGCCGTTGCGGGGTTCGTCGTGAACTGCACTTTCCAGTAGAGCGAGTTGCTCGTTGAGATCGCCGCCAGTGAGTGTGAGGGCGCCAGCGAGATTGTTGCGCAACTGCGGCAAGGCCGGATCGATGGCGAGAGCGCGGCGATAGGGTGCGATTGCCTCGCCATGCCGGTTTGCCATCTGCAGCGCGTAGCCGACACGGAAGTGTGCAAGAGCGCGACGGGGATCGAGTTGGGCAATAATGGCGGCGAGTTCGATCGCGTCGTTGTGACGATGTTGCTCGAGCAGCGTGGCAAAGAGCGATTCGATCGACTCGTCGTCGAGTGGGTGGTGTTGCGCGGCGGCATGCCGCAGAAAAGTCAGGAAAGCTGACGAGGCGAGCGTCTCGCTATCAGAGATAGGCAGCATGGATGGTTTTGGGCGGCGCAAGAACCGGTGATGCGTGATCGGCCTAGGCAACGCGCTATCGCAAAAATTCCATGTTACCGGCGCGAGTTAGCGAGGTCAGTCGGACTAGTCCGAACAGGTAAACTTAAGTCATGCATCGTATAACCAACACCGGCCGGGTCAACCTCGGTCATCTGTTCTGGCTGCGCAGCCTCGCCATCATCGGCCAGCTGGTGACGATCGCGTTCGTGCAGACCTTCTTCGGCGTGCATCTGCCGTTGCCCGCCATGTTGCTCGTGATCGCGCTCGAAGTGATCTTCAACGGACTCACGTGGTGGCGTGTCTCGCAGCAGCGGCCCGAGTCCAATCTGGAGCTGTTCGGCCAGATCTGGGTTGATCTCGGCGCGTTGTCGGCGCTGCTGTTCCTCTCCGGCGGCACCACCAACCCATTCGTTTCGCTGTACCTGCCATCGCTCGCGATTGCCGCCGCCGTGTTGCCATGGCATCTGATGGCGTGGCTCGCCGCTTTCGCCGTGGCCTGCTACGCCGTGCTCGGCTTCGATTCCGTACCGCTCAATCTCGACAACCCGGCGAACCTGTTCGACTACTTTCGCGCCGGCATGTGGGTGAACTTCATGGTCAGCGTCGGCCTGATTGCGTGGTTCGTCGCGCGCATGTCACGCGCTCTGCGACTACGTGACGCAGCGCTCGGAGACGCGCAGCAGCGCTTGCTTCACGACGAACGCGCCGTCGCGCTCGGCGTGCAGGCCGCCACTGTCGCGCACGAAATCGGCACGCCGCTGTCTACAATTGCAATGTTGTCCGAAGAATTGCGCGACGCCGCGCGAACCGATAAGGGGCTCGCGCCGTACAGCGCCGATCTGGAACTGCTCGAACGGCAAATGACGCTGTGTACTTCGGCGCTTGCGCGGTTGCGCAGCCGTGCAACGACCGCGACCAACCGGCAAACGGTCAGCGAATGGCTCGGGTCGTTTGGCGAGCAATGGCGCTTGCGTCATCCGCATGTGAAGTTCGAGCGGATCGGTGTGCCGCCCGCAGGCGTCAGTCTTGACGATACGGTTGCCGTCAGTCAGATTCTGACGATTCTGCTCGACAACGCCGCGCGTGCGAGCCGCGATCACGTCACGCTGTCGTGCACGCTCACCGCCCGCGGCGACCAGATCGTATTCGAGGTATCTGACGCGGGCCCTGGCATTCCTGCCGCGTTGCGCGGGTCGCTCGGCGCGATGCCGGTCGACAGCACACAGGGGGGGCACGGCGTGGGACTGTATCTGGCATTTTCAGCGGCGGCACGTCTGAAGGGATCGATCGAGCTGGCCGATGTCAGCGAGATCAAGCCGCGTGGCACGCGTGCAGTGTTGAGGCTGCCGCTTGCAGCGCGCAAATCATCAGGTGCGGGCCGTCAAGGCACTACGCCATCCAACACGGAGAAACAGGCATGAGCGATATGAATTTTCTGGTGATCGACGACGATGAAGTGTTCTCCGGCATCCTCGCCCGTGGTTTGACGCGGCGCGGTTATACGGTGGCCGAAGCGCACAATGCGGATGAGGCGATCAAGTTGGCGAACCAGCAGAAGTTCAACCAGATCACGGTGGACCTGCATCTCGGCAACGATTCCGGTCTTACGCTCGTGGCCCCCTTGCGTGATTTGCAGCCTGACGCGCGCATGCTGGTGTTGACCGGTTATGCCAGCATCGCCACGGCGGTGCAGGCGGTGAAAGACGGCGCCGATAACTACCTGGCGAAGCCCGCCAATGTCGAGACGATTTTGTCGGCGCTGCAAAGCGAAGCGAGTTCGCTGCAAGCTGAAGAGGCGATTGAGCATCCCATGCCGTTGTCGGTTGCGCGTCTGGAGTGGGAGCATATTCAACGCGTGCTCGCGGAGCACGGCGGCAATATTTCGGCCACTGCGCGCGCGTTGAACATGCATCGTCGAACGCTGCAACGCAAGCTGGCGAAGCGGCCGGTCAAGCAGTAAGCGCTGGGGCTTGCGCGCGCTTGTGAGCCGTCAAGCAAAACGGGCCGTCTTTCACAAGACGGCCCGTTTTTTTACGCCTCACGCATGATTGGCTGCATGCGAGGCGCGCGGCTTTAAGGCGATATCAGCGTCGGCGCCGGCATCACAGCACGTAACGCGACAGATCTTCGTCTTCCGCCACGTCGTTCAGCGCGCGATCGACATACGCCGCGTCGATCTGCACCGTCTTGCCCGAGTGATTGCCGGCTGCGAACGAAACGTCTTCGAGCAGTTTTTCGATCACTGTGTACAGACGGCGCGCGCCGATGTTTTCAGTCTTCTCGTTGACCGAGTACGCGATTTCAGCCATACGGCGAATGCCGTCGTCGGCGAATTCCAGGTGCACGTCCTCAGTAGCCAGCAGTGCCTGGTATTGCTTGACGAGGCTCGCGTCGGTCGACACCAGGATCGATTCGAAATCGCCCACCGACAGCGAATCCAGTTCGACCCGAATCGGGAAGCGGCCTTGCAGTTCCGGAATCAGATCGCTCGGCTTGGCCAGATGAAACGCGCCACTTGCGATGAACAGAATGTGGTCGGTCTTCACCATGCCGTACTTGGTGTTGATCGTGGTGCCTTCGACGAGCGGCAGCAGATCGCGCTGCACGCCCTGACGCGACACTTCACCACCGCCTGCTTCACTACGCGACGCGATCTTGTCGATTTCGTCGAGGAAAACAATACCGTTCTGCTCGACGTTCTGCACCGCCTTGGCTTTCACCTCTTCGTCGTTGAGCATCTTGCCGGCTTCTTCGTCGGTGAGGACCTTGAGCGCTTCCTTCACCTTCAGCTTGCGGCGTGTTTTCTTGCCGCCGCCGATGTTCGCGAACATCGAACGGATCTGCTCAGTCATGTCTTCCATGCCCGGCGGTCCCATGATGTCCATGCCCACTTGCGGCTGTTCGACGTCAAGTTCGATTTCCTTGTCGTCGAGCAGGCCTTCGCGCAGACGCTTGCGGAAAGTCTGACGCGTGGTGCTCCCTTCGTCCGCCGTGTCGACGGCGTTCGAACTCGCGCCGAAACCAACCGGCCGGGCGCTCGGCAGCAGGATGTCGAGGATACGGTCTTCGGCCTGATCTTCCGCCTTGGTCCGTACTTTGCGCATTTCCGTTTCGCGCGTCTGCTTGATTGAGATCTCCATCAGATCGCGCACAATGCTGTCGACGTCGCGGCCGACGTAGCCGACTTCGGTGAATTTGGTGGCTTCGATCTTGATGAACGGCGCGTCGGCCAGTTTCGCCAGACGCCGCGCGATTTCGGTTTTGCCGACGCCGGTCGGTCCGATCATCAAAATGTTCTTCGGCGTGATTTCCTGACGCAGCGGGTCTTCAACCTGCTGACGGCGCCAACGGTTGCGCAGCGCCACGGCAACCGCTTTCTTCGCGCGGCCTTGGCCGATGATGTGTTTGTCGAGTTCCGAGACGATCTCGGCAGGGGTCATGGTGCTCATCGTGGGTCCTTACTCGATCGTCTCGATGACGCGGTTATGGTTCGTATAGATGCACATGTCGCCGGCAATCTCCAGCGACTTCTCCACGATCTCGCGCGGCGACAGCTCGGTATTGTCAACGAGCGCCTTCGCGGCGGCTTGCGCGTATGCGCCGCCTGAACCGATCGCGCAGATACCGCCTTCCGGATCCAGCACGTCGCCGTTACCGGTAATGACGAGGGTGGTGGTGGCATCCGCGGCGATCAGCATCGCTTCGAGGCGGCGCAGCATGCGGTCGGTGCGCCAGTCTTTGGCGAGTTCGACGGCGGCGCGGGTCAGATTACCCTGATGTTTTTCCAGCTTCGCTTCGAAGCGGTCGAGCAGCGAGAAGGCGTCGGCCGTGCCGCCGGCAAAGCCGACCATCACCTTGCCGTTATAGATGCGCCGGACTTTCTTCGCACCGCCTTTCATGACGATGTTGCCCAGCGTCACCTGACCGTCGCCGCCAAGCGCGACCTTGTCGCCGCGGCGCACGGAAACGATCGTCGTGCCGTGAAATTGCTCCATATGCGTTCCTCTTTGCAAAACGGGTAGGACACGGTGGTGCAGCACCACCGCATGAATCCTGAAAGCGGACGGCGCGCAACGCTGCAACGATCAACCGGTTGGCGTGCGCTCGTACAACGCATGTTCGACTTATTTTAGGGCGTGCGCGGTCATATCAAGAGCCGGCAAATGGCATAAGACAAAAACACGGGATTCAGAGCGGAGGACTGTGCGGAAGGGCGCACAAAAGAAAAAAGGCGCACAGATCACCGTGCGCCTCTGACGAAGCAGCTAAAAAGGGCGCGGAGCCGAAGCCGCGCCGCAGGCGTTCAGTCGCCGAACAGCTTCTGGCGCAGTTCGCGGCGTTCCTGTGCTTCGAGCGACAGGGTGGCCGTGGGCCGCGCGAGCAGACGCGGAATGCCGATCGGCTCGCCGGTTTCTTCACACCAGCCGTAATCGCCCGAATCGATGCGCGCGATCGATTGCTGCACCTTCTTCAGCAGCTTGCGCTCGCGGTCGCGCGTGCGCAGTTCGAGCGCGTGCTCTTCTTCGATCGTTGCACGGTCGGCGGGATCCGGCACGATTACCGTTTCGCGCAGGTTCTCGGTCGTCTGGCCGGCGTTGCGGAGAATGTCCGCCTGCAGCTGTTCGAGCTTGTTCTTGAAGAAAGCGAGCTGATCCTCATTCATGTAATCCTTGTCGCTCATCTTCAGGATTTCGGCTTCAGTCAAGAGTCGTTTCGTCGTCATCTGGCTTGCTTCTTCAATGTGAGGCAAAACTCTTACATAGTGCCCGCAATTTCGTATTGCCCGCAAAGACGCCACGAGGACGCTGAGCGCTAGCAGGCACGGACGATGGGCTGTCGGTGACGCCGAAGCGCCTTGCGCCCACGCGCCGGGCGCGCCTACGCCATTGCGGGGCCGAACTCCTCTGGAAACCGATTCTCAATTGTTCCTGAGGCATTGCTTGCCGGCAGCATGCCTTGTGCGCTGTGCCAGCCGGCATTGTCGGCGTGATTTCCGGATAAGATTTTCCGGCGCCGTTTCAGGCCCGGCGCGGAATACGCACTGACCGGGCAATTCGTTATCATTCTCCAGTGGGCACGTATTGTAACTGAATCACAATCCAGCACCGCAACTAGTGAAAATCCCCCGGCGGCGCATTGATATCCCGAAAATATAACGCGCGCACGATCAAAAAGCGATGGTCGTGCACGGTTGAATACAGCAGGGTTTTCACGTGTTTTTCACACGACCGACATTTCAGCGGGCTTTCAGCCGCTCCCCTGCGTATTCTGCAGACGATTGACCCGGCGCCTGCGGGGCGTACGCTCATCGCTGGGGCGCTCCGGTGCGCTGGCACGCCGCGTGCCGCACCACCGGCGCGGCACGACACGTGTGACGTTTACGCCAGGCAGGCGTCCAGGCCGTCGGTGATCAGGTCTTGCGGCAGTTCGATGCCGATGAACACCATCTTGTTGGTCTTCTTCTCGATCGGCTGCCATTTCGCGGCGAGGTCGCTGCCCATCATCTGGTGGACGCCCTGGAACACCACCTTGCGGTCGACGCCCTTCATATACAGCACGCCCTTATAGCGCAACAGGCGCTCGCCATAGATCTGCAAAATGCCGCCAAGGAAGTCCTCGAGTTTGTTCGGATCGAACGGGCGGTCACTGCGGTAGACGAACGATTTGATCTTGTCGTCGTGGTGCGCGTGATGGTGATGCGCGTGGTCGTGGCCTTCGTGGTCGCACTTGCCGTGGTCGTGATCGCAGTTTTCGTGATCGTGACCGTCGTGGTCGGCATGGGTGTGGCCGTGCTCGTCATGCGCGTGAGCGTGGCTGTGCGCGTGTTCGTCTTCAGCGAGGAAGTCCGGGTCGATTTCGAGCTTCGAATTGAGGTTGAAGCCGCGCAAGTCGAAGATTTCCTTGATGTCCGCTTCGCCGAAATTGACGAACTTGATCGCCGCCCGCGGATTCATGTGCAACAGGCGATGGCGCAGATCGTCCACATGCTGTTCATCGACCAGGTCGGCCTTGGTGATGAACAGGCGATCGGCGAAGCCGACCTGACGCTGCACCACTTCATGCTCGTCCAGTTGATGGTTCGCGTGCTTCGCGTCGACCAGTGTGATGATTGCGTCGAGCAGGAATTCGTTGGCGATCTGGTCGTCCATGAAGAACGTCTGCGCGACCGGGCCTGGATTGGCGAGACCGGTGGTTTCGATCACGACCCGGTCGAAATCCAGTTCGCCGGACTGCTTCTTCGCCGCCAGATCGCCCAGCACGCGCGACAGGTCGCCGCGGATCGTGCAGCAGATGCAGCCGTTGCTCATCTGGATGATCTGCTCGCTCGTGTCCTGCACGAGGATTTCGTTATCGATGTTCTCTTCGCCGAACTCGTTCTCGATCACGGCGATCTTCATGCCGTGCTTTTCGTTCAGGATGCGCTTGAGCAGGGTGGTTTTGCCGCTGCCGAGAAAGCCGGTCAGGATGGTGACTGGGATCATGTTGGTCGCCTTTACGTGAGTCTGTGCGTAATCGAATTTACAGCGCGAATTTACAGCGCGAATTTACAGCGCGAAATGTGCAGCGCGAAATGTACAGCGCCGGATCTGCAGCGCGAAATGCGCAGCGCGCAAGCTGCAGCGAATGCGTCTGCGAATCCGGTTTGCCGGGCACGGCAGCCTGACGGCGCGCGGCCCGATCTAGGCGGATATTGAAACATATCTGTCAAGCCGGCGCTGACGGCGGGGGCGAACCCCTCCGCGGCACTCGGGAAATAGCCCTGAAGCTATGGGCGATCAGGCAATTTGCAACAGCAGGCCTTTCAGATATTCGCCTTCCGGGAATGCGGTGAGCAACGGGTGGTCGACTCCAGCGCCAAGGCGCTTGAGAATCCGTGCATCGACGCGTGCATCGGCCGCCGCGCCGGAGACGATCTTCTGGAACAACTCCGAGTCGATCGCGCCGGAGCATGAATAGGTGAACAGCAGGCCGCCCGGGCGCAGCAGCTTCAGGCCGGTCAGGTTGATGTCCTTATAGGCGCGCGAGGCGCGGTCCACGTGTTCGCGCGAGGGCGCGAATTTCGGCGGGTCGAGCACGATCAGGTCGAAACGCTCGCCTTCGTCGTAGAGGCGGCGCAGCGTTTTGAACGCGTCGGCGTCGAGCCAGGTGGCGCGCTCGGCGTCGAAACCGTTGGCGGCCACGTTCTGTTGCGCGATCGCGAGCGCGTCGCCCGACGAATCGATCGATACCACGCGCTTCGCCCCGCCTTTCAATGCCGCCAGCGAAAAACCGCCGGTGTAGCAGAAGCAGTTCAGCACGTCGCGATCTTTCGCAAGTTCCTGCACCAGCAGGCGGTTGTCGCGTTGGTCGACGTAGAAGCCTGTCTTGTGGCCGTTGCGCACGTCGACGTGGTAACGCACGCCATTTTCGCTCGCAATCAGCGCTTCCGACGGAGCTTCACCCGCCAGCACGCCGGTGATCTGCTCAAGCCCTTCCTTCTGGCGGATCGACACGTCCGAGCGCTCGTAGACGTTCGGGCAGCCGGTCGCGTCGGTCAGCGCGGCGACGATCGCTTCCTTCCATGCTTCGACGCCGGTCGCCATGAACTGGCATACCAGCTGGCTGCGCTGGCCTTCGTCTTCGGCCACGTAATGATCGACGATCAGGCCGGGCAGGCCGTCCGCTTCGCCGAAAATCAGCCGTACGGCACCCGTGTTGTGCACCATCGTTTGACGATGCGCGAGCGCGCGCTGCACGCGGCGCTTGAAGAATGCATGATCGATCGGTTCGGCTTCGTCGAAGCTCCACACGCGGGCGCGAATCTGCGAATGCGGGCTGTAGGCTGCACGCGCGAGGAAGCGGCCGTCGTGCGCGCGCACCAGCACGGTCGCTCCGGGAGCGGGATTGCCGTCGACGCGATCGATCGCGTTGGCATAGACCCACGGATGGCGGCGCAGCAGCGATTTTTCTTTCGACGGTTTGAGCGTAACGGTATTCATCAGGGTGTCAGCAGGAGCAGTAGGCCGCGTGGACAAAGAGGCACACGGCAGGTGAAGCGAAGGTTCAGACCGCAAGCCGCAAAAAGCAAAACAAAAAGCAAAGAGCGGAATCAGTCGCGTTTTTTGGCGCGCGGATGCGCCTGATCGTAGACGTGCGCAAGATGCTGGAAATCGAGCGCGGTGTAGACCTGGGTGGCGGTGATGCTGGCGTGCCCGAGCAGTTCCTGCACGGCCCGCAGATCGCCGCTCGACTGCAGCACGTGCGTGGCGAACGAATGCCGCAGCACGTGCGGATGGACGTTGGCGGGAATGCCGGCGACCAGCGCCGCGCGCTTCACACGCTCACGCACGACATTCGGCGACAGCCGATTGCCGCGCGTCGAAAGAAACAGCGGATGCGGATCGTGTTTCACCATCTGCTCGCGCACCGCGAGCCACGCGTTCAAGGCGTCGATAGCTTTGCTGCCGACCGGCACGATGCGACGCCGGTCGCCCTTGCCAAGCACTTCGACCTCGGCGGAGTCGAGTTTGAGCCAGCCCGCGGAGCGGTAGCCGTCGGCGTCGGCAAAACGGGCGTCGAGGCCGACCAGTTCGGCCAGACGCAGGCCCGACGAGTAGAACAGCTCGAGCATCGCGTGGTCGCGCAGACCTTCGGGCGTCGCGGCGGGCGGGCTCTCCATCAGGCGCGTGGCGTCGTCGACGGAAAGCGCTTTGGGTAGTGATTTGGCCTGTTTCGGCGCCCGCACGGCGGCGACCGGGTTGGCCGGCAGATCGACGCGGCCCGCGAGCCAGCGGTAGAACGCCCGCCAGCACGACAGCCGATGACTGATCGAGCGCGCCGTCAGGCCGCCGGCATGCGCCCGCGAAACCGCGCCGCGAATATCGACAGCGGTGAGGCTTTCAAGCGGCCGACCTTTGGCCAGCAGCTTGAGCTCGTCGAGTTCGTGGGTGTAGCCGCGCAGCGTATGCGCCGATAGTCGCCGCTCATGTTCGAGATTCGACAGATAGGCGGCGATCGGGTCGGCGGCGGTCACGATGGCCTTTGGCGGGATCGGCGGATCGGCGGCTTAGCGCGGCAGCAGACGGCTCAGCGCCGCGCTGGCCAACGCGCCGATCTGCGTCAGGAAATCGGTGGCCATGCCGTCGTGGAAGCGGCGTGCGTCCGCCGAACCCATGACCAGCAGGCCGAAGGTGGGCGCTTCTTCCTTGCCTTCGGGGTCGCGCAGCGCGAGCAGCGCAATCGACTCGGTAGCGTGTGCGGACTCACTCGCACCGCCCGCTGACGCGCCGTCGCTCACCGCCGACACCGCCGGCGCCAGCCACTGCGCTGCTTCGAAGCCGGTGTTCGCGCCACAGTACGGCGTGGTGAGGCTGTTCGCGAAGATTCGCACTTCTTCGCCGACATGGCGCGCGAACTCGGCCTGTGCATACGGCTCGGAGACGTCCCATACGCGCAGCGCGGCTTGCGGCACATCGAAAATATCGCGCAAGCCGTTGGAGATCGTGCGCGGCAGCGCGTACGGATCGCGCTCGGCCATCACGCGGATGGTCCAGCGATTGAATTTCGAGGCAATGCTGTCGTTTTCGTGACCGTAGCGCAGCAGCTCGGCCAGGCGCCGTTCGAGATGCTTGTTCTTGTCGCGCAGCATTTCCATTTGCCGTTCCTGCAGCGACACCGCGGCTTTGCCGTGCGGGTTCGCAAGCCGGATCGTCGCGAGCATTTCCGCGTGTTCGGCGAAGAATTCGGGGTTGGCGAGCAGATATTCGGCGACTTCGCGATCGTTCATGGTTTCGGCTAAAGGACTACGGGACGACGCCTTCGGGCGGCGCATCGGTCATGAGTTCGGTCGGCCGGTGAAAGAGCCCTTCTGGTTCTCCATCGGGCTGTTCATCGGCTACTTCATCGGCCTGTTCGAGGCCATGTGTCGGGTACTTCCTCGACCGATCGCTCGGCCGCTGAATCGGGTATTCCACTGGCGCGGGTCAGTCGGCCAGTTCGATCTCGCCTTCGAAGACGGTTGCCGCAGGGCCGGCCATGAGCAGTGGCGCACCTTCTTGCGTGCTGTCCCACGTGATGGTCAGCTTGCCGCCGTGCGTGTGCACCAGCACGGGCGCATCCAGCAGCCCGCGGCGAATGCCGGCAGCGACTGCCGCACACGCGCCCGTGCCGCACGCCAGCGTTTCACCGGCGCCGCGTTCGTAGACCCGCAGCTTGATCTCGCTACGGCCGACGATCTGCATGAAGCCCGCGTTCACCCGTTGCGGAAAGCGTGCATGCCGTTCGATCACCGGGCCTTCGACGAGTACCGGGAAATCTTCGACGTCCTCGACCACTTGCACGGCGTGCGGATTGCCCATGGACACTACCGAAATCCAGCGCGTCACGCCGTTCACGTCGAGCGGCCAGAGCGTGTCCGTGCCCTCGCGGCGGCCTTCGAGGCCTTTGGTGGCGAACGGTACGCGCTCCGGTTCGAACACGGGCGCGCCCATGTCGACCAGCACTTCGCCGTTTTCCTGCATGGTCAGCAGAATGGTGCCGTTCTGCACCTGCACGCGCACGCTGCGCTTGTCGGTCAGGCCGCTGTCGCGCACGAACTTGACGAAGCAGCGCGCGCCGTTGCCGCAGTGCTCGACCTCGCCGCCGTCGCAATTGAAGATGCGGTATCTGAAATCGACGCCGTCTACGGTGGGCTTCTCGACCAGCAGCAACTGGTCGGCGCCGACGCCGAAATGCCGGTCCGCGAGCGCGCGCACCTGCGCCGGCGTCAGGTTGACCGGTTGGGTGTAGCCGTCGAGCACGACGAAGTCGTTACCCGCGCCGTGCATTTTGGTGAATTTCAGTTTCATCGCGCTATTGTAAGTGACGCGCCTGCAGGCGGGCCGAACGCCGTTTTATTTGCTGCTTTGTTTGCCGCTTCATTTCCTCGTTCAGGCGCTTTTTTCGACGGCCGGTCAGTAGACGCTCGGCTCGCCCGGCGGCCGGGTCTTGAAGCGCTTGTGCACCCAGTAGTACTGCTCGGGGATCAACGGAATCTGCTCTTCGAGGAAGATGTTCATGCGGCGCGCGTCGGCGTCGTCGTCGCCGGTGGGGTAGTTTTCCCACGGCTTGAACACCTTCAGCCGATAACCCTTGTAGTTCGGCAGTACCTCGCCGATGAACGGCACCACCTGCGCATGTCCGACCTTGGCCAGACGGCCGACCGCGGTCAGCGTGCAGGCGGGCACGCCGAAGAACGGCGCGAATGTCGAATTGCGTGCGCCGTAGTCCATATCCGCGCCGAGCATCACCGGCTTGCGGTCGCGCAGCCAGCGCAGCACGATGCGCGCACTGTCGGCACGGCTCGCCATGTCGGCACCAAAGCGCGCGCGTGCCGCTTTGGCGACTTCTTCGAGCTCCGGGTTCGACATCGGCTGATACAGCGAGCCGCATTGGCGCTTGAGCGAGTAATTCAGAAAGATCGAGCCCGCCTCGATACCGACGAAGTGAAAGCCGAGGAACAGCGTAGGCGGTAGATTCGGGTCGGTGAGGTCGATTTCGCTGTCGAGCTGGATCAGCTTTTCGAGCTTTTCCGCCGAGCCGAACCATTGCACGCTGCGTTCGACATAACTTCGGATCGCATGCCGGAAGTGCTTCTGGGCGACTTCGTCGCGGCGCTCGTCATTCCATTCGGGGAAGCACAGTTTCAGATTGATATGAACAATGCGCTTGCGCCGGCTCGGGATCTGGTACAGCAGCCAGCCGAGTCCGTCGCCCACGCGGGCGACGAAACCATATGGCAACAGTGCAAACAATTTCAGCAGCCCGATTGCGAGCATCGCGCCATAGCGGCTCAGCATGAGGCACCCCGCTGCGGGGTGCCTTGCCAGGCTGTTGTCAGGAAAGCGGAGAAATTGACGTGATACCGCACTCGTGGACACCCTGTGACATTCAAAGGAAATCGCTATAATAAGGGCTTCGCCGAGTTAATAGACAACTTGCGGGGCGAAGCTGGCGGGTGCGATCCATAGGATAGGCCCCTGCCGGTAAGGTAATCCGCTAAAGCGTCGCCGCTTCAGGTCTCCCGAAGTTGGCTACGTGAAACTCAACCGTAACCACACAACAGGAGTCCGCAACGTGGCAAACGACTATCTCTTCACTTCCGAATCCGTCTCCGAAGGCCATCCCGACAAAGTCGCGGACCAGATTTCGGACGCCATCCTCGATGCCATCCTGGCCCAGGACAAATACTCGCGTGTTGCAGCCGAAACGCTGTGTAACACGGGTCTCGTCGTGCTGGCCGGGGAAATCACCACGACCGCGAACGTCGATTACATCCAGGTCGCACGCAACACGATCAAGCGCATCGGCTACGACAACACTGAGTACGGCATCGATTACCGCGGCTGCGCGGTGCTGGTGGCATACGACAAGCAATCGCCGGACATCGCCCAGGGTGTGGACCGTGCGCACGACAACAACCTCGATCAAGGCGCCGGCGACCAGGGCCTGATGTTCGGTTACGCGTGCGAAGAAACGCCGGAATTGATGCCGCTGCCGATCCACCTGTCGCACCGTCTGGTGGAGCGCCAGGCGAATCTGCGCCGCGACGGCCGTCTGCCGTGGCTGCGCCCGGATGCGAAGTCGCAGGTCACCGTGCGTTATGTCGACGGCAAGCCGCACGCGATCGACACGGTCGTGCTGTCCACGCAGCATTCGCCGGACATCGACCTGGACACGCTGCGCGAAGCCGTGATCGAAGAAGTCATCAAGCCGACGCTGCCGGCTGACCTGATCAAGGGCAACATCAAGTTCCTGGTGAACCCGACCGGCCGGTTCGTGATCGGCGGCCCGCAAGGCGATTGCGGTCTGACGGGCCGCAAGATCATCGTCGATACGTACGGCGGCGCAGCGCCGCACGGCGGCGGCGCGTTCTCGGGCAAGGATCCGTCGAAGGTCGACCGTTCGGCAGCTTATGCCGGCCGTTATGTCGCGAAGAACATCGTGGCTGCTGGTTTGGCGTCGCGCTGCCTGATTCAGGTGTCGTACGCGATCGGCGTTGCCCAGCCGACTTCGGTGATGGTCAACACGTTCGGCACGGGCCGTGTGTCGGATGCGACGATCACGAAGCTTGTGCTGGAGCATTTCGACCTGCGTCCGAAGGGCATCATCCAGATGCTCGACCTGCTGCGCCCGATCTACGAGAAGAGCGCGGCCTACGGTCACTTCGGCCGCGAAGAGCCGGAATTCACGTGGGAAGCCACGGACAGGGCTATGGCGCTCGCCGAAGCAGCCGGCACCGAACCGGTCGCTGCGATCGCCTGATAAACAGGCGCGCGGTCCGCTTCAGCCAAACCCCGCCGGCGCAAGCTGTGCGGGGTTTTTTATCGCCTGTGAATTGTGTGGCAGCTCATTCAGCGGCTCGCAAACGCGAACGCAAACCAGCCGGTGCTGCCGTTCGTCGACATACGGCGCGGTCGGCGGCTCGTGCTTTGCGGTGCGGCGACCGGCGCATTGCGCGTAGCGGTGAGGTGCAGCGGCGTCGGTTTGCGCAGCAGCGTGCGCAGAGAAAAACGGCGCGAACTGCCTTTCAGGCGCAGCGCGGAGAAGAAGGTGTGGAACCACGTGCGAATGCTGTCGACCGCTTTGGCTTCGCGCCATTGTTCACCCAATGCGCGAGTGCGGGTGGCATGGTGACGCAGCGCACGCACGACATGGCGGCGCGCCGGACGCGCCGCTTTCAACGCGGCGCGAGTAAGACGGGTGCTCAGAAGAGTATGCATGGCTTCACAAGTGGGCAACGTGCCGCGCGACGGAGTGTGTGCCAGAAAGAGCACCAAATGTGCCAATGGCGGTGTCGCGCTGGATAGCGCGGAAGCCCGGAATTCGAGGGAAAAGGGCGCGGAGGCCGGTGGAGCCGGTCACAGCGGCGCTTGCGCGCCGCAAAAGTGCGGGAGTAGCGATCAACATGTGTGCAGGCTACACGCGATTCATGACGTCAGAAAGTCGGTTTTTACCCTGCGAATACGGGTTTTTACGGGGTAAACGCGATATGCCACGCTTGCGGGGTCGAGCCCTTTGCGGTCGATTTTCGTGCGTGCTTGCCCTGCCAGGGTGCCGTGCAAACTGCCATTTCGCGTGAGAGTAGTGCGTAAGGCCTTGGCTTCTCGAAAGGCGAAACAGCGCACGGTCCGATCGCGCCCGTTTTACAATCGAGCATCAGCCAGTCGAAAGTAACGGAACACCATGTCACTTCACTCGAAGAAAGAGCAGATTCAAACGTTGCGGGAGCAAGGATTTGTCGTTGTACCTGGGTTGGTGTCGCCCGAGCGTTGCGGCGAACTGAAGCAGATTGCCGAGCGGCAGTTGCAGGAAGCGGTGGCGCCGATCGAGTTCGAAGCGGATCTACGGTATCCGGGCGCGCCGGAGTCAAAGCATGCGCCGGGCGGCCATACGGTTCGCCGGCTGCTGGATGCGTACGGGCGCCATCCGGATTTTGCGCAGTGGGCGACCGCACCGGAAATTCGCGGCTGGATGGAACTGTACTTCGGTGAGGAACCCCGCTTATCGCGGGCGCATCACAATTGCATGATGACCAAGCACCCTGCTTACGGCAGCTTGACCGGCTGGCATCGTGACGTGAGGTATTGGTCGTTCGAGCGTGACGATCTGGTGTCGGTGTGGCTTGCGGTCGGGCCGGAGACGGTCGATAACGGCGCGTTGTGGCTAGTGCCGAAGTCGCACAGCGCTACCTTTACTTCCGACCGTTTCGACGAGGCCAAGTTTTTCCGCTCCGATCTGGAAGAGAATCAGGCGTTGATTCGCACCGCGGTTTCGCCCGAGCTCAATGCCGGCGACGTGGTGTTCTTTCATTGCAACACGCTGCATTCGGCTGGCAAGAACCTCAGCGATCAGGTGAAATTTTCTTTGGTGTTTACCTATCACGGGGCGAGCAATGTGCCCCTGCCGGGATCCCGCTCGGCGGCCAAGCCTGAAATTGCCTTTTAGTTTTTTTGCCCTGCGCGGCGCGGATGTTTGCTGGACTCGCGCCGCGCGGGCAATCAGCGCCCTAACGCTTCTCTACCGCTTGCGACCGGAAAGTGCCACGCCCGTGAGGCCGGCGATTGTCGCCACTACACCTGCCGCAATCAACATGATCGCCTTATTAGTCGGAGACCCGGTAAACACGCGAGACACCTCGCTGCTGACCGAGTTGAACGCCTGCCCGCCGAAATACAACAAGACAATACCGCCGACAATCAGCGCGATTGAAATCGCCTTCGTCATGAATCCGCCTCCCTTCGATAAGCTCTGATCGGCCAAAGTGTAGGGGAGCCGCAGGCAGTCGTCCATCCCGCATAGTGGGCCTCTGCAGGCAGCACGACGATTGGCTACCATACCGTTCTGGTCCCGCCCATATCCAGACATAAAACTTGCACGCCTCGCGCAGCACGTGATTTCCTCACGCCCGTGATCGCCGGGCGACTTCAACATCAAGGACACTAGCAATGGCTTACGAAGCAGCTTCAGAACGCTATTCGGACATGCAATACCGCGTCTGCGGCAAGTCGGGGCTCAAACTGCCGGCGCTGTCGCTGGGCCTGTGGCACAACTTTGGCGATACCACGCCGATCTCCACGCAGCGCGATATCCTGCGCACGGCCTTCGATCTGGGCATCACTCACTTCGATCTCGCCAACAACTACGGCCCCCCGTACGGCAGCGCCGAAACCAATTTCGGCCGGCTCTTCAAAGACGACTTCAAGCCGTATCGCGACGAACTCCTGATCTCGTCGAAAGCGGGTTGGGACATGTGGCCGGGTCCGTACGGACAGGGCGGCGGCTCGCGCAAATACGTACTCGCGAGTCTCGATCAGAGCCTGCAGCGCATGGGCCTCGACTACGTCGATATCTTCTATTCGCATCGTTTCGATGCCGATACGCCGCTCGAAGAAACCGCCGGTGCATTGGCGAGTGCCGTGCAGCAAGGCAAGGCGTTGTACATCGGTATTTCGTCATACTCGGCAACCAAGACGCTCGACATGGCGAAGCTGCTCGCCGAGTACAAGGTGCCGCTGCTGATCCATCAGCCGGCGTACAACATGCTCAACCGCTGGATCGAACGGGAACTGCTGGACACGCTCGGGAAAGTCGGCGCGGGCGCCATCGCGTTCACGCCGCTCGCGCAGGGCTTGCTCACGGGCAAGTATCTGAACGGCGTGCCGGAAGACGCGCGCGTCAACAAGCCGGGCGGCGGTTCGTTGAAGCAGGAGCATCTGAGCCCGCAAAACATCGAACACGTGCGCAAGCTCAACGACATCGCGCAGCGTCGCAGACAAAGCCTCGCACAGATGGCGCTTGCCTGGGCACTGCGCGATCCTCGCGTCACGTCCGTGCTGATCGGCGCAAGCCGCGCGGAACAGGTGCGCGAGAACGTCGGTGCGCTGAAGAATCTCGCGTTCTCGAAGGAAGAGCTGGCGGAGATCGACCGCTACGCGACTGAAGGTGGCATCAATCTGTGGGAAAAGCCGTCGACGGATCAGGCGATCTGATCGCACGGTGTTTCAGGTGGTAGAAACAAGGAAAGCCGCCCATGAGGCGGCTTTCTTTTTCGATGCAGTTCAAGCGCACACGCTTCCCGCACAGTGGCCGAAGCGACTATGTTCAGGCAACCGAACCATCGGCGAAGCGTAGAGGCCGGCTTCGCCAGACCGCGCTAAACCAGCGCAGGCAAGCCCTCGACCAACACGACCGCGAACATCACTCCGATCAGCGCACCTAGCACGCGCAGCGCGTTGTGACGCAACTCCGTCTTGCAGGGAAGCGCGCCGACAAACAAAGCCCCGGCCAGCGCCATCGGAATGACCAGGATGAAATCGCCGATCGTGAAGTAGGTCGTCATACCCGTCTCCTTTTTTAGTACTGGCGAAGGCAGCGGCTCTATTTCTGGAGTCATGCGCTGCCGACGCTCGAATCGAGTATAGGCGACGATTAGATCGACGTAGCCACGCTTTGCGGCGCTGCAGCGTGTCTTCGCAGGCCGCTGAACCCAGTGCTGCAAGGGGCGCCGCGATTGGCGCGCTGCAGCAAAAGCGTAGTAGAGGGTGAAGGGGTTGCTTACACGGCCCTTACTTTTCAGCCTGGTTCGATGCACGGCGGATTGTTGTCGCCTAATTCAGGTGTCCCTAGGTTCGGGTACGCCCAAAGCCCGGGTACTCCCAAAGCTCAGGCACCTCCAAGATAAGACAGGTTCCATGCTGCGTCCACGCTTGGTTCCCCAAGGCTGAACAGCAGTGCTCCCTCATCCCGCGGTCCGTTCGTGTTGACCCAAGCGCGTGGCCGCAACGATGCCGATGACGAGCAGCGTGCTCACCAGTGCAGCGACGCCATTCCAGCCATAACCCGCCCAGACATGCCCGCCATAGGAACCGACCACGCTTGAGCCGATGTAATACGCGAGCAAATACAGCGCGGCCGCCTGCCCCTTGGCTTCTTTCGCGAGGCGTCCAACCCAGCCGCTTGCCACCGAGTGTCCGGCGAAGAAGCCGAACGTCACGCATGCGATCCCGATTGCAATTGCCGTGATCGGATGGAGCATCGTGAGGGCGAGTCCGAGCGCCATCAGCAGCAGGCTGCCGGTCAACACGCGCGCCCGGCCGAAGGTATCGGCCATGCGGCCCGACCACGGCGAGGCAACCACGCCCGTTAGATACACGATGAAAATCGCGCCGATCTCCGTCTGACTCAACAGGTAGGGCGGCGCGAGCAGCCGGTAACCGATGTAGTTGTACAGCGTGACGAAGCTGCCCATCAGCACGAAGCCGAGTAGAAACAGCAGAGGCAAGCCGGGCCGCGTGAATTGCTTCAGCAGGGCGGTGCGGTGATGGGCGAAGCCGAGCCCGCGACGCGGCACGAAATGGCGCGACGGTGGCAGCAGCGCGCGAAACGCGAGCATCGAGAGAATGCCGAGCACGCCGATCGTGCCGATTGCCACGCGCCACGAAAACAGATCCGCGACGACGCCGGTAATCACACGCCCCGCCATCCCGCCGATCGCCGTGCCGCCGACATACAGCCCCATCGCGAGACCGAGTCCATCGGGGTGCACTTCTTCCGCGAGATACGCCATCGCAACGGCCGGTACGCCGCCGAGCGCGAGGCCTTCGAGTGCGCGCAACACGAGCAATTGATGCCAATGCGGTGCGATCGACACGCCGATCGTCAAGAGCGCGGACAGCGTGAGCGACGCGGTCATCAGCTTGTGCCGGCTCCAGCCTTCCGAGACGAAACCGGCCACGAATATGGCAAGCGCGAGCGCGGCTGTCGTCAGCGAAAGCGACAAGCTGCTCTGTGCCGGGGTCACGCTGAACGCCGTAGAGAACGCGGGCAGCAATGGCTGTACGCAATACAGCAACGAGAAGGTGGCGTAGCCGGCGAACAGCAGCGCGATGCTGGCGCGCCAATAGACACGCGTGCCGCGTTCGAGATAGGGAATGTCGAGGACGTCAGACACGGCAGCGGAGGTGAAAGAAGCAGACGAAGCAGGAACAGCCGAAGTAGCAGTCCGGTGGGATTCCGGCGATGCGGTCACGAAAAAATCTCCTTGGGGCGCGGGAAGTACTCAAAGGAGTTAAGGATACGCTGATAAATCCGGACGGATGCGCTAACCGTTGTGCGTGAGAAACAGCATCCACACGATGCCCGCCAGCGCGCCTGGCAGCGCCGTGATGATGATGAAGGGATCGAGCCACGACTGGAAGTTCACCACGATCAGCAGGTACACCAGCAGGATCGCGAACACGAGACCGGCGAAGAGGCCTGAGAACGATTCGTTCATCGTCTGCACCTGGCCGCGCACTTCGATGGTCGAGCTTTTGGGCAGATCGGCCTTGGTGTCGTCGATGATCTTGCTGACGCCGTTGCGCGGATCGAGCCAGAACGTCGGCGTAGTCTGCTGGCTGCCGGACAGCGTAATCAGCAGATCACTCGCGATGTCGCGTTGCGAAAAGCCTGCTTGCTGGGCGCGCGTGCGGTCCACATCGATAAAGATGCGCGGCAAATCGGCGGGCTGCTGGACGCGTGCATCGGCAAGACCCGGCACCGTGCGCAGGCGGTTCAGCAACTGCGCGGCGAAGGCGCGATTGCCGGCCACGTCGCGCCCGACGATCCACATGGCTAGCGAGGTCGCTGAAAGCCAGAGCCGCCGGCGCGGCACGCATAGCGGCCATGGCGCATGCCGCGGCGCCGGCCAGGAGCCCGAATGGGCGGCTAAGGCGGGGCGTTCTGGCGGTGCATGATTTTGATATATCGCCCCGGCTGGGTTTATGATGGTCTCGTTACGACGCTTTACGCCCAGATCATCGGCCCGGCGCGCTGTAATGGGAATAGGGCGAAACGACGGGTGAACAGCCTTGTGTTCGCGCTTTTCATGGCCCCGCAAAACGGGAACAATGACTCGAACCTCTCACGCGTCTCGCGCAGCAGATTGGGTGCGTACGCAACGTTATTGGCGAAGCGGCGCTTTTATCATCACCTTGACCGGCGTGGAAACCATAAAGCCGGCTATAGGAGAAACGGGGAAACATCATGCAAATCGGTTCCATTGTCCGATCGGTGCATATCGCCGTGCCGAAAGACGCACGTGGGATTGTCATGCGCATTCTCGGCGACATGGCGATGGTGGCTTGGTATGCCGGCGAACCCGGCACATCGGAGCATCTGAACACTGAACCCTTTTTCCTTGAAGATCTGATCGATACGGGCGAGCAAGTGCGCCCGGCGAGCGCGCAGGTGCATTGACACTCGTTTGATTCCGATTCAGGTAGTGACAGGAGGCAGTCAACCGCAAAGTGAGCCGACGCCCTCGTCTTTGATGGCGGCGCGGCGCACAATGCGGACATGAACGACGACAATTTCGACCCACAGGACGGCGCCGATGGCGCCGTGCCTTTCGCCCGGCTCAAGCCGGAAATCGTGCTCGACGCGCTCGACAGCGTGCTCAGCAGCGTCGGTGTGTACACCGACGGTCGCATGCTGCCGCTCAACAGCTACGAGAACCGCGTGTACCAGGTGGGCGTGGAAGACGGCCCGCCGGTGGTCGCCAAGTTCTACCGTCCCGAGCGTTGGACCGACGCCGCCATTCTCGAAGAACACGCCTTTGTCGCCGATCTCGCCGCGCGCGAGATTCCGGCCGTGCCTGCACGTGTTTTCGAAGGCCGCACGCTGCATACCTTCGACGGTTTCCGTTTCTCGATCTTCGAACGCCGCGGCGGCCGCGCGCCCGATCTGGACCGGCGCGATACGCTCGAATGGCTGGGGCGTTTTATCGGCCGCATCCATGCGGTCGGGCAGACGCAGAACTACACCGAACGTCCCACGCTCGACATCAACACGTTCGGCTACGAGCCGCGCGACTTCCTGCTGTCGCACCGCTTCGTGCCTGACGACGTACGGCCCGCGTGGGCAGCCGTGGTGAATCTCGCGCTTGAGGGCGTCGAACGCGCATTCGAGCGCGCCGGCGATATTCGCATGCTGCGGATGCACGGCGATTGTCATCCGAGCAATGTGTTGTGGACCGACGCGGGCCCGCATTTCGTCGACTTCGACGATAGCCGCATGGGGCCGGCGGTGCAGGATTTGTGGCTGTTGCTGCCGGGCGAGCGCGCCGAGGCTTCGCGTGCGCTGGCGGATCTGCTCGCCGGTTATGAAGACTTCTGCGACTTCGAGCCGCGCGAACTGTATCTCGTCGAAGCGTTGCGCACGCTGCGGCTGATTCACTATCAGGCATGGCTCGCGCGCCGCTGGGACGACCCGGCGTTTCCGGCGGCGTTTCCGTGGTTCAACACGCAGCGCTACTGGGAAGACCGCATCCTCGAACTGCGCGAGCAGCTTGGCGCGATGCAGGAAGGGCCGCTCTGGCCGGTTTGAGCGTTGGCGCTTCCGTGCGCTCGCCGGGTCTGTGGCGGCCGGTGATACTGCGCAGCGCATGGGCCGTTAGCTCCAAGGCGCCGTCACGGCACGTCGACGATGTCTCCAAGGCGCCGTCCGGCACGTCGACGATGTCTCACGGCGCCTGCGCGGCCACGCTCGACGATTCCACCAGCGTCGATTTGACGATCACTTCGGCGCGCACGTCGCGCCCGATTGCTTCGAGCGCGGGGCGCATCTGCACGAAGTCGTCGGGTGTGCAGACCTCGCTGCCGAAATGGGTGGCGCCGTCGCGCGTCATCGTCATCACATTGCTGAGCGGATCGAACGCGTACTGCGACTGAAAATCGACGAAGCGGTCCTGGGTTTGTTTCGCTTCCGGCATCTCGAGCACGTGGAAATTCGCGGGTAATTCAATGCGCGCGTGTTCATGCAAGGCCAGGTTGTGACAGACGAAGGGCTGCGTGCGCTGCCGTTCGCCGAGCCAATATCGGGTGTCCGCTTCGAAGCCGCCGGCCAGACTTGTCAGCGCCGGAATCGAGGCCGCTGCGCCCGGCACCACGAGACTTTCGAGCGTGCCTTTCATCGTGATCGTCAGCGGGCCGTCGGCCACGTCGAGGTCGTTGGTGGTCAGCGTGGCCGTGCCGCGCAGGTTGGCGCTGCGCAATTCCGCCTGGATCGAGTCCTCACGTTGCGCGGGCGTTTGTGTGCGCAACATCGCGCGCGCCTGTTCGGCCGTGGCGCCCGACGCTTCCAGCCGATAGGTGAAGCTTGCTGAGCCGTCCGGTTCGACCTTGATCGACAGGTCGCTGCTGCGCGTCGTCAACTCCGTGGCCGGCGTTTGTGCGACCACCCCCTGATTGACGAGGACGGTGGGCCGGTTCATATCGGACGACGGCAGAAAACCGAACTCGACATTCGAGGCCGTCGAGTCGGCGTATTGCTGCAAATCCGGCAGCCACGTAATGGCGTGATTGATGACGCCGTAACCCGGCACGCTCGGCAGCGTATAGATCGAGCCGCTGCTGATCAAGGCCGGCTCGTTGCGGATGCCGAGCGCGTCGAGCAGCGCGCCATATAACGCCACGTGATCCTTGCAGTCGCCGTAGCGGTTCGCGAGGATCGCGCTTGCGCTGTGCGGCACCACTGAGCCGCGGCCGACATAGATCGCCACGTAGCGGACGTTGCGGCGCACCCAGTCGTACAGCGTTTTGGCTTCGTCGCGTGGGGTGTGGTCACGCGCGGTGAGGTTGTGCGCGAGACGCGTGACGGCGGCGTCGCGCGCGCTCGGGTCGGCGCTGGACGCCCGGTAGCTGGCGGCGAAAGCGGCGTAGTCCGGAAAGGTCGAAACCATCAGCCGGTCGCCATACGATACGTACGCGATCGAGCCGCGCTCGAGCCGGCTGAAATGCGCCTTGTCGTAACGATATTCGTAGCGCGTGCGGCCGTCGCGCGTGACCGGTTGCAGCGCGGTGAAGCCGCGTGCATCGGCATAGAGCGGCTTGTCGGCGGGCAGGTCGTAGATGAGGTGAAAGTTGTGCGTCGGCGCGAGATCGGGCGGCGTGAAGTCGCTGAACTCGCCCGGAACGATCGGCTGCTTTTGCGTCTTGCGATAGGTGAGGTGCACGCGCGCGCCGGGTTCGACGGCGGGGAACACGATCACCTTTTCCTGGATGTCCTGGAACATCGGCGCGTCGAACGAGCGGGCTTCCTGCACGTCGCGGATCTGCTCGGGCTGCACGTCGTGACGAACGCCGTCGGCAGTGATCGTATACGCCTCGATGATCTGCACGTCCGCCATATTGCGGTTGAACCAGACGTACTGCTGCGCCACCCGCGCGACGCCTGCTTCGTTGTTCACGTGCAGCGTCATCGAATCGAGCTTCGAGAAGGAGCCGTCGGCGTTGACGGTGAAGGTCTGCGTTTCGCCTTCGTTGGTATAGGGGTCGTCCAGTTTGGCCGCGATACTCGCGCTCGCGGCGTGAGTGCACGCCAGCCAGCCGAGACAAGCAAGACAAACCAAAGAGGCGAGGCGCATGGCGGGCAGGTATCCGGAACGGCAACGTTGACGGGATCGCCAATTAGAGTCGGTTTGCGCCGCCTGGATGTCAAGCGGATACCACGCTTTGCGATTGAGCAAATGCCCCAATTATGTAATGATAGCCATTCTCAATTGAAAGGTATCGACAGCTTTTTGTCGCATTGCTCCTCTTCTGTGACTGCCAGCCAGCCTCTCAGCCGGATGGCCCGAACCGCAAGCCGGGTTTGTCCGGTTCTTCCTTTCGACTTTCCTTTACCGCTGGTGTGAGCGGGCGCCTCGTCGTTGCCCTTCGCCGGTCGGCGAGGGTTTAACTTGCTGCGCCTGGAGCCTGGATGTGAACGCGCCTGATTCGATCGATATGAAACCTGCTGCTAGTGGCGGCACGCAAGACACCGCTCATACGCCGGAGCGCGGTCGTCATCCGATGGACGACGCCGAGCAGGCGGCGCGGCGCCAGCGTTCGCGGCGGGCGAATTTCATCAAGTGGTTGCGCAAGGTGCATGGCTGGGTCGGTTTGTGGGGCGCGGTGTTGGGACTGATGTTCGGCGCGACCGGTTTTTTGCTGAACCATCGGGGCGGACCGTTGAAGGTGTCGTCTGGTGAGGCGCAGGTGGAGGAGCTGCAGATTCCTGTGCCGCAACGGCAGTTGAAGTCGCCGATGGAGATGGCGAAATGGCTCAAGGGCGAGTTGAAGATCGACGGCAAGCCGGGAAAGGTGAAGCGCGAGCCGGCGCACCCGGTGGCGTGGGGCGATCGCAGGACGATGCAGCCGGAGTTCTGGCAAGTCGGGATTGTTGGGCCTGCTCAGAATGTGCAGGCGGAGTATTGGGTTGGGAATGGGTTTGTTGCGGTGAAGCGCACGCAGAACTCGTTTCTTACGACGATGAATAACCTGCATCGCGGCGTGGGGTTGAGTGTTGGGTGGGTTTTGCTGATCGATACGATTGCTGGTGGGATGATTTTGCTTTCTTTGACTGGCGTCTTGCTGTGGACCGAACTGAATAAGCGGCGTGTCGTCGGTGTCGTGTTGGTTGGCGGCTCGGTGGTTGCCGCCGTGGTTTGTGGATTGATGTAAAAAAGCGACTAGACACTACAAGCAGTGCCCCCAGAAGCAGCAATCTCCCGCGCGGCCTTAGCGCCCTCAACCTGCAACAAAGTCGGCAACGAAACACCATTCTTAGCCGCAGTAACCTCAGCGAGAATAGAAACAGCAATTTCAGGCGGCGTCCGGCTGCCAATATAAATCCCAACCGGCCCATGCAACCGGGCCAACTCGACATCGTTCAGATCAAACTCCTTCAACCGCTCGCGCCGCGCCTGGTTATTCCTTCTCGACCCCAAAGCGCCGACATAAAACGCCGGCGTCTTCAACGCCTCCATCAAAGCGAGATCATCCAGCTTGGGATCGTGCGTTAAAGCAATTACCGCGCACCGCTCGTCGAGCTTCATCTCGATCACCGTATCGTCCGGCATCGTCCGCACGATCTTCGTGCCGGGAATGCTCCACTCCTCGGTGTACTCTTCGCGCGGATCGCACACGGTAACCTGATAGTCGAGCCCGACCGCGATGTTGCACAGATAGCGCGACAACTGCCCCGCACCGATTACCAGCATCCGGTAACGCGGGCCGTGAATCGTCAGCAGACGCTCGCCGTCGAAATGCACGCCGTCCGTCGCCTGCGCCGCATCGAGCCGCACCGCGCCCGTCACCATGTCGACTTCGCGCGCTACCAGACGACCGTCCTCGACCGCATGGCACAGCTCGGCAATACCGCTTTGCGGTGTCAAAGGCTCCAGCACCAGCTGGATCGTGCCGCCGCACGGCAGGCCGAAGCGATGCGCTTCCTCAGCCGTAATGCCGTACTTCACCGCTTCCGGGCGCGTCTGCTCAATGCCCCTTTGCCGCACACGGTCAATCAGGTCGTCTTCAATGCAGCCGCCCGATACCGAACCCACCACGAGTCCGTCGTCACGCACCGCGAGCATCGCGCCCTCGGGACGCGGCGACGAGCCCCACGTCTTCACCACCGTCACCAGCAGCGCGCGATGTCCCTCTCCTAGCCAGCGTGCGCTGGACTTCAGAACTTCGAGATCCACGCTTTCCATGATTTCTTCCTTTTGGTTCCGTCGCCGCCGGACTCAGTGTCCGCGGCCTCATCCGATTCTGTATTTTGCGCCGCCGCTTCAGTTGCTGCAGTGCCACCCTCATCCGGGGCCGGTGCGCCGTCAGCGTCGCCGCCGACCTGCGCGCCGAAGCGCTTGAAAAATTCGCCCGCGATTTTACGGGCCGCGCCGTCGACCAGCCGGGAACCGATCTGCGCGAGCTTGCCACCCACCTGCGCAGTCGCCGTGTACGTGAGCTTCGTCGCAGCGTCGCCTTCGGGCTCGAGCGTGACGTGCGCATTGCCCTTGCCGAAGCCTGCCACGCCACCCTGGCCTTCGAAAACGATGGTGTAGGTGTTCGGCGCCTCGATGTCGGTCAACTCCATACGCCCTTTGAAGCGTGCCTTCACCGGACCGACCGACGCGCTCATCACCACCGCGTATGCATTTTCGCCATCCGGGTCGATGCTCTCGCAGCCGGGAATGCATGCGCGCAGGATTTCCGTATCGTTCAGCGCATCCCAGGCGTGCTGCTGAGAAACCGGCAGCGTATGGGTTTCACTTAATTCCATGGCGTTGCTCCTGCGGTTGTCGTGGCGGATAGGGTGACGCGAGGCGCGCGCGTGAGTTGCGCGAGATCGCGGCCAAACGCCGCCAGACTGTCTAGATTGTGAACCGGGCGATGCGCGTCGACATACGGCAGGATCGCCTGCACGCCGCGCGCTTTCGGTGAAAAACCGCTGAAACGCAGCAGCGGATTGAGCCACACGATACGGTGCGCGAAGCGGCGCAGGCGAGCCATTTCGGTGTCGAGCACCTCGATCGCTTCGTGATCGAGGCCGTCCGTGACGAGCAGCACGGTGGCTCTGCCCGTCAGCACGCGGCGCGCCCAGCGTCGGTTGAATTCGGCGAGCGCCGCGCCGATCCGTGTGCCGCCCGACCAGTCGACCACCTGATCGGTGAGCGTCGCGATTGCGACGTCGGGATCGCGCTCGCGTAGCGCGCGCGTCGCGTTGGTCAGGCGTGTGCCGAAAAGGAACACCTGCAGGCGCTCACGCGATTGCAGAAGCGCATGGCAGAAGTACAGGACCGCGCGCGAATAGTTGCTCATCGAGCCGGAGATATCGAGCAGCAACACGAGCGGTGGCTTGCGTTCCGCCACCGCGCGATATTTCCATACCGTCCAGTCGCCGCCTGCGCGCACTGCGTGCCGGGCGCTCGCGCGCAAATCGGCGTGGGTGCCGTGCGAGGCCGCCTTCAGGCGGCGCGTCGGTTCAGTGGCGAGCGGCAGACGCTGGCCTCGGATCAGATGACGCAACGTGCGCCATTCGTCAGCGGAAAGCGTGTCGAAATCGCGATGACGCAGCCGCTCTTCAGCACTGAAGGTGACGTGCGCATGCAGTTCGTGTTGTTCGGTTTCCTGCGGCGCTTTGCGGTGCGGCGAAGGCGGCGTGCGCACGGCAAGCGCGTCGGCGAGACGGTTGTTGCGTTTGGGTGGTGGCAGACCATCGCGGACTTTCGGCAGCAGCAGCGCGCGCAGCTTGCCTTCCCAATCCGGGTCGCGCCAGAACAGATCGAAGGCGGCATTGAAGAGGTCGCGTTCGTCCGGCGCGCAGACCAATAGCGTGGCGAGCGCGGCGCGCACATCGTCGCGCCGGCCGAGGTCGATCCAGTGCAACGCGGCGAGTGCATCGACGGCTTGCGCCGGCGACATCGGCAAGCCCGCGCCGCGCAGCACGCGCACAAAGTGCACGACGTTGCGGGCCAGGGTGGGCGTATCGGCCTGCGCGGCTGACCTGTCGATTGCGGCATTCATCGGACGCGCGCCGGCCTCGCTTGCGGGCGCTCCGCCGCCAGCCGACGCATCGTGGTCACCGTCCGTTGCCAGCGTCATCGCCGTTACTCCCGCACCGCGAGACATTGTGCGATCTGCGCGGCATCGACGCGCGCCAGATCGTCCTGATACTTGAGCAGCACACCCAGGGTGTTCTGCACCGATTGCGGGTCGAGTTCCGTCACCGACAGCGCTTCCAACGCGCGGCACCAGTCGATCGTTTCGGCGATGCCGGGTGCCTTGAACAGATCCATACCGCGCAGCCGATGCACGAAATCGACGGCACGCCGTTGCAATTCCGCCGACGTTTGCGGCGCACGCGCGGCGACGATTTCCAGTTCACGATCGCGCTCGGGATAGCCGATCCATTGATACAGGCATCGGCGTTTCAATGCGTCGTGTACTTCGCGCGTCCGGTTCGACGTCATCACGACGAGCGGCGGCTGCTCCGCGCGCACCGTGCCGTATTCGGGAATCGATACCTGGAAGTCCGAAAGCAGTTCCAGCAGAAAGGCTTCGAACGGTTCGTCGGCGCGGTCGATTTCGTCGATCAGCAGCACGCGGCGCGCGTCCGGATGATTTTCGTCGGGCATCAGCGCTTGCAGCAGCGGACGCTTCAGCAGAAATTCGCTGCGATACAGCGTGTCGTTGCCCGGCCGTTCGCCGGCGGCTTCGGCCAGACGCAGCGCCATGATCTGGCGCGGATAGTCCCATTCGTAGAGCGCGCTGGCGGTGTCGAGTCCTTCGTAGCATTGCAGCCGCAGCATCGAGGTGCCGAGCATCCCCGCCGCGGCTTTGGCGAGTTCGGTCTTGCCGACACCCGGCTCGCCTTCGACGAACAACGGCCGCTCCATGCGCAGTGCGAGATACAACGCGGTCGCGAGTTCGCGGCTGGCGAAGTAGTCCTGGGCTGCGAGTTGCGCGAGGGTGTCGTCGATTGAAGCAGGCTGCATGGTGTTCCTGAATCTGCACGATGAAACGGGTTACGCGCGGGGCAGCGCGGCCGCGGCGCGGCGGCGACGGACTGCGCGGGCCGGGAACGCGGCTGACGTGCCATGCCGGGGCACGTCACGTCAGCCGCCAACCGCAGGGATCGCTAACCGTTCGCCTTCGTCACCGCTCGTGCGGTCAGCACCGGAATCAGATGCGCGCGATATTCAGCGCTCGCGTGCATGTCGGTGTTCAGGTCGGTGTCGGATACGGTCGCCGCTCGCGCAGCCTCGGGCGTGAAATTCGCCGATAGCGCGCTTTCCAGTTCCGGCGCGCGAAAAACCGAAGCCGCCGCGCCCGTCACCGCGACGCGCACGCCGCTCGCGAACTTCGCGACGAACACGCCGACCAGCGCAAAGTGCGAAGCCGGATTCTCGAATTTCACGTACGCCGCGCGTTCGGGCACCGGAAACTCGACGGCCACGATCAACTCGTCGGGCGCCAACGCGGTCTCATACATGCCGACGAAGAAATCGCTCGACGAAATCCGTCGCCGATCGGTGACGATGGTCGCGTCGAGCGCCATCGCCGCGGCCGGATAGCAGGCAGCTGGATCGTTGTTCGCGAGCGAGCCGCCGATGGTGCCGAGCGCGCGCACCTGGCGATCGCCGATGTGCCCGGCGAGGTCTGCAAGCGCCGGCAGCACACGCCGAAGTTGGGCGTGATCAGCGACGTCCGCGTGACAGACGGCGGCGCCGACTGTCACCTTGCCGGCATCGACGGCGATCGATTTAAGCGCCGGAATCCGCGTCACGTCGATCAGTTGCGAGGGCTGCGCGAGACGCAGGCGCATGGTCGGCAGCAGGCTTTGCCCGCCGGCAAGAAACTTCGCTTCGCTGTCGGCGGCGATGGCTGCGGCGGCCGCTTGCGGATCCGTCGCGCGTTGATACTCGAATGAATACATGTCGAATGCTCCGCTCAGGATCTCAGTGGGGTTGCTTGGCCGCGTGGATCGCGGACCACACGCGATGCGGCGTCGCCGGCATTTGCAGGTCGGTCACGCCGAGCGGCGCGAGCGCGTCGAGGATCGCGTTGATGACCGCCGGTGGCGAACCGATCGCACCCGCCTCGCCGCAGCCTTTCACGCCGAGCGGGTTGTGCGTGCACGGTGTGCCCTTCACGGTTTCGACGGTGAAGTTCGGCAGATCGGACGCATGCGGCATCGCGTAGTCCATGTAGGAGCCGGACAACAACTGGCCGCTCTCGTTGTCGTACACGCAGCGCTCCAGCATGGCCTGCCCGATGCCCTGAGCGAGCCCGCCGTGCACCTGGCCTTCGACGATCATTGGATTGATCACGTTGCCGAAATCGTCGACCGCGGTGAACTGCTGGATGCGGCACACGCCCGTCTCCGGATCGACCTCGATTTCGCAGACGTACGAGCCCGAGGGATACGTGAAGTTGCTCGGATCGTAGAACGCGGACTCATCGAGACCCGGTTCGAGCACGTCGAGCGGATAGTTGTGCGGCACGTAAGCGGCGAGCGAGATGTCGGCGAATGCTTTGGTGCGATCGGTGCCTACGACGCGGAACACGCCGTCCTTGAACTCGATGTCTTCCGCTGCGGCCTCGAGCAGATGCGCGGCGATTTTCTTCGCCTTGGTTTCGATCTTGTCGAGCGCCTTCATGATCGCCGAGCCGCCGACCGCGATCGAGCGCGAGCCGTACGTGCCCATGCCGAACGGAATGCGGCCAGTGTCGCCGTGAACGACCTCCACGCTTTCCAGCGCAATGCCAAGCCGGTCCGCGACGACCTGCGCGAAGGTCGTCTCATGCCCCTGGCCGTGGCTGTGGGAGCCGGTGAACACGGTGACCGAACCCGTCGGATGCACGCGAATCTGGCCGACTTCGAAGAGCCCGGCTCGTGCGCCCAATGCTCCGGCGATGTTCGACGGCGCCAAACCACAGGCTTCGATGTAGCAGGAGTAGCCGAGGCCGCGCAGCTTGCCGTTCTTTTCGGATTCCTGCCTGCGCGCGGCGAACCCTTTTACGTCGGAGAGTTCGAGCGCACGGTCAAGCGTGGCGTCGTAATCGCCGGTATCGTAGGTGAGGCCGACCGGCGTCGCGTACGGAAACGCGCGGATGAAATTGCGGCGGCGGATTTCGGCGGGATCGAGATTCATCTCACGTGCTGCGGTTTCGACCAGACGCTCGACCACGTACGTCGCTTCCGGACGGCCTGCGCCACGATAGGCATCGACCGGTACGGTGTTGGTGAAGACCGCTTTCACTTCGGCGTAGATGGCGGGCGTCGCGTATTGGCCGGCGAGCAGCGTCGCATACAGGATGGTCGGCACGCTCGACGCGAAGGTGGATAGATACGCGCCCATGTTGGCGATCGTATGAATGCGCATCGCGAGGAACTTGCCGTCGGCGTCCATGGCCAGTTCGGCTTTGGTCACGTGATCGCGGCCGTGCGCGTCGGACACGAAAGCTTCCGAGCGCTCCGCTGTCCATTTGATCGGGCGGCGAATCTTCTTTGAAGCCCACGTCAGCGCGACATCTTCGGCGTACAGGAAAATCTTCGACCCGAAGCCGCCGCCGACATCCGGCGCGATGACGCGCAGTTTCGATTCTGGCAGCGACAGCACGAACGCGGCCATCAACAGGCGTTCCACGTGTGGATTCTGGTTCGCGACGTAGAGCGTGTAGCTGTCGTCCTGCACCGAGTAGCTCGCGTTGACCGCGCGCGGTTCGATTGCATTCGGGATCAGGCGATTGTTGACGATGTCGAGCGTGGTGACGTGCGCGGCTTTGGCGAAGGCGGCGTCGGTCGCGGCTTTGTCGCCGTGGCCCCAGTTGTAGCAGACGTTGTCCGGCACCTCGTCGTGCACCGCGGCTTGGCCCGGATCGGCCGCGTGCGCGGTGTCGACCACGGCCGGCAGCACGTCGTAATCGACTTCGATCAGTTCGGCCGCGTCTTTCGCGGCCTTGATTGAGCCGGCGATGACGAGCGCGACCTGATCGCCGACGTGGCGCGCTTTCGTGTGCGCGATGATCGGATGGGGCGGCTCGTTCATCGGCTTGCCGTCGGTGCTGTGGATCAGCCAGCCGCACGGCAGTCCGCCGACGTTGTCCGCGGCCATGTCCGCGCCGGTGAAGATCGCGACGACGCCGGGCGATTTTTTCGCAGCGGTGGTGTCGATGCTTTTGATCCTTGCGTGCGCGTACGGCGAGCGCAGGAACACCGCGTAGGTTTGCTGCGGCAGGACGATGTCGTCGGTGTACTGACCGTTGCCGGTGAGGAAACGATAGTCTTCCTTACGTTCGACGGAAGCGCCGATGAGGTGGGTGTCGGGTGCGTTCATCGTCGGCTCCTCAGGCGGTGGCTGGCGCAGTGGCCACGGCGCTGGCCGTGCCGGCGGACTTCATGCCTTCGGCGCCTTCGAGCACTGCTTTGACGATGTTGTGATAGCCCGTACAGCGGCAGAGATTGCCGTCGAGCTGGGCGCGCACGTCGTCGCCGGTGAGATTGGGCTGGCGCTCGACGAGCGAGACCGCGCTCATCACCATGCCAGGCGTACAGAAACCGCACTGCAGGCCGTGGCAGTGTTTGAAGGCGGCTTGCATCGGGTGGAGGGCGCCGTCTTTGGCGAGTCCTTCGATGGTGGTGATGTCGGCGCCTTCGGCCTGGACTGCGAGGATGTTGCAGGATTTGATTGCGCGGCCGTTCAGGTGGACCGTGCATGCGCCGCACTGGGCGGTGTCGCAGCCGATGTGCGTTCCCGTGAGGCGAAGTTGATCGCGCAGGAACTGGACAAGCAGGGTGTTAGGGTCGATTGAGGCGCTGATGGGCGCGCCGTTCACCGTCAGACTGATGCTGATCGCCATGAAGTTGTCTCCTTATGGGGTGAAACCGGACCTTTGTTTTTCCTGCCTTCAGCTGCCTGTTCGTGGGGTCCGATGAGGGGGCTGCGGGTTTGTCGCTTTTGCGGTGCTTTTTTATGGGGCTGCCGAAAAGTAAAGCACAAATTGCGTGGGCGCGCTATTGGGTTGTCTGCCTGCTCGGCGGTTGTTTGGCTTGTTTGCCTGTGCGGCGGTTGGTTTTTTGTAGGCCTACGGCGTTGGGCTTGGGTTGATTTGTTTGCCTGCGTGGCGCTTTGTCTATTTGCCTGCGGCGTTGGCCTTTCCTTGAATTGATATTGGTTTATTAGCGTCGCCCCTGTGCGGGGCAGGCACTTACTTCTCTTTGCCGCCGCAAAGAGAAGTAAGCAAGAGAAAGCGGCTCAAACCGCCAATGCTAAGCGGGGGCCGTGGTTCGCACAGGGTAGTGGTGCATATGGAATCAGTGTTCTCGCACATTCAGCGTTAGTGACAAGGGCGTCATACTTCCAGCGGCGCTGCGCGCGCCCAAGAGTACTTCACAAAACCCCCCCCTACGTTTTGACGCTCATGCCTCGCCAACGGGGCGTGGCCCGTCATCGCTCCGCCATCACCACCCCGATTCCGATTGGAACGGCAAGGGCAACGGCAACGGCAACGGCAACGGCAACGACAACGACAGGGGCAACGGCAGGGGCAGGGGCAGGGGCAGGGGCAGGGGCAGGGGCAACGGCAGGGGCGGTGATTCAGCACACCGACATATCATTTGAAGTGGGGGTTCCCGGGTGAGTGCAGAGGCGCGTCGCCGAGGCGAAGCCGATGGTCCGTACGGACGTCAACCGAAGCCTGTGGTTTCCCATGCAGGCCCGTCCGCGACGCACTTAGTGCGGAGTGGGAGCTGATGACTCCTTTGTCACTAACGCTGAATGTGCGAGAACACTGATTCCAGATGTGCCACTACGCTGTGCGAACCACGGCCCCCGCTTAGCATTGGCGGTTTGAGCCGCTTTCTCTTGCTTACTTCTCTTTGCGGCGGCAAAGAGAAGTAAGTGCTGCCCCGCACAGGGGCGACGCTAATAAACCAATATCAATTCAAGGAAAGGCACCAAAGCCAGAAGAACAGACAAAAAGCGCCGAGCAGGCAAAAAAACCAAAACCTTTATTTCGCCAACCTGGAATGCCGCCGCGAATAGCCAAAATAAATAACCATCCCAATGAGCAACCAGACAACAAACGCCACCCAGGTGACAGCCTGAAGATTAATCATCAAAAACAGACAAGAGGCGACCGCCAACACCGGCACCACCGGCACACCAGGGCACCGAAACGCCCGCGGCAACTCAGGATGCGTCTTGCGCAAAACCAGAACCGCAATCGACACCATCGAAAACGCGGCCAACGTGCCGATATTGATCAGCTCAGCCAGCACATTCAACGGCACCAGCGCGCCAATCAGCCCGAAGAAAATCCCCACAAGCCACGTCGTAAAGAACGGCGTAGCAAACTTCGGATGCACACGAGAAAGCCGGGCAGGCAACAAACCATCCCGCGACATCGCGAAGATCACGCGCGTCTGGCCATAAGCCATCACCAGAATCACCGTCAGCATGCCCAGCACAGCGCCCAGGTCGATAAAACCCGCAACCCACTTCTGACCCGCTACCTGCAACGCATATGACACCGGATGCGAAATGTTCGCGAACTGCGCCGACGGCACGATACCGGTGACCACAGCCGCCACAGCAACGTACAGCACCGCGCATACGCCCAGCGATGCAATGATCCCAATCGGTAGATCGCGCTTCGGATTCTTCACTTCTTCCGCAGCGGAAGACACCGAATCGAAGCCGATGAACGCAAAGAACATCACCGCCGCCGCGCCAAACACGCCGTTCCAGCCGTTCGGCATGAACGGATGCCAGTTCGCCGGCGTCACGTGGAAGACGCCCACGCCGATCACCAGCAGCACCACGACCACCTTGATCGCCACCATGATGTTGTTGATCCGCGCGGATTCACGCACGCCAAGCGACAACAGCGCCGTGATCGCCATCATCACGAGGAAAGCGGGCAGGTTGAACCATGTCTCGTGACCCGGCAAGGCGCCCGGCGCCGCCGTCAGCGCAACCGGCAGGCTGACGCCGAAGCCCGACAGCAGCGATTGCAGATAGCCCGACCAGCCGACCGACACCGCTGACGTCGCCAGCCCATATTCGAGCATCAAGTCCCAGCCGATGATCCACGCGGCCAGTTCGCCAAGCGTCGCGTACGAATACGTGTAAATGGATCCGGCAACCGGAATCGTCGACGCGAACTCGGCATAGGCGAGCGCGGCGAACCCGCAGGCAATCGCCGCGATCAGGAACGACACCATCAGCGCCGGGCCCGCCTGGACGGCGCCCGTGCCGGTTAGCACGAAAATGCCGGTGCCGATAATGGCGCCGACGCCGAGGAAAGTCAGATCGAGCGCGCCGAGCGCTTTCTTCAAGCCGGCGTTCTGGGCGCTCGCAGCGATCATGTGCTCGACGCTCTTCTTGCGGAACAGGGACATTGGCGGTGGGTCTCCAGTGGTGCACGCATCTTGCGCGCCGAATGTCGGGGAAACCCGCGATTTTAACGGATGCGCGCTTCCGCACCATTTTGGGACGGTGTTTGCCGGCCGTGCAGCGATCGCAGACCGATGTCAGCCGGCCATCGCTGGATTCAGATCGACGAGACGGTTGCTCATTACATAGAAGGTCAGCTCGGCGTTATTGCGCAGCTTCATTTTCTCGAGTAGCCGGGTGCGATACACGCTGACCGTCTTCACCGATAGAGATAGCGCCATGGCGATGTCCGTCAGCCGCTTGCCGGACGCGAGCATGCACAGCGTCTGGTATTCGCGGTCCGAGAGCTTTTCGTGCGGCAATTGTTCGCCGTCGAAGGAGACATAGTCCGCCAGCGCTTCGGCCATGGCCGGGCTGACATATTTGCGGCCCGCCGCGACCTGCTGGATTGCGGCGATCATCTGCGCGGCGTCGACCGTCTTCGACAGGTAGCCGGCAGCGCCCGCCTTCAGCGCGCGCACGGCGTACTGGTCCTCACGGTACATCGAGAACATCAGCACGGGCACGCGCGGCGCTTTGCGCTTCAAGCGCTTGAGCACTTCGACACCGTTCATGTCGGGCAGCGAAATGTCGAGCAGCACCACGTCGTAGCTGTGTTGGGCGACGGCGTCGAGCGCTTCCGCGCCGCATTGCGCCTCGGTGACTTCACGCGCCACGCCGCGGTCGAGCAGCAACTGACGGACGCCCTGGCGAACCACCGCGTGGTCGTCGGCGAGCAGGATGCGCAGGCTCATGATGGCGCGCTCACGATTGCAGCGCGCGACGCTCGGCGCCCGGTGCGCTCGCCAGCATCGCATCCCATGCAAAGCGGGCTTGCACGAGCGTGCCGCGCGCTGCGTCGCCGCTGTCGCCGCAGCATGCGCCGAGCCGCCGGGCGCTGACCTGCAAGGTGCCGTCGAACGCAGCGCAGCGCGCCTGCATGCCGCTTAGGCCGAAATGGCCGCGACGGCTGCGGGCGTTGCGCGTCACGCCGATGCCGTCGTCGCTGACGATCAACGTCAGGTGGTGGCGGCCGGTTTCGATCCGCACATCGGCGGATTCGGCGCGCGCGTGCTTGGCAATATTGTTCAGCGCTTCCTGCGCGACCCGGAACACGGCTAGCGCCGCGTCGGCGGGCAGGCGGGTGAGCCGCACGTCGGCGGCGCAGACGAAACTCGTGCGCAGGTTCGTGCGGGCGGCGAACTCGCGGGTCCATTGCGCCAGCGCCCCCGCGATCCCCGCCTCGAGCGAAGGCGCATGCAGTTCCGCGACGGCCTGGCGGGTGGCGGCGCACACGGCGTCGAGCGAACGATTCGCCACGGCGAGCGCGGCGGCGCATTGCGGCGGCGCATCGGCGGGCAGCCAGGTTTCGATGCCGGCAAGGGCATACCGCGTCGCGGTCAGCTCGGCGCCCACGCCGTCATGCAGCTCGCGCGCCACATGGCGGCAGGCAGCTTCCTGCGCCTGAACGAGTTCCGCCGACAGTTCGCACACGCGGGCGCGCAGCAGCGCGAGTTCGCGCTCAGCAGCGGATTGCTGCGCAGCGTGTGCAAGTGAAGGCAGAGTGTGGGAGCTAAACGGGACGACGGTCGACGTATCCATGACTTTCCCTCTCAGGAAGCAAGGTGGACGGCGAAGCGGGTGCGCATCGGCGGCGCGAAGACAAAAGAACGCATGCGACTCTCTGGCCTCCAGTGATGTCCTTGACGCGTTGTGCGCGACGGACACATTGCTACGGTACGACGTAACGAAATTTACATTCAGTAACATGCCGGTCGTGCCATGACATGCATGCTAAACGACCGTTCGTGCGCCGCGATGATATCTCAAAAAAAGAATGAGTGCAGGCACACCAAGGGTTAGCGCGGGAATTTGATGCAACGGGTGACGTTTTACAACGCCGCTGTTGTAGGAAGAAGGCTGACACCAAATGTCAGCACGATGGCGGCAATCTGTAACTGAGCAACAAAAAAGGAGCCCGAAGGCTCCTTTCTGCTGATGATGCGGCGTGAGCCGCTCAATCCGAGTGTCCGCTTAACCCACGAACGCCTTTTCGACCACGTAGTGACCCGGAGCGTTGTTGCTGCCTTCCTGGAAGCCCAGGTCGTCGAGCAGCTTGCGCGTGTCGCGCAGCATGTGCGGGCTGCCGCACAGCATCACGCGGTCGTTTTCGAGCGAAAAGCCCGGCACGCCGAGGTCGGCGAACAGCTTTTCGGTTTCGATCAGTTCGGTGATGCGGCCGCGGTTCTGGAACGCTTCGCGCGTGACTGTCGGGTAGTACAGCAGCTTTTCCTGCACCAGCTCGCCCAGATGCTCGTGTGCCGGCAGGTGATCCGTGATGTATTCCTTGTACGCCAGCTCGTCGACGAAACGGCAGGTGTGCGTCAGGACCACGCGCTCGTAGCGGTCGTAAATGTCCGGATCCTTGATGATCGACATGAACGGTGCGAGACCCGTGCCGGTGGACAGCAGCCACAGGGTCTTGCCCGGCAGCAGGTTGTCGGCCATCAGCGTGCCGACCGGCTTCTTGCCGATCAGGACTTCGTCGCCGACCTTCAAATGCTGCAAGCGCGACGTGAGCGGGCCGTCCTGCACCTTGATGCTCAGGAATTCGAGGTGCTCTTCGTAGTTCGCACTCGCAAGGCTGTAGGCACGGATCAGCGGCTTGCCGTCGACTTCGAGGCCCACCATCGTGAACTGGCCATTTTCGAAACGGAACGACGGATCGCGCGTGCAAGTGAAGCTGAAAAGCGTATCGGTCCAGTGATGGACGCTCAGGACGGTTTGTGAATTCAGGTTGCTCATGGCTTCTTGGATAGTGCGAAAACAAAGGCGGCCAGTCGTTTTAGCCGGCCGGCACGGCAAGGGCGATGCTGCGCTAACCCGAGGTCGGGAATCACGCGCAATCCGCTATTTTACCGCGCCCGCTGCCCGAGGGCTGCCGCGCGGCGGTTGAGCGTGGTGAAGCGGGTTACCGGACCTGGAAGCGCCGGTGCCGGTTATCGATACGATCGGCGCCGCGAAGTACGTTGGCGTGGTTGCTGCCGCGCTTCAGCAAGGGTACGGCGATGGGCGAAAACCGCGCAGCGCGGCTGCCATCGGCTGTCCGGCATGCGCCGGATAGGCGCGCCGCGCGGGCAACATTTTCAGGATGATACCGAAACCTGCCGTGCACCGCAGCATTGACCCTGCTGATAAAACTGGCAAAGGCAGAGGGAATCCGCGCGAAAGCGGGGAATATTGGGCCGCTCGGGCGAGTTGCGTGCCGTCCCTTCAACCTGGCTCACTCCACCCGCAACCGCGCCATATACGGCAAGTGATCCGACAGCCACGCGGTTTCCTGCGTCGGCTGGATCCATTCGACCGGCTTCATCCCGCGCACGAACATCTTGTCGAGCGCCAGCGCAGGGGAGAAGGCCGGGAACGTGCGGGCGGATTCGCCGAGCAGCGTGGCCACTTCCTGCAGACCGTGTTCGGCGAAGAGTGGCACGGAGTCGTTGCGCCAGTCGTTGAAATCGCCGGCCAGCACTAGCGGGCCCTCCGGCGCTTCTTTCGCGATCCAGTGCGCGATCCAGTTCATCTGCCGCAAGCGCGCCGAACGCGTGAGCGCGAGATGCGCGCACAGCAGCGTGACTGAATGACCGCTGAAGGTCGCCCGCGCCACTAGCAGCCCGCGCTTTTCGAAGCGATGCGCGGAGATATCCCAGCGCCCGCCGAGATCGAGCGGATGCGGCGACAATATCGCATTGCCATGCCGCCACGACGGCTTGAACACGTTCGGCCCAAGCGCGATTTCGAGTTCGGCCGCGCGTGCGATCTCGGTGGCCTGGCAATGCCAGACATCGCTCAACGGATCGGCGAGCGGCGAGCCGAAACTACTTGCCAGGATTGGCGAGGGCATGCGCCGCGCCATCGCTTCCTGCAAAAAATAGGCGTCCGCATGGGTCGACTGAACCCAGCGCTGCATGGCCTGCCAGGCCTGAAAGCCGAGCGGCGTGCGGCCCTTATGAAGATTCCAGCTTACCGCAATGAAATCCTTGGGCGCGACGCTCTCGCGGATCAATTCTTCGGGGTTTCGCATGCCGCGTTGTCCACGTGTTCTGTTGGGGCTTCGGTGATTCGCTTGAGTTTGCTTTGAACTGCGCCGGGTTGCCTTAGCTCGGGCTGTTCGCAAGGCTCGCACGCACGCGATAGACAAGGTTCGGATCCTTGTCGACGATCGTCCAGCTCGTCCACTGGCCGGCCGGCACTTTCAGGCCGGGATGGCTCGCATTCACCTGACGCGGTTGCGGCGGCAGTTTGCAGCCGGTATCGGTTTGCTTCGAAGTGTCTTCCTCAAGCGTTTCCTGGACTTCGATCGACAGCGTGACCGCCTTCGTGTCCGCCTGCAGCGGCGAGACCGTCAACGTGCGCGCCAGATCGATGCTGCCGCCGGGCTGGTCTTTACAGCCGACGTTATGCTGCACCACCTTGTGATGCGTGTCCGTACGCGCCTGGCCGACCGTGGTGGTGCCATCGAATGAATCGATCTGCTGGCCGTCGCGCATGACCTGCAATTGCCATTGCACGACTTGCTGCGTTGACCCTTGTGCGTTCGCAAGCAGCGAGGTGCTGAACAGCGCAGCGGTCAGCACGGCGGCGATACGGTTTTTCCACATAAAAAAGAGTCTCCGGTCACTGCGTCCGGCAGAGTAGTCAGAGGGCCATCTTACGCCTGATGGGCTGAACGTTTTTCTGACACTTCAAACGGGACCGGGTTCGGCAACACACTATTTCAGGTGAGGTGGGAATGCCCCAGGGGGACTTCCTTCGGGGGGCGACGAAAACGGGCCGTTGTTAGCAGCAGAGCCGCACGACTGCTGGCTTGCGCACGAATATGTCCTCGTTACACTGGACTTGAAACGGCACCCGCCAGGTGCCGCAGTAGCGGGACCAGTCAGACGGGGTGAGTCATGACAACAGCAATGGTCAAACAGGAAATCGCCGTGGCGTCTTTCAGCCGGGTGTACGACCTCGATCAGGTCGAGACTGCGCTGAACGATCTCGGCGAAGGCGCGAACGAGGCGCTGCGCGCCACTTACGAAAAGATGCTGAAAACCGGCAATCTGCGCTTCTGCGTCAAGCCGAACCGGATGCCGTCGATCGACGATCTGATCGACGCGCTGCCCAACTTTTCAGCGCCACTCGACGATATCCGCAAGCAGGTTGCCCTGTGTCTCGAGACTGAAGACCGGCTCGAACTGATGCCGATCCTGCTGCTCGGCGACCCGGGCATCGGCAAGACCCACTTTGCCAAGCAGTTGGCGCGGCTGCTCGGCACCGCCTATCAATACGTGGCGATGAGTTCGCTGACGGCGGGGTGGATTCTGTCGGGCGCGTCGTCGCAGTGGAAGAATGCAAAGCCGGGCAAGGTGTTCGATGCGCTCGTGAACGGCAGCTACGCGAACCCCGTGATCGCGGTCGACGAAATCGACAAGGCCACCGGCGATTCGCAATACGATCCGCTCGGCGCGCTTTACGCGCTGCTCGAACACGACACGGCGCAGACCTTCATCGACGAATTCGCCGAGATTCCGATCAATGCCGGCCACGTGATCTGGATCGCGACGGCGAACGACGAGCGCTCGATCCCGGAGCCGATTCTGAACCGGATGAACGTGTACGAGATTCCGCCGCCGGATCATGACGGCGCACGCCGTATCGCTCAATCGATCTACGATGAGATTCGCTCGGCGCATAACTGGGGTCTGCGCTTTCCCGAAACGCTCGGCGACGCCGCGCTCGACGCGCTGAAGCTGGCATCGCCCCGTGAAATGCGGCGCGCGATTCTCAATGGCTTCGGTGCGGCGCGGATCGACGGGCGCGATTGGATCGATGCCCGTGACATCCGGCTGGACTACGGAAATCGCCGTAAACCGATCGGTTTTTGAGGCTTTTTGTCATTTTTTTGCCTGAAATCCATCTTCGGGCGACTTTTTTATGGCGACGAGACGGGTACCTATATTGAAAGTATGATGAATGCTTTGGCAATTGTTGCTAATTGTGAGGTGCGATTGCATGTCGCCGCACGGCACCGTATGGCGTCCCGCCCGCATGAAGAGTCGAGCGCGACGACCGTCGACGGCGTACACTAATCTTGTCTAGCCCATATGTTTTAGACAGGCTCAAGACAGAAATGCCCGCAGTCGTTCGACTGCGGGCATTTCTGTCTGTGCAGCGTCGTACAATTTTGCAAAGCGGTTGCGTAAGGCCAGGTGCGTTCGACAGCGAGCGGTGTGCGGTCCTCGATAGCCGTACGCTGTCTTCATGTATATCGGGTGAACGAGGCAGCGCGCGGCGAGGTCAGCCGCGTCAAGGGACATGGATCAAATCGAATGTGTAGTGATCGGCGCGGGCGTGATCGGGCTTGCGGTGGCGCGCGCACTGGCGGCGCGCGGGCGCGAGGTGATCGTGCTGGAAGCGGCCGAAGCGATCGGCGTGGGCACCAGCTCGCGCAATAGCGAAGTGATTCACGCGGGGATCTACTATCCGCGCGGCTCGCTGAAGGCGGCGCTCTGTGTGCTCGGCCGCGAGATGCTCTACGACTACTGCGTCGAGCACAACGTGCCGCATTCGCGCTGCGGCAAACTGCTGGTGGCCACCTCGCGCAATCAGATTCCTCAGCTCGAAAGCATCATGGCGAAGGGCCGTGAGAACGGCGTGCTCGACCTGATGCGGATCAACGGCGACCAGGCGCAAGCGCTCGAGCCCGCGCTCGAATGTGTGGAGGCCGTGTTCTCGCCGCAGACCGGCATCGTCGATAGTCACCAGTTGATGCTGGCGATTCAGGGCGACGCCGAGCGCGACGGCGCGGTGTGTGCGTTCCATGCGCCGGTCGAGGCGATCGAGGCGAGCAACGGCCGCTTCGTCATCAAGGTAGGCGGCAGCGCGCCGACCACGATCAGCGCCGCCTGCGTGATCAACAGCGCCGGTTTGTACGCGAACGCGCTGGCGCGCACGATTCGCGGCCTCGACGCGCGCCATGTGCCGCCGCTCTACCTCGCGCGCGGCAACTACTTCAGCATCTCGGGGCGCGCGCCGTTCAGCAGGTTGATCTATCCGATGCCGAACGAAGCCGGCCTCGGCGTGCATCTGACGATCGATCTCGGCGGCCAGGCGCGCTTCGGTCCCGACGTCGAATGGGTCGATGCGATCAATTACGACGTCGATCCGCATCGCGCGGAGTCTTTCTACGCGGCGATTCGCGCGTACTGGCCCGCGCTTCCCGACGATGCCTTGCAGCCCGCTTATGCAGGGATTCGTCCGAAGCTTTCCGGCCCGGGCGAGCCCGCCGCCGACTTCGTGATTCAGGGTCCGGCCGCCCATGGCGTGCGCGGGCTCGTCAATCTGTTCGGTATCGAGTCGCCGGGATTGACGGCCTCGCTGGCGATTGCGCAGCGCGTCTGCGAATTGAGCGGGCGCGCCTGATCGTCGCACCCCGGGTTTTCACCCGGGTTCTCGCGCCACGCGATCAACCGGCGTGCCGCGCTCGATATTCGAGCGCGGCGTCGTACCAATTCGCTTATCTCTATCATTTGAGCCGTCACGCGCGACGGCTTCGTTGCTATCCTTGGGGACCGCTGTCATCAGAACGGCGATCAGTTCAATATAAATGGAGTGAGTCCCCATGAAATCTTCCCGTCGTACGTTTTTGATCACCAGCATTGGTGTGGCATCCACTTTCGCGCTGTCGCGCCAGGCTTTCGCCGACGCACCGAAGGTTGCCGAAACGGATCCGACCGCACAAGCGCTCGGCTACAAGACTGATGCGAGCAAGGTCGACAAGGCCAAGTTCGCGAAGTATGTAGCAGGCCAGGACTGCGGCAACTGCAGCTTCTACCAAGGCAAGCCGACCGACGCGTACGCCGGCTGCCCGATGTTCGCGGGCAAGCAGGTCGCGAGCACGGGTTGGTGCAGCGCATATAACAAGAAGGCCTGATTTCGTTCACGCCGCGGACACGCTCAGTGGCGCGGTAAATGCGCTGCAACATGCCGGCGCCGGACTGCGGTCCGCTCATCGAGGCGTCTGCCGCCCTGCGCGACAGACGCCTTTTTGCTGCTTGAAAACAGCTTGCGCGCTCTTTACACTCCATGCGATTGCTGCGGGCGGCATTGTTTTTTCTCGCTCGCGCCAAGACGCCCTAAAGCACGCTGAAGCACATCTGCGTTGAGACGCCTTACTACGCGACACCTTTCGCAGGCCGGAGATTCGAATGGCACCAGCGTCAAGGAGCCTCCACACACGCGCTGTTGTGGCGGCTGTGATCGGCAATGCGCTCGAATGGTACGACTTCACCGTGTTCGGTTTCCTCACGGTGGTGATCGCACAATTGTTCTTTCCGGCAGGCAACGACTATGCGTCGATGCTGCTGACCACCGCGACCTTCGGCGTTGCATTTGTCATGCGGCCGGTCGGCGGAATCGTCCTTGGACTTTACGCGGATCGCGCGGGACGCAAGGCGGCACTGTCGCTCGTCATCGCGCTGATGACGCTCGGCATTCTGCTGCTGGCGATCGCCCCGCCGTATTCGGCGATCGGCATCGGCGCGCCTTTGATGATCGTGCTTGGACGTTTGCTGCAGGGTTTTTCCGCTGGCGGTGAATTCGGCAGTTCGACGGCTTTGCTGATCGAAGCGGCGCCGTTCTCGAAGCGCGGCCTCTACGGCAGCTGGCAGATGGCGAGCCAGGCGGCGGCGCTTCTGCTCGGTGCTGTGGTTGGCGCGTTGATCACGCATGGCCTCTCGCCGGAGGCGCTGAAGTCCTGGGGTTGGCGCGTACCGTTCATTCTCGGGTTGATCATCGGGCCGATCGGCTTTTATATCCGCCGGCATCTCTCCGATTCGGAAGCCTTTCTGCATGCGCAAAAAACGGCGCGGCGCGCGACACTCGGCGAAGTGTTCAGGAGCCATAGCCGCGACGTGCTGTGTGGACTCGGCGCGGTGATCGCGCTCACCGTGACGATCTACGTACTGATCAGCTATCTGCCGACCTTTGCGGTCAAGCAACTGAAGCTGCCCTATGCGCAATCCTTTTACGCGGTGATCGTGGGCAATCTGCTGTTGACCGTGCTCTCGCCGCTGACGGGCGCATGGTCGGACAGGATCGGACGCAAGGGGCTTTCGCTGTGGTCGCTGGTCCTGACGCTCGTGATCATCTACCCGCTGTTCGCGTGGCTCGCGGCGGAGCCGAGCGTGTCGAAACTGATTCTCGTGCAGGCGCTCCTGTCGATTACGCTGTCCGGATACTACGGACCGTTCGGCGCGTTGATCGCCGAACTGTTTCCGGCGAACGTGCGCTCGATTGGTTTATCGCTCGCGTACAACGTCGCGGTGATGCTGTTCGGCGGCTTCGGGCCTTTCGTCGTGACGTGGCTCATCAACACCACAGGTTCGCCGCTCGCGCCGACTTATTACGTGATGGGTGGACTGGCGTTGTCGATCGTCGCGGTGGCGTGCATCCCCGGCAAGCGCCATGCGGATCTCGATGCGCGGCGCAAACCGGCTTGAGTGTCCAGTGGACGCCGCTGTTCGAGTTGATTCGTCTGTTGTCGCCCGAGTTGTTGCCCGAGTTCTTGCCTGAGTGGGCGCTTAAGCAGGCGCCCGAGTCGATACGCTGGGCGCCCCCGCGTCTAGCTGCGCGCCTGTATCAACGGTGGCCGCTTGTCGAACCACGGCCGCGCCGCTTCGAGCTGCGCGGCCAGTCGCAACAGCGTTGCTTCACCGCCGTTACGCGTGGCGAACTGCACGCCGATAGGCAGCCCGCGTGCGTTCCAGTAAAGCGGCACCGACATCGCCGGTTGTCCAGTCAGATTGAACAACTCCGTGCACCCCGCCCAGGCGAACGCCTTGTTCGATGCTTCGGTCAGCACCTTCTTCATCAGGGTTTCGAGCGGCATCGCCGTGACGGCGCGCATCTGCATGCGCTCCGCGGAGGAGGGATGCATTTCGCCGATCTTGATCGGTGCGCCGGCGAGCGTCGCGCACAGGAGCACGTCGTAGCGGCTCAGTAAATCGGCGAGGCGTTCAGTGATGCGGCGCTGTTCTTCCAGTGCGCCGGGCAGGCCGCGCTCTCCGAGTTTGCGGCCGACGTGCGCCATGGTCCACGTCGAGATTTCAAATTCGTCGCGCAGCGGTTTGCGGCCGGTGATGCGGTCCGCGTTGAGCACCATTTCTTCCGCCGTCACCGACCAGAGCATCAGGAACGCATGGCGGACTGCCGCGAAATCGATCCCGAGCGACACCGGTTCGATGTTATGGCCCAGCGAACTGGCGAGTTGCGCGGCGTCTTCGAGGGCGGCGCGCGAGTCGGCGGAGAGCGAGAGTGCCAGCATCGGATCGGTGACGTAGGCAATGTTCAGCGGCTTGCATGGCTCGCGGCTTGCGCCAAGGAAAGTGCCCGGCGCGCCGAGCGGCCGGTCCGCGTTGCCCGCCAGCAGATCGAGCAGCAGGGCGCTGTCGCGCACGCTGCGCGATACCGCGTGATCGACGCCGAGCTCACCGGCCGCAGCGGTCGGCGTTGCGAGCGGCACGCGTCCGCGGGAAGGCTTGAGGCCGAACAGTCCGCAACATGACGCGGGAATGCGGATGGAGCCGCCGCCATCCGCCGCATGCGCAAGCGGTACGATGCCCGCGGCGACCGCCGCGGCCGCACCGCCGCTTGAACCGCCAGGCGTGTGATCGAGACTCCACGGATTGCGGCACGCGCCGAACAATTCGGGCTCGGTATAAGGCATCTGCCCGAGTTCGGAGGTGTTGGTCTTCGCGAAGATATTGAGGCCGGCCGCTTTCGCAAGCGCGACGACCGGCGCGTCCTCAGCAGGAATGAAATGGCGATAGTGACGGCTGCCCATCGACATGCGCAACCCGGCGACCGCTGCGCCCAGATCCTTGATCAGATAGGGCACGCCCGCGAGCGCCGCTTGCGCGCTTCCACCATCCGCATGGTTCGCGCCATTTGCCCTCGTCGCATCATCGCGCGAGGCGCGCTGACGCGCGGCGTCGTAGTCCTTCAGGACGACCGCATTGATCGCGGGATTGACGGCCTCGGTGCGGCAGATCGCGATGTCCAGCAACTCGCGCGCGCTTGCTTCGCGGCGTCGAACCAGATCGGCGAGGCCGATGGCGTCATGGGCGAGATAGTCTGATTGCACGACGGACGGGGCCTCTCTATCGGATGTTGGACTGTGCATGTTGCATCGGCGCCGATGAGCGGCTGCGCTGGACGTCCCGTCGCCCCGATTCATGGAAGCACAATGCAGAGGACGGCGCGCGCATTACGCGCCGTCTTTGAGAGCGTAACCGAGTTACAGGCGTTCGCCGAGGAAAGTCAGTGTGCGGCCATGCGCCAGCGCGGCAGCACGCTGGTTATAAGACGCGCGGTCCGAGCAGTTGAAGCCGTGATCGGCGTTCGGATAAATGTTGAATTCCGCGTCGGTGCGGCCGGCGAAGCGTTCCTGAATCTGGCCGACAGCCGACAGCGGGATATGCGCGTCGAGTTCGCCGTAGTGGAATTGCATCGGCACTTTGATCTTCGCGGCCTGATCGAGCTTGTTCTGGATGCCGCCGCCGTAGTACGCAACCGCGCCGTCGAGCGAGCCTTGCGCGGCTGCCAGATACGCGAGCTGACCGCCGAAGCAAAAGCCGATCGCGGCAACCTTGCCGGTCACTTCCGGCATCGCGCGCAACGCCGCGGCGGCTGCACCGATGTCGGCCACCGCCTGATCGACGTTGGTCTTCTGCATCAACTCGATGCCTTTCTCGCGATCCGCGCCGTCATACGTCAATTCGACGCGCGGCTGCACGCGCCAGAACACGTCCGGTGCGAGCGCGACGTAGCCGTCCTGCGCGTACTGATCCGCGACCGAGCGGATATGGCTGTTCACGCCGAAGATTTCCTGAATGATGATGACGGCCGGTCCCTTGCCGCCTTTGGGCAGCGCCAGATAGCCGCCGAAACTGTCGTTGCCGGCGGGAATGTCGATCCAGCGGGAAGTCGTGCTCATGTTGCTCTCCATTTACCAGTGCGTTGATGCGCGGGGTCGGTCCGAATGAATGCCCGCGGCCTGAATGCCTGAGGCGGGCGGTCAGTTTGCCATCAAAAGAAACGCCTTGCAGCGAGGCCGCGTGCGGCCTGACGAGGCCCGCAGCGCGGCGCGTATGTCGTAAGACGATTGAAACATTCTCGATCATTCATTTCTTCGCGCGCAGCCGCCTCGATAAAGTCCAGCGACCTGGCTCAGCGATGCTGCGAGCGTATTGCCATGCGCGCGGCATACGCAATCCGTTGATGCCGTGTTAGAGCGAGTCGGCGCATCAGGCCGCGCCTTATCCGCTGCAAAACGCATTGACTCGGGCGGCACGGATCGCCGCGCTCGAACGTTGATTCAGCATGGCTCATGCGCGCTTCGCAACAACCTGCGGCGCGCCTTGTTTTTAAGCACAAAGCCGATTCGAAATATTAACGGTTTAACATGCTAAAAGCTTTAGGCCGCGCCGTTAGACGAAAGGCTCACCTAGCGGAAACCCGCATGGGCTGGTGCTTTCCAGCCCGTCTTTTTAGCCGGAATCGGCTCCTGTTGGATAAACGCTATTGGTGTTCATCCCACTTCCTCAAAAAAGTCCCACAATTTAATTTGATGGCCTACACTTGCGCGCAAGTACGGTTTGCCGTCTGCCACAAACAGTCTGGTGAACGTGCTGGCCAAGTGCATGAACGATGCAACCGGCGTGGTCGTCCACGGGACTGAGCGACACGTGTAGGGAAGCGGGGGCACAGGGCGATTACGTTGTTTTTGGGACCGAAACTGGAGACTTATATGAACATCAAGATTCAAAAGCTGTTGCCGATCAGCGCTGCGGCCATGTTGTTTGCGTCGTTGGCAACGGGCGCGGTGGCGGACGAGGTCGTCAAGATCGGCCACGTTGCACCGTTGACCGGCGGTATCGCTCACCTGGGTAAAGACAACGAAAACGGCGCGCGCCTGGCAGTTGAAGAAATCAACGCCAAGGGCCTGACGATCGGCGGTCAGAAAATCACGCTGCAACTCGATGCACAAGACGACGCAGCTGACCCGCGTACGGCTACGCAAGTCGCGCAGAAGCTGGTTGACGATAAGGTCGTCGCAGTGGTCGGCCACTTGAACTCGGGCACCTCGATCCCGGCTTCGAAGATCTATAGCGATGCTGGCATCGTGCAGATCTCGCCGTCGGCAACGAACCCGGCGTACACGCAACAAGGTTTCAAGACGACGTACCGCGTCGTGGCGACCGATGCGCAACAAGGTCCGGCACTGGCTAACTACGCAGCCAAGACCATGAAGATGAAGAGCGTCGCGATCGTCGATGACTCGACCGCTTACGGCCAGGGTCTGGCAAACGAATTCGAAAAGACCGCGAAATCGCTGGGCCTGAACGTGATGTCGCATGACGCGACGAACGACAAGGCCGTCGACTTCCGCGCGATTCTGACGAAGATCAAGGGCGAAAACCCGGACGCGATCATGTACGGCGGTATGGATGCAACCGGCGGCCCGTTCGCCAAGCAAGCCAAGCAACTCGGCCTGCGCGCGAAGGTGCTGGCTGGCGACGGCGTGTGTACCGACAAGCTGTCGGACCTGGCTGGCGACGCAACCGACAACATCGTCTGCTCGGAAGCCGGTATGGCGCTCGAGAAGATGGCTGGCGGTGCAGCGTTCCTCGCCAAGTATCAGAAGCGTTTCGGTCAGCCGATCCAGATCTACGCTCCGTTCACGTATGACGCTGTGTACATCATCGTCGACGCTATGAAGCGTGCTAACTCGACTGATCCGGCGAAGATCCTGGCCGCTATGCCGAGCACCGACTACAAGGGTGTGATCGGTGAAACCACGTTCGACTCGAAGGGCGACCTTCAGCACGGCGTGATCTCGCTGTACAACTACAAGGGCGGCAAGAAGACGCTGCTCGACGTAGTGAAGATGTAAAGGCCGCCTGATCGAAGACAGCTTTGTTTGTCTTCGATCAGGCAGTTAAAAGGCACGCGCGCCGCAAGGCTCGCGTGCCTTTTCTTTTGGGTATCTGCGTGAGAGGCTGACGGGTTTGAGAACCTCGTTTGGGAGAATGCCTTGACCCCTGTGATCCGTTCGATCGATAACGGCTGGCGCCGCTGGATTGCCGAGAATCTGCTGCTCGACGCACCGCCGCTGGCCGTGCACGGTGCGCTGGTCGGACATGGTTTCGACCCGGACGAAGCCGCCCGCGAAATCGGGGCAGCGCTCGCGAGTCCTTATTTTGACGGTGCGGTGCGCTTGCGCAATCGTTTGCGCAAGCGCGAATGGATGTTGTCGGTGTACGGCACCCTCAATTGCATGCGTGCTGGAAGCGGTGTGATCGAAAGCCGCGAGCGTTTATCGCGTGGCGAGTTCTTCGAGCAGTACTACTTTCAGAACCGGCCGGTCGTCATCACCGGTGCTTTCGATTTCTGGCCGGCACGCACGCAGTGGAGTTTCGACTACTTTCGCGAGCGTTGCGGGGATTGCGAAGTCGAAGTGCAGTTCGGCCGCGAGTCGGATGCGAACTATGAGATCAATCAGCCGAAGCTCAAGCGCATGATGCGCTTTGCCGATTATGTCGATCTCGTCGAGCGCAGCGGTCCGACTAACGATTTCTATATGACCGCCAATAACACCTCGCACAATCGCGCGGCACTCGCGGCGTTATGGCCGGATGTGCCGGCCATCGGCGAATATCTCGATGCCGGATCGCCCGATACCGGCTTTTTCTGGATGGGACCGGCTGGAACAAAGACGCCGTTTCACCATGATCTGACCAATAACTTCATGGCGCAGGTGATCGGCCGCAAACAGATCAAGCTGGTTCCATTGTCCGATACGCCGCATATGGTGAACACGCTGCATTGCTTTTCGCAGGTGGACGGCAGTGCAATCGACTACGAGCGCTTCCCGTCGATGCGCAATGCGCATTTGATGGAATGCACGCTCGAACCCGGTGAATTGCTGTTCCTGCCGATCGGCTGGTGGCATTACGTGGAAGGACTCGATGCATCGGTGACGATGACGTTCACCAATTTTCTGCAACGTAACGACTTCTCGCGTGATTACGTGACGTATCACGAACTGTGAAAAAAAACGGCGAGCCGGTTGACCCGGCTCGCCGCCCCCCTTCGACGCTTGTTTTGCCGCGCCGTTATTTGCCGCCGTTATTCGTATTCGTCACTTCTTCGTCGTCAGACTGCCCAGACCGCCGAGCAAGCCGCCGCCCGTGGTACCGCCCGCAGAGTTCGTCGTACCGGTCAATGTGCCAGTGACGGTGTTCAGTAGACCTGTGATCGGCGCAAGCGGGTTGCTGGTGCCGCCGGTGCCACCCGAACCCGCCGACCCGAGTGCCCCTGTCAGCGACGACACGGCCGCCGTCACCGGTGCGAGCGGAGTGCTGCCCAGCGGATTGCCGCCCAGCGAATTGCCGCCCAGCGAATTGCCGCTGCTGCCAGTCGCGCCGCTCAATGCACCGGTGACCGAGTTCACCACGCTGGTTAGCGGTGCAAGCGGGCTGCCCGAGCCGCCGGAGACGCCACCGAGACTGCTGGTCACCGTACTAAGGATGCTGGTCAGCGGTGCAAGCGGGCTGCTGCCCGAGCCGCCGGAGACGCCACCGAGGCTGCCGGTCACCGTGCTGAGGATGCTGGTCAGCGGTGCAAGCGGGCTGCTGCCCGAGCCGCCGCCGTTGCCACCGAGGCCGCCGGTCACCGTGCTGAGGATGCTGGTCAGCGGTGCAAGCGGGCTGCTGCCCGAGCCGCCGCCGTTGCCACGGAGGCCGCCAGTCACCGTGCTGAGGATGCTGGTCAATGGCGCAAGCGGACTGCCCGAGTCGCTGCCGCCGGTCAGGCCGCTGCTCAAGGTGCTGGGCAACGCGGTGAGAATGCTGGTCAATGGCGCCAGCGGACTGCCGCCCAGCGGACTGCCGCCAGTACCGTCGTTGCCGCCCGGATTCAGAATGCCGGTGAGGCCACCGAGCGGGTTGCCGCTGCTCGAGCCGCCCGCGGTAAGCAGGCCGCCGGCGGACGGGACGGTGTCGCTGAGCTTGGTCACGACATTGCCGAGGTTCTGGCCGACCGGGTCGTTGGTCGCGCTGCTAACCTGGTTGCCCGCGCTGTCGAGGCCGTGACCGATGGTCGACAGCAGGCCGTTCTGCGGTGCACCGGGAGCCGTCGTATCGCCGACGGTTTGGGTCGTCTGCGCCAATGTGGCGGTGATCGGCGTGATCGCTGTACTGAGGGATTGCGTCACTTGCTGGATCGGGCCGCTCGTCAGCTGCGAGCCCAGTTGCGTGCCGAGGCCGCCGACTGCATTGCCGAGCGTCGAGACCGTGCTGCCAAGCGGTGTGGTCAGCGGACTGAGCGGCGCGGTGGGGCCGCTGCCGAGACTCGTCACGAGCTGGCCGGCGCTGTTGACGGCCTGGCCTGCGTCATAAACCAGGTTGCCGTTGCTCGCCAGCGTCGTGCCGAGCGGGTCGGTGGAATTGCCGAGCTGGCCGAGGCCGTTCGCCGTGCCTGTGCCGAGCGCCGTGACGCCGGCGCCGAGATGCGAGACAACGTCGCCAAGCGCAGTCGTGGTGGCCGGGTTCGCGCCGGGGATCGGCGTGAGACCGATCTGGCTGCCGATCGCGGAAACGGTTTGGCCGGTTGCAGTGACTACATTGCCCGTGTTCTGGGCGACGACGCCGATTGGATTTTTGGCGCTGGTTGGTGTGGGTGTTGGAGTCGGAGTCGGCGTAGGCGTAGGTGTCGGAGTAGGTGTCGGAGTAGGCGTGCCGCTTCCCGAACCGCTACCGGAACCACTATCCGACCCGCTTGAGACACCCGGCATGACCAACGTGCTTCCACATCCCGTCAGTAAGATCATCGACGTCACGCACATGGCGATCGCCGACAGTTTGAAATTGCTGTTCATAATGCTCCCCCGTAATTTGCAAATTGCTGGGGAGCTAACCGCAAGGCCTATGCCATTTCTGTTTGCATGACCGGTGCGCGGAATAAATTAATAAAAATCAATAGGTTGAGGGCGTTCGCATGGGCCGGTGAAAGTGTCGATGTGGCCGATGTGACGGGAAACACATCAGCGTGCAGGCTTCGCGTAACGTAACGTAAGGGCGCAGGGCTTCATATGGCGTGACGTCCGCCGATGCAACAGCCGCGCGCGTCCGCGTCAGATCTTCAAACGCCGCAGCACCTTTGGACCCGCGATCGCGATTAGCGCCGAACACACGGCCACCACGGACAACCCGATCGGCAAACTGGTCGCCTGCGTCACCGCGCCGATGATCACCGGCCCAAGCAACAGCCCGAAGTACGCCAGCCCGGCAACATGCGCGAGTCCTTCGGCAGCGTGAATACCTTTGACGCTCGCCGCTGCCGCGAACAGCACGGGCATCATGTTCGCGAGCCCGAGACCCATCAGCGTGAAGCCAATCAGCGCGGCGACCGGATTCGGCAGCAGCAGTGCGCCGACCATCCCCGCACAGGCAAGCGACGCGCTCGCCATCACCAGTTGCGGTGCGCCGAAGCGGGCACGCACGGCGTCGCCCGCGAAACGCGCCGCTGCCATGCCGCCCGAAAACGCCGCATAGGCTGCGCTCGCGAGAGCCGGCGTGGACAGTACGACGTCGCGCATGTACACGGTGGCCCAGTCGTACATCGCACCTTCGGCGATCAGCGCGACCAGCGCCATCGCGCCGAGCGCCCACAAGGCCGGCGATCGCCAGCGGTTGGCGCGAGGCGTAGCGGCGTCGGGATCATCGGCGTGCGGCACGTGTGGCAGGACGGAAGGGCAGGCCGCGATCAGCACCAGCGCGCTGACTGCCGCGGCTAGCGCGAGATGTATGGCCGGCGCCATGCCACGCGCCAGCAAGGCGCCGCCCACTGCCGCGCCGAACATCCCGCCGACGCTGAACATGCCGTGCAGCGATGACATAATCGGCTTGCCGAGCGTCTTCTCGACCGCGCTGGCTTCCGCGTTCATCGCAACGTCGAGCGTGGCCATGCCAGCGCCGAAGACGGCCAGCACAATCAGCAGCATCCAGTAAGCCGGCACGATCAGGATCAGCGCCGCACACACCGTCATGACCAGACCACCCGTCAGGCAGGCGCGCCGCGTGCCGACCCGCGCGATCCATGGTGCATTCGCCGCCATTGCGCCGATCGAACCGCCGGCCACGGCCAGCAACGCGAACGAGAGCATCGCCGCATTCAGATGGAAGCGGTCGCGCACGGTCGGCACATGCACCCCCCACGACGCGTACATCATGCCGGCGATGAAGAACACCGCCATCGTGGCGATCCGGGCGCGCTGCCGTGCGGTGTCGGAGAGATCGCGATGCGCAGCAGGGAGGGTGGGGAATTCGGAGGAGCGGTCGGACACGGAGATCTCGTGGAGGGGGACGTGGAAGAAAGCGCCTTGAAAGCGAATTTTCGATTCTAACGAAGCGCGCTGTCTTATGCTTGAAGCGGACTGATCCAACGCTCATTCATCGAGGACCGCGCACTTGAACATTCCCGCTCACGCTCCGCTGCATCTGCTGCATAGGGCCGCTATCGGTACGCTTGCGACCCACGCGCGTCAGCTCGAAGGCTTTCCTTATCCTACGGTGCTGCCGTTCGCGCCCGACCCTCAGCACCGTCCGACGATCCTTGTGAGCCGGCTCGCCGAGCATACGCACAACCTCCATGCCGACCCGCGCGCCGGCTTTCTGGTGGTCGATGCACCCGACGGCGATGTGTTGAGCGGCCAGCGTGTCACCTTGCTCGGCACGTTCGAACCGGTCGACTCGACTCCCGAAGTCGTGCAGCGCTATCTGCGCTATCACGCGGAGGCGGAACGGTACCTGGCTCTCGGCGATTTCACGTTCTGGGTAATGAGGCTTGAACGGCTGCGCTACATCGGCGGCTTCGGCGCGATGGGCTGGCTCGCCGGCGCCGAACTCGATCCACTGCCGCCACTCGGCTTCGATGAGGAAAATGCACTGATCAGGCACTTCGCCGGTCATTCCTCAGGTGGCAGGGGACTCCAGCTGCTCGGCGTCGATCGCTATGGCGCCGATCTGAAGCTAGACGGTGAGCGCTCCCGTTTCGCCTTCGACGACGCCAAACGCAATATTGAAACCTTGCATGTCGCGCTCGAAGATTGCATCCAGCACCATGCTAATTAGGTTTTGATTGCTGTTTCGGGAAAACACTCGTGCTGCAATAATGATGCAGCGCATGTGTCGCAATATTTTCCGATGTTTCACGCTAAAGTTTTCATGGCATGAAATGTTGATGCAAATTTCTTATCTTAAATTTCATTTTTTGATAGTTGATTCAGTAATTGCTGATATGCGGCCACGCCTTTCGGTGAAATGTAAAAATTGGCTATTTGAAAGGATCGGCGTAACGTTACCTTTAAGTGAAACCTTTTGAAACGAATTGGGATTAATTTTACGATGGCGCTTTTGTAGTCTTTCTATTTTGTGTTAATCTCGCCCTCAAATTCCGAGGCATGATCACTTCAAAGGGCAAGCTGGCTTAAGACTGGCAGTCATTTATCCAAACCACAAGGGAACCTATGTCTTCCTACAAGGAACTACTCGCTCAGCGCGAGAAGCTCGAAAAGCAGATCGAAGAAGCAAAGTCGCGCGAATACGCAGAAGTGTTGAATGAGATCAAGCAGAAAATGGCCGATTACGGCATTTCGCTGACTGAACTCGGCGGCGGCCGTGGTGCCAAAGCGGCTAAAGCCGGTCGTCCGCGTGCAGGTGTCGCGCCGAAGTATCGTGACCCGGATAGCGGCAGCACGTGGTCGGGCCGCGGCAAGCCGCCGCGCTGGATCGCAGGTCTGGATCGCGAGAAGTTTCTGATCCAGAAGTAATACTAGTACTAGTACGGTCAATCAGCGGCGCGTGTAGTCCCCGCTGTTACCAGAAAAAACCGCGTACCGTCAAGGGCGCGGTTTTTTATTGTCTCTGAAAATTTCTGTGCCTCTTTGTTACACGCGCTCCATGAAACTGGAACACGAATGCTTTTCGTTTAGATAAGCAACTGATTTTAAAGGATTTTTTGCGGTTTCTTCAGCGCATATCGAGATGCGCGGGGTAGAATGCAGGTATTAAACTCTTCACGTCGTTTCAGAGATGCCTTCCACCGCCGCCGTCCAGTCCGTCGAGAAACATCGTGTCGCGCGCAAAAGTACCTTTGTCAGTATTGCGCTCAATACGGTGCTGATGGCGCTGCAAATCGTCATAGGGGTGTTTGCCCATTCGCAGGCGCTGGTCGCCGACGGTATCCATTCGCTTGCCGATCTGATTTCCGATTTTGTCGTGCTAATCGCTAATCGGCACAGCGGCGCCAAGCCCGACGCCGATCACAATTACGGGCACAGCCGCTATGAGACGGTTGCGTCGTTGTTTTTGGGCGCACTGCTGATTGTGGTCGGCGTCGGTATGTTGTGGCGCGCCGGGACGCGTCTCGCCGATTTGCAAAGCATCCCCGCCGTACATATGAGCGCGCTCGCGGTCGCGGTGCTGGTGCTGATTTCCAAAGAGAGCCTGTTTCGCTACATGCTGCGCGAAGCACAACGTGTGCGTTCAGCGATGTTGATTGCGAACGCATGGCATGCCCGCTCGGACGCCGCTTCGTCATTGGTCGTCGCGCTTGGCATTGTCGGCAGCCTCGCAGGCGTGCGCCTGCTCGACCCGATCGCCGCGGCGATCGTCGGCTTTATGGTGGCGCGCATGGGCTGGACATTTGGCTGGGATGCACTGCAAGATCTTTCCGACCGCGCGCTCGACGAAGCCGCTTCCGCCGACGTGCGCGCGCTCTTGCTCGCGACACCCGGCGTGCGCGACGTGCACGAAATGCGCACCCGCAAGATGGGTGACTTCGCTCTTGTCGATGCGCACATTCTGGTCGACCCGCTGATCTCGGTGTCGGAGGGGCATTACATCGCCGAATCGGCGCGCTTGCGCGTGCTGGGCGACAGTCGCGTGCTCGACGCGCTGATCCATGTCGACCCGGAGAACGACGCGGTTGCGCGCCCGCCTGTCAATCTGCCGACCCGGGAGCGGGTCGTCGCCGAAGTCAACGCGGCGTTGGCCGCGGGCGGTGTGAAGGCCGTGTCGGTCAATATGCACTACTTGAGCACGGGGCTTGATGTCGAAGTGGTGCTGCCGGCGGCGGGCTCGCGCACGGCCCAAAGCGATGCGCCATGTCTTGCCCGTGTCGATCTGGAAGCGCTCAGGCGCAGCCTGGGAGCCCGGAAGCTCAACGTGCTGCAAGGACTGGACACACTGGCCGCCGAAAGCGGCGTCTCGACGGAAGCCGGGGGCGGCGAGGCCCATCGCCCGCGCCAAGGCTGCGGAACCGCATAGCGCCACGTGAGTGTCGTTACTCGAGCTCGAGCCGAATCAGCCGGGCGCGCACAAGCCGCAGCTCTAAGGCGTTACGGCGGCACCAGCCTGAAGTTAAGATGGTATAGCGTCACGGTGAGACGGCTTCACGCCCTCACAGCTTCACCGTCTCACAGCGGCAATTGCGTATCGAATTTGATTTCGCGCAGCACGACGCTCGTGCGTACCTGTGCGACGGCGGGAATCTTGAAGATGCGCTCGTGTAGAAAGCTGTCATACGCCTTGATATCCGACGCGACGATCTTGAGGATGTAGTCGGATTCGCCGGTCGTGCTGTAGCACTCGGTGACTTCCGGGCAGATGGCGATTTCCCGCTCGAACTGCTCGACCCCGCCCTCGGTGTGGCGCGTGAGATGGATATGCGCGAGCGCGCAGACGTGCAGGCCCAGCTTTTCGCGATCCAGCAATGCCGTGTAGCGCTGGATCACCCCCGATTGCTCCATATCCTTGATACGGCGCCAGCATGGGGTGCTCGACAGGCCGACCTGGTCAGAAATCTCTTGCACGGACCGGCGTGCGTCGAGCTGCAGCAGGCGCAGGATTTTTTGAGAGAACGTATCGAGTGTCAACTGCGCCTCCGTTGGCGTCGCCGTATCAACGCATGGTAGAGGTCTCGAAAACGAAACGCAATGCAAAACGGCTCCGGCGAGGGAGATTACCTAATTTGCCGGTTCCTCAGTGGTGTTTTGTCCTGAGTCGTCCCCATCTTTACCGGCTGCCAGCGTGGCCGCCTGGACCGCGCGCAGATCCTTGAGCATGTTGCAGAAGAGCGCGCCCTGCTCGATCGCGTCGTCCAGCGCGACATGCGTATGCGGATGTTCGTCGAACCAGTGCTTCGGGAAGCGTGGCTTGATGTTCTTGCGGTACGGCAGGCCGGTCAGTGCGAAGGCTAGCGTCTTGATGTCGAGCGCCGACCACGAAAACGGGCAGCGGCCGACAAACCGCATCATGTACCAGAACATATAGGTGAAGTCGAAACCGGCCGGCATTGCCACGAACACCGGCTTGCCCGGCAACGCCTCGACCCATTCGACATAGGCCGTGAGCGCGGCCTGCGGATCCTGCAAATCCTTGCGGCAGGCCTCCCATGCCTCCGGCTGCGTCTTCCACCATGCTTCCTGCACCGGATGCGGCTTGGCGCCTTCGAGCAAGTCGAGATTCGCCGAGAAAGTGGCGATCAGCTGCTTGTCCTCCGTGTACGCGGCGGAGGCGAAACTGAGCATCGAATGCGGGCCGGGAATCGGGCCGTCCGCTTCGACATCGGTGCTCACGTAGATTTCGCCGCTCATGCTTCTACTCCGTCGGCGACATACGGATTGGTGCGGCGCTCGGCGCCGAACGTCGAAGTGGGACCGTGGCCGGGAACGAAGGTGACGTCGTCGCCGAGCGGCCAGAGTTTTTCGCGAATCGCACGCACCAGATCGGCGTGATTGCCGCGCGGAAAATCCGTGCGGCCGATCGAGCCTGCGAACAGCACGTCGCCCACCAGCGCGAGCCGATGCGCGCGGCTGAAGAACACCACGTGGCCCGGTGTGTGGCCTGGGCAGTGATAGACATCGAGGGTTTCGTCGCCGAATTGCACGGTCTCGCCATCTTGCAGCCAACGGTCCGGTTCGAACGCCTCGGCAGCAGGAAAGCCGAAGCGCGTGCTTTGATCCGGCAGCTTGTCGAGCCAGAAGCTTTCGTCGGGATGCGGGCCTTCGATCGGCACGCCGTAATGTATGGCGAGCGTCTTCGCGCCGGCGCAGTGATCGATGTGGCCATGCGTGAGGAACACTTTTTCGACCGTTACGTTCTGGCGCGCGATTTCAGCCTGGATGATATCAAGGTCGCCGCCCGGATCGACGACGGCCGCGCGTCCGGTTGCCTCGCAAACGAGCAGCGAGCTGTTCTGCTGGAACGGCGTGACGGGGATCAAGGTGACTTTCATGGGTGACGGCGCCGCTGGAAAAACGTTGATTGTACCGGCGTCTCGTCGACGCTCGTCGCGGGCGTGGAGGCCCCGCTCCAGCGGGCTTTCGGCTGCCCATTTTTGCAGCAGGAGTGAAAATTCTTCAAGGTTTTCAGTCAGTTGTCATCCCGAAATTTTCTTTTGGGTATAATGGCCCCCATGCACAAGGAATTGTGCATGCCACAAGGCGATGCGTCCCCATCAAAAATGGGCACGCGGATTGCTATTCAAGTATGGGCTGCCGCGGTTTTTGGCGGCCATCAGGTATCGATGTATTCGATGCACACGTCTTACCCAGCCAGGCGCCGCGCGCCTGCAACGGACTTAACTGCCGTGACGCTGGGTGGGGCCTACGCCGCTGTTCCTGCGCGCTGAGTTCCGCGCGCAAGAACGTGTTTGCCACGTTCGATGGCGGCATGTGGGGTCTGGTCAGGCTGCCGGGGACAGGTTGCGCCAGACGTGAAAATTAACCGTGCGGTAGCGGCTGGGTAAGCCGCGTCCGGGCTTTGACGTACTGCGCTTTTCTGCGCGGCGCGTTGTCGTCCATTGCCGCCGGAGTCGCAGGCAACACGCTCAACTTTTCGCGTGATGCGGCTCGACAATTTGATTACACGTCTTATGAAAACTCGGTTATCCCGTGGTCTGGGGACTCTTTTTGCCTTTTTTTTGCTGGCCGGCTGTGCCACGCCTCCGGGCGCGAGCAGCACGTCTGAAAGCGACGTACCGCTGAGCACGACGAATGCGCAGGCAAGTTCCTCCGCCCCGCAAGCTTTTGGTAGCGCACCGGCCTCCGATGCAGACGCCAAGGGCACGCCGCTGGCCGATGCCACGCCGCTCACTGACGATGGCTCCAGCATTTCGGACTTTCATCAGAGCGGTCGCGCTTCGTGGTACGGCCGCGCCTTCCATGGCCGCCTCACCGCCAACGGCGAACGTTTTGATATGCACTCGCTGACCGCGGCGCATCGTACGCTGCCGCTCGGCTCGTACGTTCGCGTGACCAATCCGGCCACCTCGCTCTCCGTGGTCGTGCGCATCAACGACCGCGGCCCGTATGCGCGTGGCCGGATCATTGACCTTTCGATGGCTGCCGCAACTGCGCTCCACATGCGCCATGCCGGCACGGCGCGGGTCGAGATCGAAGGTTTGACGCAGCAGGAAGCACGCGTTGCGCGTGACGAAATGCTGGCATCGAACTCGATTTCGACTGCAGAAAAGTAATGTGACGGCAGCGGGCGCGCTGCAAGCGCGTTCGTGACGCCGGGCGACATGGCGCTAACTCACGCCGTTGTTCGCCGAATGGAAAAGGGGCCGCTTCTGAACTGCACCCCAAAAGTTGGACACCGATCCAACCTTTGCAGGGTCAGTTCATTCCACGTGGCCCTTTTCCTTTACTCATCAACCGTAGCTGGACGCAACCGCTCATTCCTTGCGGCCTTGGTTCGCGCTGCGAGCCTGATCCGCTGGCGGACATCCCGTCTCCGTCTGCTTCATTCCTCGTCGTTCTTCAGCGCCAAAGCGCGCGTATAGAGCGCATTGCGCGACGCGCCGGTGAGGGTTGCCGCAACTTTTGCCGCGCTGCTCACCGTCAACTCTTCCAGCAGGATGCCCAGCAACGCGTCGTGATCGTGTTCGCCTGCGGTTTCCTGCTGCGCGCCTTCCACCACCAGTACGAACTCACCGCGTTGCCGGTTCGGATCGGCGATGAGCCACGTTGGCCCTTCGGCCAGGGTGCCGCGATGCAGCGCTTCGTGTAACTTCGTCAATTCCCGTGCGATCAGCAGCTTGCGCTCACCGCCGAATGCGTCTGCCAATGCCTGCACTGTTTCGACGATCCGGTGTGGCGCTTCGTAAAACACCATTGCGTGCGGGTGATTCACGAGCGCTTGCAGTGCCGCGGCGCGTGCTTTTGCCTTCGGCGGCAGGAAGCCGAGGAACGAGAACGTCGCGACCCAGTCGCCCGCGGCGCTCAACGCGGTGGCGAGCGCGCTTGCGCCGGGTAGCGGAATGACCGGGAAGCCGGCTTCGCGCACCGCGTCGACGAGTTTCGCGCCGGGGTCCGAGATGCCTGGCGTGCCCGCATCGGACACGTAGGCCACGCGTTCGCCCGCTTGCAGATGTTCGATCAGGCGCAGCGCCGCGGCCCGCTCGTTGTGTTGATGAACCGCGACGAGCGGTTTCGAGATGCCGTAGCGCGCGAGCAATAGGCCCGTGTTGCGGGTGTCTTCGGCGGCGATGCGATCCACCAGTCCGAGCACATGCAGCGCGCGCAGCGTGATGTCGGCGATGTTGCCGATCGGCGTGGCCACCACATAGAGCGCGGCGGCAGGGTACTGCTGCCCTTGCGCGAGTTCGGAGAGAGGAGTCATGAGGCAGAAGACGCAGACAGACAGAACGAGGCCGCCATTGTGCCACGCAGCGGCGCGTGAGCCGGTTGGCGGACAGGCGAGTGCGCGGGCCGATGGTTACAACTTTTCGAGACCAACCGGGTCCAAACTCGTCGGCGCAGCGTTCGAGGCGCGTGCGATGGAGTTTTTGCAGCGGCAGCGTTTGCGCTTCGTCGCGCGCAATGTGCTGTGCCGGGGCGGTGAGATCGATCTGGTGATGCGCGACCGTGACGGCGCGCTGGTGTTTGTCGAAGTTCGCGCGCGAGCGCAGCAGCATTACGGCGGCGCGGCGGCGAGTATCGGGTGGCAAAAGAAGCAGCGCATCGTGCGTGCCGCGCGGCATTATCTGGCGACCCGCAGCAGGCGTTCGCATGATGAGCCCGTGTGCCGTTTCGACGTGATTGCGTTCGAAGCGGGCCGGCTCGTGTGGCTGCGCGATGCATTTCGCGCCGACGAAGTCTGACGCAGTGCACGGAGAACGCTCGTGAGTGCGATAAACTTGCGCTCGCGTGCGGGCCTCGTGGACGACGCCGGCATACGGGATGCAGCGAGGAAGCAGCGCATTTCGCGATGATTTTGCGCATCTGCACTGCGTTGCCGGCACGGTTCATCAGCGCGGTACGACTTCGCAATACGACTTCACAACACGGCCGCGCATTGCGGTCCATTCGCGGCAGAAAATAGAGACTCGATGTCAGTCGAACGCATTCAACAACACTTCCGCGACAGCGCGGCAGTCAAACTCGAAGCCCTCGAAACCCTGTCGATGCCGATCGCCGCTGCGATCGACACGATGTTCGCTGCGCTTGCCAACGGCAGCCGCATTCTGGCGTGCGGCAACGGCGGCTCGGCGGGCGACGCGCAACATTTCGCTGCCGAACTGATCGGCCGCTTCGAGCGCGAGCGCCCGGGCTTGCCGGCGATCGCGCTGACCACCGACACGTCCGTGCTTACTGCCATCGCCAACGACTACTCGTTCGAGCAGATTTTTTCGAAGCAGGTGTGGGCTCTTGGCCAGCCGGGCGATGTGCTGCTGGCTATCACCACGTCCGGCAATTCCGCCAATGTGCTGGCCGCGATCGAGGCCGCGCACGAGCGCGAAATGATCGTGGTCGCGCTGACCGGCAAAGGTGGCGGCCGTATGCAGGAAGTACTGAGCGATACCGATATCCACATTTGCGTGCCGTCCGATCGTACTGCGCGTATTCAGGAAGTGCATTTACTGACCATCCATTGTCTGTGCGACGGCATTGATGCCATGTTGCTGGGCGAAGACTGAGACTGATTCCGAAGGAGAGCTAGTTGATGAGCGTATTCCGCGTCAAGAAGACACTGGTGAGAACCGTGCTGGTGGTCGGGTTCGCGGCGGGACTGTCCGCGGCGCTGCAGGGTTGCTTTCTGGCCGTTGCCGGCGCGGCGGGCGGCAGCGCGCTGGTGGCAACCGACCGGCGCACGCTCGGCGCGCAGACCGAGGATCGCGAGTTGCAGGTGAAGGCACTGTCGCAGATCAGCCAGAACTTGCCCGACAGTGCGCATGTCAACGTGGCGGTGTTCAACCGCCGCGTGCTGCTGACCGGCGAAGTAGCGGGGGACGTGTCGAAGCAACGGGCCGAGACCATCGTGCGTGGCTTGAACAACGTTAACACGATCGTCAACGAACTGGCGATCATGCCGGCGAGTTCGTTCTCGTCGCGCACTAATGACACGTATCTGGAAACGCGGGTGAAGACCGCGCTGATCGCCGAGAAGAACATTTCGGCGAACAACTTCAAGATCGTGGCCGAGCGTGGCTCGGTGTATATGATGGGTCTTGTCACGATGGACGAAGGCAATCGCGGCGCCGATGTCGCGAGCCGCGTGCCGGGTGTGACGCAGGTCGTGAAGGTGTTCCAGTACATTCAGCCGCAGGAAGCGGCGGCGGCCGCTGCTGCTGCCGCCGCGAGCACGCCGGCAGCGGCGTCGCAGCCTGACGCGAGTGCGCCGACCGTCGGTGCGATTCCCGATTCATCGGTGAGTTCGCGTCCGCTCGATCAGCAGCCGCCGGCGCCGGTCAGCAATTCGAACTCGGTGCATCCGGGTAATCCGAAGGCGACGACGCCATGAAACGGGGCGTTGCTTTCGTTGCCGTGATGTTGACGGTTACTGCGTGGGTGGGTGCTTTTGCCTCTTCCGCGCGGGCAGCCGATGCGCCGCGTGGGCAGATCGTTGCGAACTCGAATGCCTGCATGGGATGCCACACCGTGGACCGCAAACTGGTCGGCCCGTCGTTCCAGCAGATCGCTGCAAAATACAAGGGCGATGCGCAAGCGCCGGCCAAATTGGCGCGCAAGGTGAAGGAAGGCGGCTCAGGCGTGTGGGGCATGATTCCGATGCCGGCGCATCAATCGATGAGCGATGCGGACATCCGCACGGTGGTGGATTGGGTGCTGGCTGGCGCGCCGTCGAAGTGATGTTTTGCCACTCGTTTTGCCGCCGGGTTTTGCCTACCTGGGGGCTTGGCAAAACGGAAAATGCCTGTGCTAGAATTGTTTGCACATTGGGGGGGTAGCTCAGCTGGGAGAGCGTCGCGTTCGCAATGCGAAGGTCGGGAGTTCGATCCTCCTCCTCCCACCAGGTTCTGCTTGAGAAACAACGCACTACGTCTTGCGATGTAGTGCGTTGTTTTGCATTCTGGCGCAGGTTTTTGCGCACTCGGTGTGGCAAATTTGTGGCGCCACACGTCTTCCACATCAAGCGCGAGGCATTGGTAGAAAAAACTTCGCAATTCTACCGAGACTTCACCGACCCTAAAACGCAATCTTGCATGCATCAGCTAACCAACGCCGCTGTGTGCACGAACGTGACATGGCACAAAAAGGCCATTGTCCATGCCAGCATTACTCAGGCCGATCAATTTGCGCAATGTGTGGATATCGTCAACTACGATATCCGGCACATTGACTTATCAGAATTGCAACTCGCGCTGACCTGTTGCCTCACGTAGTTTGCTACCAGCCGGATCGACCAGCGGGGGCGACACGAGGTGACGAGGCGAATCAGCATGACGACACGCAAGGAGTGGGTCGCAGCATTGCAATTGAGGTATGGCAGCGAGACGCCCAGTCACCGCACGCCCCGGACGCGGCTTTCGGCCGTTTCCCCATCAACCGGGGGGGCAGGCGTTATGTCACGCGAATAAGCGATCACGCGCTGACCACAGTGAGCAAGGCGTTGCACGTCAAATTTGATCGCACCCTCAATTGCACCGCCAGTTTGCCGATATACAGGCGGCATCGCTGTATGAACCTATTTCCGGTCGGCGTCGAAACGTGGAACCTTAGTCGTCTGATGACGTGTCTCCTCGAGACGCCGGTTGGCGACCGTACCAGAAGTGAATATCAAAAAAAGGGACCATTTCCATGATTGCGAAAATGACAGCTATCGCTGGGACGTCGTTGCTCCTGCTTTCGGCGTGCGCTCAAATGCAACTCGGTGGCGGGGGAAAGACGCCGGATAGCACGGCGGTGGCTGGGGCTACCCGCCAGGACGCGGACGATGGGCTGAAGCACTGCGCGGCACCGCTTGGTACCGTGTCGATCGTTGAAGACACGGCCGCACCGTGGTATAGCATCCTGACTGGGCAATACCAGTTGGGCAGTACCGTCCCGGTGCTCAAGATGCTGGTCCAGCAATCGAACTGCTTTGTCATCGTCGACCGCGGCCGCGCGCTGAATGCCGCTCTCGCGGAACGCCAGTTGAACGAGTCGGGCGAACTGCGCAAGACCTCGAAGATGCACAAAGGGCAGATGGTCGCTGCCGACTATGAGATGAGCCCGAGCATCACCTTCTCCACGCAGAACACGGGTGGCGCATCCAGCCTGCTTGCCTACGTGCCGGTAGTTGGCAGCGCGCTCGCTGGCGTCGCTGGCTCGATGAACACCAAGGAAGCGTCGACGGTGCTTACGCTAGTCGATACCCGCTCAAGTGTGCAACTCGCGGCGGCAACCGGTTCGGCGAGCAACATCGACTTCGGCATGCTCGCGAGCTTTGTCACCACCAAGAGCGGCGGCACGGTCGGCGCTTACTCGAACACGCCGCAAGGTAAGGTCGTGGTCGCAGCCTTCACCGATTCGCTAAACAACCTTGTTGGCTCCGTCAAGCAATACAAAGCCCAGAGCGTCAATGGTGGTCTCGGTAACGGCGGCAACCTGAGGGTCAACTGACCGCCGGCTCGGCTCATAGCGCCCGGAGCGGAGCCCATCGTTAAAAGGGCCTGCCGGCCGGGCACCTCATGTCAAGCGTGCCTGGCCGATCGCGCGAGGAAAGTCAAAGACCCTGTTCCAAAAAATTGGCCGCCCCATCAGCGAGATGGGCACGTGCCATTTTCGCTGCATTAGCTGTTTGCGATGCCGTCGAGTTGCTTGCGGATGTCGTTGAGGATAACGCGATAGTCGACGACGTTAGGCGCGGTTTCGACCGCAGGGATGCCGAGACCGATGACTGCCTTGCTACCGTTACGATACGGGAAGACCTCAAGGGAGTACTCATACTCCACGCCGCGGTAGTTGCCCACGAACCACTCAGAGATAATCTTGCCGGTGACAGGGTCCGTCGAGCCCTGTCCCATATTCGCCGACGGTGCAAGTCGCCGGAAGCTCGAGTAGACCGAAGCCGTGTCGTACTTCGTGTCGATCTCAAACTTGTACCAGAAGCTCGATGCCTCGATGTACCGATGCACTAGCGCCTCGTTAAAACCCGGCACCGGGAACTTGCCCACCAGCCCCTGCTGGTAGGTGGCGCGTTTGACTGGCTTCATTGTCACCGTTGAGTAGCTGCCATTGTCCGTCTTTGAATAGTCAATGGTGTACTTGACTCCCGAGCCGACATAGCCATTGCTGTAGTAGGCGTGAATGACAAACGAATCGGCCGTGATGTCGCGCAGCTGGAGTGCATAGTCAGTCCTGCCAATTGTCGGACGCAGGCCTGCCCCGCCGGGTACGAGCCCCGCGACCTGCCCGTTCGCAAAGATATGCGGGTCATGCGGCACGATGAAGGTAACCGGCGGATACGAGATCGGCGTCACGTCGGCGGGCGGGTTGATGGCCTTGGCAAGCGGATTCTGCGAAATATCGGCGCAGCTGGCGAGCGACGCGGCGACGAGCACGGCCGAGGCGATGAGAGTAAGTTTTTTCATGTGTGTCTTGGTCATATGTTGGCAGAGATAGGTCAGTTTGCGACGGGTTGTCCGGCGAGGGTGACCACGCCGTTGGCCGCTTCAAGTCCCACGTTCTTCGCCACGGTGCCGATGCCGTTGATCGTGGTCTTCGCGCTGTCTTCGACCACGAGGCTCGAGGCGCCCACGTTCACGCCTGCTTTAATGTGATCGCCGCTCGCGAGCACGCCTAGCAGCAGACGTGCGGCTGTCGAGCGTGCGTTGTATTCCTTGGTATGCGGTTGGCGACGATCCTCACGCTTTATCCCGGTCTTGGCACAAAAGCGCCAGGACCGGGTGCGCCGCAGGCCCTTGCGGCTCCCGCTTGCGGGGGCGTGGAACTAACGAAGATTAGCTTCCCGACGCGGCGTCCGACTCTTTGATCGACGCGAGCTTGCCGTCAGAGCCATAGCAGAACATGACTGTGTGCTTGGAACTCTTGGTAGCGGCTTCCGTAGGGGTAAAAATGATCTCGGCGAGTCCCAAGGTGGCTACATCGGCCAGAACTTCTCCCGCTGCAATGGCACCTTTGCCGGCTCCGCTTGGGCCGTGCGTATAGAGTTTGTACACGTCGCAGGAGTTGGCCTGGTCTTGCTCGGTGCTAGCTGGACTACCCACTTCGGCGATGACATTCATCCGCGAAGTCTCTCCCAGCACGAATTTTTTCAGGTTAACGGGGTCCGGACGATTCGCTTCCATCACAGGAGCACATCCGCTCAAGCTCAAAGCAAGGACAGTCAATCCAAGTACGTAGTCGGCCTTGCAGAAGTTCGTGAAGCCCCGCCTGGCCAAGCGATGCAGTTTGTTGGAGGGTAATAGAACTCCCAGAACGAATATCGATCTGATAAAGATTCTGGGAGTTTCGGAGTGGTCGCCAATGAGCACGCCTGATTTCTTTCGTAGCCGTCTGGACGCGATGATTGATCTACGTCACCCGCTTGCCGTGTTGGCAACGAAGATGTCATGGGCTTCAATCGAAACGACGCTTGCTCCCCTGTTCGAGCGACGTTCACGCGATGGACGGGTGAGCGAAGCGGTTGACCTGTTTGGCTCGAACTCGCTGGAATTTGCCGGTGGCGTCAGTGCGGCTGGACGTCCGCGCTTGCCTATGCGGCTGATGGTGGGTCTGCTGTACCTGAAGCACGCCTACAACGAGAGTGACGAAACGGTGTGCGAGCGCTGGGCACAGGACGTGTACTTTCAGTTCTTCTGCGGCGAGGAGTATTTCCAGCCGCGTCTGCCGTGCGACCCGACCAACCTGGTGCGTTTTCGGCAGGCGCTGGGCGAAGCCGGTGTCGAGGAGCTGCTCGCGGCGACGATCGCGGCTGCGGTGCAGATGAAGGCGGTGACGCCGGTCGAATTCGAGCGCGTGATTGTCGACACCACGGTGCAGGAGAAGGCGATTGCGTATCCGACCGACAGCCGTCTGCTTGAGGTGGCGCGGGCCAGACTCGTTCAGTTGGCGCAACGCGCAGGGTTGGGGCTGAAGCAAACGTACGAGCGCGAAGGCAAGCGACTGCGTCGCCGCGCGGGCGGCTATGCCCATGCGAAGCAGTTCAGGCGCCTGCGTCGTGTACTCAAGCGTCAGCGCACGGTACTGGGACGGTTGCTGCGCGATATCGAACGCAAGCTGTCTGGAGCTTCAGACGAACGGCAGGCACAACTGCGCGTCTGGCTTGAGCGGGCCTGGCGCATTTGCCACCAACGTCCAAAGGACAGGAACAAACTCTACGCACTGCATGCGCCTGAAGTTGAATGCATTGGGAAAGGAAAGGCACGCCAGCCCTACGAGTTCGGCGTCAAGGTGAGCCTCGCGATCACGGAGAAACAAGGGTTGATCGTCGGTGCGCGGGCGTTCCCCGGCAACCCCTATGACGGCCATACGCTGGCCGAGCAACTCGAACAGAGCTCCATTCTGTTGCAGGACCTGCCCGGTACACCACAGCCGAAGACCGTGTTGGTCGATCTCGGGTTTCGCGGCGTCGACGTGGAGGTATCATCAGTACACCTGATTCATCGCGGCAAACACAGGACACTGACCAGCACGCAGCGACGTTGGCTCAAGCGACGCCAGGCGATTGAACCGATCATCGGCCATGTGAAGCACGACCACGGTATGCGTCGCTGCTGGCTCAAAGGACAAACCGGCGATGCGCTGCATGCCGTGCTGTGCGCCACGGGCTACAACCTGCGCTGGCTGTTGCGCGCGATTGTTCGCCTGGGTCTGGGGCCCATCTTTTTTGTCCTCGCCTGGCTGCATTCGATCGCCGATGTCCTGTCGCATCCGCTGCTTGCGCACCGGGAACGCTTCCGGCGGGCTAACCGTCCCGCTCCGACAAAATACCCGATCGGCGTCGTGCGTCAAGCAAACTGAATTTTGCAGGGCCGACTACGTATTTCCCGCGCATCTGTTTCCCCTCGGTGGTTAATCGATCTTGTTAAAGACGCTTTATCGGCAATAAGGGCACGATCTTTATATGTCATCTGCCCCTTGCCGCGATCGCGCCTGTCCCACCGGGCCGGTTGCCCGTGCTTGTCGTTGCCGCCGGCGACCGCGCCGGAATGCGCTTCCTGGAATTCTTCGCGTCGGCGATCCGCAACCCGCAACCCGCAACCCGCAACCCGCAACCCGCAACCCGCAACCCGCAACCCGCAACCCGCAACCCGCAACCCGCAACCCGCAACCCGCATCACGCATCACGCATCACGCGGCGCGCGGCGCGCGTATGCACGCGCTGCGGGCGAATTCCTCACCCTCAAGTTTCGTTTCGTCATGCCGCAAAGAGGATGGTTGGTGCGTGGGCTGACAGTGACGTCCGTGGCCGCGTCGACGTCAGCACCGGAATGGGCTGGCACAGCGAGTTGCGGGCGAAGACGAACGGTACGTCGATTGATGCCGGGCTAAGAAGCGCCGGACGTCGGGGAAGCACGGAATTCGTGGGACATGGAAGCAGTTCCCGACTCTGGCGTGCGCCCGCGGTCTGCACAAACCCGATAACTTAACGTTGATGAACGGACGACGAGATGGAACGTTTTGCGTTTCTGGCTTTCGGGTTTTACACCCGGTGCTGCGGTCGTCCTACAGCCCGCTACGTTGAGCATTGCGGGTGACTTTGCCAACGCGTCGCCCGTGAGCGACGCGCCATCCGAAAGACCTCGATCAGAACTTATCCCATCCGTCAGCCGCAGTAGGCGTAACAGTAGCAAGCGCAGCAACCGGCGCAACTGCGGCAGCCCGCGCAACGCGCTTAGGGGCAGCAGCAACCGCAGCCTCGCGCCGCGGCGCTTCCCGCCGGGCAGGAGCAGGCGCCAGCGCCGCTACCGCCGGCGCACCGTCCTTCACCTGAAAAAACGCCACGGCCTCATTCAATTGTTGCCCCTGATCTTCCATCGACCGCGAAGCCGCCGCCGCCTCCTCCACCAGCGCTGCATTCTGCTGCGTGACGTTGTCCATCTGGGTAATCGCAAGATTGACCTGCTCGATCCCGCGGCTTTGTTCAACGGATGCCGCCGCGATCTCCGACATGATATCGGTCACTCGCGCGACCGCATGCGTCACTTCGGCCATCGTCTTCCCCGCCTCGCCGGCAAGCGCCGAACCATCGCGGATCTTGCCCACAGAGTTGGCGATCAGGTCCTTGATCTCCTTTGCCGCACTCGATGAACGTTGCGCCAGGCTTCTGACTTCGCTCGCGACCACCGCGAAACCCCGCCCTTGTTCGCCCGCACGCGCGGCTTCGACAGCTGCGTTCAGCGCGAGGATGTTCGTCTGGAACGCAATGCCTTCGATGATGCCCGTGATGTCCGCGATCTTGATCGAGCTATCGCTGATGTCGTGCATCGTGTTCACCACCTGACTGACGACCTCGCTACCCTTTTGCGCCACCGACGAAGCATTCGCAGCCAGCATGCTGCCTTGTTGCGCGTTGTCGGCATTCTGCTTAACGGTGGAGGTGAGTTCCTCCATGCTGGAAGCGGTTTCCTGCAACGACGCTGCCTGCTGCTCGGTACGCTGGCTCAGGTCCATATTGCCCGCCGCGATCTGGCGTGCCGCGCCGGCGATGCTGGTGCTGCTGTCGCGCACGCGTCCGACGATCGCCGTCAGCCGTTCGTTCATCTCGCGCAGGGCGCTCAGCAGTTTGCTGGTTTCGTCGCGGCCGTCGACGGTGATGCGCGTGCGCAGATCGCCTTCCGACACGGTGCGTGCGACGCCGATCGCAAATCGCAGCGGTCCGGTCACAGCACGCGTGATCACCACGCACGCGCTGACGGCGAGCCCCAGCGCGACGAGGCAGATCGCGATCAGCAGATTGCGCTGGTTCTCGTAATGCGCCGTGTACTCGTTGACCAGTTGATCCTGGCGTGCGCGCGTGTAGTCGGCATACGCGTTGGTCGCGCGAACCAGCGCGGCGAGCAGCGGCCTGCAATGATCGTCCATCTCGACGATCGCCTCGTCACGCTTGTTGGTGAGCGCGAGATCGACAATGTTGAGCGCAACCGGACCATAAGCCGACTCGACCCGATTGATCTCAGCGACAAGGCTGCGCGCTTTCTCCGTCGTATCGGTCGCGTTCGCGATCATGTCGTTGAGCTTTTTCAGGTCGGCTTGCACGTCTTCGTGCGCACGCGTCACGTCGGCTTTCTCTATTTCGAGATCCTGGGGTTTGGTCACAAGCACAAGGTTGCGCGCCGCGATCGCCCTGCGGTCTACCGCGGTTCGGACCTGCACCGCCATGTCGGCGCGTGCGTTGATGCCGTGTACGAAGTTGGAAAACCCATCGGTCGAATCGCTCAGCGCTTTTAAGGAAAGGCCGGAAACCGCGACGACAATGAAAGACAGCATGCCGAAACCAGCAATGAGTTTTGTCTTGATGGTGAGGTTCTTGAGTGTCACGATTTCTTCTCCAATAACGAAACGTTAAAGCGTTCGCAATGGACTCTCAGGTCCGGGCATGGGGCGTCTATCTGGCTGCCGATCAGCGCGGCAGTCCCGCGCTTGACCCTTCGCCTCCCGCAAGGCGCACCGGCTAAGACGTGTCGCACGTCAGCCAATAAATGGGTATCCCATTTATCGGTTATCGGATTGGATTCCCATGTACTGAAGGCATTGAGCGTATTTTTTTACCTGGCTTGCACGCGATGCGTGTCAGATGCATTCGGCCGGCTCGATGTAGTCGTGAACAATGCGGGCTTCGGCCACCTGGCGCTGCCAAAGCGGTGCTCGAAGTCGCCGATATCCGCGCGCTCAGCCGCACCGCATCCGAGCCGGCGGTCGATCTGCGCGCCGGCTGAGCCGGATCGACGTGGCGTCCGCGCGCTGCCCCGCTGGTTGTAGGGCGAAGGTCCACGCAGGTGCAAAACGCAGGCGCAGAATCTAACGTCCGTGCCGTTTCGGAAATTGGCCGCCGGCGCCAGCGGCCTGAAGCACGCCATCGCTAAATTTTCGCCCAGTCCACGAAAAACCTGTCTTTCCCGCTTTGATACGCCTCAGCCTCTGGTAGGCTACCGTTTCACGAGACGCGGCTTCCGGACGCGGCCAACTTCTTCACGCGCGTAGGTCAGCGCATGCTCGAATGAACAGTTTATGGTGACGCGTCGACCGAACATCGTGATTGCGATCAGCATCGTGCTAGCCGGCGCGATACTTGCGATTACGGTGTGGGTATTGGCGCAGATGCGCGATGACGCACTGCGGCGTGCACAGGATTCCGTGTTCAACGTCTCGCTGCTGGTCGAACGCGACGTGTCGCGCAATCTCGAGATCTACGATCTGTCGCTGCGGGCCGTCGTCGACGGCCTGAACCAACCCGGCGTGTTGGACCTGCCGCCGGCGATCCGCCAGATGGTGCTGTTCGACAGCTCCGCCAGCGCAAAAGACATGGGTTCGATTTTCGTACTCGACCCCGCCGGCAACGTCATCTTCGATTCGCAATCCACGCCTCCGCGCCAACTCAATCTCGCCGAGCGCGACTATTTCCAGGTTCAGCGCGATTCCCCCCATGTCGGCCTGTATGTTAGCCACCCGTTCATGCCCAAGGTGACCGGCAAGGACGTGAGCATTGCGTTGAGCCGGCGCATCTCGCGGCCGGACGGCAGCTTTGGCGGCGTGGTCGTCGGCACGATGCGCCTGACTTACTTCAGACGCCTGTTCGCCGGCATGAATCTCGGCGCGGGCGGTTCGATGGCGCTGATGCTGAGCGACGGCACGATGCTGATGCGGCGCCCCTACGATCCAAAAGTCATCGGCCGGAGTCTGGCCGGCACCGCGAACTACACACGCTTCCTCCTGCAGCCAAGCGGGGACTTCTTCGGCACGGCGGCGATCGACGGTGTCGAGCGCTGGTACGCGTTCCGCCATATCGATATGTATCCGATGATTCTCGACGTTGCGCTCTCTACGCACGATATCTATGTGCAGTGGCGGCATCGCGCGTGGATCTTCGGCACGCTGATCGCGGCGCTCGACGCGGCGATCATTGCGCTTGCCATCCTGTTCTCGCAACAACTGCGGCAGCGCCGCGCTGCCGAAGAAGAGTTGCGCGTGCTGGCGAGCACCGACGGGCTGACCGGCCTGAACAATCGCCGCACTTTCGAGGAACATGCGGAGGAGGAGTGGCGCCGGGCGCAACGCAACGAGTGGCCATTGTCGATGCTGCTGATCGATGTCGACACGTTCAAGGGCTTCAACGATCTATACGGCCATTCGGCCGGCGACGACGCGCTCATTGCCGTGGCGCGCTGCATTGGCCAGAGTGTGCGGCGTCCGGGCGATACTGCGGCGCGCTATGGCGGTGAAGAATTCGCCGTGCTGCTGCCGGAAACCGACGAAGCCGGGGCGGCGTGTATCGCCGAGAAAATTCGCGCCGCGGTTCAGGCACTCGAGCTTCGCCATGTCGCGAGTTCACACCACGTGCTGACCATCAGCATCGGCATTGCATGCACCAGGAGCCAGAGATTCGCGACGAGCCGCGCACTCGTCAACGCCGCGGACGAGGCGCTCTACGAAGCGAAGGACGCGGGACGCAACCGCGTGCTGTGTTATCCGGCGGCGGCGCGGGCGGATCGACGCAGCGACGTCGTGTCACCGGCGGGATAAGGCAGGACCATTTCGCCAGGTGCCGGTCCGCCGATCGCGTCGAGTTCAGGCAGAAGGCTACCGCTGGCGGGGCAGGACTCATCGGGTGCCGCTCCGGGTAATTTTACCCGGGCAATATATTGCGCTTAGTTTATACCCGGGTATAATTCGACAGATCCATTCTTCTGGAGTTTGTCATGATCCCCCTTCCTGCTACCTGCACTGCCTTCGAGGGGCACCGCCGCATCGCCTCGGGTCCGTTGCCCGAGGTTGCGCTCGCTGTACGCCAGGTGCTGGCGCGCGGCGAACGGGCGCCTGTGCTGATTTTCGACAACATCACGAGCCGCCCGGTCGAGTTTGATTTGCGCGGCACGCCTGAAGAAATTCTCGCGCGGCTGACCAGCGAGGCGCCCGCCGAGCAGCCGGCTCCGATCGCTGATGCCGGGGAGGACGACGCCCCCCGTGGCCGTGGTCGGCCCAAGCTCGGTGTGGTGGCGAGAGAGGTCACGTTACTGCCGCGTCATTGGGATTGGCTCAACGGGCAATCAGGGGGCGCTTCGGTTGCGCTGCGCAAACTAGTCGAAGCGGCGCGGCTTGCGGGCGAGGACAAGGACCGCCAACGCGCCGCGCAAGAAGCGGTGTATCGCTTCATGACCGCACTCGCCGGCAATCTGCCTGATTATGAAGATGCGACGCGCGCGCTCTACGCAGACGATCGGGTGCGTTTTGAAGACATCGTTGTGGCATGGCCAGAGGACGTGCGCAACCACACGCTCCGTCTTGCCGCAGACGCTTTCTTCAGGCATCCGTAAATTCGAACGCGTACTGACGAGTGCGCCGCCGACGAAGCGCATGGACGAAAAAAAATCCGCTCACGCCGGGGGAGCGTGAGCGGAAAGTCGGAGAGTTACAACATCGCGTGCGCTCATGGGGGCGAACGCAGCAAACAAAGTCTAAGAGTTCAGCTCATCCCCATATATCAGACAAATCCCAATCACTGCGCCGACGCAAAAAGGCGCATGGACCCAGCGACCCGGCGCGGCCTCTACTGGATGGAAGAGGCGAACCGCCACAAGATCGATTCCGATCTTGCCGCCGCGAATCTCGGCTACGCCGCCGGCAGCATGCTGTTCGCGCTACGCAACATGCGTGAGTGGCTGGCGGGCATCGTCTCGGGCATCAGCGAATCGAGCGAATCGATCCTGATGGCCTCGGGCGAGATCGCGCAGGGCAACACCGATCTGTCGCAACGCACCGAAGAACAGGCGGCCGCGTGGCAGGAAACCGCGTCGAGCATGCAGCAATTGACCTCGACGGTGAAGATGAATGCCGAGAGCGCGCAGCAGGCGGGCGGTGTTGCGCATGGCGCGGCGTGCGTAGCGCTCTTAGCGCAGTTTCAGCCGCCCTTGCCAGGCCTGGTGGCTCTCCGTACACTCGCGCGTAATTCCCAGACGGCGCAGTTTCGTTGCACCGTCCACTAAAACGCCGATAGAGGAGAACCCCCGCCATGGCCGATTCCTACTTCCCACGCTGGCGCGTTCAGCCGAACGCTGCCGAGGGCCGCATTGTCGCCACGGACGAGCGGCTCGCGTGGCCGCAGATGTTTGCGATGGGCGTTCAGCACGTCGTCGCCATGTTCGGCTCGACCGTGCTTGCGCCGTTGCTGATGGGCTTCGATCCGAACCTGTGCATCTTCATGTCGGGGATCGGCACGCTGTTGTTCTTCGTGCTGGTGGGGGGGCGCGTGCCGAGCTATCTCGGCTCGAGCTTCTCGTTCATCGGTTTGGTGATCGCGGTGACGGGATATGGCGGTCACGGTCCGAATATGAACATCCCGGTGGCGTTGGGTGGGATCATTGCTTGCGGGGCGGTGTACGGGATCATTGGCCTGATCGTGTCGGCGGTCGGCACGCGGTGGATTGAAACGCTGATGCCACCGGTCGTGACCGGGGCGATTGTCTGCGTGATCGGGCTGAATCTGGCGCCGATTGCGGTGCATGGCGTGAGCGGCAGCAACTTCGATTCGTGGATGGCTCTGGTGACGGTGCTGTGCGTCGGTGCGGTCGCGGTGTTTGCGCGCGGCATGCTGCAGCGATTGCTGATTCTGGTTGGTTTGTTGATGGCGTATGTGATTTACGCGATCGTCACGAATGGTCTCGGCATGGGCAAGCCGATCGACTTTGCGATTGTGGCGAATGCCGCATGGTTCGGTATGCCGCATTTCACCGCGCCGGTTTTCAGCATGCAGGCGATGACCTTGCTTGCACCGATTGCGGTGATTCTGGTTGCTGAGAATCTTGGGCACATCAAGGCAGTGAGCGCGATGACCGGTCAGAACCTCGACCGCTATGTCGGCCGCGCGTTTCTCGGCGATGGACTTGCGACGATGCTGTCCGGGTTTGCCGGCGGCACGGGGGTGACGACGTATGCCGAGAACATCGGCGTGATGGCGGTGACCAAGATCTATTCGACGCTGGTGTTTGTTATTGCTGCGCTTATTGCTCTCGTGCTTGGCTTTTCGCCGAAGTTTGGGGCGGTGATTCAGACTATTCCGGGGCCTGTGCTGGGCGGTGTTTCGATTGTTGTGTTTGGGTTGATTGCCGTGACGGGTGCGCGAATTTGGGTCGTCAATAAGGTGGATTTTTCTGACAATCGGAATCTGATTGTTGCGGCGGTGACGCTCGTGCTGGGGGCTGGGGATTTTTCTTTGAAGCTTGGCGGGTTTGGGCTTGGGGGGATTGGTACCGCTACCTTTGGGGCGATTATTCTTTATGCTCTTCTGAGGAGGAAGCCGGCGCAAGGGCCGGTGGCTTAAGGGTGGTTTTGGTTTATTAGCGTCGCCCCAGTGCGGGGCGGGCACTTTCAAAAAAGACCAACGCCGCCGGCAATGCACCTCGACGGTGCGCATCACGCCCGTGGGCGGCGCACTAACCCTTTCGCCGGTGCAACCCCGCACGCAAATACCATTCGAATGTGCGCCACCGTGCGCATGGACCTTGCTTAAGGAATATCGATGACGCACATTTTGGGGATCGGTGCCGAGGTTGTTCGCTTCCGCGTTCGGACCGGCCCGGCCCTCGCGTGAGAGGATTGCATGACGATTGCGCAACAGGAAAGGATGGCCAGCGCGCCGCATGGCTTCGATGTCGAAGTGACGTCGGGGCTCGAACGTTTTTCGGCGCAGCATGGCGAGCTGACTTTGACCAGCGTGTTTCAACCGATTTTCAGCCTGTCGCATATGCGGGCGGTCGGCTACGAAGGGCTGCTGCGCGCGCACGACGCGCTCGACCGGCCCGTGTCGCCGCTCGACGTCTTCGGCGAGGCGGCGCGTCTGGGCGACGTGCTGCAAGTCGACCGGCTCGCCCAAACCCTGCATCTGGAGAACTTCAAGGTGCTTGGCGCCGAGCACGAATGGCTGTTCCTGAACGTCCATCCCGGCGCGCTCACCGATCCGTATCTCGCCGCCGCCTTGCTCGCCAATCTCCGGCGGCTCGATCTGCCGCCGCGGCGGATCGTGCTCGAGGTGCTCGAACAACGCGCGGACGATCTCGAACGCCTCGCCGACGCGGTGCGCCAGTTCCGTGAGCGCGGCTTCCTGATCGCACTCGACGACTTCGGTGCGGGCCACTCGAATGTCGAACGGATCTGGCAATTGAATCCCGATATCGTGAAGCTCGACCGCATCATGCTGTCGCATGCCGCGCATCGTGCGGATATGGCGGCGATCCTGCCGGGGTTGGTGGCGCTGCTGCACGAAGCGGGCAAGCTGGTGCTGGTCGAAGGCGTAGAAACGGAGCATGAAGCGCAGATGGCGCTCGCTTGCGACGCGGACTTCGTGCAGGGTTTTTTCTTCGGCCGGCCGAATCCCGGCGCGGCCGACGCGGCGCACGCCATGACCTGCATCAGCGAAGTCACTGACCGCTATCGCGATCAGGCCGAAGCGCGCGAGCGCCGCAATGCGAGCCGTCTCACACCGTACCTGCGGGCGTTCGAGCGCGCCGCGGAACGGCTCGCCGCCGGCGAACCGCTCGAGGAGGTCTGCTGGAATTTCCTCGGGCTCGACCATGCCGCGCGCTGTTTTTTGCTCGACGCGAAGGGCAAGCAGGCGGGCCGCAACGTCGTGTTGCGCGTCGATCGCGCGGCGCCTGAGACGCGCTTTTTGCCGCTTGCCGACGCGCAAGGGGCGAACTGGCTGCGTCGTCCGTATTTCCGCGCGGCGATCAGCGCGCCGGAACGTGTGCACGTGACGCGTCCGTATCTGTCGATCAACGAGGCCTTGCCGTGCGTGACGCTTTCGGTCGCGACGCGTGTTGGCGAGCAGACATGTGTGCTGTGCGGCGATATCGATTGGGTCGAAGAATAGCGATTCCGATGGTTCGCTCGTGAGGATGAGCGGCGGTCCTGGTGGTTTAGATTGGAAGGGCGAGTAGCGGCTCTGATGGTATAGATCGGAACGGTGAGTGGCGGCACCGGTGGCTCAAATTGGCAGCGCGAGCGGCGGTCCTCATCGTTCAGATGGGAAGGGCGCGGGGCGGTTCTGAGATCATGTCGCTTTTAACGACACACAGCCGCGCTATGTCAGTCCTACTCGAAGTCATCGCCACGACCGTTGCCGACGCCCGGCTTGCCGTGCAGGCGGGCGCGAACCGCCTTGAACTCGTCACCGCGATGGGCGAGGGTGGTTTAACGCCGAGCCTTGGGTTGATCGAGGCGGTGGTTGCCGCGGCGGATTTCCGTGCTGCCAACGCGGCGGTCGGCGCTCCGGCGGCCGGCGTGCCGGTCAATGTGATCGTGCGGCCGCATAGCCGCTCGTTCGTGTACGACGCCGACGACTACGCCGTGATGCTGCGCGACGTGCGTGCAGTCAAAGCGGCCGGCGCGAACGGCGTGGTGATCGGCATGCTGACGCCAGACGGTGAGATCGATCGCGAAGGCCTCGCGCGCGCAATCGATGCGGCTGATGGAATGGCCATCACGTTTCACCGCGCGTTCGACGAAACGCGCGATCTGCAAAAAGCGCTCGACGTGCTGCTCGGTTTCGATGCCGTGACGAATGTGCTGACCTCGGGCGGCAAACCTTCGGTACTGCAGGCGGAGTCGATCGTGCGCGAGCTGGTACGGCAAGCGGCCTGCTCACATTGCACGGTGCTGGCGGGCGCGGGTTTGACTGTCGACGCAGTCGCCGGCTTCGTGAGCGCGACGAAAGTTCAAGCGGTTCACTTCGGGGCCGGTGTGCGCGTTGGCGGCAACAGTCTTGCGCCCGTTGACGCGGCGAAAGTCGCGCAGGTGAGAGCGCTACTGGACGCAAAGCGTAGCTGATTAGTCAGGAAGATAAGCAACGCTACCAGACGCAACGCGTGACAAATCCATCAGGCAAAAAATGCCGCTTCGAGGTTCAACCCGAAGCGGCATTTTTCATTCACGGAGCAAAAGAACTACTTCGCAACGACCACCGGAATTCCTCGCAACTGCCCGGCGCCCTTCACTTCATCGAGCGACTTCTTCACCGACGGGCTCGTCGCTGCTTCGATCTGCAAGCGCGCCGCGAGATCGCGCTCGCCGCGCTTCACGCCCGCCAGATTCGCCAGTTTCACGTGGCCATAACCGCGTACACGAGCATGCAGATCCGCGAGTTTCGCGACGTCTTCCAGATTGTTCGCGTTGAGCTTCGAGAACGCGCGTTGCAGGGTGGTTTCATAGTCGTCGGCGAGTTCGCGCTCCATTTTGCGTTCGAGCGTGCGGCCGAACGGATCGAGCATCGTGCCACGCAGACCACTGAATTTCGCCATCATCCCGAGCACCGGCCACATCCACTGACCGAAGATCTTCTTGGTCGGATTGACGCCCGGTTGAGGACGCGTGAGCGTCGGCGGCGCGAGGTTGAACTTGATGCCGAAGTCCTTGCCCGCCACGCCTTCGAATTGCGCTTCCAGCGCTTCACGGAAGGCCGCATCGGTATGCAGACGCGCGACTTCGTATTCGTCTTTCACCGCGAGCAGACGATAGAACGTCGTCGCCACGGCGCGCGTGATGCGCTCGCTCTTTGCATCGAGCGCGGTTTCGGCACGGCGCGCCGCATCGACCAGCGCGCGATATCGCTTCACATAGCTCGCGCCACCGTATGTCTGGAGACGGCCCTCGCGATGCGCGATCAATTCGTCGAGCGTATCGACGCGCACCGCCTGCTTCGCCAGATGCCGTGCTTGCCACAGCGATTCCAGCGCGGCCGGGTCTTTCGCCGCCACACGCCCGATCGAAAACGCCAGTTGATTCATCTGCACCGCGACGTTGTTCAATTCAATCGCGCGCATCATCGCGGCGAACGACACCGGCACCAGACCGAGTTGCCAGGCATAACCGAGCATCAGAATGTTCGCGCCGATGGTGTCGCCGAGAAAACGCGTGGCGAGCGCCTGGGCGTCGCACGTCGACATGCGATCGTCGCCTGCCGCGTGGCGCATCTTGTCGATCAATGCATCGGCATGCAGCGTCGCGTCCGGATTCTGCACGAAGGTCGCATTCGGGATCGCATGCGTGTTGACGACGATGCGCGTGCGGCCATGACGTACCGTTTGCAAGGCATCGGCGCTCGCACCCACCACCATGTCGCAGGCGAGCAGCACGTCGGCCTGTTGCGTGTCGATACGCACCTGATTGAGCCACTCGTCGCGCGCGGCGAAGCGCACGAACGACAGCACCGAGCCGCCCTTTTGCGCGAAGCCCATGAAGTCGAGCACCGACGCGCTCTTGCCTTCCAGATGCGCGGCCATGCTGATTAATGCGCCGACGGTCACGACCCCCGTGCCGCCAACGCCGGTCACCAGGATGTCGTACGGCGCGGCATCGAGATGTGTCGCGGGAATCGGCAAGGCGTCGACGCGTGCGGCGAGCGCGGCTGGATCGAACGCGGCGCCCGCGGCCTTCTTCAGCTTGCCGCCTTCCACGGTGACGAAGCTCGGGCAGAAACCGTTCACGCAGGAATAGTCTTTATTGCAGGACGATTGATCGATGCGGCGCTTGCGTCCCAACGCGGTTTCAACCGGTTCGACCGACAGACAGTTCGATTGCACGCCGCAATCGCCGCAGCCTTCGCAAACTTCCTCGTTGATGAACAGACGCTTGTCCGGATCGGGAAACTCGCCTTTTTTCCTGCGACGCCGCTTTTCCGCCGCACAGGTCTGGTCGTAGATCAGCACGGTCACGCCGTCGATATCGCGCAACGCGCGCTGCACCGTGTCCATTTCGCTGCGATGGTGGAACGTCGTGCCTTTCGGGAAGAGGTCGTGATGGCCGTCGTATTTCTCCGGCTCGTCGCTGACCACGACGAAACGCGACACGCCTTCGGCTTCCACCTGACGCGCGATCTGCGGCACCGAGATGCTGCCGTCGACCGGCTGGCCGCCCGTCATCGCGACCGCATCGTTATAGAGGATCTTGTAGGTGATGGTGGTGTTCGCGGCCACCGCCTGGCGGATCGCGAGAATACCCGAGTGAAAGTAGGTGCCGTCGCCGAGATTCTGGAATACGTGGCGCGTTTTTGTGAACATCGAATGCGAGGCCCAATCGACGCCTTCGCCGCCCATCTGAATCAGGCCGGTGGTGTCGCGCTCCATCCACGACGCCATGAAGTGACAGCCGATCCCCGCATGCGCAATCGAACCTTCAGGTACTTTGGTCGACGTGTTGTGTGGGCAGCCCGAGCAGAAATACGGCGTCCGCTTCACGCTATCCGCCGCATTCGAGAGGATTTGCGGCGCAACCAGATCGACCACACGTTCGCGGCGATCCAACGCGGGTTTGTGCTTCGCGAGCCAGTTCGCGAACACCGGCAGAATGCGCGACGGCCGCAATTCACCGAGCGACGACAGCAGCAGCGTGCCGTCTTCGGCGTTCTTGCCGACCACGATCGGCCGAGTGCCTTGCGTGCGGTTGTACAGATAGTCTTTGATCTGCTGTTCGATGACCGGGCCTTTCTCCTCGATCACCAGTACTTCGGACAAGCGGGACACGAACGCGTCGATGCGTGTCATTTCCAGCGGAAACGACAAGCCGACCTTGTAGATGCGCACACCGGCCGCGTCCAGATCGGCCACAGTCAGATCGAGCCGGCGGAGCGTTTCCATCAAGTCGAGATGCGCCTTGCCGCAGGTGACGATACCCACATTCGCATGCGGACTCGGCGCGATCCATTTGTCGATGCTATTGGTGCGCGCGAAATGACGAACCGCATCGAGTTTCGCGTGCATCCGGGATTCGATCGTCAGGCTGGGCAGATCGGGCCAGCGGTTATGCAAACCGCCGGTGGGTGCTTCGAAATCCTGTGGAATCGCCCATTCGGTTTGCAGCGCATCGAGGTCCACCGTCGAGCCGGATTCAACCGTTTCCGAGATCGCCTTGTAGCCGACCCACGCACCGGAGAAACGCGACAGTGCCCAGCCATACAGGCCGAACTCGAGCATGTCGGCAATGTTCGACGGATTCACCACCGGCATATGCCAGGCCATCAACGCGAAGTCGCTCTGATGCGGCATCGACGACGACACGCAGCCGTGGTCGTCGCCCGCCACCACCAGCACGCCACCGTGCGGCGAGGAGCCGTACGCGTTGCCGTGCTTCAGCGCATCGCCCGCGCGGTCCACGCCCGGGCCCTTGCCGTACCACATCGCGAACACGCCTTCGACCGTACGCTCCGGGTCCGATTCCACCCGTTGCGTACCGAGCACAGCGGTGCCGCCCAGTTCTTCGTTGATCGCCGGCAAAAAGCGAATATCACTCGCGGTGAGCAGTTTCTTCGCTTTCCACAACTGCTGGTCGACCATGCCGAGCGGCGAGCCGCGATAGCCGCTGATGAAGCCGGCCGTGTTCAAGCCGTGCGCGCGGTCGACTGCGCGCTGCATCAGCGCAAGGCGCACCAGCGCCTGGGTACCGGTCAGGAAAATCCGTCCGCGGGTGGCGGTGAGATTGTCGGATAGCTTGTAGTCGGCGAGAGCGGGCGTGCCGTCGATGGGCAGGCGAGCGGTCATGGGGGAGTCTCCGTTGTCGATCGGAGTTAGCGTGTCGACCAGAGTTGGCGCTTTAGCGCTTACTCTGGTCCCATGCTTACTCCGATCCCATGCAATTAATTGCGGTTTTGCATCCGCGCGCCGTGGGGTGGGGACCCCAAAAGGTGACGCGACGAAAGAGACTCTATTTTTTAGCGCCAATTGGAGTGAATTTTTTCTACTTGGCGAGGCGTTCAACGAAACAGCGCGACGGCTCACGCGTTTTAATGAGGTTTTGAGATGGATCTTCCACGTAACGGGCGGATTCGGGTATGCCCTGGTGCGTTTTAGTCCTGTTTTTACGATGCCGGCGCCTTCGCCATAGGCGCGGCGACCGGCGCCGAGTCGAGCGGCACGACCTCGTCGAAATGCGAGTAGTCGATGTGACTCACGCCGTCTTCCTCGCGCATGATGTCGACGAACCGGTATTGCCAGCGGATCTGCTCGCAACTCCACATGTGACGCGCCTGCATGGTCTGCGAGGTCGATTCGTCGACCCCTTCGAGCGTGAGCAGCAGCGACGCGTCACGGTCCTTGAGCGTTTCGGCGGTCTCGCCAAATAGCGGGCTGCTTTCGTCGATGACGTGCATCAGGACCCAGCCCAGTTTGAACACAGGATGCTGGTCGCGCACCAGCGTCAGATCGTAGAGCTTGCGCAGCGTAAAACCTTCGACGGTGGTCTCCAGCCGCATGATGCGCAGCTTCGCACGCGCTTCGGCGATCACATTTTGACGCGCGTTGGCGGCGCGCACCATCAGCGTCATGCGGCCGTCGATCGGCCGCACGACCGCGTAGCGCGCGAACATGATCTTCGCGTGCGGGCGTGAGAAGCGCGCGAAGATCAGCCCCGTCGCCAAGGCGATACTGGACATGCCGACAAAGATCTCCAGCGTCGCGATCCAATGGGCGTAGACGGTTTGCGGGTGCATGTCGCCATAGCCGACCGTCGCGAGCGTTTCGACGCTGAAGAAAAATGCGCCGCCGAAGCCCGACGGAAACTGATTGGCGATCGGTGCCTGGCCGAGCATGTAGAGCGCGGCAAACACAGTGTTGAGCAGCAGGAACAAAACCCCGAGCGAGACAAAGAACGTCGGCCAGCGGACGACCAGTGCACGGTGATAGAGATCCTGCCAGAGCGGCGTCGGCATGCCGTGGGCGATGACTACGCGATCGTCCAGGCGCAATTCCCGGCTGCCGCGCGCGCGATGCTTCTGCGCCCGCGTTTCGTCGTCGCCGATGCCGGAAAAGCGGTTTGACGGTTCAGTAGCCATCGCGTGCCCGTGGAGATGAAAACGCGCAAAGCGTAGCACGCCGGTTAGCGCGCAGAAGCTGATTTTCGGCGCGCTGCAGGGGCGGTGGAAGTAGTGTCTCTACTTGTGGCCTGCAGGGGCTTCAGCGTGGCGTTTCCAACGCGTGCCTGCGGTGTTTCGGGCGAACGCGCCCGGGGCGCCGCGACTACGTTCGCTGGCGCGCACGTGGTGCCAGGCGCACTCGCCGTGGGTCTACGGAAAGGCCCGCGGCTTCGGAATGCCGGCGCCGTGTTCGATGTCGTCGACGGCCTGCTGGTGTGCTGCGGCGACGGCTTCGGCTTCGTCACCATAGCCGTTGTCGCCGCCCACGGTGGTCCACGACTTGACGGCTTTCTCGCGATGCCGGATTTCGTATTCCGCGTCCCAGCGGGCGCCGTTGAGTTCGAGAGGGCGGACGTGAATCGAGTACACGCCGTAGAGGAAGAGCTGTTCAGCCATGGTCGCCTCCAGCCGGTTGATTCAGGGGGGCGCGTGCGATGGGCGCGGCGCCGGTTTGTCTAGAGTTCGATTTCCCCGAGGATGCGGTGCGCGAGGGCCTTGGCTTCTTCGAGGGCTTCCTCCGGCGTGGACGAGGTGGCTTCGACTTCGTAGACCGTAGTCTCCTGGTCTTCCGACGCTTCGCCTTCGTCGCGGGAAAGCGTGACCAGGCCCCGCCACGTGTCGCTTTGTACTTCCCTCATCGACGCGGTGGCCGTGTAGATGCCTTTGGTGTAGGTGATGTCATCCATGGCGACGCTCCTTCTTCCAAAGGGTTGGGTTTTTCATCCTAGCACGATGATCGAGGTTCGGTTTTTCGCCTGCGCGGCGCTCGATGTCGACGACCGATGGCTAAGACCATACGCGCCGCATAAGGCAAAAAAACTACAGCTGCGCCACAACCTCATCCAAAGAAGGCGCATGCGCACCGGCGTGGCGGCAAGCCGCGGCGCCGGCGGCCAAAGCAAAGGCAAGGTGCTCCGGCCATGCCCGCTGCGGTGCGGTCATCAGGCTGAACAGCAGGCCGCCGATGGAAGCATCTCCGGCGCCAACGGTATCGACAACTTCGACCCGAGGCGGCCGGGCCTCCACCACCATGGCGCCGTCGATCAACATGGACGTCTCCGGTCCGCGCGTCACCAGCACGGTGGCGGCAGGATTCATGGCCCGCAACCGCGCAAGTGCGCCGGCTTCGTCGTCTGTCTTGAAGAGCATCCGCAAATCCTCGTCCGACACCTTGATCAGATCGGCCAGCGCCGCCATTTTTCGCAACGTGGGCTCGTAACCGTGCTCCATCAGGTTCCGGTAATTCGGATCGAAACTGATCTTCACGCCGCGCGAGCGCAACTCGGCTGCTAACGCGGCAAGCGTGTCGCCCAGCGGCTGACGCACGAGGCTGATGCAACCAAAATGCGCCCACTTCACCTGCCCGATCCAGCCGGCCGGCAAACGCGCCGGATCGAACGCCAGGTCGGCGCCGTTCTCGCCCATGAAAAAGTACGCAGGCGGATGGGTCTGATGAACGATTGCCAGCAGAGGCGGCCGCTCCACACGCTGCATGAAGCGCATGTCGAGCCCCGCGGCTACGCTCGCGTTCCACAGATCGTCGGAGAAGTTATCGACGCCCAGCGACCCGGCGCACGCCGTCGGCAAACCGAGCCGCGCCACGCAGCGCGCGACGTTCCAGCCGGCGCCGCCCGGACGTGAGAGCCATTGCGAAGCGCCGGTCCGCACGAGATCGGTGAGGATGTCGCCGGCGGAGACGAAAAAGGGGAATTCGGTGTTCGCGCTCAAGCTGTTCATTTTGCTTACTCCGCGGATTTGGACGCAGCGGCCGCGCCGTCAGGCAGCGCGTGCGCCAGCACCTCATAGCACGCGCCCATCGTGTGATAGTCGGTCTTGCCGGCGGGACTCTTTTCGTCGCTGTACTTACGGTTGTCGCATGTGAGGATGCGGTACCACGCGCCATATTTATGATCGACGAAATGCGCCCAGCTGTAGCGCCAGATCTCGTCGTACCAGTCCCAGAAACGCTCGTTGCCGGTGCGCTGGCCAAGCAGCGCCGCGGTCGCGAACGTCTCTGCCTGAACCCAGAAATACTTGTCGTGGTCGCATACGGTGCCGTCCGGGCCGAAGCCGTAATAGAGGCCGCCGTGATCCTCGTCCCATGCATGGGTCATGGCGGCGTCGAATAGCTCGATGGCGCGCGGCAGCAACCACGGCAACGGGCGATAGCGCTCCAGAATCAGCAGCAGCTTGGCCCACTCGGTCTGGTGCCCAGGCTGGAAGCCCCACGGACGGAAAATGTTCGAGCTGTCTTCCTCGTTGTAATGCCAGTCGACCGACCAGTCCGCGTGGAAGTGTTCCCACACGAGACCCTGCGAGAGCTTCGCCTGACGCAGCGTGATGTTCGACGCCACCCGTTCCGCGCGATCGAGATAGACGAGGTGCCCGGTCGCCTCGTGCGCGGCCAGCAACGCCTCGGTGGTGTGCATGTTCGCGTTCTGGCCGCGGTACGAACTGACGCGCCAGTCGGGTGTTGCGTCGTCGGCATAGAGACCTGCGGCCGCATCCCAGAAGCGGTGTTCCATCAACTCGAAGGTTGCGCCGATCATTGGCCTCGCTTCCTCGATGCCGGCCATCGCCGCATGCGCATACGCGAGCAGCACGAATGCGAGACCGTAGCAGTGGCGCGTTGCGTCGAGCGTGCGTCTCTTGCCGTCGCGCCATTCGAGTTCCCAGTCGTAGCCTTCGTGCTCGGCGTCCCAATGCGCTTCGCGCAGGAAGCGCAAACCGTGGCGCGCGTACTCGAGATGCTGCGGGTCGCCGAACTGGCGATACGCCATCGCGTAGTTGAAGACGTAGCGGCACGTGCTCACCAGATGCCGCGTCGTCTTGTTGTAGACGGAGCCGTCGTCGCGGAAAAAATGGAAGAAGCCGCCGCTCGGATCCAGCACGTTCGGCGCGTAAAAGCGCAGCGTGTCTTGCACATGCGAGAGCAGGAAGTCGCGGCTGCGGAAGCTTTCGACGGGCGGCACCGCGGCGGCGCCGTTGACGGGGGGAAGCGGATCGGATTGCGTCATGGCGTTTTTACCAAAGTACTGGCACGGGCAATGAGATGGACGGGCAAGCGGACTGCGAGTTCGGCGGGTGCGTCTTCAAGCAGCAGCTCGACGCCGCGCCGGCCGAGCGCTTCCTTGTCGACCGAAATAGTCGACAGCGGCGGCGTGGAATGAGCGGCGGCGGGAATGTCGTCGAAACCGATGATCGCGATGTCTTCGGGCACGCGGATGCCGCGCACGAGGCACGCGCGCAGCGCGGCGAGCGCGGCGGCGTCGTTGTAGGCGAAGACGGCATCGGGCCGCGGGCCGGGCGCATCGAGCAAATGATGCATGGCGCGCGCCGCGCCGCTGTCGGGATCGAGGCCGGCGTCGATCGTGACCTCCAGCGATGGGTCGAACAACAGCCCCGCTTCGAAAAACGCGCGCCGGTAACCGAGCGCGCGCTGGGCGATGCTGAAGTGCGCGAGCGAGCCGCCGATGAACGCGACGCGCTTGCGCTGCTGGTCGAACAGATGCCGCATGGCGAGCGTGGCGCCTGTGGCGTTGTCGAGATTCACCGAGCGCAGGCCGGGCGCCCACAGGTCGATCAGCACAAGCGGGCGTTGCATCGCCACCAGCGTGGTCAGCGTTTCAGGCTCGACGAAACCGGCGATCGCCACCGCGTCCGGCGCATGCAGGCGCATCTGCTGGATCACGTCTTCGGTCGGACCGGCGGTCAGCACTGACGGGACAATGCCGCGTTCGCGGCACGCGTCTTCCACGCCGTGCAGCACGTGCGAAAAGAACGGGCTCACGGCGAAGTTGTTGTGCTGGCGGTGCAACAGGAAAGTGAGGCGGCGGATGCGCGGACGCAGTTGGGCCGCGTCATAGCCGAGCTGCCGCGCCGTTTCTACGACGCGTTCGCGGGTGGCCTCGGACAGGCCTGGTTGATTCTTCAATGCGCGTGAGACGGTGCCGATCGACACGCTGGCAGCGCGGGCGACGTCGCGGATGGTTGTGGCCATCGAATGAAGCGGCCGCAGGAGGGCGGCCGCGCGGTGTTTGGGTTCGGGCGATTGTATAGTAAACCGCGACCGAAACCGCCTCGTGAACAAGTGATCGGTACCCGGAAATACCCGTAGGCAGTGACGCTGGCCTGGTTTATGTTGTTTAGTAAAATATGCTAAACAAGGCGTTGGCGTTGGCGTTGGCGTTGGCGTTGGCGTTGGCGTTGACGTTGGCGTTGACGTTGGCGTTGGCGTTGGCGTTGGCGCGCCGGTGCATTCAGTCGAACGGCTTAGCCGACATGTCGGCCTGTCCGCGTAGCAGCGCCACGCTCTCATCCGCATCGATCAGCACGAACCCGCTTGTTTCGTGCTTCGCACGCCGCTTCGCCAGCGCTGCGACGGAGGCAATTTCCTCGCTGCTGTAAAAGGACGGACCACCGTCCGACTCGACGTGCACGCAGCCGATCGCCATTGTCACAAAGCCGAAGAAGGTCGGATTGCCGCGCCGGTCTTCACCATGGATGCCGCCGGCCAGCCGGTCGGCGGGCGCATAGAAGCGCTGCGCTCCTTCGTTGAACAGGTGAATCGCGCGCAGCGCGCGGTCCTGCCAGTCCTCACTCTGGAACAGGATCAGGAAGTCGTCGCCGCCGACGTGACCAAGGAAATCGCGGGTCGGGTCGCAGACGTCGGCGAGCACGGCGGCGGCGAATTTCAGGACTTCGTCGCCCTGCCAGTAGCCGTACTGATCGTTGAAGGGCTTGAAGTGGTTCAGATCGACGTAACAGGCGTAGAAGCCCGCGTCGTTCCCCAGCAGGCGGGCGATGTGCGAACTGATCGGGATGTTGCCCGGCAGAAAGGTCAGCGGGTTCGCGTAGCGCGCGGCTTCGATGCGCACTTCGGTCACCGCGCGCACCAGATTCTCGCCGGTGCCGAGACCGGCGTATTTGCCGTTGTTGTCGGTGATGACGAAGCCGTCGGCGAGATAGCGCTGGTCGTCGCTTGCAAGCAGTTTGGCCATTTGTTCGACGGTCATCGATTGCTCGATGATCACCGGCGATGCGTTCGCAAACTGCAGGCACAGCCGCTTGCCGAACAGTTCGCGGTGGTAAGGCAGCGCGTAGCGGTCCATGAAACTGCGGCGATTGATCAGCGCGACCGGGTCGCCGTGCTCGACCACCGCCACCGCGTGCAAATCGGGCATGCGGTTGAACAGGTCGAGCACGTCGTTGTTAGTGGCATGGCGCGGCAGCGCGGGCGCATGCACCATCATCTTCGCCGACGCCATGCCGCCCGATGGCGATGCGCTGCTCACCGTGCGCGTGGTCTCCGGGAACACGGCAATGTGGCCGGCGCGCAGTGCGGCGCGGGCGTCGTCGGTGACCCTGCGGGCCGGCTGGGCATGCGGCCTGCCGAAGAAATAGCCCTGCCCGCAGCCGATCCCCATATCGCGCACCACGATCAGATCCGCTTCGTCCTCGATGCCTTCGGCCACCAGCTTCGCGCCGCTCGCGTTGGCGAAGTGCTGCATGGCGCGCACGGCTTCGAACTTGAGCGAATCGCTGGAGATGCCGTGGATAAAGAAGCGGTCGATCTTCACGATGTCCGGTTGCAGGCGCACCCAAAGATTCATGCTGGCGTTCGCGGTGCCGTAGTCGTCGAGCGCGAATTGCGCGCCGGCCGTGCGCAATGCCGAAATCACCGGCAGGAAACTGGCGATATCCGCAATCGTGCTTTGCTCGGTCAGCTCGATCACGATCCGTTGCGGGTCGATGTCGCGGCGGTGCAGCAGCGCGAGCGCGTCGTCGCGTGCTTCGGCTAGTTGACGGATCGCCCCCGCGCTGAAATTGAGAAACAGCTTGCCGTCGAAATCGAGCTTCGTGAACGCATTGATGCAAGTGCGCGCGGCGGCCTGCTCGAGCTCAAGCGCGCAGCCCTCGGCGAGTGCCTGCGAAAACAGGGCGAACGGCGCTTCGAGCGGCGTGCCGGCCGGGCCACGGATCAGACCTTCGTAACCGAGGATCGCGCCGTCGTCGAAATCGATGATCGGCTGGAATACGGCGGACAAGGCACGCCGGGCGATCAATTCCTCGATGCGCGGCGTAGCGGATCGGGAGGGCGAACGAGGTTGCATGGCAGTTAGGCGTAGCGATCGACATTCGTCTTATCGTCCCATTCTGCTTGAAATTAAGTGAATTTTTAGTGAAGCGTTGCACAAAAATGGTGCGTCTTGGTCTTGGGCCCGCTGCCGGCTGGCGTTGCCACGGCCAGGACTTTGCCTATGCCATCCGGCTGAGGCGACAGCTGCGGCGTTTGAGCGTGAAATAACAAAAAAGCCGCACAAGGCGGCTTTCTTCAAATGACGCTCAGGGAGGGCGCTTATGAATGTCCTGTTTGCATTGCGCGCGTATTCAACGGCGCGCGACGGCGGCGGCGGGCCGCTCGCGCGAGGCAGCGCGGGTTTCGCCGCTGGTGTCGCGAGCCCCCCAGCGCTGCGCGAGCGCGGCGCACACCATCAGCTGGATCTGGTGGAACAGCATCAGCGGCAAGACCACGGCGCCCACCGCATGCGAGGCGAAAATCACCTTGGCCATCGGCACGCCGGCAGCGAGGCTTTTCTTCGAACCGCAGAAAATGATCGTGATCTGGTCGGCGCGGTTGAATCCGAGCCGCTTGCTGACCAGGATCGTCGCGGCCAGCGCGAGCGCGAGCAGCACCACGCTGATCAACACCAGGCCGCCGAGCGCGGACAACGGGATCTGGTGCCACAGGCCTTCGTCAACGGCCTCGCTGAACGCGCCGTACACCACCAGCAGGATCGAGCCCTGATCGACGAACTTCAGTACGCCACGGTTGCGCTCGATCCACTTGCCGATCAGCGGGCGCAGCAACTGCCCGGCCACGAACGGCACCAGCAATTGCAGAACGATGTTACCCACCGTATGCCACGGCGAGGCGCCCCCGCTCGCAGCCTGACTGGTGACGACGAGGCTGACGAGTGCGGGCGTGATGAAGATGCCCAGCAGGCTCGAGGCCGACGCGCTGCATACGGCGGCCGGCACGTTGCCTTTGGCAATGGACGTGAACGCGATCGACGATTGAACCGTCGACGGCAGCGTGCAGAGGAAGAGGACCCCCGCGTAGAGCGCCGGCGTGACAAGTGGCGAAAGGAGCGGCTTAAGCGCGAGGCCGAGCAGCGGAAACAGCGCGAACGTGCTGAGCAGCACTACCAGATGCAGGCGCCAGTGCGTCGCGCCCGCAATAATCGCTTCGCGTGAGAGCTTGGCGCCGTGCAGGAAAAACAGCAGGCCGACTGCAACGTTTGTCACCCAGTTGAACCCGGCAGCGGCCTGCCCGTGAACCGGCAGAAAGCTGGCAAGGATCACGGTGCTCACGAGGCACAAGGTGAAATTGTCGGGGAGCAGTTTCGGGCGGGCCATGGCGGAATCTCGATTCGGTGATGCGGAAAGCACGGCGCGCGAATACGCCCGCCTGAGGCTATGGAAAACGCCTATTGTTATTGAAAACCGATTGAAAATGCAAATTCATTTGCCGAATCGATTAATGAGCCTCGCGCATCAAATTGCTGCATCGGCTGAGCTTCAGCCGATGTCCACGGTCAGTTCCAGTATTGGCGACCGTATTTGTTTGGTCTACTGCCCTTTTGACAATCCGGCGAAAAATCCGCGTGGGATTCGTCATATGCAAGCACCCTCGGCCAATCTCGATAATGCCGTCGAACCAAGCTGTTTCAAGGCTTTCGCGCAAGGACACTGTCTCGGAAAAACGTCGCAGTAACAAGGTGTTACAACAGCGGTCGAGGCCTAACACTTTTTGGCTCGACACCCTTTGCCGGCACCCATAAATTACGCTCAAAGGCCATCGGGATGCCCCGCGCCGCGACAGATACGCAGCGCTCGCGCCGATCCCAGAACAAGTCCATCGCAGCTCGAACGGTGGGCTTCAGGCAGGTCTTCGGGCATGTGAGTTACTGGGTGGACGGGTTGTCGAGAACGAAGCACTGGGCAGTGGGCGCGGTTATCGCTGCGTTGTGCTCGTTCGCCTACGCAAAAGAGCTGGGCATACCGCACGGCGGCGGTGGCGGCGGTTACTCGCATGCCGCTGCGGGCCGCGCCATGCGCGGCGAGGCGCGCAACGGCGGCTATCGCTACGGCGCGGCCAATGTAAGACCGGCTCGCAACAACATGGCCGACAGCAACGCACGCTTGCCGCATGGCGGCGTGAACTTCGCCGTCGGCAGCTACGCCAACGGCTTTGGCGGCTACACCCCCGGCATGCACCGTGTCGCCGGACAGGCCGGATATGCTAACGATGGCCGCGGCAGCATGCAGTACGCTGGCGCTATCACCCCGGTCAGCGCCGAATCGCGCGCGGTGCCCCGGCCGCCGCCCAACGCACCGGTTCGCGCCGGCTCGATTCGTGCCGATGTCGCCCGCTACAACGAAGAGCGCGGCGCCTCGCGTGTCATGCAGCGCCAAGGGGACGACCCGCGTCAGCCGGAAGGTTCGCCGTACCGTAACTAGCGGCAGCGCGGCAATCGGGCTCGCGCCAAATGCGATCCCGCGCCGCTCCTCGTCTCACCGAATTTCCCTCCCCACGCTTCGCCAAATCCGCCTTTCCAGCTTTCAAACCGGTTTGCTGCGGCATGGCGCGTCGCTGCCGTCCAGAACGCCCCTGTCAATGTGACGTTTCGACACCACACTTTTTTGAAAACACTCGGCAGCACACCACCTCTCGTCGTCAAATTTGGTCGGTCTTGCCGCGGCGCGTCTTCCGCATGTCCTCTGAGCCGTTATCTCCCAGTCGGGCGCACTGTCAGTAACGTTTTGCGCCCAACCGCGAGGTCCGCGGCGATGCGGTGACGACATACACGGCCATGCCTCTATCCGGCCGATAAGTGGCAAAACTAATCAGACCGCTATACCCGCAATAAGCCAAGATATTTTTGTCCATAAAAATGGTCCGCAAAGATGGTCCCGCCCAGATTGGCTCGATGATCGAACGGACAACAACAACGGTTCGCGCGAGTTCCCCCTTTCGCACAGCCGCACCCCTTTTGACAAAGACAGGAGAACCCATGAAAACAAGCATCAGCAGTGCGCTGAAGACCACCCTCAAGGCAACCGCGTGTGCCGCTCTGCTGGCCAGTGCATCGTCTGCTTTTGCGCAATCGAGCGTACAACTCTACGGTCAGGTCGACGAATGGGTTGGCGCGCAGAAATTCCCGGGCGGCAAGACGGCAGTGCAGGTGTCCGGCGGCGGCATGTCGACGTCGTACTGGGGCTTGAAGGGGGCGGAGGATCTGGGCAACGGCTACAAGGCGATCTTTGCGCTGGAAGGCTTCTTCCTCGCGCAGAACGGCGAGTACGGCCGCTTCAAGGGCGACACGATGTTCTCGCGCAACGCGTACGTCGGTATCGAGTCGCCGTACGGCACGGTGACGGCAGGCCGTTTGACCACGCCGCTGTTCGTGTCGACGATTCTGTTCAACCCGTTCATCGACTCGTATGTGTTCTCGCCGATGGTGGCCCACGTGTACCTCGGCCTCGGCACGTTCCCGACCTACAACACCGATCAGGGCGTGACCGGCGACTCGGGCTGGAACAACGCGGTGTCGTACTCGTCGCCGAATTTCAACGGCCTGTCCGCGACGGCGATGTACGCGCTCGGCAACACGGCGGGCGAAAACGGCGCGAAGAAGTGGAGCGGCCAGGTGCTGTACTTCCACGGCCCGTTCGCGGCGACCGCGGTGTACCAGTACGTGAACTTCAACAACGTGCCGGGCGACCTCGGCAGCTTCAATACGTCGGGCGTTCCGGGCCTGAAGAGCCAGAGCGTGGCGCAAGCCGGCGTCTCGTACGACCTGAAGTTCGTGAAGTTCTTTGGGCAGTACATGTACACGTATAACCAGCAGACCATTTCGAGCTGGCACGTGAATACGGCGCAGGGCGGCGTGTCGGTACCGGCCGGCCCGGGCACGGTGATGGCGTCGTACGCCTATTCGCGCGACGGTGGCGGCCTCGACCAGACCCGTCAGACGGCTGCGCTCGGCTATGACTATCCGCTGTCCAAGCGCACGGATATCTACGCGGCTTATATGTACGACAAGATCACCAGCCAGTCGAGCGGCAATACGTACGGCGTCGGCCTGCGCGCGAAGTTCTAGGCGTCTGGGGGCATGGCGGTCGGCGCCTGCGAACAGGTGCCGGGTCACTGCCGCGTAGCGGTCAACGTGAACGCGCCGCCACAGCCACTGCCAAGGCTGCCGTACCCGGCAACATCTGCAAAGCCCACCTTCCCCGGAAGGTGGGCTTTGCCGTTTCTTGCGTCCGCTTTCGGTGTCCGCTTCCGCCTGATTTGCCGCCCAGCTTTTGATAAACCCGGCAAAATGGCGCCGATTGATTCCTGAAGCGAGCGATTGAGATGGATACCCTCGTCAGCATGAAAGTGTTCCGCCATGTAGTCGAAGTCGGTAGCTTTGTCGGCGCGGCCGAACGGATGGAGATGTCGGCGGCGATGGCGAGCAAGCATGTGATGCACCTCGAACAGCAGCTCGGCGCGCGTTTGCTGAACCGCACCACGCGCCGTGTCGCGCCGACCGAGGCGGGCCGCGAATACTACGAGCGCCTGAGCCAGGTGCTCACCGAGCTCGAAGAAGCCGAGCAGGTGGTCGGCGCGGCGAGCGTCGTGCCGCAAGGGCGTTTGCGGGTGTCGTCGTTGTCGGCGTTCGGCTTGAGCCACGTGATGGCCGCAGTGGCCGACTACGCCGCGCAGTATCCGCAGGTCACCGTCGACATGACCCTGTCCGACCGCGTGGTCGAACTGATCGACGAAGGGTTCGACGTTGCAATCCGGGCTTCGCCGAGCGGACTGAAGTCGTCTTCGCTGATCGCCCGGCAGATTGCGACCGCTCATCTGGTGCTATGCGCGTCGCCGGCTTATCTGCGCCGGCACGGCACGCCGAAGACCGTCGCCGATCTGGCGCGCCACAACTATCTGCAGTATGCGGGCGTGTCCGCGCTCGAAATCGTTCCCGCGACCGGCGATGCCTCGCCGCGCGTGCGTCTGTCCGGCAATCTGATCGTCAACCATCTGGAGGCGCAGCGCGTGATCGTGCTGCAAGGCGCGGGCATCGCGATGCTCGGCACCGAGGTGATCGGCGACGATCTGGCGGCGGGGCGCCTGGTGCCGCTGCTGGTGGACGAGGTGCCGCCGCGCGAGTTACCCATCCACGTGGTCTACGCGAGCCGTCGGCATCTGTCGGCCAAGGTGCGTTCGTTTGTCGACTTCCTGGCCGACCGGTTTGCGAACGAATCGCTATGGCCTTCGCTGGAACAGATCAAGGCGCTGGCGGCGCGATAGGTGTGTTGCGCGACCGCGCCAGCCGGTGCGCAAGCATGTTGAGCAGGCCGAGCAGGCGCCAGCACTCGTTTCGCTATACTGGTTGGAAGCACCCATACGCGTAACGATCTGGGGGAGACATGACCGATCTGTCCACGCCGCAGCGCGCCGGCGGCCACAAGCTGCCCGCGGGTCGGCGCCTGCGCTTCGTCACCGCCGCCGCCTTGTTCGATGGCCACGACGCGTCGATCAACATCATGCGGCGCATTCTGCAAGCGAGCGGCGTGGAGGTGATCCACCTCGGCCACAACCGCTCCGTCGATGAAGTCGCCACCGCCGCGCTGCAAGAAGACGCCGACGGCGTCGCCGTGTCGAGCTACCAGGGTGGCCACAACGAGTACTTCCGCTATCTCGTCGACCTGCTGCGCGCGCGCGGCGGCGAGCGCATCAAGGTGTTCGGCGGCGGCGGCGGTGTGATCGTCCCCGAAGAAATTGCCGAACTCGAACGGTACGGCGTCGAGAAGATCTATTCGCCGCATGACGGCCAGCGGCTCGGCCTGCAAGGCATGATCGACGACATGATTGCGCGCTGCGCTGAAGTGGCGCGCGCCGCTGCAGCCGTACGGGAAAGTCCGGTTGGCGAGTGGGTGGCCGATTTGTCGGCGTGTGGGCTGCCGCGTTTCGAGCCGCGTGCAGAGTCGGACGTCGAGGCGCGCGCCGACGATCACGCCAACGCGCGCGATCTTTCCGGCACGGCACGGCAAGCGGGCGGAGCCCTCTACGCCAGCCAGATCGACGACACCGCCGAGCAGCCAGACCCTGCAGCCTTCACTTTCCGCCGCCTGGCCCAACTGATCAGCGCGTATGAAGCGGGCCGCGTCAAATCGGCCGAACCGGAAATACTAGCGGTCCTCGCTGAGGCGACCGAGATTCCCGTCCTCGGCATCACCGGCACCGGCGGCGCCGGCAAATCCTCACTCACCGACGAACTGATCCGCCGCTTTCGCCTCGATTATGGCGACGCCCTCACCATTGCCGTGCTGGCTATCGACCCGTCGCGCCGCAAATCCGGCGGCGCGCTGCTCGGCGACCGCATCCGCATGAACGCAATCGGCGATTGGGGCGGCGGCGCGCGCGTCTACATGCGCTCGATGGCGACACGTGAAGCGTCGAGTGAAATCACCGATTCGTTGTCCGACGTGCTCACGCTGTGCAAGGCCGCCGGCTTCGATCTGATCATCGTCGAGACGTCCGGGATCGGGCAGGGCAATGCGGCGATCGTGCCGTTCGTCGACGAATCGCTGTATGTGATGACGCCGGAGTTCGGCGCGGCGAGCCAGTTGGAGAAGATCGACATGCTCGACTTTGCCAGCTTCGTCGCGATCAACAAGTTCGACCGTAAAGGCGCGCCGGACGCGTTGCGCGATGTCGCCAAGCAGGTGCAGCGCAATCGCGGCGACTTCGCGAAGGCGCCCGACGCGATGCCGGTGTTCGGCACAATCGCCTCGCGCTTTAACGACGACGGCGTGACCGCGCTTTATCAGCACGTAGCCGGGGCGCTGCGCACGCACGGCCTGCGTTCAGGCGGCGGCCGTCTGCCCAGGCTCGACGACCTGCGCTTTTCGAGCGGCCGCAATGCCATTGTGCCGCCCGCGCGCGTGCGCTATCTGGCGGATGTCGCACAGACCGTCCACGCGTACCGCGAGCGTGCCGACGCGCAAGCCAGTGTGGCACGTGAACGCTGGCACCTCACTGAAGCGCGGCGGATGCTCGGCGAAGCTGATGCAGGCACAGGCACAGGCACAGGCACAGGCACAGGCACGAGAACAGGTCCGGGCGCGAGCGCCGCAACAACTACAGGTGCAGCGGCAGCGATTCACCTCCACACCGAACTCGACACACTCATCGCCCAACGCACCGCCGCCCTCGGCGAGCGCGAACGCAGACTCCTCGAAGCCTGGCCGCAAACGGTGAGCGCCTATTCCGGCGACGAACACATCGTCCGTATTCGTGGCCGCGAAATTCATACCGCACTCACCGTCACGACACTATCCGGATCCAAGGTCCGCAAAGTCGCGCTGCCGAAATTCGCTGACCATGGTGAAATCCTGCACTGGCTGATGCTCGACAATCTCCCTGGCTACTTTCCGTTCACCGCAGGCGTGTTTCCGTTCCGCCGCGAAAACGAAGACCCGACACGGATGTTCGCTGGCGAAGGCGATCCGTTCCGCACCAACCGCCGTTTCAAATTGCTCTCCGAGGGCATGCCGGCCAAACGTCTTTCGACGGCGTTCGATTCGGTCACGCTCTACGGCGAAGAGCCGCACGAGCGCCCCGACATCTACGGCAAGGTGGGTAACTCGGGCGTCTCCGTCGCGACGCTCGACGACATGAAAACGCTCTACGACGGCTTCGATCTGTGCGCACCTGAGACGTCGGTGTCGATGACGATCAACGGCCCGGCGCCGACGATTCTCGCCATGTTCTTCAACGTCGCGATCGATCAGCAGATCGCGCGTCTAAACGAAAGGCTGCAACAGGAAGGACGCAAGCCCACCGGCGAAGAACTCGCCACCGCTCGCCGCACAGCGTTGGAAAACGTGCGCGGCACGGTACAAGCCGACATCCTGAAGGAAGACCAAGGCCAGAACACGTGCATCTTTTCGACCGAGTTCAGCCTGAAAGTGATGGGTGATATTCAGGCGTACTTTGTCGATCACGGCGTGCGTAATTTCTATTCGGTGTCGATCTCCGGCTATCACATCGCCGAGGCGGGCGCGAATCCGATCTCGCAGCTCGCCTACACGCTCGCGAACGGCTTCACTTATGTCGAAGCCTATCTCGCGCGCGGCATGTCGATCGACGATTTCGCGCCGAATCTGTCGTTCTTCTTTTCGAACGGCATGGACCCGGAGTACACGGTGCTCGGCCGTGTCGCGCGGCGCATCTGGGCCATTGCCATGCGCGAGCGCTACGGCGCGAACGAACGCAGCCAGAAGCTCAAGTATCACGTGCAGACCTCGGGTCGCAGCCTGCACGCGCAGGAAATCGACTTCAACGATATCCGCACCACACTGCAGGCGCTAATCGCGATCTACGACAACTGCAATTCGCTGCACACCAATGCATTCGACGAAGCGATCACCACGCCCACCGAGGATTCGGTGCGCCGTGCGGTCGCGATCCAGTTGATCATCAACCGCGAATGGGGCTTGGCGAAAAATCAGAATCCAAATCAGGGCAGCTTCGTGATCGAGGAACTGACCGATCTGGTGGAAGAAGCGGTGCTGGCGGAATTCGATCGGCTCACCGAGCGCGGCGGCGTGCTAGGCGCGATGGAAACGGGTTATCAGCGCGGGCGCATTCAGGACGAGTCGATGCTGTACGAGCATCGCAAGCACGACGGCTCGTATCCGATCGTCGGCGTGAATACGTTTTTGAGCGCGCATCCGCACGAAGCGCCGCAGCCGATCGCGCTGGCCCGCTCCACCGACGAAGAAAAACAGAGCCAGTTGAAGCGTCTGCGCGATTTTCAGGCGCGGCATCGTAATGACGCGCCCGCGGCGCTTGAGCGCTTGAAGCGCGCGGTGATCGACGATGACAACGTGTTCGCGGTGCTGATGGACGTCGTGCGCGTCTGCTCGCTTGGGCAGATCACGCACGCGTTGTTTGAAGTGGGCGGGCAGTACCGCCGCAATATGTGAGGCCCGCTTACCGCGCGATGCCCAGCCGCGCTTTCGCGTCGTCATATTCCTGCGTCAGACGCCGGACCAGCTCACCCACGCTCGGCACATCGTCCATCAGGCCGACGCCTTGGCCTGCGCCCCAGATGTCCTTCCACGCCTTCGCCTTGTCGCTGGCGAAGTTCATCGCGGTCTTGTCCGATTCCGGCAGCGCGTCCGGGTCCAGCCCCGCGTTCACGATACTTTCGCGGATGTAGTTGCCGTGCACGCCAGTGAACAGGTTCGTGTAGATGATGTCCGACGCCGTGGAATTGACGATCGCCTGCTTATAGCTGTCGACCGCGTGCGCTTCTTTGGTCGCGATGAAACGCGTGCCCATGTAGGCGAGATCCGCGCCCATTGCCTGGGCGGCGAGAATCGAGCCGCCGTTGGCGATCGAGCCGGACAGCACGATCGGGCCGTCGAACAGGCGCCGCACTTCGCCGACCAGCGCGAACGGCGAGGTCGTGCCCGCATGGCCGCCGGCGCCCGACGCCACCAGGATCAGCCCATCGACGCCCGCTTCCAGCGCCTTCTGCGCATGCCGAAGGTTGATCACGTCGTGCAGCACGATGCCGCCGTAGCTGTGCACCGCGTCGACGATCTCACGCGCCGGTGCGCGCAGGCTGGTGATGAAGATCGGCACCTTGTGTTCGACGCACACACGCACGTCGTGCTCGAGCCGGGTATTCGACTGATGGACGATCTGGTTGACGGCGATCGGGCCGATGATCGCGTCGGGGTTAGCTGCCTTGTGCTCGGCGAGCTGGGCCTGAATCTGCGTGAGCCATTCGTCGAGCAGTTCGGCCGGGCGAGCATTCAACGCGGGGAACGAGCCGACGATGCCGGCCTTACATTGAGCCAACACGAGTTCGGGATAGCTGACGATGAACATCGGCGAAGCGACAACGGGCAGCGCGAGTTTTTGCAGGACGGCGGGCAATGCCATGGTGCGAGTCTCCTGATGAACGGACCGGTGCGGTGTAGAGCGCCCGGCGATAGTGAGTTTAGCGGCACATGGCCTGTGATGCGTCGAGGCTGACCGGTGTCATGCTGACGTCACGATCTCGCCCCGTATTTGCCATGACCGCCCGGAAATTTTATGAACGGTCGTTCGATTATAGGCGAAGCTGCCGCGCCGTGCCCGTTAGGAACAGTTGGAAGGAGTGTTCAGTTTCTATGCTTGCGTGGGCTATCCCACCCCGCATCGACACATTGCGCTCCTACAATGCGTTGACTCCCAAACGACAAGAGACCCGCTATGGCCTTCGAGGATTTCACGCCCTTTCGCGTCGCCGTGGGCGACGTTGATATTTTCGGAGTGAAGGGCGGGGCAGGGCCGCCCCTTCTGCTGCTGCACGGTCACCCGCAGTCGCATCTGATCTGGCAGCGGTGCGCAGCGCAATTGGCGGAGCACTTCACCGTCATCGCCACCGACTTGCGCGGCTACGGCGCCTCGGGCAAACCGCCGAGCGACGCCGACCACACGCCATATTCCAAACGCGCGATGGCGGCCGATCAGGTAGCCATGATGCGCCACTTCGGCTTCGAACGATTCCTGGTGTGCGCACATGATCGCGGCGCCCGGGTTGCGCACCGGATGGCGCTCGATCATGCCGATGCCGTCGAGCGCTTGATGCTGCTTGATATCGCGCCGACGCTCGCGATGTACGAAGCCACCGACCGCGCCTTCGCAACCCATTACTTCCACTGGTTCTTCCTGATCCAGCCGGAGCCGCTGCCGGAGACGCTGATCGGCGCGAACCCGGCTGCGTATGTCGATGCGGTGATGGGGAGCCGCCATGCGGGCCTCGCGCCGTTCACGCCCGAAGCGCTCGACGCTTACCGCAGCGCGCTGGCGCAACCCGGCGCCGTGCATGCGATGTGCGAGGACTACCGGGCGTCGGCGAGCATCGACCTCGAACACGACCGTGCCGACATCGAGCGCGGCCACAAGCTCGGCTGTCCGCTGCGTGTGCTGTGGGGCGACAAGGGGGTGATCGAGAAGTGCTTCGACGCGCTGGCGGAATGGCGTCACGTCGCGCGGGACGTGAGCGGGCGTTCATTGCCGTGCGGGCACTACATTCCTGAAGAGGCGCCGGAGGAACTGGTCACGGAAATGCTGTCGTTTTTCGAAGCGGTCGAACAGTAAGCGGCTTTGTTCATGCGCAATGGCGGCCTCCGGTCGCTGGCCGCTCAGCGCGAGGTGACGAGGCTGCGGTGACGAGGTGACGAGGTGACAAGGCTGCGCGGTCGAGCGTTTCGCCTAGCCTAGCGGCGGCAAGCGGCGCGCGGTCGGTTTCATCGAGTGCGGCGGGCGTGGCGGCAGCAAGGCGTTTGGTCATGATGGCCTTCAAATATTAGGCTCCTTCGCAGGAAGACTTAAGTTTAGCCATGTATTCGGGCGGTTGGATTAATTACACTGCTTCTCATGCAGGAATCAATTCAAGGATCGAATCATGGCGTCAAATGAGATTCGCCGCGGCGCGGCTGAAATGACCATGGCCATGCTGATGTCCGGCACCATCGGCTGGCTGGTGGTGTCGTCGCAGCAGAGCCCGTTCAATGTGGTGTTCTTTCGCTGCATCTTCGGCGGCGCGACGCTGGCGCTCGTGTGCGCCGTGCTCGGCCTGTTCAGGCGCAAACTCTTTTCGTGGAAGATGCTCGGCCTCGCGCTGCTCGGCGGTGCGGCGATCGTCATCAACTGGGTGTTGCTGTTCGCGGCCTATTCACGGGCTTCGATCTCGATGGCAACCGCCGTCTACAACACGCAGCCGTTCATGCTGGTGGCGCTCGGCGCACTGGTGTTTCGCGAGCGCATCAGCGCCTCGACGCTCGCCTGGCTGGCGGTCGCGTTTGTCGGCCTTGTGTTCGTGGTGAAGGTCGAGCCGGCGGTGTTGGCGGTGCCGGGCCAGTATCTGGTCGGTGTCGCCTATGCCGTGGGCGCGGCGGCGATGTATGCGGTCTCGTCGATCATCACGAAGCGGCTGAAGGGCACGCCCCCGCATCTGATTGCGTTGATCCAGGTGTCGCTCGGCGTCGTGATGCTGGCGCCGTTCGTGCGCTTCGATGCGCTGCCGACTAGCGGCGTGCAGTGGCTTGAATTGATCGTGCTCGGGGTGATCAATACGGGGCTCATGTATGTGCTGCTGTACGGCGCGATCCAGAAGCTGCCGACCTCGATGACAGGGGCGTTGTCGTTCATCTATCCGGTGGTGGCGATCATTGTCGACCGGGTCGCGTTCGGGCAGACGCTCGCGTGGATTCAGGTGCTCGGTGCGGTGCTGATCCTGCTCGCGGCGGCCGGCGTGAATCTCGGCTGGCGGATCGTGCCGCAGAAACGTCTGTCCTCGACCTGATGTGATGCTTGCCATGCCGATGAATCGGACTGTATTAGTACGGATTCCGGAGCAACCGGCGCGCTACATTGTTTATATAGACGGATCAATAATATTCAATTCGCACGGCTACGAGGCCTCGTAGCATGGTCTGTATGCGGGTTTAAAAGGCGGCGTCATGCTTCTGTAGGGAAATCACTGATGCGGTCGAAAAACCGGCGCGCGTATCATTCATAGCGACGCTGATCACGTCCGACAGAATTTCCGCCGCTCGCCTTGATGGTCGAGCGGCTTTCTTTTTGTGGCGACGGTTTTGGTGTTTTGCGTGTCCTACGCGGCTTACCGCTTACAACCTGCCGACCGCCCGACCGCCCGACCGCCCGACCGCCCGACCGCCCGACCGCCCGACCGACCACCCGACCACCCGACCACCCGACCACCCGACCACCCGACCACCCGACCACCTGCCCCGCGCGCATCAACCCTTGCGCGCGACGATGCGCTCGCCATCTATTTCCAATGGCCCGTTCCTGGCAGCCAGTTCCTCAACGATCGTGTGCACCAACGTGGACCATTCGCCTCGTGGCTTGAGCATTGTTGCGGCGGCGCGCATCACGGCGGCATCGTCGAGCATCCGCAGCAAGGTGTCGAAGCTCATCGCGCGAACTTCGAGCAGCTTGAACACGATCAACACCTTCAGCGCATTTTTCGCATTTCGCGCCGGATCGGCGCGTAACCACGCAACGCGTGAAAACGCTCGTTCAAGCGCCTGCTCGACATCCGTAAAGGGTGAGCCGTGGCCGGGAATCACGAGCCGGACGTCGAGCTTCGCGATGGCTTCGAGGACCGCCTGTTCCTCGGCGAAACCGCTTTCGCCTTCCAGCTCGGGAAAGATCACGCCAAAGCCGTTTTCCCACAGCGCGTCCGCGCTGATCAGGATGCGTTCGTCCGCGCAATACAGCATCAACGAATGCGGATCGTGCCCCGGTGCGCCGAGCACTTGCCAGTCGAGCGCGCCGAGCCGCAGCTGCGCGCCAGGTGTGATCGTCTCGGTGAAGGTGAAACGCTCGCAGGTCTGGCCGGTGGCGCGAAACGTCAGACGGGTTTCGTCCCAGCTGCGCACCGAGTCGGCTTCGGATGCGGGAATCGCGGTACGGCACGGCCACGTCGACTGCAAGAGCGCGTTGCCGCCGCAGTGATCCGAATGCAGATGGGTATTGACGATCAGATCGAGCGGGCGCGCGCCGAGCGTTTGCTTTACCAGTGCGACGGTTTGCGGCGCGTGCGTCGCGTAACTGGTATCGACGAGCGCGGCACACGTGTCGTCGACCAGCAGCACGTTGTTCGACGAAAGCCAGCCGCGTTCGAAGACTCGGATCGATTCCGGTAGCGTGATCATGGTGCGCTTGTGCCCGGATTCGTGCCCGCGCTTGTATCCACGCTTGTATCCGAGTTTATGTCCGCGCCCGAATTCGCTAATGCTTCAGGTTTCGGCATCACGAGAATTGTCGACGTACCGATCAACATGGTGTCGCCGCGCTGATTCACCACGCTTCCCTCGAGATGCGCCAGATCGCCGTTCAGACTCGGCTTCCAGTAAGCGTCGCGTACGCGCCAGGTGATCGTCAGCGTATCGTTCGCGTGGACGGCTTTCTTCAGCTTGATGTCGAACTCGAGCCCAAGCGGTTGCGCGTAGGTCGAGAAATGCGTGGCCAGCAGCGCCATGAAATACGCGGTGGGTTGCGTGCCGGACGCGATCAAACCGCCGAAGCGGCTTTGCGCGGCATAGGCGTCGTCGTGATGCAGCGGATTGAAGTCGTTGACGAGCGTGGCGAACGATTTCACCGATTCCGCCGATAGTTCGAGCGTCGAGCTGAACGTCTCGCCGACCGTCACGATGCGCGGCGCGGCGTTCATCGCTGTCCCTTTGCCTGCTTTGCCATGAACTCCGCGTGACGTTCCTCGATCGCGTCCCAGACCGCGCGCTTCGCGTCGTCGTCGAATAATGACCAGCCGGCGATTTCGTCGATGGTGCGCAAGCAGCCTTCGCACCAACCGGTCGAGGCGTCCATCCTGCACACGCTGATGCACGGTGACGGCACGGCGGCCTCGTCGTCTTCGTTATCGATGTCCGCTGTCATCGCTTCACGCCGTCTCGCGCAGCGCCACGTCGATCACCGGGGCGCCCGTCAGCGCAATCAGCTCTTGCGCCGTCAGATTGAACACTGCATGCGGATGACCCGCGGCGGCCCACAGGCTGTCGAGTTCCAGCAGATCGGCATCGATCAGCGTGACCGGATCCGTGGCGTGGCCGATCGGGCACACGCCGCCGATCGCATAACCGGTTTTCTCGCGGACGAACTTCGCATCCGCACGGCCGATCTCGCCGACTTGCGCCGCGACCTTCTTTTCGTCGACGCGATTTGCGCCGCTCGCGATCACCAGTACCGGTGCGTCGTCTTCGCGGCGGCGAAACAGGATCGACTTGGCGATCTGAGCAACCGAACAGCCGAGGCCGGCGGCGGCTTCGGCGGAAGTCTTGCCGGTTTCCGGCAGCATTACGATCCGGCCCGCGTGGCCGCGTTCACGCAACAACTGCGCGACGCGGCGCGCCGAGTCAGGCAACGCGGCGAGATCGTCGGATTCGAGAGAAACTTGGTCCGTCATTGTTTCAGGGTCCTCAAGGATGAGCAGGCGTCAAACGCAGCTGGCTTGTTCGCTGCGCGCTTTGGCGAGCAGTGCCTTGCCGGCGCGCGAGACGTTCGGCTTGCCGATCGACGTCGAAATGAAATCGCCAATCGCGACGACTTGCGCGAGGTCGATACCGGTTTCGATGCCGAGACCGTTCATCAGATACAGCACGTCTTCGGTCGCGACATTGCCGGTTGCGCCCTTTGCATACGGGCAGCCGCCGAGACCTGACACTGAAGCGTGATAGATCTCGATGCCTTCATGCAACGCGGCGTAGATGTTCGCGAGCGCCTGGCCGTAGGTGTCGTGGAAGTGTCCCGACAGACGTTCACGCGGGAACGCTTTCGTGACCGCTTCGAACACTTCGCGCGTGCGCTTCGGCGTGCCGACGCCGATCGTATCGGCGATATCGATCTCGTCGCAGCCAAGCGCCGCGAAACGTTCGACCACATCGACCACCGATGCCACCGGCACTTCGCCTTGATACGGACAACCGAGCGCACACGACACGCTGCCGCGAATTCGCACGCCATGATCCTTCGCCGCCTGCGCGACCGGCGCGAATCGATCGATGCTTTCCGCGATGCTGCAGTTGATGTTCTTCTGCGAGAACGCTTCGCTGGCGGCGCCGAAGATCACGATCTCGTCCGCGCGCGCGGCGAGCGCGCCTTCGAAACCGCGCAGGTTCGGCGTCAGCACCGAGTAGATCGTACCCGCCCGGCGCTCGATGCCGGCCATCACGTCGGCGCCGTCGGCCATTTGCGGCACCCATTTCGGCGAGACGAACGAGGCCGCTTCGACATTACGGAAACCCGCCGCCGACAAGCGGTTGATCAACTCGATCTTGATCGCGGTGGGGACGAATTCTTTCTCGTTCTGCAGTCCGTCACGCGGACCGACTTCGACGATTTTGACGTGTTGGGGCAAGGCCATGATGTGTCTCCTGTGTTGACCGGAGTTTGCGCTTTAGCGCGTTACTCCGGTCCCATGCAATGAGCCCGCGCGTGGCGGCGCTTCTTCAGTTGTTCGGTTGGATCCGGTGGCGTTCAAAATCCGCACGCGATAGGTGTGTTCAGTATCCACGTTCAGTATCCGCGCTCAATATCGACCACGCCGCTCACGGTTTCGCCGCGCATCAGCGCCGCCATTTTTCGTGCGACCTGCGCGACGCTCTCTTCGCGCAAGGTGAGCGCGGACATGTGCGGCGTAATTGTGATGCGCGGCTCCCTCCAGAACAGATGATCGGGCGGCAACGGCTCTTCGCGGAACACGTCCAGCGTCGCGGCGGCGAGCTGGCCGCTTGCGAGCGCTTCGAGCAGGTCCTGTTCGACCAGATGCCCGCCGCGTGCGACGTTGATCAGATACGCACCCTTCGCGAGCTTCGCGAAGGTGCGCTGGTTCAACACGTCGCCCGTATCCGGCGTATGCGGCAGCAGATTCACCAGCACCTTCACGCCGTCGAGAAATGCATCGAACTGCGCTTCACCGGCGAAGGCCGTGATGCCGTCGATTTGCCGCGCATTGCGGCTATAGCCGCGCACCGGCATGCCGAACGACGCGACCGTTTGCGCGACCTGCGCGCCGAGTACGCCGAGGCCGAGCACGCCAACCGTGAAGGTCTCGCGTGGGTGCGGATCGAGCACTTCCCAGCGGCGTTCGTTTTGCAGCGTCTGGTATTCGTCGAAACGGCGCAGGTAGCGCAGCACGGCATGCGTCACATATTCGGCCATCTGCGAGGCCATGCCGGTGTCTTCGAGCCGGATCAACTGCGCGTTGCGCGGCAACGTACCGGGTTGCTCGTGTTCGAGCGCGAGGATCGCATCGACGCCCGCGCCGAGATTGAAGATCGCGCGCAGATTGTCGCGGCCGGCCAGCATCTCACGCGGCGGGCGCCACACGACCGCGAAATCGGCAGGGTCGATGTCGCCGGTCTGCCATTCGCGCAGTTCGGCTTCCGGCAGCGCGCGGGCGAAGTCGTGAAGCCACGCGGCGGCGTCGGCATGCGGCATGTAGAAGAGGATTTTCATACGGTCCGGAAGGCGCGTGCGTTGTCGAGTCCGATGGCGGGAAAGGCCCGGTAGAACGGCTGCAACGCCTGCGGCGCTTCAGACGACGCTTGCGGCATGGTGCCTCCTCCTTTTATGGACAGGCTTCATTCTACTTTTTCGAGGCGAATCGCGCGCGTTTGCGCACTGGCATGCTGTTTTGGCTTGGGCCTCTGGCCCGCCCCGGACGTCGCAGTCTGGGCGAAGTCGCTGCACGATTTGCTCGCGCAGCGTTTCGGCAGCGCGTTCGTCAATCTTGGCGATGCGGGACACATCAACACCGCGGCGGGATTCGGCCCTTGGCCGCGTGCCGGGTATTTCATCGACACGTTGGTGCATTGCGCGGCGCCGCTGCGCTTTCGCGAGGAGGCGTTCGAGGGTCGCGCAGCATGCGTTCGTTTGAGTGGGTTTGAGTGCTTCACCCGGCGCTTGGGCGTCGAGCGCCGGGCAAGTGATCGCGTGACCAGACGGATGGCCGAGCGCCCAATTGAGCGCGTGTTTTATCACGCGCGCTTGGTACGCCTGGCTCTTTAGTTCGGCGCGGCGTGCTTATCACAGCCATGCTCGCAGCCGCTCTGATCCAGCGGCATCTGCTGCGCCGCTTCCGCGCGAATGCCTAGGCGTTCGAGCAGCTTGCGGTCCGCTTCGGCTTGCGGATTACTGGTGGTCAGCAACTGGTCGCCGTAGAAAATCGAGTTTGCGTTGCAGGCGCTGTGTTTCCTGGCTGGCGCCGGTCCTGATACGTGCGCGTCGAAATGATCTGGCCATAGAACTCCGGCGACGTATCGAGGTTGTGGTTGTAGTAATCGAGGCCCGCTTCGCGCAGACCTTGCGCCTGATGCGTTTCCAGCATGCCGAGCGTCACGCAGGTTTCGAGACCCATCGCCTTCACGCCGCGGATCATGTCCTTGATCGGCTCGAGGTGGCGGTCCTTCGGATTGCGCCACGCCGCTCCCATGCAAAAGCGCGTCGCGCCGTTTTCCTTGGCGACCTTGGCGGCGGCCAATACTTCATCGACCGGCATCAGCTTGTCGGCCTGCAGGCCCGTGTCGTGATGCACCGACTGCGGACAGTACGCGCAATCTTCTTCACAGCCGCCGGTCTTGATCGACAGCAGCGTCGACAGTTGCACCGTGTTCGCGTCGAAGTGTTCGCGGTGGGTTTGCTGCGCGCGGAACATCAGGTCGTTGAACGGCAGTTCGTACAACGCGACGATGTCGGCGACGCGCCATTTGGCCACCGGCTTGGCGTCTCCTGCGGCGTGGTTGGATTCATAAAAATTGATTCATAGATATCGGATAAGTCTGAAATCTATCCTGTCGATTCCCCTGGTATTGGATGTTTCTATTTTATCTGATGATCAATCAAACCTTTGTTGGGCTTTCTTTATGACGTCGCTGTACGTCAAGCATCCATTTCACCTGTCGCTGCACGTGCTTAAGGTTTTCGTGGATGTTCTGTTTGGCGTGGTGGTGCAAGGAGAAGGGATTTTCTGTTACGACGACGGAGAAAAGACGTGAATGTTCGAGAGCAGCTTGTGGGTCATCCAGAGCACTTCGCCGATAGCGAATTTTTTCGATCCGATAGTCGACTGAACGCAGCGGGCACTCCCCACGTGGCGCCACGGCAGCATGTGACTGATGTTCCCGCGGAAAGTGTTAATACCGCTTTTAGTGAGGGCGACGAATTCTGCGCTAGTCATCCCTTCAGCGGGTTTGCTGCATTTATGGATTGATTGTATTGAGGGCGGTAGAGGATCACCGGTTCGGTGAGGAGGGCTCCCACCTTTGAATTGAATGGTGTCGGCGTACTCCCATTTCAAAAAGCGCCCATAAGACCCGGACGGTTTTCGTCGTCCCGTGAATGCCCAGTAAAAAATTAACAATCGGGTCGTATTCGGTTTTCGACGGGTGGGAACATGATGGTCGCACGGCTCTATTATCGCATTATGAATCTGGAGGAGGCGCATATCGACGTGCGCCGTGCAGCAAAAGCATATATCGAATCGCTTTTTGCGGATGACGATGCGGCGCTGCAATCCGGTTCTCGAGACACAGCATTTCCGTGCGTGGATGTCAGCGATCTGGTCGCGCGACTGAACGCGCTCGCTGAACACTGGAAGTCCGATGAACTGGCCCGCCATCCGGTCGCGTGCACCTCTGCTACTGTGCGTTTCGTCGCAGCGCAATATGCGCCAGTGGGACTCGCGCCGGGCTGCGCGCTGCAGAACGTGGTGCACGCAGCAAACTGTCACGAGCCGGTGCCCGCGCACGCGCACGCTGCACACCTGTGGCATGTCGGCGATTTTTCCCCGGCGCGCAATCATGCTTGCCTGTACCGTCAGTTGCTCGAACATACCGGTCAGTATCTGCCGACGATCGATTCGCCGATGTTCGCGGAGCAGGCCGGATTGCTGCCGACATCGCCGGAGCTCGCGGCTTGCTGGCTGGCGTTGTCGCTGAGCCCCGGCGCGTATGGTCCGGAAATTCTCGGCGCGGCGCTGTTTGAGTTGCAGGTCGCGGTTTCCCCGGTCGTCGAGGCCTTGCTGCGCACCAGCGACATCACACGCGGACACCCGTACCTGACGGCGCGGCATGACGCATGTAGGCAGGCCGCGCAACGCCACATCGAGCAGGCGATTGGTGGGATGCTCGGCGAGCCGGGCATCGACTCGTCGACCACGGCGGCGCGCATCGAACGCGGACACCGCATGTCGATGCATCTGCAAGGCGCCTGGCACGCCGCGATCGCTCGCCACGTGCGCGAGCTTCTGCTCGATCCGACGGTCGCCATGGTCGAACTGATCCGCCGAAAATCCCGCTTCGCGGCGGGCTACCACAGTCGGCTCACGCTCGCCGACCGCCCATTCGACGACTACGTGGTGCAGGATCCCGAGCATTTTGTCCGCGATCTTGCACACTCGCGCTGGATCGTGCGCGGCCATCCCGAACAGAGCCTGTTGCTGACCAGGCTAGTCGCATTCGGCGGCCCGATGTTTCGTGTGTTTTCTAATAAAGAACTTGATGTGATGCGCGCTTGGATTGCATCGCTGCCTGCCGGCGCATCGGCAGGACCCTCCACGAATAACTCGTGGGTTACAACATCAGCACCATCCGTCCCGTCTGTGCCGAGCGAGCATCGCGTTGCCGAACCCGCGACGCATACTCGCACCGAAGCGGAACCCGTGCGCGCCGCGAGCGGCAACGTGGGGCCGCGCGAGCTATATCACCGGCTGCTCAACCACGAGAACAACCCGACCGTCTTCGACTACGCCGGCGCATTTGCGGAAACGTGGCTGGCGCGTGCAGTCGAGGTCGCCGAGCGCGGTCCGGACGCGCTGCCATTCGCGGACTACACGCATGAACGCCTGCGGCATTGGTTCGAAGACCGGGCGCTGCGTCAGACGCAGTCGTATGCAGGCCCCGGACAGAACATCGACAAGCCGCGCGAGCAGGTGATCGAGGAGGCCGTACAGCTCTGCCCGATGATCTTTATCGACGGCGGCTGGGTGCAGCGTTGGACCAACGCCGGGTATGTGGAGACCGGCATTGGCACGCTGCTGTACAAGATATTTTCTGACGAGATCGGCAACGGCGACACGCAACTTAATCATCCGAACATCTATCGCGACTTGATGCGGCAGATGGGTATCGAACTGCCGGATTTCAGGAGCCGCGCATTCGCAATGAGCGAGCTGTTCAGCGACGCTGCTTTCGAAGTGCCAGCGTTCTGGCTGTCGATCTCTCAGTTTCCGCGCCGCTTTCTGCCGGAAACGCTCGGGCTGAATCTGGCGATGGAGCTGTCGGGCGTCGGAGGTGCGTACCGCACCGCGCGCGACGAACTTCGCCACTACCAGTTCGATACCCGCTTCGTCGATCTGCACAACACGATCGACAACGCCTCCACCGGACACTCCGCCATGGCGCTGCAAGCGATCGAAGTATATATGGACGCAGCGCTGGCCATGGCCAGCCCGGCAGCATCACGCACGCAGTGGCGACGCGTATGGACCGGCTTCCGTGCGCTCGCAATTCCTCGACGCAGCTGGAAGGAAGTGTTCGCGAAACCGACTTACACCGTTTGACGATTCACGCGCCGCACATTGAAAAAGGGATCTGAGAGTGAGTTCATATGTCATTGGCGTTTCGTTCGGTTATCACGATAGCGCGGCTGCGATAGTCCGCGACGGCGAGATCGTCGCTGCGGTGCAGGAGGAGCGCTTCACGCGGGTCCGGCACGATCCGGGCTTTCCCCTGAACGCGCTGCGCTACTGTTTGCGTGAGGCCGGCGTCACGCTAGCGGATGTCTCCGCGATCTTCTACTACGAGAATCCGGTCAAGAAGCTTGGTCGCATCGTGTCGACCTACTTCGCCTTCGGTACGCGCGGTTTCGGGGCGTTCATTTCGGACGTGCCGGACTGGCTTACCGGCAAGGTGTTCGTCAAACAGCTGATTCGCCGGGAACTGGAGAGCGGCTTTGGGGTGTCCGCGTGTATACCGGCGGTCCATTACATCGATCACCATATGTCGCATGCATCGGCGGCGTTCTTCCCCGGTCCGTTCTCGGAGGCAGCCGTGCTGTGCGTGGATGGCGTCGGCGAATGGGCGACCACCAGCGCGTGGGTCGGCGAGCGGAACACACTGCACCCGGTCTGGGAGATCCGTTTTCCCCACTCGCTTGGCCTTTTGTACTCGGCGATGACCTACTTCTGTGGCTTCAAGGTCGATTCGGGCGAATACAAGTTGATGGGACTCGCGCCGTATGGTACGCCGGTCTACTACGACACGATCCTCGACAACCTGATCGACTTGAAGCCGGACGGTAGCTTCTGGCTGAACATGAAGTACTTCGACTACGCGGTCGGCAACTGCATGATCACCGACGAGTTCGCGACGCTATTCGGCGGACCCCGCCGCGAAGCCGAGAGCCGCATCACGAAGCGTGAGTTTGACCTCGCCGCGTCGGTGCAGCGCGTGCTCGAGGAAGCGATGCTGCGCATCGGCCGCACGATGCGCAAGCAGACGGGCCAGCGCAATCTGTGTCTTGCGGGCGGCGTCGCGCTGAATTGCGTCGCGAACGGCAGGCTGCTCGAGGCGCGGGTCTTCGACCGAATCTGGGTGCAGCCCGCCGCCGGCGATGCAGGCGGCGCGCTTGGCGCGGCGCTCGCGGGCTGGCACGTGCAGATGGGGCACGCTCGCACGCTCGGAACGACGGACCGGATGAAAGCGACGCTGCTCGGCACGTCGTATAGCAATACGGAGATCGAGGTCGTGCTCACCGGCCATCGTGCGGTGTTCGAGCGGCTCTCCGATGAAGCTCTGCCGGCTCATGTTGCTGGGCTTCTCGCGGAAGGCAATGTGGTCGGTTGGTTTCAGGGTCGCATGGAATTTGGGCCGCGCGCACTGGGCGCGCGCTCGATTCTTGGTGATCCGCGCAACCAGACCATGCAAAGCGTGATGAACCTCAAAATCAAGAACCGCGAGTCGTTCCGGCCGTTCGCGCCGGCGGTGCTCGAGGAACACGCGCAGGAGTGGTTCAGACTGGACAGCGCGAGCCCGTACATGCTGTTCGTCGTCGATGTCCAGCCCACGCATCGCAAGCCGGTCAGCGCGTCGCAGCAAACGCTGACCGGCATCGAACTGCTGAACTGCACGCGCTCGTCGATTCCCGCCGTTACGCACGTCGATTTCTCGGCGCGCGTGCAGACGGTCGGCAAGGAAGCGAATCCGCGCTTCAGGCAGCTTCTCGAAGCGTTCCATCAACAGACGAACTGTCCAGTCCTCGTCAACACGTCGTTCAACGTGCGCGGGGAGCCGATCGTCGAGACGCCGTCGAATGCCTATCTCTGCTTCATGCGCACCCAGATGGATTACCTCGTGGTGGGCAACTACGTGCTGCGCAAGGCCAATCAGCCGGAACTGGCGGAGGAGGGCGACTGGCGCACCGAATTCGCACTCGACTGAACCGGGGCGATGTCGCCCTGCATCGACACACTTTTATTCATCGGGACGTCCATGAAAATGGTCTTCAGATTTGCGTTGCTTGCTGTTCTCACGTTGTCGTTTTTCATCTTCGTCGTTCCGTTCGGTGCATGTGCGCGGCTCGTCTCGGACAAGCTTCGTTTGCGCAGGCACGAACGGGCGTCAACCTACTTTCATCTGTCTCCGACCGCCCGGATGAACGGTGGGCGCCTTCACCGGGGCAGCGTGGAGCAGTTCACGAGCCGCAATTCCTGACGTCGAGACGAGGAGGCTGAATGGACAGGCGCGCATTGACGCACGATGAGGCAGTTCGTGAGGTGTACCGATTGACGCCGCAGATCCGCGAGTATGACCAGTTCATGTATCTTGGCGTGCGCTGGTTGCCGTATACGATGTTCTTTCATCATAAGAACTACCGGTCCGACGTGATTAACACGGACGATCAGGGCTTCCGGCTCAGCACATTTGGCGACGCCCGCGACGTGAGCGTGGTTAACCCGCCGAAGGGGCGACCGGTCAACCTGCTGGTCGGTGGCTCGACCGCGCTGGGCACGGGCGCGACGGCAGATTCGCATACGGTCGCCTCACGGCTCGCGGCGTGGACCGGCGAGCCATGGCTGAATTTCAGCGGGCGCGGCTATAACGCGGTCCAGGAGGTGTTGATGTACATGATGCATCAGCACCGCTTCGAGAAAATTAATCACGTCGTGGTGCTGAGCGGCATCAATACACTCGCGCTCGAAGGGCAGCCCGACGAACTCGCCACCGACCACGGACGTTACTACTACTCGTTCGAGTACCCGCACTACATGAACCGGTACAACGACGACCTGAAACGGCGCGCGCGAACTTACGCGTCGGCGCTGGACGGCCGTGAGAAGAGCTTCATCTCCCGATATATCAACCGGTTTCTGTCGGAGGACAACCCTGCGGACGTCGTGATCACCGACGACGGTACCGACACCGATGCGCGGGTCAAGCGCGCGGCCTGGGTCGTGTCGAACGCGATGAAGCAGTGGCAGCAGTTACTGACCGGAACGGGCGCGAAGCTGAGTTTCGTGCTGCAACCGATGTCGTTCTGGACCCGTGATCACCTGGCGTTGGACGAGGCGGCAATATTTCACGCGATCGACAGTTGTCCGAATAACTTCTGGCGACTGTTTGCGGGGATCCTCGGCAAAGAGATTCATGCCCCGTTTGCCGACGGCATACGCGAGGTCTGCGAGAAGCGGAAGATCGGTTTCGCGGACATGAACGTGCTACTGCGCGACTCGCCGGTCATCGACGACTACCTGTTTGTCGACCGTGTTCATTTCAACGACAAGGGCTACGACGAGGTGGCGCGCCTGATCGCCGACAAGATGCTTTAACGACTTGCCTAAAGTGGCAACTGGAGGAATTCATGAAACCGCAGACGAAGAAAGCTGGCCCGCTCGCGATCATCGCCGCGTTGTTCCGCAAGCTGTTCCGGAAGAAAAAGAAGAAGCAGGAGAGTTCGATCTATCCGCTTCGCTGAGGCATAGAACAAGCGGCCGAGGTGCCTCCGCAACCGACGGGGCGCCGCGATGTTCATTTCATCTGGGGACGGTGAGCGCCCCATGTCAATAAGGACAGGAGTTTCGTGAAGATCTTTTCTATGAAGCCGGGCCATGATGGCGCCATCGCGCTGGTGGATGCTGCGAGCGGCAAGCTGGAATGGTCGTTCGAACCGGAGAAGGACAGCTTTCCGCGCTACGAGGTGTTCAATCCGTCGCAGTTCGTGTTTGCTGCCGAGCAGCTTGGCGCGATGCCGGACGTATTTGCCGTGAGTGGCTGGGGCAAGGGCTCGATGGCCGCGAACGCGCCCATCGGTGCCGGCTACTACGGACACGGCAGCGGAGCGGTCCAACATCACCGCACGACGATGTTCGGCGCGAACGTGAACTATTTCACCAGCAGCCATGAACGCTCGCACATCTGGTGCACGTATGGCCTGTCGCCTTTCGAGCAGGGCAAGCCGTGCTATGTGCTCGCATGGGAAGGCGCGCTCGGCGACTTCTATCGGGTCGACGAAAAGCTGGACGTGCATCACGTCGGTCGAGTGATGGTTACGCCGGGCAACAAGTACGCATTTCTGTACGCGCTCGCGGACCCCACGTTCACGCTGCCGAAAGGCAAGCTACGCAACGAGGACCCGGGCAAACTGATGGCGCTGTGCGCGTACGGGGAATCCGGCGAAATGACGCCCGACGAGCGCGAGATCACCGATTTTCTGCTGAAGCGCGACAGCATCCTCGCGACGCTGTCGAAGGACGATCTAAGCGAATCGAAGTATCACAACATCGGTTTGCAGCATCCGGATTTCACCCGGCTCGCGAAGCGTTACTCCGATGAGATCTTCAACCACTTCTATCAGTACGCAAAAGAGCATCTGACGGATGGCTATCCGCTGTTGATTTCCGGAGGATGCGGGCTCAACTGTGACTGGAACACGATGTGGCGCAACAGCGGACTGTTCGAGGACGTATTTGTACCGCCGTGTACGAACGACACGGGCTCTGCGATCGGCACCGCGGTCGACGCGATGCGGGAGTTCACGGGCCGCGCGAAGCTCGAGTGGACCGTCTATAGCGACCGTGCCTTCATTGACGATCAGCCGGACATGCCGGACGTGGACACCTATCCGCTGGATCTGGAGTGCGTCGCCGGCTTTCTCGCACAGGACAACATCGTCGCTTGGACCCAGGGACGGTGCGAGATCGGCCCGCGCGCACTCGGCAACCGCTCGATTCTCGCCGCGCCTTTCGCGCGCTCGACATGCGATCGCCTGAACCACATCAAGAAGCGCGAAGGGTTCCGTCCTGTAGCGCCAATCTGCATGGAGGAAGAGGTGTCGCGTCATTTCGACTGGGCCGGTCCTTCGCCGCACATGCTGTATTTCCAAAAAGTGCGTAATCGCGAACTAGCTGCGATCACGCACGTCGACGGCACCGCGCGCGTGCAGACCGTGAACGCGCAGCAGAACCCACGGATGCACGCGCTGCTCACGCAGTTCCGTGCTCAGACCGGCTCGGGCGTGCTGTGCAACACGTCGCTGAACTTCAACGGCACTGGTTTCATCAACCGCACGAGCGACCTCTACCAGTACTGCAAAACCACGGGGATCGACGGCTTCGTCTACGACGACCGGTTCTGCGTGATCCGCAAGTAAGCTCCCACCGGGCCGCCAGAGGGTCGCCCGCCGAATTCCCGAATCGTATACCCCTGAGACATTCCGCAACCATGACCAAGAAGATTCTCTACGTCTATGCGCCGGCTGGGCCGCCGCTCGATTACTTCTTCCCGAAAGTCGCGAGCCGCGGCGACGTGCACACCTGCATCGTCAGCAAGCCATCCGCCTACAACCTCGAGATTCTGTGCAAGCACAGCACCACGCTGCACGATTTCAGTGGGCTGCGGCCGGACGACGGTTTCGCGCGTGTCGCCGAAATCGCGCATGCACTGAAGCCGGACGTCGTGTTCACGTTTTCCGAGTTCCTGCTGAAGTCCGTGTCGGAGCTCGCGGCGCAGTTGGGCGTGCGCGGCGTAGGCCCGAATATCGACCTCGCGCGCAACAAAATACTGATGCGCAAGCGCTGGCAGGAAGCGGGCGTGCCGCAGCCGGCGTTCCGCGCGATCCGGCGGCGCGACGATCTGCATCGGGTCGCGGAATTGCGCTTCCCGGTGCTCGTCAAGCTCGCCTATGGCGCAGGTTCGATCGGCCAGCAGATCATCCACGGCATGCATGAACTCGACAGCGCCGTCGCGCGTCTGCTAGAGGCCACCGAGGCGGCGCGTCGCGCCGGAAAGCATGAGTTCTCGGAGCAGTCTGGCTTTCCGCAACTGGTCGCGGAGGAGATCATCGAGTCGACTACCGAGTCGTGGTACGCCGAGGACGGATACGGCGATTATCTGAGCGTCGAGGGGCTGGTGCGCGACGGCGAGTATTTCCCGCTTGCGATGACGGGCCGTCTGCGCACCATCGAGCCGTTCACCGAACTGGGCAACGTAGCGCCGTGTGTGCTGAGTCGCGAGAAGAAGGAGCAGATCGTCGCGCTGGTCCGGACTGCGATCGATGCGCTCGGTTTCGAGAACTGCGCGACGCACACCGAGATGAAGCTGATGGCGAACGGCGGCGTGTCGTTCCTCGAAACTGCTGCGCGGATGGGCGGCGTCGCGATCGCAAAGGAAGTGGCTGAGGTGTTCGGCATCGACTACATCAACCTGTTCCTCGATGTGATGCTTGGCGAGCGGGCGCCGATTCCTTCGTTCGAGCAGAACCCGCCGCGCTGCGCGGCGGCGTCAGTGGCGCTGGTCGGCTGCGACAGCAATGGCACCCCGTGGCGTGGCGCGAAGACCTTTGAGCCAGCACAGGTGGACTGGCGCGCGCTCGTCGACGAGCGCGCCAACGTGGGGATAGAAGCCGCTCAGTCGGTGGAACCGGGCAGCCGCATGATGCCCTACGACGGTGCAGGCGGATTGCTGAACTATGCCGGGCAGGCGTTCCTCGTCAGCGCCACGCCGGCCGATCTGAAGCGTGCGGCCTATAGCCTGATCGACGGGCTCGAGGCGCGTTTGCCCGACCACGCGTGAGCACCGAGCGGAGACTGCACACAATGAACCCGACCCCCCCGAGAGTCAGCCTGCTGCTCTGGATTGTCAATCTTTCGTCCATCGCGGCGAGCGTCTTCAGTTATGTCTATCTGTCGTACAGTGCGTATCAGAAGACCGGCTCGATGTTGCTGTCCGAGGCGGTTCTGCTGGCGCCGATGGTGATTCCGGTCTTGCTGTGCTTTGTCATCAACGCGGCGGCTGGCCGGCGCTCGCCGAAGGCTATCCTCGTCTGGTTCAATTTCGCGGGCATGCTGGTCGCGGCGGCGACCTACGCGCTGGTCGACCGCTTTGTCGCTGCGGCGGTTGCCGGCACGCTGGTGATCGGTTTCCTTGATGCGACGCAGCGGATCGCGCGAACCGTCGCGATCAAACGCTATTTCTCGAACGACGACATTCGCTATGCGTTACCGATCACGCTGACCGCGCAGTTCATCGCCGGCGCGATTGCGGGTGTCGCGTTGTCGTTGTACAAGAGCGAGATCACGTCGACGATGGCCGGAGCGATCACGATCGCGGCATACGGTCTAGGCACACTGGCAGCGGTGTTGCTGCCCCGCGCGCCGGCCCAGCCCGCCCCCGCCGCGTCGGCCGGCGCTTTCGGCACGCTCGTGCAAGTGCTGCGGACTTCGCCCGCGTTGCAGCGTCACTTTATCGCGTTCATCCTGCTGGTGTCGGTCTACCAGGGTTTCTTCAACGTGTCGCGGGTGACGCTGCCAATCTCGGTGCTTGGCCTGTCGCAGACCCATGTCGGCTATCTGCAGATTATCAGCGCGACGTCAGCTCTGATCGCTGCATTGATGTTTGCGTTTGCGAGCCGGCGTGGCGTCACGCTCGGCAAGGTGGCCATGTTCGCGATGAACGTGATCTGTCTCGGCGCGATGGCGGGATCGGCGGCGTTCCGGGACGTGACGGTCAGCTACACACTCTACTTCGTCTACATGTTTTTCTGGGAGGTGCTGTTCTTCAAGCATCAGGCGGACGTCGTCGCGGCGACACCGCCCGAGCATATGGCGCTCGTCGCTACGTTCCAGTATGCGAGCGTCTATCTTGGGATGATCGTCGCTGGATTCGCGGGCAGCTGGGTCGCGCAGGGGTACGGTCTGTTCGTCGCAGCGCTCGCGTTCGTCGTGTTCTACGTGGCGAGCATGACATGGAACGCCATGCGAGACATCAGCGCTGTGCGCGAATCGGCTTATGGCCGCTGAAACAGACCTCCATCGTTCGGTTCAGGCCGGCGTTGCCGGAGACATCGCTGCATGTCCATTACCAGGTGAAACACCATGAATAAAGCTATGCCGCTGGTCATGATCCACGGCCTGTTCGGGTCACAAAGCTTCTATGCACCGAGCCGGCGCATTGTCGCCGTCGATGTTCATACACCCGATCTGATCGGCTACGGCGCGCTGAAAGACAGCGCGGTTGAGCCGATCACGCTGGCCGGCCAAGCGGCGCATGTGATCCGCTATGTGCACGAGCACGTCGGCGCACCGAGCATCCTGCTCGGACACAGTGTCGGCGGCGCGGTCGCGATGCTCGCCGCCGCGTCCGCGCCCGACCTTGTGTGCGGGGTGATTAATGTCGAAGGCAATTTCACGCTCGACGACGCATTCTGGTGCCGGAAAATCGCCGGTCTCGACGCCGCCGCGTGGCAAGCGGAGCACATGCGCCTCGTCGCCGATCCGGAGGGCTGGCTGAAGAACGGTGGTATTGCCGTCACGCCGCAGCGTCTCGAGTGGGCGCGCACCGCACTCGCGAACCAACCGCGCGAAACGATTCAGGCGATGGCGCGCGCGGTGGTGGCGGAAACCGGCGCACCCGATTTCCTTTCGCACATTCGCATGGTCGTCGAACGGGGCACTCCCCTCTTCATGCTCGCCGGCGAACGGTCGGCGTCCGGATGGGACGCGCCGGACTGGGCGCGCGCTGCGGCGCGCTCCTACGTGGTCCAGCCGGATGTCGGCCACATGATGATGCTCGAGGAGCCCGATGGGTTTTGCCGGATCGTCGGCGGGATGGTCGCCCAGATCGCGGCCTGACCGGTGGCGTCATGTCACGAAGTTAATCTTTGCTTGGAAGTAAAAAGGCCACCTCCGAAACGAGGTGACCTTTTTTATTGCGCGCGTTTCATCACGCGTGCCGGGTACGCGTCGCTTTTTAGTTCGGCGCAGCGTGCTTGTCACAGCCGTGCTCGCAGCCGCTCTGATCCAGCGGCATCTGCTGCGCCGCTTCCGCGCGAATGCCGAGGCGTTCGAGCAGCTTGCGGTCCGCTTCGGCTTGCGGATTACTGGTGGTCAGCAACTGGTCGCCGTAGAAAATCGAGTTTGCGCCAGCCAGGAAACACAGCGCCTGCAACGCTTCGTCCATCTGCTCGCGGCCGGCCGACAGACGCACCATCGCGCGCGGCATCGTGATGCGTGCAACCGCAATCGTACGGACGAATTCGAACGGATCGATCGCTTCGGTGCCGGTCAGCGGCGTGCCTTCTACCTGCACCAGGTTGTTGATGGGCACCGATTCCGGATACGGCTCCATGTTCGCCAGTTGCGCGATCAGGCCGGCGCGCTCACGGCGCGATTCGCCCAGACCGACAATCCCGCCGCAGCATACGTTGATGCCCGCATCGCGCACGCGTTCCAGGGTGTCGAGACGGTCCTGATACGTGCGCGTCGAAATGATCTGGCCATAGAACTCCGGCGACGTATCGAGGTTGTGGTTGTAGTAATCGAGGCCCGCTTCGCGCAGACCTTGCGCCTGATGCGTTTCCAGCATGCCGAGCGTCACGCAGGTTTCGAGACCCATCGCCTTCACGCCGCGGATCATGTCCTTGATCGGCTCGAGGTGGCGGTCCTTCGGATTGCGCCACGCCGCTCCCATGCAAAAGCGCGTCGCGCCGTTTTCCTTGGCGACCTTGGCGGCGGCCAATACTTCATCGACCGGCATCAGCTTGTCGGCCTGCAGGCCCGTGTCGTGATGCACCGACTGCGGACAGTACGCGCAATCTTCTTCACAGCCGCCGGTCTTGATCGACAGCAGCGTCGACAGTTGCACCGTGTTCGCGTCGAAGTGTTCGCGGTGGGTTTGCTGCGCGCGGAACATCAGGTCGTTGAACGGCAGTTCGTACAACGCGACGATGTCGGCGACGCGCCATTTGGCCACCGGCTTGGCGCCTGCGGCGGCGTTGTTGGCGTGGTTCGAGGCGGCCGCGTCGGCTGGCGTCGGAGCGATGTTCAATTGCGTCATGTCGTCAATCCTCATGGATGGATGTAATGGGTTTTCAGCGCTGCGCGTGGCGCAGCGTCTGCAGGAGTCGGTTGATGTTGAGTTGATCCGCCGCGAGCTCGGGCGAAGCCGGGTTCAAATGCGGCACGATGCCGAGCAAGGGCGCGTCGTATTCGCGCGCGAGATGCTCTCGAATCGAGGCGATGTTTTCATCGGGGAACGTCATGTCCGGATCGACGCGATTCGCCACCCAGCCGGCAAGCGTCAGCCCTCGCGCGGCGATCGCTTCGGCGGTGAGTAACGCGTGACTGATGCAACCGAGACGCATGCCAACCACCAGCACGACCGGCAGTTTCAGCGCGACGGCGAGATCGGCCGTGTCTTGCGTGGTGGTCAGCGGCACGCGAAAACCGCCGACCCCTTCGACCACGACGATCTCCGCTTGCTGCAAAGCCTGCGCATGACAATCGACGATGTGGTCGATATCGAACGTTACGTTTTCCAGCGCGGCGACGATATGCGGCGCGGCGGGTTCTTTCAGCAGGTACGGCGTGCGAATCGCCGGCGGCAGCAGGACGCTCGACGCGGCGTCGAGTTGATCCGCGTCTTCGTTATGCAACACGCCGTTCACTTCGAACGCGCCCGCGGCGATCGGCTTCATCGCGGCGGCTTGCAGGCCTTCGCGAACGAAGCCACGCAGAAGCGCTGCGGACACGAACGTCTTGCCGATTTCCGTATCGGTGCCGGTGACGAATAGCGACAGCGCCCGACTCATGCCGCCTTCGCCCCGAGTTGTTGCAAGCCCGCTTCGAGCCGGTCCAGATCCGCTTGCGCATGCGCGGCGGAAAGCGAAATGCGCAGCCGCGACGTACCCGCGGGCACGGTCGGCGGACGGATAGCCGGCACCCAGAGACCCGCGCGATCGAGCGTGGCCGCGATATCGAGCGTGGCCTCGTTCGAGCCGATGATCAGCGGCTGCACGGCGGTGTGTGAATCGACCGGCAGCCACGGCGTGGCTTTTAGCATCGCGCGCGTGCGTTCGATCAGTTGCTGGAGATGGGCGCGCCGCGCGTCACCTTCTTCGCCGCCGATGATCCGCAGACTCGCCGACACCGCATGCGCCGCAGCGGGCGCCGAAGCGGTCGTGAAGATATACGGCCGGGCGCGCTGCACGAGCCATTCGATCACGGTTTCATGCGCGACGACGAATGCGCCCGATACACCCGCCGCCTTACCGAGCGTGCCGATCGAAATCAGGTTCGGCGAGCGCAATGCGGCTTCTGCAACTGCGCCGCGGCCTTGCGGACCGAGCACGCCGAAACCGTGCGCATCGTCGACGATCAGCCATGCGCCATGCCGTTCCGCGAGTTCGAGCAAACGCGCGAGAGGCGCGATATCGCCGTCCATGCTGAACACGGTATCGGAGACGATGACTTTGACCTCGGCGTTCGACGCGTCGAGCATCGCGCTCAAGGCTTCCATATCGCAGTGCGGATAGATCTGCACGTCGGCTCGCGACAGGCGCGCACCGTCGATCAGCGACGCGTGATTCAGCGCATCGGAGAAGAGCGTCGTGCCGCGGCCCGCGAGCGCGGTGAGCGTCGCGAGATTCGCCATGTAGCCGGTGCTGAAGTAGAGCGCCCGTGCATTGTCGACGAAGCCACCGACGAATTCGGCCAGATCGTCTTCGAGCTGTGCATGCGCGCGCGAGTGGCCGCCGAGCAGATGCGAACCGCCGCTGCCCGCGCCATAACGCTGCGCGCCTTCGGCGATCGCCGCGATCAGTTGCGGATGCGCGGCGAGACCGAGATAGTCGTTACTGGCGAAGCCGATGATTGCGCGGCCGTCGACCGTCATGTGCGCGGCGCACGGCGTGTCGGCAGTACGGCGACGACGGCGCAGACCGCGCTCGTCGATGTCCTTGAGGCCTTCGGTGAGGGTGTCGAGCAGGTGCATTAGCGGGTCTCCGCGAGCGTTGCTTCGAAGGTTTCGCGCGTGCGCGAGGCAAGCAGCGCGATTTCTTCGTCGTCCAGGATGTAGGGGGGCATCAGATACACCGTCGTCGAAATCGGACGCAGCAACAGTTCACGCTGCAACGCGTTTTCGAAGAAGCGGCGCGAAAATGTTTTGGCTTGCTGAGCGTCGTCGATCACTGCGTCGAATGCGAAGATCGTGCCGCACTGACGTAGATTGCGCACCTGCTTGTGCTCGGCGAGCGGCGCGAGTGCGGCCTTCAGCTTTGCGGATTTTTGCGCGTTGACGGCGAGTACGTTGTCGCTTGCGAAGAGATCGAGCGTGGCGAGCGCCGCGCGGCATGCGAGCGGATTGCCCGTGTACGAATGCGAGTGCAGGAAGCCGCGCGCGATATCGTCGTGATAGAAGGCCTCAAAAATTTCATCGCGCGACAGCACGATCGAGAGCGGCAGATAGCCGCCGCTGATCCCTTTCGACAGACACAGGAAGTCCGGCCAGATGCCGGCTTGTTCGCACGCGAAGAAGGTGCCGGTGCGTCCGCAACCGACTGCGATTTCATCGGCGATCAGATGCACGCCGTACTGATCGCACAGCGCACGCAGGCCGGCGATATACGACGGATCGTGCATTGCCATGCCGGCCGCGCATTGCACCAGCGGCTCGACGATCAGCGCGGCGATTTTCGTGGCGCGCGCTTCGAACAGCGAGCGAACCTGATCGAGCGCGTGGCGTGCGACGTCGGCTGCTGTTTCGCCGGCTTGCGCGAGCCGAGCATCGGGCGATGCGACGACATGCGCGTGGCGGATCAGCGGGTCGTAGGCATCTTTGAAGAGCGCGACATCGGTGACGCCGAGCGCGCCGATGGTTTCGCCGTGATAGCTGTTGGCGATGCAGACGAATTCCTGCTTGTCGGCGAAGCCGCGATTGCGCCACGAGTGGAAGCTCATCTTCAGCGCGATTTCAACGGCGGATGCACCATCGGATGCGAAGAACGCGTGGCCGAGCGTGTTGCCGGTGAGGGCGCTGAGGCGCTCCGCGAGTTCGATGGCGGGCTCGTGCGTGCAGCCGGCGAGCATCGCGTGTTCGAGCGTATCGAGCTGGTCTTTCAGTGCCGTGTTGATGCGGGGGTTGGCGTGGCCGAACAGGTTGACCCACCAGGAGCTGATCGCGTCCAGATAGCGGTTGTTCGCGCGGTCATAGAGCCACGCGCCTTGACCGCGCGCGACCGACACGAGGGGCAGGCGCTCGTGGTGCTTCATCTGGGTGCAGGGGTGCCAGACGGCACGCAGGCTGCGGGTGATCCAGTCTTCAGGGGATGCTGACTTTTCCAAAGGGTGCTCCGGGGTGCTTTTTTGCCGTTGCACGGCTGGCTTTTTTAGGGCCCTTTCATTCGTGGTGCGGGTTTTTCTTTGCGCTGCGCGCGGCCTTGAAATGGCGTGCGGGGTCGAGATTAGCGGTTTATTTCGTGCTGTGCACTAGGGGCGAGAGTTGGGTTTTTGCCTGCGGCGCTGGGGTTTGGTGCTGTTGGATGCAGGTGGTTTAAGTTTCGTTCTGAAGGTTGCTAATCGGCGGAGTTGGCGACGACAAAGTAGTTGGACCTTATGGGCGGGAATTGGGGGTTTAAGGTGGGGTTTGCCTCCGGCGGTGTGTGGTTTGGGGTTTTTGCCTGCTCGGCGGGATTTGTCTGGGGTTTTGTGGTGGTGGCCTTTTCTTGATCTGTTTGTTTGCTCGGCGCTTTGTTGTCTGTTTGCTTACGGCGTTGGCCTTTCCTTGAATTGATATTGGTTTATTAGCGTTCGCCCCTGTGCGGGGCAGGCACTCACTTTCTTTGCCGCCGCAAAGAAAGTAAGCAAAGAAAGCGGCTCAAACCGCTAATGCTAAGCGGGCGCCGTGGTCTGCAAAGGGTAGTGGTGCATCTGGAATCGGTGTTCGCGCACCCTCAAGCGTCAGTGACAAGGGCGTCATACTTCCGGCGGCGCTGCGCGCGCCGAAGAGTACTTCACAAAACCGACCACTACGTTTCCGCACTTGCATTTTTTGCACGGAACCTGTTTCGCTGCCGATACTGAAACCGCGCTGCACCCCGTTTCATCCGGTCTGCGAGTTTGCACTTTCATTCACTTGCGAAACTCGTCGTTGGGACACTTGGGCACCTCGCTGAGGCGAAGCCGATAGCCCCCACAGACTCGAACTGAAGCCCCTGGGTTTCCCATGCAGACCCGTCCGCGACGCACGCAGTGCGGAGTGGGAGCTGATGACACCCTAGTCACTCAGGCGGGAAGGTGCGAGGGCCCGGATTCCAGATGCACCACTACCCCGTGCAGACCACGGTGCCCACTTAGCATTAGCGGTTTGAGCCGCTTTCTTTGCTTACTTTCTTTGCGGCGGCAAAGAAAGTGAGTGCCTGCCCCGCACAGGGGCGAACGCTAATAAACCAATATTAATTCAAGGAAAGGCCAACGCCGTAAGCAAACAGACAACAAAGCGCCGAGCAGGCAAAAACCCTACCCTTAATTCCGACTAGCAATAGCCCGCCGATCACCGGCAGAACCAGCCGAAGAAGAATCCGCCGTCTGCGAAGACTGAGCTCCCCACACAACGGCGTTATCCACCGCATACAACCGGCAAGGTGCCGAACTCTGCTTCTGGCAATTAGCAATAGCAACCGACATTGGATCGTCGCCACCCTCGGCCCACGACCACGCACCCGTATCCGACACAGCAAAAGCCCGGCTTGGATACTGATGCAAAAAGTTGCGATAGCCGTTACGCCCGGCTTCATCGACAAACGGGACAGCGTTGACTGCGTCGACTGCGGCAAAGCCGCTCGCCTTCGGTGCTGAAGGATCATCGACCCGATACTGCACTCCGGTAGGCATCCCCGCCCGAGCGAGGAAAGCCTCGACCGCAGGCCACCACACATGCACGCCATCGCGATCGCCCACGAGCCGATGCGCGTCATTCTTGTAGTTGCCGAAATCCACCATCTTCACGCTCGCGCCGTGCGCGGCATATGCGGCATACATGCCGGCCACCAGCGGCGCATTCCACACCGAATCGTTATCGCCATACAACCACAGCGACGGCACCTTCGCTTTCTCGCCATATGCGCCGAATGCGCGCGTCAGGTTGCCTTGCCAGTCGGTGCACGCGTCCTGCCGCAAACCGCCCGAGAAATTGATCAAGGCCCGCACGCCGGATGCAGCCTCGGGGCCGTAAGCCATCGTTGCCAGGCCGCCGTGCGAGGTGCCCGCCACCACAATGTGCGTCGCGTCCACATACGGCTGCTTCGACATGAAATCGATCGTCGCAGCCACGTCGCCAGCCTGGCCGACACCATTGCGTTCGACGTCGCAGCCATCCTGTTGATACGTGCCGTCCGAATGGCTGAAGCCCTGGCGGTTCGGCGCCACCACCACGTAGCCGCGGCGCACGAATTCACGCGCGAACGGCAACGGGTCGCTGCGTTCCTGCATGCGCGGGTCGCCAGGAATCTTGCCGTGGTTGAAAACGATCATCGGAAACGGACCTGCGCCGTCCGGCTTGTAGATCGTCGTTTCGAGCGTGACCGTGCCGGCAGCGTCGACCGGCACGCGGATGATCTGTTCGTTGAGGCCGGCGGTGGGCAGATAGATGTCGTCGTCGAGCGCGATGCGCGGCACGTGCGCGCGGGTGAGGGGCCCTGCCTGGGGGTCGGCGAGCGGGTCGGCATGCGCGAGTGCGACAGCGCATATCGCCGTTGCACACGTCACCGCACACTTCGTCAGAACCTTGCTGAACACCATTCACGCACCTGCCTTAAAAGCCTGCCCTGAACACCGTGACGCTATGTTTGCCGAATGTCATTTCTGACACTTGCCTTTCATCGGCGTTTTCGACAAACAAAAACACACTCGCGTACGTAGTGCGCAAAGCGCACGCACGCTAATCGAGATCGCACGGGATGAACCCAAACGGCCGACGCGACCCCACGCGCCGATGATGAGCGCCACACATGCTACCCGGAACCGCTGTCGAACCCTTACTGGTGGGCAATCGGCAGGGCGCCTGCGCATCTTGCGGATCGGTATGGACCTATTCTCGCAATGTGACGTCACAAACCTACGGCCTCATCCTGGCACGACAATTTTGTTTTGCGCAATAAAGGAGAACCCGCGGCGCAATAATTGCCGCGTGCGGATCAAGGCGCGTATGCCCTCCCGAGACGCCGCAAAGTGCCTGTCGCACGGTGCTTGGTTGCACGAAGTAATGTGTCGCAACACACGCCTTGTGGTATCGAGCCAACACGAAAAAAAAGCCCTCGTTTGAGGGCCATATGTGAGTGCCGTGCTATGTGCGTCGCAGCGTCGCTGCGTTGTGTAAGCCTGCGAAAGGTTTGGCTTATTCGCTCACGTCGCCATCCACATAGCGCCAGTGTCCGTCTTCGCCACGTAGAAAGCGGCTCAACTCGTGCAGCCGGTGGGCGCGGCCGCCTACCTTGTATCGTGCGACGAATTCAACGGTCGCGTGATCGGCGTCGGTTTCAGTGAAGGCCTTGATCTGCAGTCCGAGCCAACGCGGCGCGTCGGGGGCGCCAGGGTCGGCGTCGAGATCCGTGGGGCAGGTGTGCGGCGCCCAGGTCGCGCGCAAATAATCCGTTGCGCCCACAACATACGCGCTGTAACGCGAGCGCATCAGTTCGAGCGCGCGCGGCGCGGTTTCGCCGCCATCAATGTAGCGGCCGCAACATTGCGCGAAGCGGGGCGGTTTGGCGCCGCTCCGCCGATCGGGCGCGGCGGCGCCACATGGGCAGTCGGACGGTCGTTGCATTGACAACAATGGCTTATTCATCAAACTTTCAGCCAAGACCGCGTGCGATCAAAATTTTCTGGATGTCGCTGGTGCCTTCGTAAATCTGGCACACGCGGACATCGCGGTAGATGCGCTCCACGGGGAAGTCGCTCAGATAGCCGTAGCCGCCATGAATCTGCAGGGCTGCCGAGCAGATTCTCTCGGCGGCTTCCGAGGCGAACAGCTTGGCCATCGCGGCCTCGGTCAGGCAAGGCTGGCCGGCGTCTTTCAGCGAAGCCGCGTGCCAGATCAACTGGCGCGCGGCTTCGAGTTGGGTCGCCATATCGGCGAGACGGAATTGCACGGCCTGGTGCGAAAACAGCGGCTGCCCGAAGCTTTCGCGCTCCTTCGCATAGCCCAATGCCGCCTCGAACGCGGCGCGCGCCATGCCGACGCTCTGCGCCGCGATACCAATGCGCCCGCCTTCGAGCCCCGATAGCGCAATCCGATAGCCTTCACCTTCCGCGCCAATCAGATTCGTGGCCGGTACGCGGCAATCTTCAAAAATAATCTGGGCCGTGTCCGACGAATGCTGGCCAAGCTTCTCTTCGACTCGCGCGACGATGTACCCCTTCGTGTCGGTCGGCACGATAAACGCGCTGATGCCGCGCTTGCCCGCCGCCTTGTCGGTCACGGCCATGACGATCGCGACGTTGCCATTCTTGCCGCTCGTGATGAACTGTTTGACGCCATTCAACACGTAGGTGTCGCCGTCGCGTGTCGCGGTGGTGCGCAGCGCGGATGCGTCAGAACCCGCTTGCGGTTCGGTCAGACAAAACGCGCCGAGCATCTCGCCGCGCGCGAGCGGCGTGAGCCAGTCGCGTTTCTGCGCGTCGTTGCCATAGGTCAGCAGAATGCTGCACACCGGGCAGTTGTTGACGGAGATCGCGGTCGAGGTGCCGCCGTCGCCCGCCGCGATTTCTTCGAGGATCAGCGCGAGCGCCAGCGCGTCCATGCCGGCGCCGCCGTACGCTTCGGGCACCAGCACGCCATAGGCGCCGAGTTCGGCGAGCTGGTGGTGCACGTCCTTTGGAAAGATGCGCTCGCGGTCCCATTGCGCCGCATGCGGGGTGACCGCTTCGCGGACGAATGTGCGCACCGCATCGCGGACCATCAGGTGATCCTGATCAAGCACCATGGTTCGGTCTCCTCGTTAGTCTCCCCATCTGTTTCCTCACCAGTCGAGCGCCGTGCCGTCGTATTGATAGAAGCGGCCGTTGAACGCTTCGCGCGCGGCCGCAGCCTGGGCGAGCACTTCGCGCATGCCGGTCACGCTCCGTGCAGGATCGATTGCCGCCTGAGCGCCGCCCATGTCGGTGCGCACCCAGCCAGGGTGCAGCGAAATACACGTTGCGCGCATGGTATCCAGCGAGGCGACTTTCAGTGCGTCGTTGAGCGCCGCCTTGCTCGCGCGGTACAGCCAGCCGGTCGTGCCGCTTGCGTCGCCGATGCTACCCATCTTGCTCGAAATCACCGCGAACACACCGCCGGCTTGTTCGACGAGCGGCAGCAGGATCGGCATCAACTGCATCGGACCGCGCACGTTGGTGTGCATGACCTGGTCGAAGTCTTCGGCCGTGATCGTTTCGATGTCCTCGGTGCGCGGGCCGTACACGCCCGATACCAGCACCGCCGCGTCGAGCTGTTCGCCGTCGAGCTTCCAGCCGAGCGCTGCGATTTCTTCGGGCGCGGTGACGTCGAGTGAAAAGGTCTCGGCGCCGAGCGCCTTCAGCGCGTCGAGCGCGACGCTGTCGCGCGCGGTGGCGAGCACGCGCCAGCCGCTTTTCTTGTACTGCCGCACGAACTCCTGGCCGATGCCGCGCGATGCACCGACGATCAACACTGTCTTCATCGAATCACCTCAAGCTCTCCAACGCCGAAAAACTGTGCATCAAACCAGTTCAATGCCCATCGCGGTCGCTTCGCCACCGCCGATGCATAGCGTCGCGACGCCGCGCTTGAGACCGCGCTTTTTCAACGCGCCGATCAGCGTGACGAGAATGCGCGCGCCCGATGCGCCGATGGGATGGCCGAGTGCACAGGCGCCGCCGTTCACGTTGACCTTGTCATGCGGCAGATGATGTTCCTTCATCGCGGCCATCGTCACCACCGCGAACGCCTCGTTGATTTCATACAGATCCACTTCGTCGGCGCGCCAGCCGTTTTTCTCGAACAGCTTGCGAATCGCGCCGACCGGCGCGGTGGTGAACTTCGCCGGTTCCTGCGCGAAGGTGGAGTGGCCGACCACGCGAGCAAGCGGTTCGACACCGAGACGCTTCGCGGTCGATTCACTCATCATTACAAGCGCCGCGGCGCCGTCGGAAATCGATGACGAGTTCGCCGCCGTCACCGTGCCGGTTTTGCTAAACGCGGGCTTGAGCGTCGGAATCTTGTCGAGGTTCGCTTTGAACGGTTGTTCATCGTGATCGATGGTCACGTCGCCCTTGCGGCTTTCCACCTTCACCGGCGCGATTTCCCATGTAAACGAGCCGTCTTCATTCGCGCGCTTCGCCCGATTCAGGGACTCGACGGCGAACGCATCCTGCGCTTCGCGCGTGAAGTCGAACGACGCCGCGCACTCCTCGGCGAAGGTACCCATCAAACGGCCCTTTTCGTAGGCGTCTTCGAGACCGTCGCAGAACATGTGGTCGATCACCTGGCCGTGGCCCATGCGCATGCCACTACGCGCCTTCGGCAGCAGGTACGGCGCGTTGCTCATGCTCTCCATGCCCCCCGCGACGATCACGTCGGCCGAGCCCGCGGCCAGCATGTCGTGCGCGAACATCGCCGCGCGCATGCCGGAGCCGCACATCTTGTTGACCGTGGTGCTGCCGGTGGCGAGCGGCAAGCCGGCGCCGAGTGCGGCCTGGCGCGCGGGCGCCTGGCCGAGGCCGGCGGGCAGCACGCAACCCATCACCACTTCGTCGATCTGCTCGGGTTTCAACCCGGCGCGTTGCACCGCGGCTTCGATTGCAATCGAGCCCAACTGCGGCGCGGTGAGCGAAGCGAAATCGCCCTGAAATGCCGCCATCGGCGTGCGGGCCACACCGACGATCACGATCGGATCAGATTTTGTCTCACTCATGCTTGCCTCACTCATGTTTAAGTTCATTGATCACACCTTCGACGATGGCCGGCACCTCGCCGAGCTGGGCCGCATCGGCGGCGACCATGTCGTTGTCCGCTTTGTGCGCGCCGCTGGCCGACACGGCAGCGACGCAGCTCTTATAGGCCGCATCTAGCGCGGCAGGGTCGCTAATCGTCATGCCGAGGTTGCGCACCTTGCCGTCGTGCACGCCATACACCCAGCCATGCACGGTCAGTTCCTGGCCGCGCGCCCACGCGTCGTTGACGATGGTGGTCCGGCATACGTTCATGACCTGTTCGATTGCGTTCAACTCGACCAGACGCCGATGGCGCGCCTCGCCAAGCGGCCACTCTTCGATCAGCGCGGCGTGCTTGGTGCGCACGTCCTGCACGTGATGCAGCCAGTTGTCCGCGAGACCCACGCGTCGGCCGTGCAGCGCCGCGGCGACACCCGAGCAGCCATAATGACCTACCACCATGATGTGCTTGACCTTCAGCAGATCGACGGCGAACTGGATCACCGACAGGCAGTTCAGATCCGTATGCACCACCACGTTGGCGATATTTCTGTGCACGAACACTTCGCCAGGCGGCAGGCCGATGATCTGATTGGCCGGCACGCGTGAATCGGAGCAGCCGATCCATAGATATTCGGGTGTCTGCTGGTGCGCGAGGCGCGAAAAGTACTCCGGATCTTCGGACAGCTTGCGGGTCACCCATGCGTCGTTGTTGTCGAATAGATGAGCAAGCGGATTGGCAGCGGGAGAAGCGTTCGTATTCATGGTGAGTCTGGGCGGTTGCTCGACCGATTGACCGGTCGATGTCGTTACATAAGGTTCGGACGATGCATTCAACGATGCGGGCGGCGCATGCGGCGCATGAGGTTTAAGCCACGCGCACGGTGCGTTCATCTGCCTGGTTCTCCGATGGTCCGGACGCCGTATCGGCGAATCGTTCCGGATAGCGGATGCGGAAGCGCACGCTGCTGTCGTACGGGAAAAAGTCGGGCAGTTCGCCTTTTAATAGTTGATCCTTGTGCCGTTGCCATAGCGCCGGATCGAAGAAGTCCGCGTGATGCTGCATGAAGGATCGGCGCACGCGCGGGTCGCCGAGCAAAAACGTGCCGTAGGTCTCAGGGAAAATGTCGTGCGGGCCGACCGAGTACCACGGCTCGCCCGACATTTCGTCTTCCTCGTTACGTGGCGCCGGCACCGCGCGCACGTTGCATTCCGTCAGGTATTCGATTTCATCGTAGTCGTAGAACACGACGCGGCCATGGCGCGTCACGCCGAAGTTCTTGTACAGCATGTCGCCAGGGAAGATGTTCGCCTGCATCAATTCCTTGATCGCGTTGCCGTATTCCTTGATGCCGTGATCGATGTCGTCGTCGCTGCCGCTTTGCAGGAACAGATTGAGCGGCACCATCCGGCGTTCGATGTACATGTGGCGAATCACCAGGTTGTCGCCGTCGTGTTCGATCAAGGACGGGACTTCCTTTTCGAGTTCGCGCACGAGCGCTTCGTCGAGCCGCGAAATGGGTAGCGCCACGCTCGAATATTCGAGCGTGTCGGCCATGCGGCCCAGCCGGTCATGCCGTTTGACGAGCTGATACTTTCCCTTGATCTGCTCGCGCGTGGTTTCCTTCGGCGGCGGGAAGTGATCTTTGATCAGCTTGAATACGTACGGAAACGACGGCAATGTAAACACCAGCATCACGAGCCCTTTGATGCCGGGCGCGATGATGAACTGATCGCTGGAGTGCTTCAGATGGTGCAGCAGATCGCGATAGAACAGATTCTTGCCCTGCTTCTGCAAACCCACCGACGTATAGATTTCCGCCTTCGGTTTGCCCTGCATGATCGTGCCGAGAAATTCGACGTAGGCGGAGGGCACTTCCATGTCCACCAGGAAATACGAATGCGAGAAGCTGAAGATGATCAGCAACTGATCGCGTTTGAGCAGCACGGTATCGAGTGCAAGCACGCCGGGCTTCACATGGCGCAGCGGCACCGCGAACGGCAACAGCATATCGCCGTTGATGATCCGTCCAACGATATACGCCGAGTTGTTCCGATAAAACAGCGACGAGAGCACGTGAATCTGGAAGTTGGGCGCTTCGTCGAACACGCCGAACGCGTCGTAGATCGCCTGCATCACGCATGCAACGTCGCGCGTCAGATCCTCAAACGGCGGTTCCAGCTGGAAATTGGTGACGATGCGCTCGAGCGTGGCGGCAAGACCGTCCTTGCCGGGGTAGTACGCGCGATAGGTCGGCTTCGCCGCCGGTTCGTCGTTCTCGATGTACTCAGTCGAGATCGCCGGACGCACGAAAATGAAGTCGTTGCTGAAGTACGAACGGTGCAGGATCTTGCAGCACACCGAATTGAAGAACGTCTCCGCGCACTCGGGCTGGCGGTGCGTGGTCAGGAGGCCGATGTAGTGGAGCTTGATCTGCTGCCATACTTCGTCGTCGATATTCTCGGCGTCGTATTCGTCTTCGAGCAGTTCGACGCATTCCTCGACGCGATCGTCGTATGAGGTAATGCGCTCGCGCGCCAGGGTTTGCAGGCCATGCCAGTCGGCAGCTTCGAAGAGCGATTTGGCATGGATCGCGGCGTCGCGGAAGATCCGGTAGTGCCGATCGAATCCTTCGAGCATCGTCTGCGCGACGTCAAAGCCGATCTGCGACGACAACAGTTTGGGGAAGTGATTCATGTCGACCGTGCATTCATCCCATGTCGTGAAGACACCCGTGATTGTATCGTCCGGGTGGGCTTAGGCGGACCTCTTAAGCGGACCTGGTTTCGCGTGCGCCGCTTTCCAGCAGCGCGCGCGCCTGGGCTTCGTATTGCGCGAGGTCTTCGAGCGTCGCGTTCAGATCTTCCAGTTGACGTTCGAGCACGTCGCGATGGCGCGCCACCGTGGCAAGGAAGGCGTGCAATTGCGGCACGGTGTCGGTTGGCGACTCATAGACATCGAGCAGATCGCGGATTTCCGACAGCGTGAAGCCGAGCCGCTTGCCGCGCAGGGTGAGCTTCAGGCGGGTTCGGTCGCGGCCCGAATAGACGCGCCGCAAGCCGCTCGAACCCTCACGGCTGGGCGAGAGTAAACCCTGGTCTTCATAGAAGCGGATCGCCCGAGGCGTGACGTCGAATTCGCGCGCGAGCTCGGTGATCGTGTATTGCGTGTTCATCGGGGCATTCCGTGACCGGGCAGAAAATCGGATTGAACGATAGAATCGACGTTTACGTTATCGTCAACTTGATCGAAACGCAACTACGGCGCAATACGGCACCGGTATGTCCTGACCGGGCCGCAACCACGTCGTCCGGCATCGCATACCTCGCCATGCCGGACGGCCGACGGAGGAAGACAACCACAATGAATGCACTCGAACATCAACTCGACTACCCGTTCAACGACACCTTGCCCGAAGCGGGCCATGCGATGGCAGTCGCGCCCGGCGTGTTCTGGCTGCGCATGCCGCTGCCGTTCGCACTCGATCACATCAATCTGTGGCTGCTACGCGATGAGATCGACGGTCAGCAAGGCTGGACGGTAGTCGACTGCGGCATTGCATCGGACGGGATCAAGGAGAGCTGGGAGAAAGTGTTCGACTCCGTGTTCGACGGCCTGCCGGTGCTGCGCGTGATCGTCACGCATTGCCATCCGGACCACATCGGCCTCGCGCACTGGATTTGCACCGGCGGCGACAAGAAGCGCTGGGACGTGCGCTTGTGGATGACGCTCGGCGAATACATGCAGGCACGCGTGATGGCGGCCGGCGACGGCTCGAATGCGGGCGGCGAGGGCGCGGCACGTCACTTTGCGCGGCATGGTCTGAACGATCAGGTGTCGCTTGAGAAGCTGCGTAATCGCACGAGCTACTACTCGAGCCTCGTGCCGGCAATTCCTGGTCAGTACCGCCGCCTGCGCGAAGCGGATGGCGTGAAGATCGGCGGCAAGACGTGGCGGGTGGTGACCGGCTTCGGCCACTCTCCGGAACACTGCGCGTTGCATTGCGAAGAGACCGGCACGCTGATCTCCGGCGACATGGTGCTGCCGCGCATTTCGACTAACGTCTCGGTGTTCGACATGGAGCCGGAAGGCACGCCGCTCGCGCTATATCTGGAATCGCTCGGCCGCTATGAGACGATGCCGGATGACACGCTCGTGCTGCCCTCGCATGGCAAGCCGTTTCGTGGCGTGCGCACGCGCATCAGGCAATTGCGTGAGCATCATGACGCGCGTCTGGCCGAGGTGCGCGAGGCATGTGCGGAGAAGCCGCAGAGCGCCGCGGATATCGTGCCGCTCATGTTCAAGCGCCAGCTCGACATCCATCAGATGACGTTCGCGATGGGCGAAGCGTTGGCGCACCTGCATCTGCTGTGGCTCGGGGGTGAGTTGAAGCGCACGCAGGATGCGGATGGGGTGATCCGGTTTTCGGCGTAAGCGAGTTTGTCCATCGATAAAAAAGCCCGGTGCGCAACCGGGCTTTTTTGCAAGCGGCGTGGCTGACGCTTATTGCACCGCTCTACTGCACCGCCACCGTCCCAAAGTTCTGCCGTCCGAACGGACTCACGTGATAGCCGCTCACCGTCGCGCGCGTGATGGCCGCTGCCGTCGGGTAACCCAGCGGAATCCACAGCGCCTGATCGTGGATGATCTGCTGCGCCTGTTCATACGCCTTCGCGCGTTTGGCCTGATCGGGCGTTGTCTTGCCGTCGGCGATCAGCTTGTCCAGATCCTGATCGCAGAAGCGTGCAAAGTTGATCCCTGACTTCACCGCGTTACAACTGAAGAGCGGCGACAGATAGTTGTCCGGATCGCCATTGTCGCCGGCCCAGCCCATGAACAGCGTGTCGTGCTGGCCCTGCTTTGCCTGCTTGATCAACTCGCCCCATTCGATCACCTTCACATTCGCCTTCACGCCGATCTTGGCGAAGTCGGCTTGCAGCAGTTCGGCGCCGGCTTTCGGATTCGGATTCAGCACGCTGCCGTTCGGACGCACCCAGATCGTTGTTTCGAAGCCGTTCGGATAGCCTGCGTCCGCGAGCAGTTTCTTCGCCTTCACCGGATCGTACGGCCATGCTTTCACTGCCTTGTCGTAGCTCCAGGTGTTAGGCGGATACGGATTGACGGCCGGCGTCGCAGTGTTGTCGAAGATCGCCTTCAGGTACGTGGTGCGGTCGAATGCCATGTTCAGGGCGGCGCGCACCTTCTGATTGTCGAGCGGCTTCTTCTGCGTGTTCAGTGCGACGAAGGCGGTCATGAAGGCCGGTGTCTGCACGATGGCGAGCGACTTGTCGCCCTTCGCTTCGGCGAGATCCTGCGGCTTCGGCGACAGCGCGATCTGGCATTCGCCCGCCTTCACCTTTTGGGCGCGCACCGTGGCGTCCGGCGTGATCGCGTAGATCAGGCGGTCGATCTTCGGCTTTGCACCCCAGTACGTCGGGTTCACGTCGTAGCGGATCACCGCGTCTTTGGTGTAGCTCTTCAATTCGAATGGACCGGTGCCGATCGGCTTCGAATTCAGGTCGGCCTGTTTGCCGTCCTTGAGCAACTGGTCGGCGTATTCAGCCGAATAGATCGAGGCAAAACCCATTGTCAGGATCGACACGAAGGTCGCGTCCGGCGCGTTCAGTTCGAACTTGACGGTGTTGTCGTCGACCTTGCTGACCGATTTGATGAGCTTGGGCAAACCCATCGATTGCGCGTGCGGAAAGCCGCTTGCGCCCGCCACCTTGTGCCACGGATTGCTGTCGTTGAGCATGCGGTCGAACGTGAAGACGACGTCGTCGGCATTCAGCGCGCGGGTGGGCTTGAAGTAATCGGTAGTCTGGAACTGCACGTTCGGGCGCAGATGGAACGTGTAGGTGAGGCCGTCGGGGCTCACGTCCCACTTGTCGGCCAGCGCGGGCACGACTTTCTTCGCAGCCTCGTCGTACGAGACCAGCGAATTGAAGATCACGTCGGCCGACGCATTGGTCGTAACGAGCGAGTTGAACTGCACGACGTCGAAGCCGTCAGGGCTCGACTCGGTACAGACGGTCAGCGGTTTGGCGAGCACGAGCGCGGGCGCCGTGAACAGTACGGCGGCTGCGAGCAGTTTGAAGCGCATAGGATCTCCCATAACAAGCGCAGTCAGGCAGTGCGTCTGGTTGTGTAGTTGTATTCCGTTGACGGGCGGCGACCGTTCTGGCCGTCGTCTTTATTGTGATACGTTTCGGGCGCTAGCGCATGGTTTGGCTGGTACCGCACACGCGCGTCTCGGCCTCGGCGAAAGCTTATCGAAGGGTGGTTGCGCCGACAACAATTTAATCCGCATATTCATATGGACAGCGAGAGTCGGTGCGCAGGGGGACGGCCTCGCACGATGGCGTCGTCCGGGGCAGTCTCGAGGCTGCGTGCGGCAGTCACGCGGCTCATGCGAGCATCAGGCGACGCTACCCGGTGACCTGGGCTTTGCGCGGGCGCCTACGGCGCGGCCGCGTGCCCGAGCAGATAAGCGACGCCATCAATCGCCCGCACGCCGTACCACGACACCAGCTCGCCATCGATCAACTCGATACGCTTGCCGGCCAGACGAGGATCGCGTTTCAGTGCGTCGCAATGTGCTTGTGTGAAGCGATAGGGCTCGCTTGAGAGCAGTATGCGATCGACACCGGCAAGCCATGGCGCGTCACCAAAGTCGAGCGTGGGATAACGCGCGGCGCCTGCCGCTCCGCCTTCTACGTCAGGCAGCGTTTGCCAGTTCACGAGCCGCAGCATCGCGGCGATGTAGGTATCGCGGGCAACCGTCATCCATGGCTCGCGCCAGATCAGATACAGCACGTTTTGTTTGGGAAACACCTGCGCGGCGACCTCGCGCAGACGCGCTTCGAGCGCCTCGCTCAAGCGCTGCGCTTCTTGCTCGCGGCCGAAGATGGCGCCCAGCAGCGCATACAGTGAGAGATTGTCCTGCGGCGTCTGCGGATGGGTGACGACGATATGCGGCACGAACGCGCGCAACTGCTCGACGGTATCGCGCTCGTTTTCGTCGATATTGACGATCAGATGGGTGGGGCGCAAAGCACGAATCGCGTCGATATTCACGGATTTGGTGCCGCCGACCTTGCGCACCTGCCGCACTTTGTCACGTGGATGCACGCAAAAACCGGTGCGCCCGACGATCTGTCTGTCGAGCCCCAAAGCGAACAGCAATTCGGTGATGCTAGGCACCAGCGAGACGATGCGTGTATCGACGCCCGACGTGTCGGCTCCCGGCGCACTGGCGGCCGACGCATGGGCGCCCCGCGTATCGACGCCCGACGCATGGACGCCCCCCATTTCATGCGCGACGCCGGCTGCATCGACCGCACGCGGCTGCATGATTTACTCAGCGACCGCGCGAGGCTTGCGCGGCGCGCGTTCGAAGGCGCGGTCGTAGAGCCGGCGCGGCAGCATATGCAGCAGCATTGCTACGATGCGCATCTGCCACGGGAACACCGCGAAGGCCGTCTGCCGTTCGACCGCGCCTGCGACCTTCACGGCGAAGCGGTCGGCGTCCATCAGGAACGGCATGCGGTACGGGTTGTGTTCGGTCATCGGCGTGCGGATATAGCCGGGCGCGATGGTGACCACGCCGACGCCCAGCGGCCGCATCTCGACGCGCAACGCTTCCAGATACTTGAGCGCGGCCGACTTCGACGCGCTGTACGCGCCGGACCCCGGCAGACCGCGCACACCGGCGATGCTGGCGATCCCGACCAACGTGCCTTTCTTCGCGGCAACCATCGCGGCGGCGAACGGCTCGAAGGTGGCGACCATGCCGAAGTAATTGACATCCATGACTTCGCGGAACGTGCGCAGATCGCCGTGCCCGGTGAGCGCACCGCGGCTGATGCCGGCATTGGCGATCACGACGTCCGGCAAACCGTGCTGCGCGATGAATTGCGCGGCCGCATCGGCGAGCGCCTCGGCATCGCGAACGTCGACGGAATAAACGGAGATGGAATTTTGCGGATGGGACTGCTGGAAGGCGGCGAGGGCGTCGCCGCGGCGGGCAATCAGGCCGAGAATCGCACCGCGCCGCGCATATTCGGCGGCGAGCGCGAGGCCGATGCCACTCGAAGCGCCGGTAATGAAAACCTTCAGGGGGGAACTCATTCCGGCGCCTTCAACATTACATCTTCTTGGCGCGGACTTGCTGCACCAGGTAGTCGAGTACCTGGATCGTGCCCGGCAGGCTGTTGGTCGCCGCCGGACCGGTCTCATACTTGCCCTGCACGGCCAGCGTCGGCACGCCGTCGATCTTGTAGTCGTCCAGCAGCTTCTTGTCTTTTTGCAACGCGCTTTGCGTCGAGAACGAGTTGTACGCGTCCATGTACTTCTTCGGATCGACGCCATTCTTCGCAAGGAACTTGGCCTGATCTTCCGGCGTCAGCAGGTAGTTCTTGTTGACGTGGATTTCATTGAAAACCTTCGGCGTGAGCTGCGTCGCGAGGCCAAGTGCGTCGAGCGCGTGGAACATCTTCGAGTGCGGTATGAAGTCGTCGCGGAAGGCAACCGGCACGCGCTTGAACACCACGTCCGGACCTTGCTTCTTCACCCATGCCTCGAGGTACGGGTTGAATTCATTGCAGTGCGGGCAGCCGTACCAGAAGAATTCGGTGACTTCGATCTTGCCGGCGGGCTCGTCCGTAGGTTGCGGCGTGGACAGCACGGTGTAGTCTTTGCCGGAAACCGGCGCGGCAGGCGATGCATGCGCCGTGGCGGCAACCAGGCCCAGCGAGAGGAACAGAATGCTCAGCAGTTTTTTCATGTTTTGTTGACCCAAGTAGGCGGTAAAGCGGTGGCGCCACGCAAATGCCCGTCACCGTTTTCAATGTCGGCGTTAGACGCTCTGGTCGTCTGTTGTGCTTGTCGGTTGTACTTGTGACTCGCGCCGCATGCCGATAGTTCGGCGGCGGCGCGTTCCGGCAAATCACCGTTTGTTTATTGTTTGCTTATTGCTTCGTAAAGCGGATCACGGCGGTATCCACGCCCGCGTCGGACAGACGCTGACGGCTAGAATTCATGTCTTCGAACTTCGAGAACGGGCCGATACGCACACGGTAGTACGTCACGCCGCCTGCATCGCGCTGCGTGACCTTCGATTCGAAGCCTTGGAAGGCGAGGCGCGCGCGCTGCTGCTCGGCGTCGGCCGAGGTCTTGTAGGCGCCCACTTGCAGGAAATAGCCCGTGTTCGCGTCACCCGCTGTCGGCGCGGCGCTCGAACCCGGCTTGGCGTTGGCCGCCGTGGTGGCCGTGCTCTTCGGCACCGAGCCTGCCGCGGTGGCCGGCGGTGTGCTGGAGCCTTGCGGCTTTTTAGCCGGTGCGGCGGCGGTGCCGTTGTCGTTATCCTGCGCCGGCTTTGGTGCGACTGCCGCGCCGTTCGCGTTGCCATTCGATGGCGGCACTTCGACGATCTGCGGTTCTTCCAGCATGCCGGACTGCGTTTGCGAGTTGGTCTGGCCCGGTGCGGTGTTCGGCGGCGCCGGTTGCGCGGCTTGCGGTACCGGCTGGCCCGGCGTCTTGCCTTGCAGCGGACGGTTCGGGTCGTATTGCTGCCCCTGGCTCGCGCCGGTGTCGGGCGCCGCGGGCGGTGCGACCTTCGAGACAAATGGCGTAGGCGCACGGGTGATATACAGCGCCACCACTACCGCGATCGCGAGACCGACGATCAGGCCCAGCACGATGCCGAGAAAAGTCCCCCCGGTTTGCTTCGATTGCGATTGCTTTGTTGTGCGGCGTGGTTTTGCCATCGTATGAATCACCTGCAAAAAGAATCCTGGAACGGCCGTCGATTATAACGACGGCCGCGTGCATGTTGCGCCTGAGGACTTACATCTTGACGGGAGCGGAGACGCCGATCGTCGCGAGACCGTTGGCCAGCACCTGACGCGTGGCCGCGAGCAGCGCGACGCGCGCGTTGCGCTCGGCAGCGTCGTCGACCAGCACGCGTTCGGCTCTGTCATTGTAGAACGAGTGGAATTCGCCGGCGAGGTCGCGCAGATAGAACGCGACCGCGTGCGGCGCGAGTTCGTCGGCCGCGTGTTGCAGCATGTCCGGGAACTCGGCGAGCTTGTTCAGCAAGGCCATGGCGCGTTCGCTGGTGAGCGGCGACACGTCCACCTGGTCCAGCGTGCTTTCGTCCGTGCTGTAGCGCGCCTTGCTTTCCGCGATGACCGAGCAGATCCGCGCATGCGCATACTGCACGTAGTGCACCGGATTTTCGTCGTTCTGTTTCAACGCCAGGTCGATGTCGAACACGAATTCCGTATCCGCCTTGCGCGAAATCAGGAAGAAACGCACGGCGTCGCGGCCGCGGCGAATTGTCTCTTCGTCGATCAGGTCGACGGCGGCTTCCGAGCCCGGCGTCGCGCCGCCAGACCATTCGATCAGGTCGCGCACCGTCACATAGCTGCCGGCGCGCTTCGAGATCTTCACCTCTTCGCCGTTGCGCATCACCGTGACCATCTTGTGCAGGATGTAGTCGGGATAGCCCTTCGGAATGCCGACGCCGAGACCTTGCAGGCCAGCGCGCACGCGCGCAATCGTGCCGTGGTGGTCCGAACCCTGAATGTTGATCACCTTGGTAAAGCCGCGTTCCCACTTGGCGACGTGGTAGGCGACGTCCGGCACGAAGTACGTGTAGGTGCCGTCGCTCTTGCGCATCACGCGGTCTTTGTCGTCGCCGTCGTCGGTGGTGCGCAGCCACAGCGCACCTTCCTGTTCGTAGGTCTTGCCGGCGGCGATCAGCGCCTCGACGGTTTTCTCGACCCGGCCTTCCTTGTATAGCGACGACTCCAGGTAGTACTGGTCGAACTTCACGCCGAACGCCTGCAGGTCCATATCCTGCTCGCGGCGCAGATACGCGACCGCGAAGCGGCGGATCGCGTCGAGGTCCTCGATGTCGCCCGCACCGGTGACCGGCTCGCCGTCGCTTGCGGCCACCGTCGCGCCGCTCAGATAGTCTTTCGCGATGTCGGCGATGTACTCGCCGTTATACGCCGAGGCGGGCCAGCCTTCGTCGCCGGGGGCGAGGCCGCGGGCGCGCGCCTGGGTCGACACGGCAAGCGTGTGGATCTGCACGCCGGCGTCGTTGTAATAGAACTCGCGATGCACGTCATAGCCTTGGCTAGCCAGCACGTTCGAGAGCGCGTCGCCGAGCGCCGCCTGGCGGCCGTGGCCGACGTGCAGCGGGCCGGTCGGATTGGCCGAGACGAATTCGATCAGCACGTGCTTGCCGGCGTCGCGCTGCGAACGGCCGAAGGCATCCTGTTCGGCGAACACGGCGGCGATCACCGCCTGCTTGGCGGCGGGCGCGAGGCGCAAGTTGATGAAGCCGGGGCCGGCCACTTCGGCGGCATCCACGAGACCCTTGGCCCGCGGCTGCGCGAGCAGCGCGTCGACGATCTGTTGCGCCAGCTGGCGCGGGTTGGCGCGCAGCGGCTTGGCGAGTTGCATCGCCACGTTGCAGGCGACGTCGCCGTGCGCGGCCACCTTGGGCCGCTCCAGCGTGATCGTGGGCGAGACAAAGGCGGCTTCGTTCGCGCCCTGAGTTGCTTCAGCAACCTGCTTCACCGTGTCGGCGAGCAGTGTTTCGAGGGTATGTTTATGTGCAGGCAGCATGCTTGTTGCGAGTCCAGTGAGGCAATCCGGTGATGCGGAAGAAGCGGCGGCCGCGCGCGAAGCGAAGCCGATTCGTTAGAAGCGTGGAAAGCGGCGATGCACCGGCCGGGACGCGCCTGGCACCTGGGGCGCCATCAGGCACGTCGCGGGCAACGCGGTTCGCAGCGGCATGCCGAGGCGCTTGCAACTGCGGCTTGGCGCAGCCGCATGCGGTTTCGGCCAACCGGGCCAGCCATGTCGCCTGCGCAATGCCGCGCGCGGCGCTTTGCGGCGTGCTTTTCCGTCCAGACGGATTTTAGCAGGTGCTAATATGTTCAATGAGATGCCCACCAAGGGCCGTGGCCGCCGCGCCTGATCGGCGTGTCAACGAAACGCGCGCCGACGGCGGGCTTACAGCCGTTCGAGCGTCAATCCAACATAACGAAAAAGGGAACAGTCATGCTGATTACTTTCAAATGTCGCGCCGCGCCGGACGTGATGATGCTGGAGAATCTCGCTCAGTACCTGGTTGGCATTGTCGGCAAGCGCTTGGGTGAGCGAGGTGTCATCACCCACGACGAACTGAGTGTCGCGATCACGAAACTCGAAGCGGCGATCAGCGTCGACAAACAGGAACGTGCCGAGCACGAGGGCCATTTCCACGAAGGCGAAGACGGTCACGAGCATCATGAGATTCCGCCGGGACTTGCCCAGCGCGCGTATCCGTTCCTCGACATGCTGCGCGCCGCGCAGAAAGAAAACGCGGATATCGTTTGGGGTCTCTGATACCGGAGCGGTCCGCCAGCGGTGGCGTTCGCAGCGCCTCGCAGCGCTGCGCTGCGCAGACTGTGACGCATCAATGAAAAGAGCCCGCATCAGCGGGCTCTTCGTCTTGTGCGGGCCTTCACGGGCCTTGGCGGCCCGTCTGCCGAACCCGTTTACTGGCTGGCGGCATCCGCCGATGCGGCCATCGGTGCCGACGCACCCTTCTTCATTTTCTGCTTCTTGGGCTTCTTGACGTGCTTTTCCGTAGGCGGCGAATAGGAACTCACCGAACTGGCAGGCTGGGCTAGCGCCACCGAGGCGCTTGCTGCAAGCGAAACAGCCGTCAATAACAGCGTCAGCTTCTTCATACGATTCTCTCCGTTGACGATTGCAATTTGATAAGCCGACGCGTTTGGCCGCGTCTGGCGGGTTGAAGCCATTTCAGTCTACAAAGCCGAAAATTGCACTGCCGCAAATATTCAGCCTAGCGTGTCCGATATAGTAGGTTTCCCGCCCCGCAAGGCTTACAGCAACGGCGCGAGAGCCCGTTCGGCGTCTGTTTTCGACAACGACATGCGTTTTGCGTAGTCTTCCAGCTGGTCCTGGCCGATCTTGCCGACCGAGAAATAGGTGCTGTCCGGGTGGGCCAGATAGAAGCCGGAGACGCTAGCCGCCGGCAGCATGGCCAGCGATTCGGTCACGCTCATGCCGATTTCCGTGGCTTGCAGCACGTCGAACATGTCGCGTTTCACGAGGTGGTCCGGGCAGGCCGGGTAGCCCGGCGCCGGGCGGATGCCGTGGTACTTTTCGGCGATCAGGTCGTCGTTCGAAAGCGTTTCGGCGTTCGCGTAGCCCCAGAGATCACGGCGCACGCGGGCATGCATCGCTTCGGCAAAGGCTTCGGCGAAGCGGTCAGCGAGCGCCTTGAGCATGATCGCGCTGTAGTCGTCGAGATCCTTTTCGAACTGCTTTTCCTTCACGTCGACGCCCAGACCCGCCGTGACCGCGAACATGCCGATGTAGTCGGCCACCCCCGAATCCTTCGGCGCGATGAAGTCGGCGAGCGAGCGGTTGGGGCGCATCACGCCGTCCACCACCGGCCGCACGCTTTGCTGGCGCAGGTTGCGCCACGTGAGCGCCACTTCCGAACGCGATTCGTCCGTGTAGATCTCGATGTCGTCGTCGTTCACCGTGTTGGCCGGCAGCAGCGCGATCACGCCGTTAGCCTGCAGCCAGCGGCCCTGGATCAGGCGCGCGAGCATCGACTTGCCGTCCGAAAATACGCGGCGGGCCGATTCGCCGACGATCTCGTCGTTCAGGATCGCGGGGTACGGGCCGGCGAGGTCCCAGGTCTGGAAGAACGGACCCCAGTCGATGTAGTTCGCCAGCTCGCTCAGGTCGAAGTTCTTGAACACGCGGCGGCCGATGAACTTCGGCTTGACCGGCTGGTAGCCGGCCCAATCGACCTTGGTCTTGTTCGCGCGGGCTTCGGCGAGCGTGACCATCGGCAGGGCTTTCTTGTTGGCGTGCTGGTCGCGGATACGGTCGTAGTCGGCCTTGAGGTCGTCGACATACTTCGCCGCGCCCTCATCGGACAGCAGGCTCGAGGCCACGGAGACCGAGCGCGATGCGTCCGGCACATACACCACCGGGCCTTCGTAATGCGGTGCGATCTTCACGGCGGTGTGCACGCGCGAGGTGGTTGCGCCGCCGATCAGCAAAGGGATCTTCTTCACGCGGAAGTAGTCGTCGCGCTGCATTTCCGAGGCGACGTAGGCCATCTCTTCGAGGCTCGGCGTAATCAGACCGGATAAGCCGATGATGTCCGCGCCCTCGACCTTCGCTTTGGCGAGAATGTCGTTGCACGGCACCATCACGCCCATGTTGACCACTTCGAAGTTATTGCACTGAAGCACCACCGAGACAATGTTCTTGCCGATGTCGTGCACGTCGCCCTTCACCGTAGCGATGACGATCTTGCCCTTGGCGCGCACGTCGGCGCCGGCTTCGGCGAGCAGCTTCTTTTCTTCTTCGATGTACGGGATCAGATGCGCGACAGCCTGCTTCATCACGCGGGCCGACTTCACGACCTGTGGCAGGAACATCTTGCCCTGACCGAACAGGTCGCCGACGATGTTCATGCCGTCCATCAGCGGGCCTTCGATCACGTTGATCGGACGGCCGCCGGCAGCGGCGATTTTCGCGCGTACTTCCTCGGTGTCTTCGACGATGAAGTTGGTGATGCCGTGCACCAGCGCATGCGACAAACGCTTCTCGACGGGCTGGTTGCGCCATTCGAGGTTCTCTTCTTTCTTCGCGGCGCCGGTCTTGAACTTGTCGGCGATTTCCAGCAGACGATCGGTGCCGTCTTCACGGCGGTTCAGCACGACGTCTTCAACGCGCTCGCGCAACTCCGGATCGAGATCGGCATACACGCCGAGCTGACCCGCGTTGACGATGCCCATGTCCATCCCCGCCTGAATCGCGTGATAGAGGAACACGGTGTGGATCGCCTCGCGCACCGGATCGTTGCCGCGGAACGAGAACGACACGTTCGACACACCGCCGCTGATCTTCGCGTACGGCAGGTTTTCCTTGATCCAGCGTGTCGCGTTGATAAAGTCGACAGCGTAGTTGTTGTGTTCTTCGATGCCGGTCGCAATCGCGAAGATGTTCGGATCGAAGATGATGTCTTCCGGCGGGAAGCCGACTTCGTTCACGAGGAAATCGTAGGAGCGCTTGCAGATCTGCGTCTTGCGTTCGAACGTATCGGCCTGGCCTTGTTCGTCGAAGGCCATCACGACCGCGGCCGCGCCGTAGCGGCGAATCAGGTTCGCGTGATGGCGGAACGCTTCTTCGCCTTCCTTCAGCGAGATCGAATTGACGATTGCCTTGCCTTGCACGCACTTCAGACCGGCTTCGATCACGTCCCACTTCGACGAGTCGATCATGATGGGCACGCGCGCGATGTCCGGCTCCGACGCGATCAGATTCATGAAGCGGACCATCGCCGCTTTCGAATCGAGCATCGCCTCGTCCATGTTGACGTCGATGATCTGCGCGCCGTTTTCGACCTGCTGCCGCGCGACCGCGATCGCGTCGTCGAACTGGTCGTTCAGGATCATTCGCGCGAACGCCTTCGAGCCGGTCACGTTGGTGCGTTCGCCGACGTTGATGAAGAGCGTCCCGGACGTGACGTTGAACGGCTCGAGGCCGGAAAGGCGCATGGTGTGATCGGTCATGGCGTAGGTGAGGTTCGGTTGCGTGCGTCGGGTTCGATAGCGGAAGAGCGGAGGGTCAGGGGCGAGCCGCCAGACTCAGGCTGCGTCGCGGTATTGAGTCGGCCATTGGCGCGGCTTTACTTCAGCCAGTGCCTTGGCAATCGCCGCAATATGCTCCGGCGTCGTCCCGCAGCAGCCGCCGGCGATATTCACGAGGCCTGCCTGCGCGAACTCCTTCAGCAATCCCGACGTATCCGCCGGCAATTCGTCGAAGCCCGTATCGCTCATCGGATTCGGCAAACCGGCGTTCGGATAGCACGACACATAGGTGTCGCACAGTTTCGCCAGTTCGGCGATGTACGGGCGCATCAGCGCCGCGCCCAACGCGCAGTTCAAACCGAACGTGAGCGGCTTCGCGTGACGCAGCGAGTTCCAGAAGGCCTCGACGGTCTGTCCCGACAGAATCCGGCCCGAGGCATCGGTGACGGTGCCCGAGATCATGATCGGCAGGCGCTCGCCGGTGTCTTCGAACAACTCGTCCAGCGCGAACAGCGCGGCCTTTGCATTGAGCGTGTCGAAGATCGTTTCGACGAGGAACAGATCGCAGCCGCCGTCGAGCAATGCCTTCGCCTGCTCGTAGTACGCCGCGCGCAGTTCGTCGAACGTCACGTTGCGCGCGCCCGGATCGTTCACGTCAGGGGAAATGCTTGCAGTCTTCGGCGTCGGTCCGATCGCGCCGGCGACGAAGCGCGGCTTGTCGGGCGTCGAGTATTTGTCGCAGGCGGCGCGCGCCAGCTTCGCCGATTCGAGATTCATCTCGATGGCGAGGTTTTCCATCCCGTAGTCGGCCTGCGCAACCGTGGTGGCGCCGAACGTGTTGGTCTCGATGATGTCCGCGCCCGCCGCGAGATATTGCTCGTGGATCTCGCCGATGATCTGCGGCTGCGTGATCGACAGCAACTCGTTGTTGCCCTTGATGTCACGCCCGTAGTCCTTGAAGCGCTCGCCACGATAGCGGGCTTCGTCGAGCTTGTAGCGCTGGATCATCGTGCCCATTGCGCCGTCCAGAATCAGGATGCGCGACTTGAGCAGCGCGGGCAGCGCCGTGCCGCGCGTGTAGGCGGCGTCGGGGCGGACTGGCGTGGCGGATTGAGCAGGCTGGTTCATGGCGGACGTGGGCTTGCGCCGGCTTTTTCGGGAAACCTGTCATTGTAGCCGCTGCCGGCCGGTCCCGCCGGGCACGGGCCGAGCTGGCGGGTGCGCGTACTGCGGAGACTGCGGCTGCAGCGGAAACAAAACGGCGGAAACAAAACGGCGGAAACAAAACGGCGGAAACAAAACGGCGGAAACAAAACGGCCCAGTCAGGTGAAAGCCTGCTGGGCCGCGTTACTACTGCTGACCGACTTGTAAAGGCCGCCGGCTATGCCGGTCGGCGCGGTCGATGTATGTCGCCAAACCGTTACGTCAAACCCTTCGGTTAGTGAAGAATCACCGGTTGATGCATCAGGCTGTCGAATTGCCCGAGGAATTCGTCTACCTCATCTAGCGACGGTTCCTCTTCGATCAGCTTTTGCACATGCTCGCGAAAACGCGCTGCCATTGCACCGTCTATGTAGATTTCGCGCTGCATGTTCTTGTCGACGATCTCGTAGCCTCCTGATTTCATGGCCAGCGGACCTTCCTGCGGCGGAAACTCGACGACACAATAGTTGGGGCTGTTGTAGATCATTTGCATGGCGACACTCCTTATTTCCGTTGGCTCCTGGCCATTCCTGCGCCATAAGTGGAGCTTGTGGTGTGGAATTCAAGGGGTGGGTCCGGATTGACGCTCGTAAAAGCTCCGAACCTACCGGTTAGACCGGCCTTTCAAGAAACGTTTCAAGCAGTGCAGCAAAACGGTGAGATTGTTCGATGGGCGCGAGATGAGCGGCATCGAGCAGTTCGAACTGTGCGCCTTCGATGGCGTCTGCTATCGCCTGCGTTGCAGCAGGCGGCGTGCCCGTGTCGTGACGGCCCGCCACGGTCAATGTTGGGCACCGGATTGTTCCCAGCTTACTGCGTACGTCGAAATCGCGCAGCGCTGCGCACGCCATAGCGTAGCCTTCTGACAACGTATGGGTCAGCACGTCGCGGATCTGCTCGACTGCTTCGGGATGCGCTGCCCGAAAATCGGGTGTCAGCCAGCGGCTCAACGTCGCAGGCGCCAAGGATGCCATGCCCTCCGTGCGTGCCGCCGCCGCGCGCTGATCCCACACTGCGCGGCCTTCGGGCAGCGTGCCGCCCGCGGTGTCGGCAACGGTCAGCGTGTCGACGCGCGACGGGTGGTCCAGCGTGAATTGCTGCGCGATCATGCCGCCCATCGACATGCCGACAAGATGCGTGGTGGGCGCGCCGAGCGCATCGAGCAGTGCGGCCAGATCGTGTGACAGATCGGCAATACGGAAAGGCTCGCTCGAGACCGCGGTCTTGCCGTGGCCGCGCAGGTCATAGCGCAACACGGTGTAGTTGTCACGGAAATAGCCGGCGAGTTGGTCCCACACAGACAGATCGCCGCCGAGTTGGTGAATGAACGTCAGCCACGGGCCGCCGCCCTCATTGCTCAGCACATAGCGTGTCTCGATGCCGTTGATTTTCACTTGCATGCGGACTCCTTGGAAGGGAACGCAGTGGAAAGGGCCGTTTGCGCGTGCTTCTCCCACCTTCACTATACATACATGGCGGCCGCTCGAACGGTTACAGCTCAACGTGCGAGCGAGCCCCGTCGCAGAAGTTTCAGCGACTTGTTTGAGACCCTACTCGGGTTTAGGGCTTGTCGGGCAGGTTGCCTGGAACAGTCGAATCGATCGGTGAAGATGGGGTGGTTGCAGGCGCCATTTCGGGTGCGTTGGTGGCGGGCGACTGGTCTGCTGAATTGTCAGATGAAGTATTGCCGCTGCCGCCACCGGAGCCACCGGAGCCACCGGAGCCACCGGAGCCACCGGAGCCACCGGAGCCACCGGAGCCACCAGAGCCATCGGTGCCGCCGGTGCTGTTGGCCGGACTGCCGGCGCCGTCTGCACTGAGCTTGCCGCGCCAAACCAGTTCGACTTGCGTGCCGTTTGGCTCGGTCTGCATGATTCGCGCGGGCAGCCAGCCGAGCGACGGCGCGAGCCATACGTCGATGCGGCGCAAATCACCCTCATGGCGAGGCAAGCGTTTGAAGTGGCGCGTTTCGAGGTAACCCTGCGCGGTACGGATCGTCTCGTCGCCGATCGTCTCGACTGGCCAGTTCTCGCCGCTGTCGTTATCGATCACGAAGAATTGCCGCGTCACGCCCGGCTTGTAGGCGGCGGGGTCGCCGCGCACGAGGCTGGCAAGCTGCATCACCATGCTGAAACGGTCTTGCGCGCCGTCGGGCAGCGGCAGCGTGGCCGGGGTCCGCGTGAAGGCGATCTGTTTACCGGTGCGATTGAAGATCGCCACGTCTTCCGGTCGGCGGCCGCGCTTTTCGATGTACTGATCCGGCGCGAGGCCGAATGCGTCGATGCGGCCATGGCTCGAATACACGAACGTGCCGACGAACGGCACCGGCACGGAGACGACCATCTCGTAGCTCTCGGCGTTGCTGGTCCAGTGGATGGTGCCGGGCTGATTGCGCACGCCGTTGTAGAACGTGTCGTATTGCAGCTCCCCGGATGGCGGAACGGAGAATTTCACGCCCGTGGCAGCTTTGGGTGCGCTGGCGGCGGCGGGGGCGCTGGCCGTGCCGGTGGCGCTGGCGCCGGTATTGGTATTGCTATTGGCCTCAGGGGAACTCGCTGCGGCCGATGCGCTCGCCGCGGCAGCCGATGCGGCCGTCACCGCGGGCGCATGCGTTGCCGGTTGCGTTGCCGTCAACACATGTTCGCGTGGCTTGCTCGCGGCTGCCTTGTGCGCCGGGACAGGCGCCGCTGCTTGCCGCGCGTCGGCGGCGGGTTTGCGCTCGATACGTTCGGGTGTCAGCAGTGCGACTTGCACGGGGACATGCTCGTTGTCCGATGGATTCAGCGTCGCGCGGTTACGCTCGACCCATTGAGCTGCAATCCAATGCAGGATGGCCACCACCAGCAGAACCGCAATCCATCGCCACACCTGTAAACCAGCGCGCGGCGTGCGGTCAGAGCGGCTTGTGGCAGAAGGTGAGGACATTTGCGAGTGAATTCGAACGGGAGGACGGTAAAGGGATGGGCGGAGGCACGTCCAGCGTCCGTGCGTGGCGGCAACGGTGAACGCCGTCAGGCCCGGGTCCTGAACGGGCGGCGCACGGTTTCGACTACCCACTGGCGAACGATGTTCCTGAACTCAGCTCATCAGCGTGGCGTCGCACTATACCCGAGCTCGTACGAGAGCTTTTGCGCACATTCGCGCAGCGCCGTATCGATCTCGCCGCCCCAGCGGATATCGAACGCGCCTTCATGGCCGAGCGCGATCAGGCCGAGCGCGAGATCGCCGGTCGAGTCGAACACCGGCATGCAGAACGCGTGGATGGTCGGCAGCAACATGCCTTCCACACGCGCCGCTTCGTGCTGACGCACTTCCGCAAGCAGCCGTTCGACCTCTTCCGGCGTGCGCGGGCCGCCCGTGTGTGACGAGCGGCGCGAATCGGCCAGTTCGCGCTCCAGCATCGCGGCGGTCTTGCTCGACGGCAGGTAGGCGGCAAACAGCAGACCGGTGGCGGAACTGAGCAGCGGCATCACGTCGCCGAGCTTGAGCGACGCCTTGGCCGGATGACTCGATTCCATCCAATGGACCATCGTCGGCCCCTGATTGCCCCACACCGCGATGCCCACGGTCAGATCGAGCTGGTCGCGCAATTCGGCGAGCGCAATGCGCGCGAGTTTCACGCCATCGACGCGGGCAAGCCGCGCGAGCCCCAATTGCAATGCGAAGCCGCCCAGTTCGTAACGGCCCGACAGCGGATCCTGTGCCACCACGCCGAGGCGCAGGAAACTCACCAGATAGCGGTGCGCTTTCGCCGGACTCATGCCCGCACGCTGCGCCAGATCGCGCAGCATCATCGCGCGCGGTTCGTGGGTCAGCACGTCAAGCAATCTGAACCCGACTTCGATGGACTGGATGCCGGAACGCAGCTTCTCCTCGCCGGTCTCGATGCTTTCGTCGTCGGATTCGTGCGCGTCGTGCGGTTCAGTGGTGTCGGTGTCGGTACGGATCGCGCCGGAGCGGGCAATTGGAGGCATGAGCGGGGCGTATGGAGCGCGTTGAAAAAACAGTGAGAAAAGAGGCGGGCAACGAGGTTCCCAGCCGAGCCCTGCAACAGCTTATGCGATCGGCCCGGCAACCTGATCTGACAATCAGACTCGGCAACCGGGGCCTGACAATCAGACCCGGCAAGTGGGCCTGACAATCAGACTCGGCAATCAGGCCTGACAATCAGACCCGGCAACCGGGCCTGACAGCCGGTCGTTAAGGCCGGCTCCGCCAGCCGTGCCGCCAGGTTGCGCAAACTGCCGCCGGCCACCGCCACTTGGGCCGCGTCGATTCACCATCGTAGAATAGATTCCTTCTATCGTCACTAACGGTTCACTCCTCTATGAAACTTGCCACGCTGAAGGACGGCACGCGCGACGGTCAGCTGATCGTCGTGTCCCGCGACCTGCACACCGCGGCCGTCGCCGACGCGATCGCGCCCACCATGCAGCGGGTGCTTGACGACTGGGCCTTCTACGCGCCGCAACTGCAGGACCTGTACGACGCGCTCAACCAGGGCCGCGCGCGCAACACCTTCGCGTTCGACGCCAAAGAATGCATGGCGCCGCTGCCGCGCGCGTTCCAGTGGGCCGACGGTTCGTCGTACGTGAACCATGTGGAGCTGGTGCGCCGCGCGCGTGGCGCGGAAATGCCGCCGGAATTCTGGACCGATCCGCTCATGTACCAGGGCGGCAGCGACGACTTCATCGGCCCGAAAGACGATGTGTTGTGCGCATCTGAAGAATTCGGCATCGACTTCGAAGCGGAAGTCGCCGTGATCACCACGGACGTGCCAATGGGCGCCACCCCCGATCAGGCGCTCAGAAGTGTGCGGCTGGTGACGCTCGTCAACGACGTCTCGCTGCGCAATCTGATCCCCGGCGAACTCGCAAAGGGCTTCGGCTTTTTCCAGAGCAAGCCGGCCACGTCGTTTGCGCCAGTGGCGGTGACGCTCGACGAACTCGGCGAGAGCTGGCGCGAAGGCCGCGTGCACCGGCCGGTGATCGTCCACTGGAACAACAAGAAGGTCGGCCAGCCCGACGCCGGCACCGACATGGTGTTCCACTTCGGCCAACTGATCTCGCACGCGGCGAAAACGCGCAACCTGCGCGCCGGCGCGATTGTCGGTTCGGGCACGGTGTCGAACAAGGACGCGAAGCGCGGCTATTGCTGTATCGCTGAGAAGCGCTGCCTCGAGACCATCGAGCACGGCGCGCCGCAAACCGAGTTCATGAAGTTCGGCGATACAGTGAAGATCGAGATGTTCGACGAAGCAGGCAAGTCGATTTTCGGTTCGATCGATCAGGGCATCGCGCCGCTGGATTGAGGCGCCGGTTCGGTGCGGGACGCGTCGTCAGGAGCGCGCCCGCAGGCGCTTTAGCGCTTACGAAAGGGTTTCGCCCGATGCCGGCGCCATAACGCGCCGCTACACTGGCTGGCGCGGCGGCGGCCTCGGGGTAGGGGCTGTCCGTCGATGGCGAAACCAACGTGAAACCAACGCGAAGCACCATGTGAGCAGGGCACAAGCAGCATATCGACGGTACATCAAAACGAAAAACAGACGTGAGGAGACGGCATGCCGCGATTTGAATCCTTTGCACGAGGAACCCCGCGCGCTCGCGCATCGAGCGAGCGCGTAACACCATCGCGGCGCGGGCTCGCCCGTCTTGCCGCGGCGCTATGTGCCGCGCTATCCGCCATCGCCCTCGCGCAGGTGAAGATCGGCCTCGTGCTGTCGCTGACCGGGCCGGCAGCGTCGCTTGGCATCCCCGCGCGCGACACCGTCGCGCTGCTGCCCAAACAGATCGGCGGCCAGAGCGTCGAATATATCGTGCTCGACGACGCATCCGACACCACGCAGGCCGTGCAGGACACCAAGAAGCTGATCTCCGAGAATCACGTCGACGCGATTATCGGATCGTCGATCACGCCGAATTCGCTCTCGATGATCGACGTGGCTGCCGAAGGCGAAACGCCGATGATCTCGCTCGCGTCGTCGGCGAAAATCATCGAACCCGTGGATGCAAAACGCCACTGGGTATTCAAGACCCCGCAGACCGACGCGATGATGGCCTCGGCGATCGCCGCGCATGCCAGCGCGCACGGCGTCAAAACGATCGCGTTCATCGGCCAGGCCGACGCGCTCGGCGAAACCTTCTACACTGAAGTCGCCAAATTCGCGCAGTTGCATCACATCGACATGGTGGCGAGCGAGCGCTTCAACCGTACCGATCCGAGTGTGACCGGCCAGGTCCTGAAGATTCTCGCGACCCATCCGGATGCGGTGGTGGTCGGCGCGGCCGGCACGCCCGCCGCGCTGCCGCCGAAGACGCTCAGGGAACGCGGCTACAAAGGGCTGATCTATCACAATCATGGGGTCGGCAATAACGACTTCCTGCGCGTGTGCGGCGCCGATTGCAACGGCACGTTCCTGCCCGCGAGCCCGGTGCTGGTCGCCGCGCAATTGCCGGCGGACCATCCGGCCAAACGTCTCGCGCTCGACTACATCGCGCGCTTCGAGGCATTGCGCGGACCGGGCAGCGTGTCGGCGTTCGGTTCGTACACGTGGGACGCCGGCATGCTGCTCGGCAATGCGGTACCGGTCGCGCTTAAGGCGGCCGCGCCCGGCACGCCGGAATTTCGCCGTGCGCTGCGCGACGCGCTGGAAGCGACACGTGGTCTTGCGGATACCAATGGCGTGGTCAACATGAGCGCCACGGATCACCTCGGACTCGACCAACGGGCGCGCGTGATGGTCGAAATCAAGAATGCAAAATGGGTTTATCAGCCGTAGCGAGTTTGCAGGGGGGGTGTGCTGACAGAGCGCGGAATGTGCCGAATGTGCCGAATGTGCCGAATGTGCCGAATGTGCCGAATGTGCCCTCAAGGGCGACGAGTTCAACAGATATACCGATAGACGGATTGCTCACCATGTCTCACGCACCACACAGTAACGACGCGTTCTACGCGCACTACCAGTCGCTGCAATTGCACCGCCACCCGCACGGTGTGCTCGAAGTCGTGATGAGCGGCGAGGGCGCGAACAAAAGCGGGCTCGCCACCGCTAACGCGCGGATGCACTTCGAGCTCGCCGAAATCTGGCGCGATATCGATCGCGATCCCGACACGCGTGTCGCGATCATTCGCGGCGAGGGCCGGGGCTTTTCGGCCGGTGGCGACCTGCAACTGGTCGAAGACATGGCGACCGACTTCGACGTCCGCGCACGCGTGTGGCGCGAGGCGCGCGATCTGGTCTACAACGTGATCAATTGCAGCAAGCCGATCGTTTCGGCGATGCACGGTCCGGCGGTCGGCGCGGGGCTCGTGGCCGGACTGCTCGCGGATATCTCGATTGCGGCGAAGTCGGCGCGCATTATCGACGGCCATACGCGCCTGGGCGTGGCCGCCGGCGATCACGCGGCCATTGTCTGGCCGCTCCTGTGCGGCATGGCGAAGGCCAAGTATTACCTGCTGCTGTGCGAACCGGTGAGCGGCGAAGAGGCGGAGCGGATCGGCCTCGTGTCGCTCGCCGTCGACGAAAACGATCTGCGGCCCAAAGCATTCGAAGTCGCGCAAAAACTGGCCAACGGCTCGCAAACGGCGATTCGTTGGACCAAGTACGCGCTGAACAACTGGCTGCGCTCGGCGGGGCCGGCGTTCGACACGTCGCTGGCACTGGAATTCATGGGCTTCGCCGGGCCGGATGTCCGCGAAGGCGTGAACTCGCTGCGCGAGCGGCGCGCGCCGGTTTTTGGCGGCGCGGACCCGTGGAGCGGGCCGCCGCGTCAGACCCCGGGCGGCGGCGCCCCGGGCGGTGAGCGCTCCTGAAACTGGAGACTGATGTGTATTGCACAAAACCCAGCCGGTCGGCACTTGAGGTGCCGCGCGAGCGGGGCAAACAGCAGCCCAAACTAAGCGCGGTTCGCAGCGCCACGCGCGGTATGATCGAATCAGACGCGCGCGGGATGGCGCTATTTTCTTCCCTTTATGCAGCGAGGCGACAAGCATGAACGATACACCTGGCACCACGCCGCCCTTCCCCGGCTTTCCCGGTTTTCCGCCCGCTGAAATGCTCGAACAGATGTGGGGCATGATGCGTCTCTCGCCGTTCGGCTCGGCGTTTTCGGGCGCGCAGCCTGGCAGCAGCCTCGGGCCGTCGCTGTCGATGATGACCGACATGATGGCGCCGCTGACTAACGTCGAAGAACTCGACAAGCGCATTACGGATATGCGCGCAGTCGAGCAGTGGCTGAAGCTCAATCTGAACATGTTGCAGTCCGCTATTCAGGCGCTCGAAGTGCAGCGCGCCACGCTCGCGACGTTGCGTGCGTTCGGCGCGTTCGCGCAGTCGTCGATGGCGCAGCCGGCTTCCGCGGAGGCTGCGCCGAGCCCCGCGCCGAGCGGCTGGCCGCATCCGGAGACTGCTTCGGCTTCGAGCAGTGCGAGCGCGTCGGCCGCCGCCGAATCGGCAACCGACGAAGGCGAGGCCGCCGCAACGCCGTCGTTCGACGCCTCCGCCTGGTGGAATCTGCTGCAATCGCAGTTCAATCAGATCGCCCGGTTTGCGATGACGCAGCCAACTGCCACCGCCGCCGCATCAGGCGGTTCGGCGCCGGGCGCGCCCGAAGCGGCGAGCGCTTCGGCGTCGGCGAGGGACGCGGCTGACGCGCCGGATGAGGCCGCTGCAGACGCCACCGGGCCCGCAACCAAACGCCCGGCAGCAAAGCGGGCAGCGACGTCGGCTTCAACGTCCGCGAAGCGCGCAGGCAGTTCGGGCGCCGCTCCGCGAGCGACGAAAAAGGCCATTTGACGGCAGGAATGAACCCGGGCAGCGCGACCCATACGAGGGCGCGATGCCCGACGCACCGGCGGTGCAAACAAAGCGAATTCGCCGCCTGTCATGGTTTTGACCTCGATCGTCGGCCACACTCCACGAATCGGGCCGTTTATTGAGAGAGGTCAATCAGACGCCGGAATGGCGTCTGATAGTGCACGGGATCCGTAAAGTCAGCGTGCTATCATTGTGTAAGCTTCACTTGGCTTTTGGGCGTGCGCTGAAAACAACCAATCCAGCCGCCCTTGCTGTATTCGCCGCCGGTATCCCGGCGCAGGGCTGGGCGGTGCGGATTCATCGCAAACTGGCTCGACCTCAGGCATAGGGTATCCCTCACCCACGGTTGGCCGCGTAGCGCGTAACTTCTGGTTAGCGGCGCCGCGCAAACGGCTGGACTTCTTTGCTGCCCGATGCATCTAGGCGGCCGATTACCGCGTAAAATTGAAGGCTTGGCCGATAAACGATGCCCAAAACGGTGCGTTTCGTTCGTCATCAGCAAAAGTACTACACGTAATAGTGACAGACACAGACAGTATGCGCAGAACAGGGGTGGGACTATGAACACCATGCTTTATCCGGAACTTTATAAATCGCTCGAATCCGTTCGATGGGACATGGAGAAAGACATTCCCTGGGACAAGTTCGATGCATCGCTATTGACCGACGAGCAGGCCGCGACGATCAAGATGAACGCGATCACCGAATGGTCGGCGTTGCCCGCCACGGAAATGTTCCTGCGTGATAACCATCACGACAGCGATTTCTCCGCATTCATGAGCGTGTGGTTCTTCGAAGAACAGAAGCATTCGCTGGTGCTGATGGAATATCTGCGCCGTTTCAAGCCGGAAATGTGCCCGACCGAAGAAGAACTGCACGCGGTGCGCTTCGAATTCGACCCGGCGCCGCCGCTCGAAACGCTGATGCTGCACTTCTGCGGCGAAATCCGCCTGAATCACTGGTATCGCCGCGCGGCCGAATGGCACACCGAACCGGTCATCAAGGCTATCTACGAAACCATCTCGCGCGACGAAGCGCGTCATGGCGGCGCGTATCTGCGCTATATGAAGAAAGCAATGGTGCAAACCGGCGACATCGCGCGTGCAGCGTTCGCCAAGATCGGCGTCCTGATGGCATCGGCGCGCCGCACGGAAAAGCCGCTGCACCCGACCAATTTGCACGTGAATCAGGCGCTATTCCCGCGCGACACGATTCAATCGCGTCTGCCGGATCCGGAATGGCTCGAGCGTTGGCTCGACGATCAGATCCGTTTCGACGACGGCTGGGAAAAGAAAGTGGTCGAGCGGATTCTGCATAACCTGTCGATTCTGTTCGAGCGCACGTTCAATACGGCGCAGGAATTGAACCGTTATCGCAAGGAAGTCGTTGCGCGCTTGCAGGCCGATCAGAAATCGGCTGAACAGCCGGCTTGATCGGTTCCGGTTCGTGGGCTTCACGCTGCGGGTTTGAGTCCGCGAATTTGAGTCCGATTCAGCGCGTGCGCCACGAACCGGTTTTACAGTTTCAAGAACGGCCCGGCAGGCATGAGCTTGCTGGGCCGTTTTGCTTCACGCCGTTCGCCGTGTATCGTGGCGGCACTTCTTTTTCTTCGCGACTCCATCATGGCCGCCACTTTTGAACGCAAGATTTTTACGCGCGATGCGTTGGTGAAACTTCGCGCCTCTATGCCTGCGCCGGTTGTATTTACCAATGGAGTGTTCGACATTCTGCATCGCGGACATGTGACTTATCTTGCCGACGCCAGAGCGCTCGGCGCTTGCCTGATTGTGGGCGTCAATAGCGATGCATCGGTGCGCATGCTAGGCAAAGGGGATGACCGGCCGATCAATAACGAGGCCGATCGGATGGCTTTGCTGGCAGCGCTGGAGAGCGTCGATTACGTGGTCTGCTTTGGCGAGAAGACGCCCGTGGAGTTGATTTCGGCGCTGCGGCCGGATGTGCTGGTCAAAGGCGGCGACTACGACATGGATGCTTTGCCCGAATCGGCCATTGTGCGGGAATGGGGCGGCAAGGCTTTGGCGATTCCCTTCGAGCATGAACGTTCGACCACTGCGTTATTGAAGAAGGTTCGCGCGCAAGGGTGATGTGTTTGTCCGGGCGGCGCTTTCTTCTCTTCCAACGCTAAGCGCACTACTGGCAGATGGGTGGGCACGGCGCTACTCCAGCACCAGCCGCCGCTTCTTCACTGCGGCAGCGCTGATGCCGCTATCGGCACCGTCGGCGCCGGGCCGCCTACGATCGCCTGATCGGCGGCTTCGGCTGCCGTGACGGGTTGCACCTTCAACCATTCCGCATGGAACTGGCGGTTCAGGTGGTTCGGCTCGCGGCCGCCGGCCGTGGGCGCCGGGCCGAACACGCCGCGCACCACGACGAATGCCAGCATGTTGGCAAGAAACAATATGGCGATCAGCCAGCGCAGCATCGTTAGTATTCCCCGTCGATAAGTTCAGCCGCCGTTTTTCGTCGGGCCGGGACTCAGGCGTCGCGTTCCATCGTGCGTTCGGCAGCAATCAGCGCAAGCCCTGACAGCACCAGCGAATCGTGGCGAGTATGCGGCACTTTTAGCGCACTTGTCACTTCGTCCACGGCGCCGCCGCTCACCACCAGGCGCACCGGCACCTGCCATTCGTCCTGCAAATCACGCCACATACGCTCGATCAAACCAGCTTGCGCCAACGTGCACCCGGCCGACAGCGAGCGCGGCGTATCAGTCTCAAAGAACGGGCCGCGCCGATCTCGATCAGATGTGGCGCCCGGGTCGCGCAAGCCGCGCGCCGCGTTGGCGTCGAGCGTCGGCAGTTGCGCCGTGTGCTCGCCCAGCGAGCGCATCATCAAGGTCCAGCCCGGCGCAATCAGGCCGCCGACAAAGCAGCCGTCCGCACGTAACGCTTCAAGCGTGGTCGCCGTGCCGAACGTCGCAATGAGCAGATTCTCACCGGGAAACGCTGCGTGCGCGCCAATCAGCCCGGCCCAGCGATCGCTGCCGAGCGCATGCGGTGTCGTATAGCTATTGGTCACGCCGCATTGCTGCGCAGAGGCGCGGATCGTCGCGCGCGGCAGTTGCGGCCAGTGAGCGTCGAGTAGTGCGGCAATCCGCGCCGCGACACTTTCGCCCGCGACGTTCGACAACCATGCGCCGCCCGGCGCCGGCAAATTCGACCAGTCAGGTTGGTCAGCGCCGCCGTGCGCCAGCGCGCCGGCCGCGATTTGCATACCGTCCGGCTGCACCAGCGCCCACTTGATGCGGCTATTGCCTGCGTCGATCAACAGATAAGGCGCACCGCTCGTCATGCAGCACCATCGGCCAGACGCAGCGAGACATCACCGGTCGCGACGGTCAGGCGGCCCGCCGCCGTGTCGAGCAGCAGTTGTCCGCGCTCGTCGACACCCGTCGCCACGCCGCGCGCCAGCTCTTGACCTTGCTCCAGCAGCACGACTTCGCGGCCTGCGTAAGCGTGCACGGCGTTCCAGCGCGACTGGAACGGCGCGAAGCCTTCAGCGCCGAAGCGCTGCAACGCGGGTTCGAGCGCGCTCAGTTCCGCCGCCAGCGTATCGGTGAGGTTCGCATTCGGCAGCGCGCGTTGCAGCGCGGTCGGCACGGTGCCGCGCGCCTGCGCCGGCACGTCCGCGTTCAGCGCGCCGACCTTGGCGGCAAGCTCCTCAGCGCCCTTCACATTGGTGCCGATACCGATCACCACGGCGCTTGCGTCATCGGTACTCCACGCGGTTTCGATCAGGATGCCGGCCAGCTTGTCGCCTTCGAGCAGGACGTCGTTGGGCCACTTCAGCGCGATTTGCCCAGGGCCTGCGACCGGCAACGAGCGCAGCCCGTCGACCAGCGCCACGCCCACCGCAAGACTCAAGCCCGCCAGCCCTTCGAGCGGCCGCGGCAACACGCACGCCACCGAAAACAGCAGCGCATTGCCCGGCTCCGCATACCATGGACGGCCACGGCGGCCGCGGCCCGCGGTTTGCAGATACGCGACCCGCACGATCGGCCGCGGCAGCGCGCCGGTTTTGCGCGGCAATGCCTTGACGCGCGTCATCAGGTCGGCGTTGGTCGAGCCGGTTTCCTCGACGATTTCGATCGGCCAGTCATGCGCGTGCGGACCGAATAGCGCGATGGCGCGCTCGCGGTCGATGCGCCAGTCGGAAGCCGCGGCGGCTTGGGGTGGGGTCTTGGAGGCGTTCATGTCTCATATTGTAGCGATAGCGAACGCTGTGAGCCCGCGAGCACGGTTCATCTGCCGCGCCTTCGCTACAATGACCCCTAATCCGATAACCAGATTGCAGCGATCCTTGAACTACGACACTCCGCCCGGCCTTGAAGTCGCGGCTGGCAGCCAAGGCAAGATCGTCCGGCTCTCGGGCCAGTGGACAGCGCTCGCGCTCGCTCGCGACAAGGCCACCGGCCACGTGATTCCTCTGTTGCACTCGCTGCTCGGCGCTGAGGGCATCCGCCAATGGGACCTGTCGCGTATCGACCGGATGGACCACGTCGGCGGTCAGGCACTGTGGCGCGTGTGGGGCCACAGGCTGCCCCCGGACACCACGCTCACCGATACGCAACGCGACATTTTCGAGCGCATCGCACTGCTCGATACGGCGCGCGAAAAGGTCGAGCCGGTGATCAAGTTCGATCCCTTCACCCGGCTCGGCCTCGGGATCTTCTCGTTCTTCGAGCACCTGTACGGCGGATTCGGCATGTTCGGGCAGGTCGTGATCGATCTCCTCGCGATCCTGCGCAAACCGAAAATCACGCCATGGACCGAAATCTCCGCGAACGTCTATAACGCCGGCGCCAAGGCCTTGCCGATCACCGCGCTGGTCGCGTTCCTGATTGGCATCGTGTTGAGCTATCTGTCGGCGCAGCAACTGCGGCTTTTTGGCGCGAATCAGTACATCGTCAATATTCTTGGGCTGTCGGTGATTCGCGAACTGGGGCCCGTGCTGTCGGCGATTCTGGTGGCGGGCCGCTCGGGCTCGGCGATTACCGCGCAGATCGGCGTGATGCGCGTCACCGAAGAACTCGACGCCATGCGCGTGATGGGCATCCCGCACGGCTTGCGGCTGATCCTGCCGCGCGTGGTCGCGCTTGGCGTGGCCATGCCGCTCCTCGTGATGTGGACCAATATCATCGCGTTGACGGGCGGCGCGCTCGCCGCGAAGATCGTCCTCGGCATCGACATGAGCTACTTCGCGCGCGCCTTGCCGAGCGTGGTGCCGGTTGCGAACTTGTGGATCGGCCTCGGCAAGGGCATCGCGTTCGGCATGCTGATCGCGATCGTCGGCTGTCACTTCGGCTTCCGTATCAAGGCCAATTCGCAAAGTCTCGGCGAAGGCACGACGACCTCGGTGGTGACCTCGATCACTATCGTGATTCTCGCGGACGCGGTGTTCGCGATCCTCTTCCAGAACGTGGGGCTAGGATGATCGCGCCACTCACTCAGGCCGTACGCGGCCAACCGATGCCCGAGATTGCGGAGCCGGTGATCGAAGTGATCGACATCACCAAGCGCTACGGCCGCAACATCGTGCATCAGCATCTGAATTTCGACGTGCGGCGCGGCGAGATCGTCTCGGTCGTCGGCGGGTCGGGCTCGGGCAAGACCACGCTGGTGCGGCAGATTCTCGGCCTGGAGCGGCCGTCGTCGGGGACCATCAAGCTGTTCGGTGAGAACATTGCCACCATTTCGCCTGAAGACGCGCTGCTCATGCGCAGCCGCTCCGGGATGCTGTTTCAGCGCGGCGCGCTGTTCTCGTCGCTCTCGGTGTTCGACAACGTCGCGCAGCCCTTGCGCGAGCTCGGCCAGGTGCCCGCGGACCTGCTGCGCGACATCGTGATGCTCAAGCTCGAGATGGTCGGCCTGCCATGCAAGCACGCATCGAAGATGCCATCCGCGCTCTCGGGCGGGATGATCAAGCGCGTGGGTATTGCGCGCGCCATCGCACTCGAACCCGAGCTGCTATTTCTCGACGAACCGACCGCCGGCCTCGATCCTCAGGCGTCCGACGAATTCGTCGAACTGATCTCCGCGCTGCATCGCGCGCTCGGTTTGACGGTGGTCATGGTCACGCACGATCTGGATACGATGATCGCGCTGTCCACCCGCGTCGCCGTGCTGGCGGATCGCAAGGTGCTGGTCGCCGCGCCGGTCGAAGAGGCGGCGGGCGTCGATCATCCTTTTATCCGCGAATATTTCCTCGGCCTGCGCGGGCGTCGTGCGCTGCAGGCGCTGCCGCCGGAACGCCGCGCAAAGTTGCCGCGCGCGGCGCTCGAATCGGCATCGTCCGAATTGCCGCTGTGAACCAGGGAACCTGACAATGGAAAACAAATCACATGCCTTCTGGGCAGGGATCTTCACGGTGGCCTTGCTGGCTGCAATCGCGGTGGCGGCTTTTCTGTTCAACGTCGACCGTTCCGTACGGGTGCCGTACGATCTGATCGCGCGCACCAACGTCACGGGGCTCTATACCGACGCGGCCGTGCGCTATCGCGGGCTCGACGTCGGCAAGGTGCAGTCGATCAAATTCGACCGCGATCATCCGGGACAGATTCTGATTCGTATCCTCGTCGACACGCACGCGCCGATTACGCACTCCACGTTCGGCAGCCTGGGGTTTCAGGGCGTGACGGGTATCGCCTTCATCCAGCTGGATGACACTGGGCGCGATCTGACACCGCTCGCGTCGTCGGCTAAAGCGGTGGCGCAATTGCCGATGCATCCGGGCTTGCTCGATCAGTTGCAGCAGCGCGGCGACGTTTTGCTGCGCAAACTCGAAAGAGTCACTGACGACGTCGACAATCTGTTGTCGCCGGCAATGGTCAGCCAGTTGCAGGGCACGGCAGCGAGCCTTCAGAAGGCCGCCGACGGCGTCGCCACGCTGACCCAGCAGATGGCGCCCGCAGCCGGCAAGCTGCCCGCCACGATCAACGAACTGGATCGCACGCTGGCATCGACCAATCAGTTGATCACCAGTCTGAACCGCCCGGACGGGCCGTTCGAAACCAACCTGAACAAGGTCGGAACGGCGGCGCAGCAAGCGGGTGACGCGCTGGTGTCGATGGACAGTTCGATCCAGGAGTTGTCGGCGCGCGTCGGTTACGACACGCTGCCGCGCGTCAATTCGCTCGCCGAAGACGTGCGCTCCGCGGCCCGTTCGGTGGACCGCGCTGCCGACACGTTCAGCACCAATCCGCGCAGCGTGCTGTTCGGTGCGCCGGGTGCGGCGCCGGGCCCCGGCGAAGCTGGCTTCACGTGGCCGGCGGCCCGCGCCGCTGCGCACGCTCCTCAATGAAATGATTCGCAGGTTTTGAAGAAGGAACATGGTTATGTCACGCTCGATTCACCGATTGTTGTCCTCGAGCGCCGCGCTTGCGATGCTGCTCGCGTTCGGCGTGCTGGCTGCAGGCTGTGCCGGTAACCCCGCGGCGATCTCGGACATCCGCTACGACTTCGGGCCGCCGAATCCGGCGGCCTCGGCCGGCACGCTGCCGGCGGTGAAGGTGCTGGATGTCACCGCGCCCGACAACCTCGAATCCGACAAGCTGATTTACCGGCTCAGCTACGCCGACGCGCAGCAGACGGCGTCGTACGCGAATAGCCACTGGACCATGGCGCCGTCGCAATTGCTGACCCAGCGTCTGCGCGGTGCGCTCAGTTCGCGCGGCACCGTGCTGACGGGCGCTGACGGCGTGCACGCCGCGGTCCTGAAGGTCGATCTGAGCGAGTTCGAACAGGTCTTCGATAGCCGGTCGGAAAGCCATGCGGCAGTTACCGCGCGCGCTACGTTGACGCAAGGCGGCAAGGTGATCGGCCAGCGCACCTTCATCGCGCGCGCGCCGTCCAGTTCGGCGGACGCCGCCGGCGGCGCGCAAGCCCTCGCCGCGGCCAGCGACGATCTCGTCGCGCAGATCGGCGCATGGCTCGGCGTGCAGGCGCTGGTCGCCGCGCAATGACCGGCATGCAGCGCAAAGAACGGAGCGCTGCATGAGCGTTAAACCCTGGCAGCGCCGTCCGTCGGCGCTTGCCCGGCAGGCGCTGGGGCTGTACGCGGCGCTGATCGTCTACGGTTCGTGGTATCCGTTTTCCGGCTGGCGTTCGCTCGGCCTCGCTCCGTTTGCCTACCTGTCCGATCCCATGCCGCAGTACCTGACGGCGTTCGACGTCGTCACGAACGTGCTCGGCTATATGCCGTTCGGCGCGCTGGTGGTGCTTGCGGTGTATCCGCGCTGGCGCGGTACGCTGGCGGTCGCGTTGGCCTTCGTGCTCGGCGGGTTGCTGTCGGGTGTGATGGAAGCGGTGCAAACCTATCTGCCGACGCGCGTTGCCTCCAACCTCGATCTGGCCGCCAATGCGCTCGGCGCGCTGCTCGGCGCGGCGATCATGTCGCCGGCCACTGGCGCATTGCTCGATCGCGGTCTGCTGCGGCGTTTGCGGCTTCTCTGGTTCGAGCGCGACACGGCGGCGCTCGCGTGCCTCGTCGCCTTGTGGCCGTTCGCGACGATGTACCCGGCGCCGCGCCTCTTCGGTCTCGGCAACTGGCCGCGCGAACTTTGGCTGCGTTTCGATTCGACGACACAAGATGCCCTGCTCGCATGGACGCCGCCGACCTGGCACGTCGGTGCGTGGCCGGCGCTGGTTGCCGCCTGGCTGCCGGACGACACCTGGGAAGCTGTCATCACGACGCTCGATCTGTTCGCCGCACTCGCCCTGGCTTCGCTGCCGGTGCGCCGCCATGCGCCGCTCGTGCGCCTGTTGATCCTGTTTATCGTCACGACCTTGTGCGTCAAGGCGGGCGCGACCTTTCTGCAATCGCAATCCGGTCTTGCGTTCGACTGGGCGACGCCCGGCGCCTTGGCGGGGCTTGTGTGCGGCGCCGTCGCGGCACTCCTGGCGCTGCGCTTGCGGCGCCGGTCGCGTGCGGCGCTCGCGGCCTGCGCGCTCACAGTCGCGCTGGTGTTCGTCAATCTGCTGCCGGTGAATCCGTATTTCGATGCCGTGCTGGCCGACTGGCGCCAGGGGCGGTATCTGCACTTCAACGGTCTCGCGCACTGGATCGCGTGGAGCTGGCCGTATGCGGCGCTGGTGTGGCTCGCCTATCGCGTCGAACAGGTGTGGCTCAGGCGGCGCGTGAAACGCGCATGAAGCACGGGCGGCGCATGCGCGCGGCCGGATGGGGCGGCGCGCCCGGCCGCACAGGGCCGCACGGGGTCGCACAGGGCGCACAGGGCGCACGCCGCAAGGTGCGCTGCATACCCGGCCGGGCCGCGGGCCGCCGTCAGTCCGTCGTTCAGCGACCGTCAGCCCCGCTCGCTATAATCGTCCGCACAACAGGCGCGCCGCAGCGCTTCCAGCGCCATTCCCACTCTCACAGTCTCGCTTCCGGACATCATGGACTCCTTCTACAAGTACCACGTCTTCTTCTGCCTCAATCAGCGCGATCCCGGCGCGGAGCGCCCGAGCTGCGCGAATTGCAACGCGCAGGCGATGCAGGAACACGCGAAAAAACGCGTGAAGCAACTCGGCCTTGCAGGTCCGGGCCAGGTGCGCATCAACAAGGCAGGCTGTCTCGAGCGTTGCGAGCTCGGCCCGGCGCTCGTCGTGTATCCGGAAGGCGTCTGGTACACGTATGTCGACGAGAGCGACATCGACGAAATCGTCGATTCGCACCTCGTGAACGGCAAGATTGTCGAGCGCCTGAAGATCGATCAATAAACCGCGCCATGAACGTACATACGAAGAAGTATCTGATCGACGGCCCGGTCGGCAAGATCGAGGTCGCGCAGGATCTGCCCGACGACATGCGCGAGAACGGCGCCGCGCCGCGCGGCATCGCCCTGGTCGCGCACCCGCACCCGCTGTTCGGCGGCACGATGGACAACAAGGTCGCGCAGACGCTCGCGCGCACGCTTGTGCAGTTGAACTACGTGACGTACCGCTCGAATTTCCGGGGTGTCGGCGAAACGCAAGGCGAGCATGACGCCGGCATCGGCGAGCGCGACGATCTGCGCGCCGTGCTCGATCACATGCGCGCGCAAGCCGGGCAGGGCGATCTGCCGCTCGTACTGGCGGGTTTTTCGTTCGGCACCTTCGTGTTGTCGCACGTGGCTGCGAAGCTGCGCGAAGAAGGTCAGGCGATCGAGCGGATCGTGTTCGTCGGCACGGCGGCGAGCCGTTGGGAGGTCGCACCCGTGCCGGAAAATACGCTTGTGATTCACGGCGAAACCGACGAGACCGTTCCCATTCAGTCGGTTTACGACTGGGCGCGGCCGCAGGAATTGCCGATCGTCGTGATTCCGGGGGCAGAGCATTTTCTGCATCGCAAGCTGCACGTTCTGAAACGGATCATTGTCGACGCGTGGCGTTAATGGGGTGCGGGGGACGCGCCGCGCGTGTTTTCCGGGGTACAGGTACGTGCAAACGCAAATTAATCGCCGCCCTTTGGTCAAAGATACCAGGATAGCGCGCGTATAATAGGCGCTCTTTTTTGGGCGCAGCATCGCCCACCCGGCAGTTCGCGCGACGCGTAGCTTTGCGCGCGCAGCGGTGCCGGATGCGAGGCGTGCTGCGCGAACCGATCGCGTGGCCGGAAGTCCAATGGGCGCCGCGCCGTTTTACGGCCTGACGTTCGCCGACCGGCTCCTCCAAACTGTGCGCCCTGCGCGCGATGTATTTTTTCGCACGAACCGACCCTATGCGTTTCTCCACCTCCGGCCGCACGTCATTCCCGTCAGTTGCTTCTTTCGTTCCCCCTGCGCTTAGCCGCGCCGTGACCCTCGGCATGGTGCTGCCGGCAACCCTCGTTGCCAGCACGGCGTTCGCGCAGGTGCCGCCGCCCGCGGTGAACGCGCGCTCGTGGGTGCTCGTCGACGCCACCAGCAATCAGGTGCTCGCCTCGGGAAATGCCGACGAACGCGCCGAGCCGGCCTCGCTGACCAAGCTGATGACCGCGTACCTCGTCTTCGAAGCACTGCAGACGAAGAAGATCACGATGGACCAGACGATTGAGCCGAGCGAAGCGGTGCGCCGCGTGAAAACCGACGAATCGCGCATGTTCATCGAAGCGAACAAGCCGGTGACCGTGCACGATCTGGTGTACGGCATGATCATCCAGTCCGGTAACGACGCGGCGATCGCGCTGGCCGAACTGGTGGGCGGCAGCGAAGCGCAGTTCGTCAACATGATGAACACCGAAGCGCAGAAACTCGGCATGACGCACACGCATTTTGCTGACGTGAACGGTATGCCCGACCCGCAGCACTACACCACGGCGGGCGACCTCGCGATTCTGTCGGCGCGTCTGATTCGTGACTTCCCCGACTACTACAACATCTTCTCGGTCAAGGAATTCACGTACAACAAGATCAAGCAGCCGAACCGCAACCGTCTGCTGTGGATCGATCCGACGGTGGACGGCCTGAAGACCGGTCACACGCAGGCCGCCGGCTACTGCCTGATCGCCAGCGCGAAGCGTTCGCTGCCGGGCACGACCGACGGCTCGCGCCGCCTCGTCGCGGTGATGATGGGCGAGACCAAGGAACACGACCGCGTGCAGGACGCCCTGAAGATGCTGAACTACGGCTACACCGCGTATGACACGGTGCGTCTGTACAAGGCGAATCAGGTGGTGGGCACGCCGCGCGTCTACAAGGGTGCGCAGGACACCGTGCAGATCGGCGTGAAGGGCGATCAGACCATCACCGTGCCGAAGGGCATGGGCGACAAGGTGAAGCCGCAGATCGAGCAGATCGATCCGCTGATCGCGCCGATCGCGAATGGTCAGCGAGTCGGCACGGCGAAGCTGGTGGCCGACGGCAAGGTGCTGGCGCAATTCCCGATTGTCGCGTTGCAGGCTGTACCGCAAGCCGGCGTGGTCGGCCGCGTATGGGATTCGCTGATGCTGATGTTCAACAAGAAGAAGTAAGAGCCCGATTGCGATGACCGCTGTTGCCGATATTTCGCTCGATCCGATCGTTTATCTGAACGGCGAGCTGGTGCCCTTGTCCGAAGCGCGCTGGTGAAGGATGGCGTGTTGTACGCGGCCTATCAGCGTGCCAAGGCCAAGGAAGCGCTAGAAGCGCTGCAAGGAGTAGAAAGTGAATCCCGCGAAAGAATCGTTGCTTGAGTTTCCGTGCGACTTTCCCATCAAGATCATGGGCAAGTCGCATCCAGAGTTCGCCGAGACGATTGTCTCGGTGGTTCGGCAGTTCGATAACGAAGTGGACCCCGAGCGCGTGGAAACGCGGCCGTCCAGCGGCGGCAATTACACCGGTTTGACGGTCACAGTGCGCGCCACGAGCCAGGCGCAGCTCGACGATATCTATCGCGCGCTCACCGGCCATCCGATGGTGAAAGTGGTGCTTTAAAGCCTGGCGCTGTGTGTCTCGGTTTTACGGCGTGACGTGCAATGCGTCCGCCGCCAGATCGGCGCTTGCTGCAGGCCCCGCCTCGCAAGCCCGCTCGAAAAGCTGTCTGAACCGTCCCACTTCTTCGAATACCCAGGCGCGGAACGCCTTGACGCGCGCGGTTTCGAGCATCTGCGGCGGGCAGATGAAGTAGTACTGCCATGGGCTTGGTCCATCCACATCGAATAGCCGCACAAGGCGGCCTGCTGCGATCTCGTGCATTGCCAGCGAACGGCGCGTGAGCGCGATCCCCTGACCGTCGATGGCCGCCTGCAGCAAATTCGACGAATCCTGATACAGCACGCCGCGCTTCGGCTCCGGCCAGTCGGTGAGGCCGGCCGCGTCGAACCACGGGCGCCAGAGTTCGTCGTCCGAACGCAGCAGCGGGACCTTGGCCAGATCGGCCGGCGTTTGCGGCAGCTTGCCGCCGTTGAAATTCGGTGCGCAGGCCGGAAAGAATATCTCCTCCAGCAGCAACTCCGCGTGCAGCCCCGAATACTTGCCGTAGCCGAAGCGGATCGCCACGTCGACGTCGTCGCGCGCGAAGTCGGTCAACGCATTGGTGGACAGCAGTTCGAGGTCCCACTGGGGATGCGCCTCGATAAAGCTGCCAATGCGCGGCGTCACCCAGCGCGCCGCAAACGAGGACAGCATGGACACGACAAGGCGCCGCTCGCGGTCGCCGGCGCGGATTTCGCGGGTGGCGTCGACAAGCGCCGTCAGCGCGCTGCGCACGCGCGTGGCATAGCGCCGGCCCGTGTCCGTGAGCCGTACGCGTTTGCCGTCGCGGGCGAACAGCGTGACGCCCAACTCCGCCTCAAGCGCGCGAATCTGGTGACTGACAGCGCCGTGCGTGACGAACAGTTCGTCAGCGGCGCGCGAGAAGCTCTCGTGGCGGGCGGCGGCTTCGAACGCCTTGATGGCGTTCAGTGGGGGTAATTGCCGGAGGTCCATCGCAATATTTCTCACATAGAGGTGAAAATAGATCGTTTTGCGTAAACCCTTGCTACGCCTACGATTGTAGCCACGAAACGAACTTTTGCGAGGGCATTATGCGAGAAATTTCCTCTAGCATCGCGTTTGAAATCCGCAACGGCGAAACCATTCCTATGAAGGTGGCGCGCAGCACCAAGCTGGTTGTGCACGGTGGCGCGGTGTGGGTTACGCGCAGCGACGACACGGACGACTACTGGCTGCAGCCTGGCCACACGCTGCGGCTGCGGCGCGGTGAACGGTTGTGGTTGAGCGCGGAGGGCAGCACGCACGCGAAGGTCGCGTTTTCGGTGCCGACGCGCTGCGATGAGCGTGCACTGAACTGGCTCGCGCGGGTCGGCGAACGGCTGGCGGCCCGCATGCGTGGGGGCTGGCGCACGGTGTGAACGCAGGGAGCGCCGCGACGTGATCGCGCATCGGCGCTCAGGCAAAACGGCGCTCAGGCTAAACGGCGCTCCGGCGCGATACGAGGCGGCGCCATGCCCTTAAGCAGGTGCGTCCGGCGGGGATGCCCAGATTTCGGTAAACTGTGGGAATTATGTGCGCCGCCCCGGTTTCCCCGTCTCCTTTGCCCGCCATGGCGCCGCTTACGCTGCGCTGGCTTGGCAACGAACCTTACGAAGCCAGTTTCGAAGCGATGCGCGCGTTCACCGACGCGCGCACTGCCGATACATCCGACGAAATCTGGCTGGTCGAACACCCTCCCGTCTTTACGCTTGGCCAGGCCGGCGACCCGGCGCATCTCCTGGCCGCCGATAGCGGTATTCCGCTCGTCAAGGTCGACCGGGGGGGGCAGATCACCTATCACGGACCCGGGCAGGTGGTTGCCTACCTGCTGCTGGATCTGCGCCGGCGCAAGCTGATGGTGCGCGAGATGGTCACGCGGATCGAGCAGGCTGTGATCGACACCCTCGCGGCGTATAATCTCGCGGGAGAACGCAAGGCGGGCGCCCCTGGTATCTACGTGGCGCCCGGGCCGGATGCCGGGCTGAATGCCGGCGCCAAGATCGCCGCGCTGGGTCTGAAAATCCGCAACGGCTGCAGCTATCACGGCGTGAGCCTGAATGTGAACATGGACTTGCGGCCGTTTCTGGCCATCAACCCATGCGGCTACGCGGGGCTCGAAACAGTCGATATGGCAACGCTGGGTGTTGCCGCCGGCTGGGACGACGTGGCCCGTACCTTTGCAGCACGCCTCACCGCAAACCTCGACGGCAGTCCCGCAGCCGTCGCCCAACCGCAGGCTGGTGCTCTCACCGCCTGACTGGACCGAACGAATGACTGACGTTACCGCGAACCTCGCTGCTTCTGCCGCTTCTGCCGCCGAGCCGGCTTCCGCCGCTGCCTACGACGCCACCGCGAAGCAGAAGGCACAAGCCAAAACCGCCCGTATCCCGATCAAGATCGTCCCGATCGAAAAGCTGAAAAAGCCGGACTGGATTCGCGTCAAAGCGGCCACCGGCAATTCGCGCTTCTACGAAATCAAGCAGATTCTGCGCGAACACAACCTGCACACGGTGTGCGAAGAAGCGAGCTGCCCGAATATCGGCGAATGCTTCGGCAAGGGCACCGCGACGTTCATGATCATGGGCGACAAGTGCACGCGCCGCTGCCCGTTCTGCGACGTCGGCCACGGCCGCCCCGATCCGCTCGATGTGGATGAGCCGGGCAACCTGGCGCGCACCATCGCCGCACTGAAGCTGAAGTACGTGGTGATCACGAGCGTCGACCGTGACGATTTGCGCGACGGTGGCGCGGCTCACTTCGTGGAATGTATCCGTCAGACACGCGAACTGTCGCCGGAAACACGCATTGAAATTCTGACACCGGACTTCCGCGGCCGTCTGGATCGTGCGATCGGCATTCTGAACGCCGCACCGCCCGATGTGATGAACCACAACCTCGAAACGGTACCGCGCCTGTACAAGGAAGCGCGCCCGGGTTCGGACTACGCGCATTCGCTGAAACTGCTGAAGGATTTCAAGGCGCTGCATCCGGACGTCGCGACCAAGTCTGGCCTGATGGTCGGCCTCGGCGAAACCGAAGAAGAGATTCTGCAAGTGATGCGCGATCTGCGCGAACACGACGTGGACATGCTGACGATCGGTCAGTATCTGCAGCCGTCGGAGCACCACCTGCCGGTCCGCTCGTATGTGCATCCGGACACGTTCAAGATGTACGAAGAAGAAGCGTACAAGATGGGCTTCACACACGCGGCGGTAGGCGCGATGGTTCGCTCGAGCTACCACGCCGATCTGCAGGCGCATGGAGCCGGGGTGGTTTGAACGGTTTAGTGTGTTGTCAGTTTGAAAATGCAAAGCCCGCACGTGTTGCGGGCTTTGTTCTTTTTTGGGGCGCTGGAGCGGGCGGTTCAGCAGTTCCGCGCGGCGATCTGCCTGTGCTGCTTAGCGGTAGTGGCGCGCGAGCAGACTGCAAGTAACAGATATCACTCCGCCGATAATCGTGAACGGATAGAGAAAGCCGATAAAACGATGGCGCAGCGCGCGGTCTTCGATGAGGCGGTAGATCAAATTGGGCATGCTGGATCTCCTTGAAACCAGGTCGAAAAGTGCAGCTCAGCGCGCCTAAATCAGTTAGGTAAGCGAATAATGAGATGCGGAAAAGGAGGCCGCGACGACGCCGGTTATGAGCAGCGAAAACCACATCAACCATCCATCACGCTCCTGTTCTCTTGCGTGACGCGTTGGACGAGCCGCTGCATCGGCCGCACCCAGGCACACCAGTATTGTGAAGGGGCGCGTCTAGCCGCCAGCCCGCGCACGCTCAAGCAAACAATTCAATCACAGGCCAGCCGCGTTCCGTGGCAACGGCGCGCAAACGCGGGTCGGGATTGGTCGCGACCGGATGCGTGACACGCTCGAGCAAAGGCACGTCGTTGATCGAATCGCTATAGAACCGGCTCTGCGGGAAATCCTGCAGGCGCTGGCCGAGCGAAGCTAGCCAGTCCTCGGTGCGCGTGATCTTGCCCTCGCGGAAGGTCGGCACGCCGACCGAATTTCCGGTAAAGCGTGCCAACGGATCGCCGTCTTCAGTGCCGAGATCGATCCCCAGCAAATGTTCGAAGCCGAGTGCCTTGGCGATCGGTTTCGTAATGAACACATTGGTGGCTGTGACGACGCAGCACAGGTCGCCTGCGTCGATATGACGTTGCACGAGTTTCCGCGCAGCGGGCAGAATGGCCGGCGCAATCACCTCCTCCATGAACTGCGCGTGCCACGCGTCGAGCTGCTCGCGCGAGTGGCGAGCCAGCGGCGCCAATGTGTAATTCAGGTAGGCGGTCATATCGAGTGTGCCGGCCACATACTGGCGGTAATAGTCGTCGATTTCCTCCGCGTGCTGCGCAGCGCCTTCTATGCCCAATCCGGCGATGAAATGGGCCCACGCCTGATCGCTGTCGAGCGGCAGCAGCGTGTGGTCCAGGTCGAACAGCGCAAGGTTGCGGCTCATCCAGCGTCCTTGTGAGAGTGAGAAAAATAAGTAGTTGAGCGAATCGCGTGCCGGACCATGAGCCGGCACACCGCAATCCACAGGCTGGCACGAGCGTATATTCAAAAGCACAAAATTACAATAAGGCAAAAATGTGCAACACTAGTGTCATAAACGCCCCGGGTGCCGGTTCGCGCGGCATGCGGTTCGGGTCTTGGCAGCAGGAACGGGTGCGCAGTGCCTTATGTTGATTCTCCTTAACCTTCTGGCTGGTGTGGCGCTCCTCGTGTGGGGCTCGCATATCGTACGTACCGGCATCCTGCGCGTGCTCGGCGCCGATCTGCGCAGCGTCCTCGGGCGCAGCACCAGCAGTCGCTGGCGTGCCTTCCTCGCGGGCGTTGGCGTCACAAGCCTCGTGCAGAGCAGCAATGCAACGGCGGTGATTGTCACGTCCTTCGCTGCGCAAGGTCTCCTGCCGCTTACCAGCGGCCTCGCGATCATGCTTGGCGGCGACGTCGGCACCGCACTCATGGCGCGGGTGCTGACACTCGATCTGTCATGGCTGTCGCCGATCCTGATTCTGTTCGGCGTGCCGCTCTTTCTGTCGCGCAAGCAAACCCGCCTCGGCCAGGTCGGCCGTACGCTGATCGGGCTAGGCTTGATCCTGCTGGCGCTGCACCTGATCGTCGAAACCGCCCAGCCGATGATGCAAGGCGCCGGCGTGCGCGTGATGTTCGGCGCGCTGACCGGCGACACCATGCTCGACGCGCTGGTCGGCGCGGCATTCGCGATGCTGTCCTATTCGAGTCTCGCGGCGGTCCTGCTGACTGCGACGCTTGCCTCGTCCGGCGTGATCTCGCTGAAGGTGGCGCTGTGTCTGGTGATCGGCGCGAATCTCGGCAGCGGCTTGCTGGCGCTGATGGGTACGCTCGCGCAGAACGCGGCGGCGCGGCGTCTGGCCTTGGGCAGTCTCGCATTCAAGCTGACCGGCGCGTTGCTGATCCTGCCGTTCGCGCCGTTGCTTGCACGCGGGCTGCCGGTGCTGATCGCGAATCCACGCGAAGCGGTGGTCGGTTTTCACGTGATCTACAACACACTGCGTTGCTGCGCCTGCCTTTCGCTGATCGATCCGGTGGCGCGCATCTGCACGCGGGTATTGCCGGACCGGCCGCAGCCCAACGGCGAACTGCGGCCGCTGCATCTGGATGCCGCCGCGCTTCCCACACCCACGCTCGCACTCGCGCACGCCGCCCGCGAGGTGCTGCGCATCGGCGACATCGTGCGCACCATGCTCGATAACATCGCGGACCTGATTCATGACAACAACCTCGACAAGGCGCGCGAAACGGTCCGTATGGACGACGACGTGGACCAACTCTACGCCGCGGTCAAAAGCTATCTGACACTGATCTCCCGCGAGCAACTCGATGAAGCTGACAGCCGCCGCTGGACCGACATCATCGCGTTGACGATCAATCTGGAGCATGCGGGCGACATCATCGAGCGGATCGTTGGCGATATCGAGGAAAAGAAGATCGCGCACCGGCTGTCGTTTTCGGAGGAGGGGCTGGGCGAGCTGGACGACCTGCAGGCACGGCTCGTCAGCAATCTGCAGCTTGGCCTGTCGGTGTTTCTGACTAACGACCTGCGTTGCGCCGAGCGGCTGCTGGCGGAGAAGGAGCGCTTTCGCGATCTGGAGCGCGCGTATTCATACAAGCACCTGGACCGGCTCGCGGGGCAAACCCTGCGCAGCATCGAGACCAGCGCGTTGCATCTGGATCTGATCAGCGACATGAAGCGGCTCAATTCACTGTTCTGTTCGACGGCCTATCCGGTGCTCGACGCAGCCGGCGCGCTGCACGACACGCGCTTGCGCAAGCGCGTGCTCGATACGATGCATGTGAAGGAATAAGCGGGTCGCGCGGCGCTCTTGCAGCGCTTCCTGAAGCATTCGTGCGAAGCCCCGAACACGCCGGCGCCCTAAGCCAGAACGATCTCTTCCAGCTTCTTTTTCAGCGCCGCAAAGTCGGCGGCTTCGGCCGCCTTTTTGTTGGTGACCAGCACATCGATCTTATCGACCGGACAGTAGGAAATCCTGCTGCGCTGACCGATCTTGCTGTAGTCGGCGAGGATCACCACGCGGTCTGCGTTGGCGACCATGGCGCGCGCCACTTCGGTTTCAGCGTGATCGTAGTTGGTCGCGCCATGCCGGTGATCGATGCCGACCGGCGAGAGCAAGGCCATGTCCGCACGATAGCGCTGGATGTCGAGCACGGTGGTGGCGCCGGTGGTCGCCATTGCGCGATCGCTGATCGAACCGCCCAGCAGGATCACTTCGTTGGCTGCTTCCGTCTGATCCACGGCGCCGCGCATTTTCAGCGCGACGTCGATGGAATTGGTGACGATCGTCAGGTTCGCCAGTTTCGCCAGCTCTTCGGCGAGCGCTGCGGTGGTGGTGCCCGCGTCGATGAAAAGTGTCTGGCCGCTCGCGATCAAACCGGTGGCCGCCTTGGCGATTGCCGTTTTGGATTTGACGCGCATGTGGGCGCGCTCGGCGATCGGCGCCTCGTCGGCGGGTTTGATCGCGCCACCATGCACGCGCCGCAATTCACCGAGTGCTTCCAGGTCGAGCAGATCGCGCCGCACCGTTTCGCGCGACACCCCGAGGTCCGCCATGATCCGTTCAGTCGACACGCGTTGAAGCGTGGACAGCAACGCGCGAATTCTCTGATGACGGTCTTCCTGCCACATGCATTTTTCCTTGAGTGCGAACGCTCGTTCACACGGCTTGCTTTTTTAAAGTGTCATCGTGGACACGGATGTGTGTCCGGAGGATGTCAAGCGTACTACTTTAGCCGAATTGTGTTGTATTTTTTTGGCAGCTTGCAACTTTGTGTATTTAACCTTAGCCTTCGCAGATCGAAGTGCTGCGCCGATTTCGAACATCAAATGTTCGGAAAGGAATTGAAATGCCCAATTTCGAGCATTTTGTGGCAATTTTTGGCAATTTGCTTGACCCATGCCGTTGCCATAATGGATCTTGGGATCTGCCGCTTGAACCATTCACTGCTGCATGCGGCGCTGCCAGGAGGCCGCACGGTTTGGCATCCTGACAATAAAATCGCTGAGCCAACACGGGGCGGAATGGGTCTCGGCGTTGGCCGTGTGGCCTGCTATCGCAGCGTCGCCCATTGGCGCGATACTACGCGCGGGGCCCACGCGTAAAGGCTGCATGACGCAGTGCGTCATGGCGGTACGGGCAACTGGGAACGTGTCGGGAGCATACTTAACCCGCTCTATCTGGAAGGTAACGAGACGTGGCAAACGGCATTGATCGCACTTTATCCGCAGACTGGCCGTATCCGAGGCGGGTTGCGCATCGCTGCGGCGGCACATTGGCGCCGGAGAACACGCTGGCCGGTTTCGACGCGTGCGTGCGCTACGGCTACCGCATGGTCGAATTCGATGCCAAGCTCTCTGCCGACAACCAGCTCTTTCTGTTGCACGACGACACGCTGGAACGCACGACTAACGGCCATGGTGCCGCGGCGGAACACACGTGGGACCAACTGGCCGTGCTCGATGCCGGCGCCTGGTTCGGGCCGCAGTTTGCTGGCACGCGCCTGCCGACGCTCGCCGAGGCGGCGGGGCGTTGCGCACGAGATGGCATCGCCGCCAACATCGAAATCAAACCCTGCGCGGGTCGTGACGAGATCACCGGGCGCCTGGTCGCAGGTGGCGCGCTGACTTTGTGGCAAGGGCAGACGCCGCCGCTGCTGTCATCGTTTTCGTTCGAGGCGCTCGCTGCTGCGCGGGATGCGGCGCCCTCATTGCAACGCGGCATGCTGTTCGAAGAGGTCCCGGCGGACTGGCTGCGCATCGTGCGGGAACTGGATTGCGTGTCTTTGCACGCGAGCCACCGGTATCTGACCGAGCGGCTGGTCGCCGAGATCAAGGCAGCCGGTTTGCGTGTACTGGCCTACACGGTGAACGACCCGGCGCGTGCAAAGCTGCTCGCGCAATGGGGCGTCGACATGATTTGTACAGATCGCATCGATAGACTGGAGCACGAGGACATGTTTTCAGCGCCGGCGAATCCGGACTGAGCATGGCGCGGGTGCGAGTTTGCGCAGGCGCGTGCCCATAGGGCCAGAAATTAGAAATTTTCCAAACGTAGCAATTTCGGCAGAGGATGGGGAAGACTATGAAGCGCACAGTGTTAGCTCGCATACTTTCGATGTCGGCCGCTGCGGGTGTCGCCGCAGCCGGCGTGAGCAGCGCTTCGGCCGCGCCGCTCGATGCACTGGTCGCAGCCGCGAAGCAGGAAGGCCAACTTACCGTGATCGCGTTGCCGCATGACTGGTGCAACTACGGTCAGCTGGTGGCCGGCTTTCAGAAAAAGTACGGTATCAAGATCAACGAACTGAATCCGGATGCGGGTTCCGGCGACGAAGTCGAAGCCATCAAGGCGAATAAGGGCAACAAGGGTCCGCAGGCGCCTGACGTGATCGACGTGGGTCTGTCGTTCGGTCCGACCGCGAAGGCCGAGGGTTTGCTGCAGCCGTACAAGGTCGCTTCGTGGAACTCGATTCCGAAAGAGTCGAAAGATGCCGAAGGCTATTGGTATGGCGATTACTACGGCGTGCTGTCGTTTGAAGTGAACGCCGACATGATCGACAAGGCGCCGTCCGACTGGAGCGATCTGCTCAAGTCAGACTATAAGAACGCCGTTTCGCTGGCCGGCGACCCGCGCTCGGCCAACCAGGCGATCCAGGCCGTGTTCGCGGCGGGCCTGTCGCAAAGCAAGGGCGATGTGAGCAAGGCCGACAAGGCCGGTCTCCAATATTTCGCCGCTCTGAACAAGAACGGCAACTTTGTGCCGGTGATCGGCAAGGCCGCGTCGCTCGCTCAGGGCACTACGCCGATCGTCGTGCGCTGGGACTACAACGCGCTGGCCGACCGCGACACACTGAAGGGCAATCCGAAGGTGCAGGTGGTGATTCCGAAGACGGGCGTGGTCGCCGGTGTGTACGTTCAGGCAATCAGCGCCTACGCGCCGCATCCGAATGCCGCCAAGCTGTGGATGGAATATCTGTACTCGGATGAAGGCCAGATCGGTTGGCTCACCGGCTATTGCCATCCGATGCGCTATAACGAACTGGTGGCGGCGAAGAAGGTCCCGCAAGCGCTGCTCGACAAGCTGCCGGCGCCGTCGTCATACAAGAATGTGGTGTTCCCGACACTGTCCCAACAGGACGCCTACAAGGACACCATCACGAAGCACTGGGACGAAGCGGTCGGCGCGAACGTCAAGTAAGCCAGAAAGCACCAAAGGTGAACTATGAGCGCCTCATCGGATGCCGGATCGGTGCAGCCGGAATTACTGGTTCCGCCTGCGCCTACTCCAACGCCTCGCGTCGACGGTCCGGGCCGCGCGTCGCAGTTGCTCGCCTGGATCGGCGTGGTGCCGTTTTTCACCTTCGCGCTGTTGTTCCTGATTTTGCCGACCGGTTTTCTGATGGTCGGCGCATTCCAGGATTCGCAAGGCCATTTCACGCTCGCCAATTTCCGCGACCTGCTCCAGCCCACGGTGATGGATGCCTACTGGATCAGCTTCAAGGTGAGCGCCGCCTCCGCGCTCGGCGGCGCGGTGATCGGCTCGCTGCTCGCGTGGGCGGCGGTGCAAGGCAAATTGCCGGGCTGGATTCGCCCGACGTTGATGACGTTCTCCGGCGTCGCCTCGAATTTTGCCGGCGTGCCGCTCGCGTTCGCCTTCATCTGCACGCTGGGACGCGTCGGTCTCGTGACCGTATTGCTGAAGAAATACCTCGGCTTCAATCTGTACTCGACGGGCTTCAGCGTTCTGAGCTTCTCCGGGTTGACACTGACTTACTTGTACTTTCAGATTCCTTTGATGGTGCTGATCGTCACGCCCGCGCTCGACGGCCTGAAGCGCGAATGGCGTGAGGCCTGCGACTGCCTCGGCGGCACGGCCTTCCAATACTGGCGCCACGTAGCGTTACCGGTGTTGTGGCCGAGCGTGCTCGGCGCGACGCTGCTGCTGTTTGCCAATTCGTTCGGTGCGGTCGCCACGGCTTACGCGCTGACCGGCAGTTCGCTGAACATCGTCACGATCCTGCTGTACGCGCAGATTCGTGGCGATGTGATGCACAACCAGAACCTGGGCTATGCGCTCGCGCTTGGCATGGTGCTTGTCACGGGGCTGTCGAACGGCGGGTACATCTGGTTGCGTTCACGCGCTGAAAGGGGGCGTCGATGAATAGCCAATCGCGTGTCGGCGCGTGGACTGCGATGATCGTCGGTTCGCTGTACTTTCTGATTCCTTTGCTCGCCACCTTCGAATTCAGCCTGCGCATGAAGCGTGGCGTCTACAGCTTCGAGGCGTATAGCGTCGTGCTGAGCGATCCGCGGTTTCAGGCCTCGTTCGGCTATTCGATCCTGATGGCGGTGCTGACGATCATTGTCGGCGTGTTGCTGGTGGTGCCGACTGCGTACTACGTGCAGTTGCGGCTGCCGAGACTGCGGCCGGTCGTCGAATTCATCACGCTGTTGCCGCTGGTGGTGCCAGCGATCGTGATCGTGTTCGGGTATCTGCGCATCTATAACAGCAGTTCGATTCTGCCGCTCACTGGCAACGAACGCGCGACCGACCTGCTGCTGGTGTTCGGCTACGTCACGCTTTCGCTGCCGTACATGTATCGCGCGGTCGACGCCGGTTTGCGCGCCGTCGACGTGCGTTCGCTGACCGAAGCCGCCGAATGTCTCGGTGCGAACTGGGCGACGATTCTGTTCAAGGTGATCTTCCCGAATATCCGCTCGGGCATTCTGTCCGGCGCATTTCTCACCTTTGCCGTGGTGATCGGCGAGTTCACGCTGGCGAGTCTGCTCGACCGCCCCGCGTTTGGCCCGTATCTGCAATTGATCGGTGCGAACCGTGCGTACGAACCGTCGGCGCTCGCGATCATCGCGTTCGTGATCACATGGGCGTCGATGGGTTTGATTCAGGTATTCGGCTCGGCACGCGCGCTTAGCGGCCAGAAAATTTGACGGACTCATTTGACCGACTAAGGCAGCGAATCATGGCATTCCTTGAGATCGAAAATCTGCATAAGGCCTTCGGGGCGAACACCGCGCTGCATCACTTCGACATGAAGATCGAACGCGGCGAGTTCATCACGTTCCTCGGACCATCCGGCTGCGGCAAGACCACGGTGCTGCGGATGATCGCCGGCTTCGAAACGCCGACGCGCGGCGTCATCCGGCTGGATAACAAGGACGTGACGCATTTGCGCACGCGGCAGCGCAAGGTCGGCATGGTGTTTCAGTCGTACGCGCTGTTTCCGAACATGACCGTGGCCGATAACATCGGCTTCGGACTGAAGATCACGCATCGTCCGCAGACGGAGATCAACAAGCGCGTCGAGGAGATGTTGCAACTGATCAAGTTGCCGCAACTCGGCGAGCGCTATCCGTGGCAATTGTCGGGTGGTCAGCAGCAGCGCGTGGCGTTGGCGCGCGCGCTTGCCGGCAAGCCGCAGGTGCTGTTGCTCGACGAGCCGCTCTCCGCGCTCGACGCGAAGATTCGCATTTCGCTGCGGCAAGACATTCGGGCGTTGCAGCGTGAGTTGGGTATCACGTCGATTTTCGTCACGCACGATCAGGAAGAGGCGCTGTCGATTTCGGACCGCATCGTGGTGATGAACGAGGGGCGTGTCGAACAGATCGGCTCGCCTTCGGAGATCTACAACTATCCGCGCACGCGCTTTGTCGCGTCGTTTGTCGGCACGCTGAACATTCTGGCGGGCCATGTGATCGACCCGAAAACCGGCAAGATGGCCGTCGACGGTCAGGAACTGACCACCACGCAAGAACTGCCGCCAGACGACGCGGGCAAGAAACGCATGCTCGCGCTGCGGCCCGAAGCCATTGTGCTGGAGCCGGCCGCGCCGGGCCGCAACACGCTGAACGCGACCGTCGAAGAAGTGAATTTCCTCGGCGCGGTGGTGCGCATCAGAACGCGCGTGAAGGATGCGGTCATTTCACTCGATGTATTCAACGACCCGAATCGCGGCTTGCCCGAACGAGGCCAACCGGTGTCGCTGGGTTTCTCGCACGAGAACTTGTTGGTGCTTGAAGAAGGCGGCGCATAGAAGCCGGACAGCCGTGCCCGACGTGGGCGAGGGCCGCGCGTACGGCTAGGCGGTTTCTGCTGACGCGTGCGAAAGCCGGCGCGCAAGCTGGGCGGTTTCGGCTGAAACAGGCGAAAGCCGCAGCCCAAAAGGCGCCCCGGGTTTTCCCGAATTCGCGCCTGTACGGATTCCGGATTCCCCGACACACCTCGTCCGGATTTCCGGAATCCCGGACGGCGGGCGTCGTAGCACACCAAAAAACCTATAAAAATCAAAGCGATTCGCGTCGCATCAAGCTGGCATCGACCTTGCAATTTAGAACCTGCGGCCGCAATGGACCGACAACTAAAGCAAGGAGACAACGATGTCTGATTTCCCTTCCCGGTATTTCTGAATTCGTCGTCTTGTCGCGGCCTAATGCCGTGCACAGGCGTGACGACTATTCGTTCGCATGATGCGCAGCGTGGCAGGCCTTGAGCTCACCCATATCGCAGGAAACATCGTGAAGAAACCTATCCACAAAGTGCTGTACGTCCAGGTGATCGTCGCGATCATCATCGGCATCGCGCTCGGCCACTATTCGCCGGACTTCGCTATCGACATGAAGCCACTCGGCGACGGCTTCATCAAGCTGATCAAGATGGTGATCGGGCCGATTATCTTCTGTACGGTGGTGACGGGTATCGCCGGTATGGAAGACATGAAGAAGGTCGGGCGCGTCGGCGGTAAGGCGCTGCTGTACTTCGAAATCGTCTCGTCGTTTGCATTGTTGCTCGGCCTGATCGCCACGCACGTGCTGAAGCCGGGCGTCGGCTTCAATATCGATCCGGCCACGCTCGACGGCAAGGCTGTCGCGTCGTATGCCGCCAAGGCACACGGCCAGACCACGGTCGATTTCCTGATGCACATCATTCCGGACACGCTCTCGTCGGCTTTCGCACAAGGCGAAATCCTGCAGATCCTGCTGATCGCGCTGCTGTTCGGTGCGGTGCTCGCCACGGCCGGTGAGAAGGGCAAGGTCGTCACGAACTTCATCGACGGGCTCTCGCACGTGCTGTTCGGCATCGTGCGCATCATCACCAAGCTGGCGCCGATCGGCGCGTTCGGCGCGATGGCCTTCACCATTGGCAAGTACGGCATCGGCTCGCTGCTGCCGATGCTCAAGCTGATCGGCACGTTCTATCTGACTTCGATCGTGTTCGTGGTGGTCGTGCTCGGCATCATCGCGCGTGCGGTGGGCTTCAACATCCTGCGCTTTGTTGGCTACATCAAGGAAGAGATGCTGATCGTGCTCGGCACGAGCTCGTCGGAAGCCGCGCTGCCGCAACTGATGCTGAAGCTCGAAAAGCTCGGCTGCTCGCGCTCGGTGGTGGGCCTCGTGGTGCCGACCGGTTACTCGTTCAACCTCGACGGCACCAACATCTACATGACGATGGCCGTGCTGTTCATCGCGCAGGCTACCAACACCGACCTCACGTGGACGCAGCAGCTCACGCTGTTGGCGGTGACGATGCTGACTTCGAAGGGCGCAAGCGGTGTGACGGGCGCAGGCTTCATCACGCTGGCCGCCACGCTCGCTGTGGTGCCGACCATTCCGCTGTCGGGCATGGTGCTGATTCTCGGTATCGACCGCTTCATGAGCGAATGCCGCGCGCTGACGAACATCGTCGGCAACGGTGTGGCGACGGTGGTGGTGTCGGCATGGGAAAAGGAACTGGACCGCAACAAGCTGAACGCCGCGTTGCGGGGTGAAGCGACGGTCAAAGAGCCGGCTAGCGTTTAAGCCGCGTACCGGCTACGACACCCACCAGCAATCCGATCACGGCAGCGGATACCCGCGTATGAAAACGGCAGCCGCGCGCCGTGCCCCCACGCTGTCTGCCGACGCAGCTCGCGCCGACGGCGCGCCGCCTTATGCCACAATATCCGATCCTCACCGATCGGGAATTGCCAACGTGACGCGCCGCCTGCTGATCCTCTTCGCGCTCGTCGCCGGGCTCGTGGCGGCGTGCGGGTTCACGTACAGCATCGCCTGGCAGAGCGGCATCGACAATTTGCGGCGCAACGCCGCGGTGCGGGTCGATCGCACGACGAGCGCGCTGAAAAGCACACTCGAGCGCTACGAATCGCTGCCTTATCTGCTGGGCGAACATCCTATCGTGCAGGACGTGCTGGTCAATCCCAGTCCAGCTAACGTCGAGCACGCCAATCTCTATCTCGACGACCTCAACCGCCATGCGCGGGCAACGGTCACTTACATTATTCCGGTCGACGGCTATTGTGTCGCCGCGAGCAACTGGCGCGGACCGGGCAGCTTCATCGGTGCGGGCTATCAATTCCGGCCGTATTTTCTCGATGCGGTGAAGGGGGGCGTGGGCCGCTTCTTCGGTATCGGCACGATTTCGCAGGCGCCGGGTTACTACGTCTCGCAGCCGGTGCGGCGGGACGGCAAGATCGTCGGCGTGGCGGTCGTCAAACTCGATCTTGAATGGTTTCAGGGCGCGGATGCGTCCGAGCCCCTGGTTGTCGCCGACGACCACGGCGTAATTTTTCTGTCGTCGATGCCGGCGTGGAAATATCACACGATCCAGCCGTTGTCGGGACAGGTCGCCGATTCGATCTATCAGGCGCGCCAGTACGCACAACAGCCGATCGCGCCGCTGCCGGTGACGATCGAGCGCACCCTCGAAGGCGACGCGCAGATCGTGCGTATCGGCGGTGGTCGCTATGCAACGCGCTATCTTGCGTCGCGGCGCGGCATGGGCGAGCCGGACTGGCATCTGATTACGATGTCGCCCGTTAGTCCGGTCGATGCCGACGCGCGCAATGCGACCATTGTTACCGGCTTCGGATACGTGTCGGTGGTGCTGCTCGCGTTCTACTGGAGAATGCGCCGCGCCCGGGTGCGTGAAGTGATGCGCAGCCGTTCGCTGCTGCAAAAGGCCTACGCGGAACTGAACCAGCGAGTGGCCGAGCGCACCGCGGATCTCTCGCAGGCGAATGAACAGTTGCAGAAGGAAGTCGCCGAGCGAACGCGCGCCGAACAGGAACTGCGCGCCGCGCACGATGAGCTGATCCAGGCGAGCAAACTCGCCGCACTCGGTCAGATGGCGGCCGGCATTACGCATGAATTGAATCAGCCGCTCGCGGCGTTGCGCGGCTTTTCGGACAACACACGCGTGCTGCTCGAACGCGGCGACCAGGCCTCGGCGCGCGAGAATCTCGAAGCGATCGCGGCGCTCACCGAGCGCATGGGCAAGATCACCAATCAGTTGAAGCTGTTCGTCGGCCGCGCGCGGCCGCGCAGCGCGCGTGCGCCGATCATGCGAGCGTTGCGCAATGTGATCGCGCTGCTGCAAAAGCGCCTGCAAGGCGTCGAAGTCGAGTTCGCTTTGCTAGATGCCGAAACCGGCGCGCGCGGGCTGCTGAATCTCGCCGACGATCCCCCCGATCTGGTCGCCAATTGCGACGAGCTTCGGCTTGAACAGGTGCTGATCAATCTGCTCGGCAACGCGCTCGACGCAACGGCGGGGATGACGCCGCCGCGCATTTCGATCGAGATCGAAGCCGCTGAGTCGAGTGTGTCGTTCGCAGTGCGCGACAACGGCCCAGGCATTCCCGACGACGTGCTGCCGCGCCTGTTCGAACCGTTCTTTACGACGAAGGAAATGGGCCAGGGGTTGGGGCTCGGCCTTGCGATTTCATCGTCGATTGCGCGCGATTGCGGCGGCACATTGGTGGCGCGCAACGCGCCGGACGGCGGTGCATTATTCGTATTGACGCTGCGCCGCGCGCGCGTGCAGACGAGTCACACATCGGATCCGCTCACCACGGGTTCCTGAATCAGACGAGAACAACATGCTGAACGACGGCTTGCAAGTGCTGTACATCGAAGACGACGAGCTAGTGCGGCGCGCCAGCGTGCAGAGTTTGCAACTGGCGGGCTTCGACGTGATCGGCCATGCGTCGGCGGAATCCGCAGCGAAGATGATTAGCGCGGATTTCTCAGGCGTGATCGTCAGCGATATTCGCTTGCCTGGCGCAAGCGGTCTCGAACTGCTCGCGCAGTGCCACGAGCGCGCGCCCGATGTGCCGGTGATTCTGGTCACCGGTCATGGCGATATTTCGATGGCCGTGCAGGCCATGCGTGACGGCGCGTATGACTTTATCGAAAAGCCGTTCGCATCGGAGCGTCTGATCGAAACCGTGCGACGCGCGCTGGAGCGCCGCAAGCTGGTGCTGGAGAACCTCGCGCTGCGCCGTGAGCTGGCCGGCCAGAATACGGTGGCGCCACGCATCATTGGCCGTAGCCCGGCGATCGAGCAGGTGCGGCGGCTGATCGCGAATATCGCGCCGACCGACGCGTCGGTGCTGATCAACGGCGACACCGGCGCGGGCAAGGAATTGATCGCGCGCAGTCTGCATGAACTGTCGCCGCGGCGTGACAAACCGTTTATCGCGGTGAACTGCGGCGCGCTACCGGAGCCGATGTTCGAGTCGGAAATGTTCGGCTACGAGCCCGGCGCATTCACCGGCGCGGCAAAACGCCGCATCGGCAAGCTCGAACATGCTTCGGGCGGCACGCTGTTCCTCGACGAAATCGAGAGCATGCCGCTCGCGTTGCAGGTCAAGCTGCTGCGTGTGTTGCAGGACGGCGTGCTGGAGCGGCTCGGCTCGAATCAGCCGATTCGCGTGAATTGCCGAGTGGTGGCCGCCGCAAAGGGCGACATGGCCGAGCATGTCGCGGACGGCTCGTTCCGTCGCGACTTGCTATACCGGCTGAACGTGGTGACGATCGCGCTGCCGCCGTTGGGCGAGCGTCGCGAGGACATCGTGCCATTGTTCGAGCACTTCCTGCTGGATGCGGCGGTGCGTTATCAACGCCCTGCGCCGATTCTCACGGACCGGCAGCGTGCCAGCCTGATGCAGCGGGAATGGCCGGGGAATGTGCGCGAACTGCGCAATGCCGCCGACCGCTTCGTGCTCGGCGTGGCCGACGATCCGGTCATGTCTTTCGCCGACGACGGCTTAGCGACGCAACCGTTGAAGGAACGTGTCGAGCAGTTCGAGCGGGCGGTGATCGCGGAGGCGTTGGAGCAGGCCGGCGGTGTCGTCGCGGTCGCGGCGGACAAGCTGCAGCTTGGAAAGGCGACGCTCTACGAGAAGATCAAGCGATATGGCCTTGCGGCCAAAGGGGAAGGGGAGCGGTGAGGATTTGAAGCGCCGGCGGCGAGGTGCGACGCCGGCGTTTGAATCAGGGTGCTTTGCTTCAGGCTTTCCGTGGCAATCAGACCGCGTTCAGCGCTTTTTCCAGCAACTGGTCGAGTTCCGCGAATTGCGGCTCGCCCACGTAGCGCTTCAGAATCTTGCCGTCCTTGTCGACCAGGAAGGTGGTCGGCGTGAGCTGGACGTTGCCGAACTGCTTGGCGACCGAGCCGTCGTCCATCGCAACCTTGAACGGCAACTGGCGGGTTTCTGTGTAATTGGTCACGTACATCGGCGCGTCGTAGTTCATTGCGACGGCGACGAATTCGAGCCCTTTGCCCTTGAAGCGGTTATAGGTCTGGACCATCTGCGGCATTTCCTTCATGCAGGTGTCGCAGCTGGTCGCCCAGAAGTTGATCAGGTAGACCTTGCCTTTCAGGTCGGCGGTCGAGACTTTCTGGCCTGACAGCAACGTGAAGGTCGCATCGGGCACGCGCTGCTGCCCGGCGAACGCGAAATAGCCAGCAATCGCAATCGCGATGGCCACGACGGCGATGATGATGGTGCGAATCGGATTCGCGCGCCGTGCGGCGGTGGACGGGGTGGAACTCATGAACGGAACCTCGAGAGTCGCGCGGAGCGCGCGGGACAGTGCGTTGGTATGGGCTGCGTTTGGTCTTGCTTTGCGACTATTAAATCCGGTGCTGCCAAGCGTCGCTATTGTAGCCCCATTCCGGCCGCGCGGCAGCAGGTGGCCGGGGAGGGGATAATAGGACTTTACGTTCCTGTCAGCCCAATCTTCTGTCCCATGCTTCGAACCGTTTTTCGCTTCCTCGCCCGGATTTCGATAATCCCGTTTGGCCGTCCTGTCAGCCGTTCCCCAAGTTTCGCCCTGGCCGGCGCCGCTTTTCGCTTGCCGCGTGCGCGCGCAGTACTCGGCACGATGGCTTGCGCGCTGGCATTGGGCGGCGCATTGACGGCGTGTTCGCCGACCTTCGACTGGCGCACCATCATGAACAACGACGACGGCTACACGGTCGACCTGCCGGCCAAGCCGGACAACGATCAGCGCGCGGTCCAGATCGACGGCACACCGATGCAGATGGCGATGCAGACAGCCGAAGCCGGCGACGCGGTGTTCGCGGTCGGCACGGTGATGCTGCCGAACGACGATCCGCAGACGCAGCGCGCCGCGCTCGAATTCCTGCGCACCGGCCTCGCCCGCAATGTGGGCGCCGCACCGGACGCTCATGCGGTGCAAATCCCGCTCGCCGCCGGCGGTCGGGTGATGGGGCTGGAAATGAAGCTGACCGGTGAGGCCGGTTCGAAACACGAAACGCGAACCGTCTATGCGCGTCTGGTCGCGCGTGGCCGGCATGTGTATCAGGCGGCCATCATTGCTTCCAAGCCCCTCCAGCAGGAACAGGTCGACCAGTTTTTTTCGTCGTTCCAACTGTATTGAAAGGGGGCGCTTTGGCGGATTCGGCGTGCCGCCAGATCGCAGTGCACAGTGAAAGTTCCTTCGCAGCATTGCATGCTAATTCTCGGTTTACGTTGAAGTTTCCTGATTACTCGCAGGTGCTGTGGATAACTCTGTTGAGAACTTCGCGGTTTTTACCGAAGATGCCCATCCCGTGGGCATTCTGTCAGGTGGAGTCCGCTCCGGGCAGGCGAAAAAAACCAATCGAATCAATGCCTTTTAGATGCGGGCTTCCGTGTGCCTTTCAGATGTTTCAAAATCTCTCTGGAACGCGTACGTGTGCATAAGTCAAGTCTTGACACGCATTTTTTGCCAGTTCGGCGGCGCGCAGACGATGCGGAGTGGCCAGATTTCGTCAGCGCTCAACGATGACGCCGCACCGGTGGCCTTGCTATTGGATCTTCCCGTGCGCACATCCGCAGGAAAGGGGATCAGGAACGGCAAAGTCCGTTTCTGTAAGGCCGAACTGATCTTTTAGTTGCGGGGTGGTAGTGCTTGCGGAAATATATTCGGAGGCATTCAACGCAAATCCATCCGATTCAAAATGCATTATTAGGTTGACTGACTGTTAATGCATGTGACGAGCGGTCGCGCCGGCGGCAATTCGCGTCTTTGTGGTTTCTTTACTTTCTGATAAATTTTCGTGAAGCCGTGCTCATTTTATGCATTTTTGAATGGCAGAATTTCCTTGCCATTTTAAATTGATCGGACTTCGCAGTGAAAACCTTGCGAAAATATTCTGGCCACTCTTCCGATTTTCGCGACTGCCGATCAATTGACGGTGACGGGCTCTCCTTCAAAACGGAGGCACGGCCACTTTGATCTGACTGCAGCGACAAAGCGTATCCGCAAGCGATTCAGGCAGGGCAAACGTGATGTGTTTCGGCGGCGCCACGCACTGATCCAGGCCACAGCTAACCAATATCGAGGTCGCTAGTATGCGTCGGTCGCCTCACGCCGCAAAACCACTCAATGCGCGCTTACGCTATCCATTGATATGCGGCGTTATCCGGATGTTGACCTTCAGTTCGCCCTGGCTGGCAGTGTGGCTACCGGCCGGAAAAATTTGCGCAGCCACGACAATCAATAGCTCAACGGCCACGGTCTTTCTGCAAATACTGGACCCCTCTTCCAGTGTTTTCGTGGCGCCGGTCACCACCGTTATCAATAACACCGGCACCAACGTCGGCATATCTGGCGATGCCTCGAAGAACTGGCAATTGACCAATTACGGTTCTGTCAGCGCGATTGGCGGCGGAGTTCAGCTTGGTGCCGCTACCGCCAACGGTGTTCAGCTAGACAACTACGGCCGCATTAGCGGCGAGAATTTTGTCTTGGCGTACGGTGTTCAGCTCATCAACGGGGGAACCATTCGCAATCATGGCGGCGCCAGCATCAATAGCGAACTGTTTTACGGGATTTTATCAGGGAGAGTGACTACGACGATTGTGAATGATGGCGATATTTCTGGCGTTTCGTCAGCCATCAGATTGGGCTCAGGGGGCTCAGTCACACAGAGCAGCACTGGGCGAATCATCGGCAACGATGGCGGCGCGGGGCTGGTGATCGATAACGGGACTTATACGGTTAACTCCGCGGGCTTGATTACCGCAATTTCGGGTCCTGCCATGATCGTGCGCGGTACGAGTAACGGAACGATCACCAATAGCGGCAGCATATCGGGTACCACCGGCGTGCAGATGAACAGCAGTTCAGGAGGCTTGCTCACGAACTCGGGCACCATCACCGGATCAGGCGGTACCGCTGTCAGTATGAGCGGCAGCAACAACCAGTTAGTTTTGCAAACCGGAAGCGTGCTGAATGGTTCGATCACCAGTTCGGGCAAAAACAATACTTTGGCACTGCAGGGCAATGGTACGGCCAATAATAGCTTTAGCGGGCTGTCCACAATCTCCGCTCTGGATACCGGGACCTGGACCTTGGGTGGTACGGTGGGCACTACGGCAGCTAGTACCTCGGCACTCAATGTGCAAAATGGCACATTGATTGTCACGGGCCAGCTTACTAATGGCGGCACTGGCGCCGGATCCAGCGTGTCGAACGGCGGCACATTGCAGATTGGCAATGGTGGAGCCTCCGGCAGTGTGAGTGGCGATGTGTCGGTCAGCAATGGCGGGCAGTTGCGGTTTAGCCGGTCTGATACGGTGGTTTACGGCAATATTGTCAGCGGAAACGGCGGGCTTACCCAAGCGGGTTCCGGCACGCTGATTCTGAATAACAGCAACACCTATACCGGGGGCACCACAATCAGTAGCGGCACCCTGGCGATTGGCGACGCGTCCCATCCTGGCGCCGAACTCACCGGCGGCGGGGAGGTCACTGTCGACGCGGCCGGTTCATTCGGTGGCTACGGCAAGGTGAGCACGTCTGTACTCAACATGGGTCTGATTGGCGTCGGCAATGCGCTGCCGGCGTTCGCCAACGGCCCGGACGCTGTATTCACGATTGCCGGCAATCTCGACAACCATGGCACGATTACGATGGCCAACGGCGTTGCCGGGGACCGCCTGATCGTGACGGGGGGCACCTATATTTCCAATGGCGGCCGGCTGCTGATCGACAGCGTGCTGAATGAAGGCGGTGCGAGTTCGCAGAGCGATATGTTGGTGGCGGACGCGACGAGCATCGGTGCGGGAGGCGCCACGCATCTGAGCGTGCAGCGCGTGGGTGGCGTGGGCGCGTTCACGCCGACGGACGGCATTCAGGTCGTGCAGGTGGCGGATGCCAGCCGTTCTGCTGGCGGGGCGTTCACGCTCGACGGCCGGGTGGTAGGAGGTCCGTACGAGTACCGGCTTTTCCAGGGCGGGGTGGGCGATCCGAACAGTGGTCAGTGGTATCTGCGCTCCGAGCAGACACCGACACCGACGCCGACACCGACACCAACGCCAACGCCAACGCCAACGCCAACGCCAACGCCAACGCCAACGCCAACGCCAACGCCAACGCCAGTTCCGCCGAAGCTTCTGCGGCCCGAGGTCGGTGCATATCTCGGCAACCAGTATGCGGCGCAGACTATGTTCATTCAGACCTTGCATGACCGTCTGGGCGATCCGCCGCATCAGACGGGTGACGATGCAGCCGGACGCGCTCCAACGGGGGCCGGTTGGGTGCGCGTGGCCGGCTCCGGCCTGCGCGGTCACGGCGCCGACGGTCAACTCGGCGTGAATACACAAGGCGAGGTGCTGCAGGCCGGTGGTGACATTGCGCAATGGTCAGGGATGCAGAGCATCGACCGCGTGCATGTCGGTCTGATGGCGGCCTACGGCAATATGCGCACCGACGCGAGCGCGGACGGCAATCCGTTCTCAGCGCACGGCACTGTCAGCGGATACGCAGTCGGTGGCTATGCGAGCTGGTTTGCCGACGAGAAGACCCGGCTCGGCGCTTACGTGGACAGCTGGCTCCAATACGGCAACTTCGACAATCAGGTGGAGGGCGATTTGTTGCCCGGAGAACGGTACAGCTCGCACAGCTGGACGGGTTCCCTGGAAGTCGGCTACGCGATGAATCCCTTCAACAGCGATTGGGTGATCGAACCGCAAGGCCAGATCCTCTACGCGGACTACAGCGCGGGCACGCATACCGAGGTCAACGGCACACAGGTCGGGGATAACGGTTCCGGCGGCTTGACGAGCCGGCTCGGCGCGCGTCTCTACCGCGATTTTGGAACCAGCGCCGGAAATATGATCCGGGCGTCGTTCGAGGCTAACTGGTGGTACAACAACCGGCGCAACTCGATCGTCGTGGACGATATATCAATCGCGCTCAATGGTGTGCCGAATAGCACGGGCGAGTTGAAAGCTGGCGTGCAATACAGGTTTGCACATCGCTGGCAGACCTGGGGCAATGTCGCGTGGGGTTTTGCCGGGAGCAGTTATCAACGACTGACGGGCATGGCCGGCGTGAAATATTCGTGGTGAGATGCACGTGGCGTGGCGTGGCGTGGCCTCGCGGTTGCGCCACGTGCGTAGCTGCAGCACGATCTCGCGAACCTGGCCCCCTCCCACACCGTTGATTCCGTGCGGCGCGGTTTCACGATGATCGGGCAGAACGGCTGCAGCGTCCTTACACTGCCCGGTCGTGTCAAGTCGGGGTCATCACGCGCCGATATTGAATGGCTTCACCGATCTGCGCGGCACTCGGCATGGCGGTGCCGGCCAGATCGGCGATGGTCCGCGCCACCTTCAGGACTCTGTAGTAAGCACGCGCCGACCAGCCGAAGCGTTCGCCGGCCTGACGCAGCAAAGCCTCACCGGCTGCGTCGGGGCGGCAGACCTCGTCCACTTCCCGTCCGCCCAGTTCCCGATTGGTTTTGCCTTGCCGGGCCAGTTGCCGCTCGCGAGCGGCATTCACCCGCAGTGCGATCGACGCGCTGGTTTCACCGGCGGCAGTGGAACGCGCCGACAACTCCGCCGGCGTGAGCGCGGGAATCTCGATCTGGATGTCGATCCGGTCGAGCAGTGGCCCGGACAGCTTGCGCAGATAGCGCGCCGCGATTTCCGGCGTGCAGCGGCAGCGGCCGTTGGGGTCGCCGCGCCAGCCGCAGGGACACGGGTTCATCGCGGCGATCAGCTGGCAGGCGGCCGGAAAATCCGCTTGCAAGGCAGCGCGCGAGATAGTGATGCGGCCGGCCTCGAGGGGCTCGCGCAGGGTTTCGAGCACATGGCGGTCGAATTCCGGCAGTTCGTCCAGAATTATAGCTGGTGAACCATTCGATGAGTATCCCAAAACCCCGTTCTATAAGGGTTTGAGCTTAATCTAATGTGGTCATGTACTAGATGGGCGAATGGCCAGCGTTGGTCTGGCGGTTCTTCATCTAACACTCACCCCACGAGTAGCTGACTTCCTCCGGTCGGGTTGGCTTTACTTTTAGCCGGCTACAGCCCCCAGCAGCATGAGCACAACCACGCCACCGACAATCCAAGGCCAAGTGACCTTGCTCAAGACGTCCTCTACAAACTTGAAGCTCGAGCGGGTAGGGTTGTCGACGTGGGCTTCAATGAAGGAATCCGAGATGTAATTGACGGGCGGTAAGGCGAGGGGCTCGATAACGAAAGCCCCCTGCACCCGGCTGAGACCGTCGCATTTGAAGTCGGATGCGCTCACGACAACACAATGCTCGAGCTTCGTGAAGTCGGCGTCGCTCCGGTTGCCACCTTCAGGGATGTACTGGTAGGTGACCTGCTGCGTCGCTGCGGATACGTTGAACAGAAATTCGCCGGCACGCTTGAACCCGCAATTGTCCCCGTTGGTGCAATTGGGGTCCTTCTGCACGTAGCCGTAGGCTTCCACTGTGGCTTCCTTCTGTTGGCAGCCCATGAGCAAGAAGGTGGGAATGCAGGCCAGAAAGACGTGCCTGAGTAAGCTATCTTTCACCGGCAAACCCATCGATGACCCAAGCCACAGCGCGCGCCGCGAAATACAGGGCGGCCGCTACGACGAGGTCGGCCACGACAAAGCCGATGTTGTCCGAAAAAGTCCGCCCGTTGGAAAGCAACGGCCAAAGAAAGAGTGCCACCAAGCCGGCCGCGAGCACACCCAGCCCGCGAATCAGCTTCGCTAGTCGAGAAAACCCCTCTTGTCGTCCCATTGGCCGCCTTTTTACTTCTCTTCGTCGAGCGCTTGTTTTTTGCAGCGCGGGTTGACGTGTGGGAGCGCCTATCCCTCTCCCGTGGACGTTATCCTAAGACATAACCATTGAAATGAGAATTGAAGCCCAAAGAAAGCAAGGCGAGCCACTCCCCCCGCCCCTCGCCCAAGGCGAGGGGAGCGCTCCCGCCGGGCCGCTGGGCCCTCGGGGCAGCCGGCACAGGGCCTTCGGCCCAGATACCGTCTGCCCGAGGGCATAGGCTACTTGGCAGGCGGTGCGTCAATGGCAAGCCCCGTACTCACCCGTTCGGTGCTCGGCCTTCGGCCTGCGCTCCGCTGCGGCTTCCGTGCGGGGTCAGGGCTGCGCCCCGACCATTGACTCACTTACACCTGAACTGGAGCGAGGCGCTGGCCGGTTGGGCGAACGCCGAATCAGTCATTTGCAGTGAAACGGTTTCGACTTTCTTGTTCTCTTTCGCGCAGAACTCGTTCGCTTCCCGGTACACGTCGGCTTTCGCGCCATTCGCCGGGCCAAAACCAACTTGCGCACTTCTCTTGGCCACCATGTAGGTGCCCGCGTCCATTGGAACGACACCGGTCGAACACGCAGCTAGAGCAAGGAGGACTGGCATCGCGGAGAAGGTTGCTTTTCTCATTTCTTTTCTCTGGCCTTATGAAGGTTCTACCGTCGGAGTGTATTGATTCCAATCCACTGCGTGTCTCCGGGGCGGAGGCATTGCCAGAACGTCCACCCATTCACTGGCGACTGGGTAACGCTCTGAGCAGCCGCCGACGGCGATGTGTACTCAACACCATCCAGCAGGAACGCTCCGTTATGGACCTCTCCCATGTACTCCTTGCCCTTGAATGTCGCTCTGAGTTTCGTTCCGGCAGGAAACGAAACCCCCTTCCACACCCAGGCTGGCTCGTCGCTCGAGAGCTGACTGGCAACTGCCGGTAATCCGAGCAGTTTCCTCAACACATCGTTTTCATTCTGTTCCTCGGACATGCGCAGGTTCGTAAGGGCCTTGAACACGTCGAAATCAACATTGATGGTCGCCACGGAGAGTCTCCCAAAGACATTTCAGTGTTTATAGTACTGAAAAAACTTTGAGATTGCCAGAGAATCTTAGCCCGAACTTGCTGCGCGGCGGTGACAGGCAGCTGTCACCGCGCATGAGACACACACGACTTGCCTAGCTCCGCAGCCGAGCCGGAACCTGAAATCCTGTGGTGCGAATCGTGCGGCGGTCCACAGAGCATTGGATGTCCGCTGCTTCTCCCACAAGCAAGACAAGCTCGCGGCCTCGCGTAATGGCCGTATATAGCCATTCCCGCGTGACTAGGACAGAGTCCTCTACAACCACGATGACAGCCTCCGACGAGCTACCTTGTGCCTTGTGACAAGTGATGGCATAAGCCAGCTCAATACTGCTCCGGGCTTCTTCCGACAGGTTTCGCGGAAGGGTTTCCCCATCCCACAATAGCGAAACGTCGGTCCCTTCAACGGCGGTCACCGTTCCGAGCAACCCGTTGAACAACCCCTCAGCATAGCGGTTCGCCGTCGCCACAATCGGGTCGCCGACTGCGACCTCCACCAGGGGACCGAGGCGTTGCGTGACAGTGTCAGCGGTTCGTCGCCGCGCGGACTCCGTGAAGTTGATGTCGTCGACTGTCTTGCGTCTCGCTGCAACGACCATCAGTTCACGTTTGTCGCGCAGTTGCCTCTGGACCGTCCACAGCTGACTGGGCGAAACCAAATAGACGCCTTTGCTTTCGCCTCGCCAGGGCTGGAGCGTGGGTTGCTTTCCGACTCGAATCTGCGAGGCGACCTCGGGAATCACGCTGTCGTCTGCCTGCCGCAACACCTTCGTCAGATTGGCGACGCGTGAGCCCTCCGCTACGAGGTCATGGAAGACCTTGCCGATACCGACCGGGGGCAATTGTCCTTCGTCGCCGGAGAACAGCACGCGAGCCCCTGGCGGTAACAGACTCAGCAGCTTGTAGAGGCTCGGCGTGTCCATCATCCCGGCCTCATCAATGACCAGAAGCGTGCGGCTGGTAAAGCTAACTTCCGGTTGCCGAGTTCGCTTCGCTGAGTCGCGTTGCTGCTCGAGCATGCTAATGAGTCTGGCAATCGTGTAGGCCAGGCGTGGCCGGCTATGAGATGACGCTCCTCGCGAGAGCGCTAATGCGGCCTTGCCGGCCAGCGCGCCCATCACCACATCGCCGCCCAGCGATTCCCATGCGATAGTCAGGACCTTCATCACGGTAGTCTTGCCGACGCCGGCACCGCCTTGTAGAACCGCGACGGGCAGGCCGAGCAGCTTCGCGATGGCAGCGTGCTGCTCGTCTGTCAGTTGAAGTTGCGCGTCCGTCTGAGCGGCATCTACCAACCTCTCGAGGTCCGTGCCTGCTGGCACGGAAAGGCTTGGCGCACGGGCCTCCGTCGCTGACAATGCCACGGTCACTTGGTCTTCCAGCCACGCGGCTCCAGGTGCTCTCAGCAGGTCTTGGCCACGTTTGAGGGCGAGATTGCTCTCGATAACGCGCAGTGCTTCGGTAGGGTTGACGCCGCGCGATTCCAAGAGTGACATCACTTTCTCTTCGGTCGCGGCGGTGTCGCCGTTCGCCAGCAGTTCACGCCAAACGCTGTTCATGGCACCCATCAGGCGAGTCGGATGCCGGCCCAGCTCGCCGTCTGCATCAGCTTGCCGAAGCAGACGCAGGCCAACACGGTCGGCAGTCTTCCAGTCTATGAGGCTGGCGGGCACGTAGGGGTTGCGTTTTAGGCGGTCAATGGCCGACTCGCCCGACATGAGACGCCAGAGCTGATGAGCTAGTCTGGTCTCTCGAATGCCGAGCTTCTCAAGGAATGCCAGGAATTCGACCTCCGCAGCACGCGAGCGCTGCGCGCTCGATTGCGACGCCATTTGCGCGTAGATTTGGGCAGTAATCCGTGCCGCCAGTGCGGGCTTGCCAGGCTCGATGACGGCAGCGACATCGTTCATACGGTCGACGTCGCATAGCACGGCCGCTAGGTCATTGCCAAACGTGTGGAGCAGGCGTTCGGCTCGCGTCGGACCAATGTTCGGCAACTTCGCCAGCCACGGCCCGAGCAGCGCGCCGTGGGATGCAGCGGGCTGCATGCGTTTTGATTCAAGCTGACGAACGGATTTGCCGAAGCGGTCGCGGTACTCGCCCAGCAGCCCTTCAACAACAAGAACATCACCAGTTAGGGGGCGGGTGTCCTTACCCGAGAACTTGACCCGCAAGGCACTACCGTCCTCGCACCGGGCCGAGAAGATGCAGCCATTGTCTAGTTGGGAGAGCACCCGCTCGACGACGACGGTCGCAGAGAATGGCGCTCTCATTCGTTCACCCGGATGAAGACACCGGCATGCATAGCGTCAATTTGCGCTTGCAGTCGAACATTGTGCGCCCGCAAGCGCTCGTTTTCAGAGGCAAGGGCTTGTAGTTGCTCAAGCAGCTCCGCCTGGGCGGCCTGGGCTTCCACGGCGGCTTGCTCGGCCAGCTTGGCGTTCTGGGCTTGCCGGACAATCCTTTCCTTGAGCACCTTATCGGCAGCAGCTTGCAGCAGCCGCGACCCAATGGGAGCCAAGCCCTGACCTTCAGCCATAAGGTTGATGAGTTGGCTCAGCTCTTCGCGCTCATACAGGTACTTTTCCTGCGTAGTCTTGAGCCCGATGGCCGCTGCGATAGCTCGTACGTTGACTTTTCCGTCGGGAGTCGCGGGAACTGTCGGGGACCTTGAGTCGACAGGTTGAGCTAGGTACTCTGCTTCGCGGTCGTTCAGATAGGCCTCCAGGCGACCGAGAACTTGAGGAATGACGCTAGGTCTCGCCATCTTCACTTCCCCTTGTTTCGCAGCGATACGACTTTTTCCCCGCCCAACGCCGCTAGTTGTTCAGTCAATCGGTCTACGGTGGCTTGGAGGGTTTTGATTTCGCCCCGGGCTTTTTCCAGGTCGGCCTCGGTCTGCTGGAGTTCGAGTTCGGTGTCGCGGTGGGACTGGGCGAGTCCGTCGTACAAAGCCTTCCAATCGGCAATTCGGTCAGCGAGTTCGCGGCGGACAGGGCCTCGGCCAACGACTTTTCCTTCCTTAATCCTCTCCAGCCACTGCTTGACCTCGGAACCGAAGTCCCGCTGCTTCGGACTGAAGAGGGTGGTTGGATGGATTCCCGCTCGGCGGGCGATTTCGGCACCGGACAGCGCTCCGCCGTTGTGCGGATAAATCCCCTCATTGCGGGCCATTTCGTCTTCAATGTCCGCCATGAGCATACGAACCCGCTGCTGGACGTCTTCCGTGCGTTGCGCACCGCGCTCCAGGGCGCGCTCCTGAATGAGTGCGCGCGTCGAATCGGAGCGTTTCGCTCCTTTGGAAAGTGGTGTCGTCATGCTGCCACGCCCTCCTGTTTCGGCTCCTCGACAATCGACCTAACGACGGGGTTCTCCATCCATTTCTGGCGCAAGTCCTCAAACCGACTCACGTGCGTGCGAACCTGACCTGCCCACAGCGCCTGAACAAGTTCTTCACCGGCTTCTCCGGCCTCGACGTAAGCTCGCACCGAGTCTCTGATTGACCCATCCACGTCCTCGCGAAGGAACGGTTCCTCGAGCCGGTGCTTGCAATGAGATTGGCAGCGAGATGGTTCGGGATGGCCTTTGCTCTTGTTGCAAGGTCCGGATTCCGTGCCTGCGAACTTCGTGCAAATGACGCCGGGCCTGACGAGCTGCCACCCTTTGCCCTGGAGTGTCAGTATTTCAGCCAGTTCCATCGGGCTGTTTGCGCCCCAGTCCTCACCGCGCTGATGCAGACGGTCTCCGTGGACCTGAATTGCTCGATTTAGCATCAGGGCGGCTGGGCCGCCGTAGCCGCCAAGCGGCAACGCCCCGTCGGGTTGGTCTTCCCCGGCGACGATTCTTTCGACTGCCTCTTTGGCACGCATCACGCGCAGTTCGCGGCTGACCGTCTCAATCTCCGCCTGCAAATCCTTGTCCGTCAGAATGTAGTAAAGCGTCATCTCAATAGACTTATGGCCGAAGACATCCATCAGAATCTTCGGGGCTTGAGTCAAAGCGAGTGCCACTAAGCGAGCAACGGTCTTGCGGAGGCGATGGGGCCGAATATTCTGGCCGCCAGGCGCTGGGTCCATTCCCAGCGTTTTCGCATAGACCTTCAACGCTTTTTCGAGGTTGAGGAATGGCGAGGTACGGTCGCTGTGACTTCCTGACGAAACTTGAACCCACAGGTGACGCGCTAGTCCACTAGGCGTATCGTCGTCGGTTGTAGAGCGGACCGGCTTCTGCAAACCGATTGACTCAACTAAGGCCGCCATTCGGACCTGTTGTTCGAGTGCCTCTACCGCCAAGTCGGGCAATACCCAATCACGAAGCTCACCGTCATGTCGCTTAACGAGTTTGTACGTGCGACCGTTCGCGTAGGGCATCCCGTTGCGTGCATACTCGATGCAGTCGCGTTCCAAGGTGAGCGTTTCCGATTTCCGGCCACCTGTCGAAAGACCGACGACAAACAAATGTGCCAACTGGACGTTGTTCAACAGGCCTAGGATGTGCGCGAACGTACGAGGCGGCCAGTGGAGATTTTCTTCGGCAACGCGCTTCCGTACCCTAACGTCGGTGTTTCGTGACAGCTTGATTTCGAAGGGCGGCCTTGCGATGACTCGCCCTTGAGAGTCCTTCCATACGAAGTCCGCAAGATACTCCGGCAGTAGTTTGCGACGACGAGCCAAGACTGCTTTCGGTTTGTCGGTACCATTGTCTGTGCGGGCCCATAGTGCAATTATCTCGCCCGCAACAATCAGCAGGTTAGGTGCTAAGTCTTTGATTAGCCAGACGCTTCGCTGTCCCATCTCGGAGACATAGTCGTCCGGTAACGGCAGGTGGCTATCTCTGTCCTTCTCGGGAGCGTTCTGTTTTTTCTCACCAGCGACTTCTGTCGTCGCGTTTGGGTCTCGGCCAACGTCTGGAACGTCACGCCAGAAGCCCCGGTCGGCAAGGGATTGCATGCGTCGAACTTCTGGAAACGCGCGCTTCTGCTTGCTTTCGGACAAAGACTCCAAATCGGTTTTCGATATATGCCTCAGAAACCCAACTTCGGACGCGTTGGCTACCGCGCTGCCGGCACGGAGGCGAATTGAGGGGGAGGCGAGCAAATTCGCAGCGGCTATTGCGAACATTGCAGAAAGGGTGTCGTACGCCAGGCCGCTGATTGTGGAAGGGTCCAGCGATGCGCCCTTTGCCAACTGAGAGCTCGGTCCCATCCGAAGCAACAAAAGGTAGCGACTAAAGGTTAGCACCGCCAGGTCGAGGACCCGATTGGCGTGGCTTTGCGACAGGATGTGCGAAGGGCCCACGCCGGCGGCCCCCTGAGCCTCCTTCAGTTGACTTGTGTCTTCAAGCACTTGTATCTGAAGCGCCTCCGGAAGCAAATCAATAATCCGCTGACGCAGGAGAAGGCGCATCGTGGCGTGTCTCGATTCGACAGGCCTCCACCGCTTGGGAGTTTCCCAGCAGCCGTACTCGTTGCCGTGCTCGAGGATGTGCTGGAGGTTGATGACCCCGGATTCATCCAGATGCTGAATGGACTCTGCCGTGACCTGGAGCAGCGCCCGATTGCGGGAGACGCCAGGCTCTTCCTCCGGGGAGAATGACGCTGGGATACCGAGCGTGTCGTTTACCGCTAGTGCTGGACGGGCGGAAAGCGTGTCGTCCGCCACAATTTGCAGGTTATTGTTCATGCAACGCCCCGTTTAAATGCTCTCAAATGCGACAACGCGGTGTTCACCGCTTGCGATACGCGTCTGCCACAGCGCGAGGCTGGCTTGCACCAGGTCCTTGTCGAAGTGCTTGAGCGCGGCCTCAGTGTTATTGATTTCCTCGCCGAACGAGGACTCCAGAAACGCCACCGCCGACATTCCGGACCTGATTTGATACAACTCCGCCAGACGCTTGCACAATCCAGACAGACTGTCAGGGAAGATGACCGCGTGGTCGAGGCACAATGTGCATCGCTGAACGTTGCACATTGCCGTACCGTCGGCTTCAAACGATGGCGCGATGTGCTTCGGAGGGTGCATTGGGTCTTTGCAGCCCACGCCGATTCGGCTGCGTCTTAGCGAGCGGTACTCGCTGAGGCGAGCGCGTTCCGAGTCCGTAACTGTTCCGTCTCGGGACCACTTCGCGACAATGGTCGGGTCGACCCGACCATGCACCCTGATTTCATGCCAGAGCGAGTTACTGAAGGACCGATAAAGCCGGTCGCTTTCGGAGTTGAGGAGGGTATTGTCGAGGTAGATTTGGGTCGTCGTCGGATGCTTGTGCCCGAGAACCTTCATCACGTACAGCACCATCCCGCCGCTAATGCGATAGGCGTACGCGGCGAAAGCATCTCGGAAATCGCCTGCTTTGAGCTTCGAGAGCTGCCGGTCGGCTGGCTGCTTTGCATTGATTTCCTCGACAACGTCCTCCAGGAATGAATTTCTGCCGCCACGAAGACCACGCGAGTGGGTGGCCTTATTTTGCTCAAGCCAAACAATGGCGTCTCTTGTCGAAGTGAGATAAATCCAAGGCGATTTCACCCCTTGCTCGAGTCGGACAAGTTGTCTTCGAATGGCGCTCAGCTCTTCATGCGCTGCACCCGAGGTCGCCAGTTCAGCATACCGATTGCGCAACTGCTCGATGTCCTTGCGCAACTGCCTTCGCAACGGCTCGGTGCGAGCAATCAACTCCTGGATGATTCCGCCGGCTGAGCCGCGAGATTTACGCAGACCCTCGGTCGCTTGCTCTGACTTGCTGCGGGCTTTGTATCCTGTCATCAGGTAGCGCGTCGGGTCCTTCGGATGCGGCTCAATGAAATTGGTGTCAACGTCCAAAGCGAGCAAGGTGGAAGGATTCCATCCCGTGCTGGCCAGACACAGGTGAAAGGCCACGCGGATGTCGTATGCGTTTGGGTACCGGCCGTCGAGCATCTGGGGGATGCTGTAGCCCCTGTTATTGAAAGTGGAAGGAATCATCTCCCCCCAAATCTCTTCGGCACTGGGCCGTGGCGAGCCAGTACGGGTTACTGCTGCGTCGAAACGCTGATAGTTTTTCAGCAAGCCTTCTTCTATAACGTTCAACGGCGGCTCGCCCGCAAGGAGTTGCTCAGCTCTCTCCCAACGGGCCAATGCAGCAAACCAGTTCCGCTTGAAGTGGAATCGAATCTGGTCGATTTGCCATTGCGGAGGGAGATGCCGAACTGGGGGCGAGTCTTCCGGCGGGTCCCAGTAAAGGCGAGCCACTCCGCGTGACTTCCGGACTAGGTTTAGAAGCTTCGTGAATGCAGAAAAGACGGTCCGGCTCATCCCTTCGTCATAAGCCCGCTGGCGATGCAGTTCCGTAACGTCGGCGAAAGTTTCTACTCGGACGCTGTCCGGTTGAAGCGCTGACGATTCGACTGCATCAAAGAGCCGCCACCACGCCCGGAGCGAGTAACGATATTGACTCGCCGTGCTCGGCGCCGCGTATTCGCATAATTCGCGGATTGCCGGCGCGAGTTCCGCGATAAGTTGAGGGCGGCCAGTGAATGGGCCGAGCCAGGTTGTGCCTCCGCGACCTGTAGGCGCGTGGGCCTCCCCATCACGAAAGACAGTAAGGTCCATGTATTGCGGATGGGCGTGCCGCGTCCAAAATCGAAGTGGGTCGGACTCGCCAGACTCAAATAGCTCGGGCGGGACGACTACTGCCGCAACCGGGAGTGCTTTTTCCCTAAGGTTGTCTTTGTTGTAATTTCGAATCCGCAATTGTTTCCCCGTTGATTTCTATTTGAAATTCGTTGTTATGTTCAGCCTCGTATCTGACCGACAGGCCCACGCTGACCATGTCCATGACCCACTGCAGATAAATCATGGTGGTGCTGTCATGCGCATGTCCTAGTTGAGGCTGTATCTGCAGTCTGATGACGCTCATCGCCGTAGATTCCAGAAGGGCCGTAGCTGTCTCGACGCCCAACGAAAGAAGGTGCTCGTGCTTTTTCAGTTCCCGCCACAGGACGGAGCAGGCCCACCAGTCGCGGCCAAGGTGCGGCGACCAACCGTCGAACGGAAGTTCCACGCTTGTCCAAGCTTGGTACAGATGTTTGCTCGTGATTCGCTCACCGGTATGCTCGTCAAGAAACAGATGCACCGTCTCGCTGATTCGACGCCGCTGCTCCGACGCCGGGGCCGACTTCACCCATTTTCGAAGGGCGGAATTGCGGTGTTTCCTTCGGTATTCGTCTAGCCGTTCGGCTAGCTCCAGCGGAATCCAGATGGAGCGTTCCGGCCCAATCTTGTCGCCGTGGTCGTAGCCATACCCGGAGCCCTTTGTCCCGAACTTGATGCTGACTCGAACCTGCTGCTGTTTCAGAGGCGCCGCTGGATTATTTATGTGCCAGTCTTTTTTCTCCGGCGGCAAGGTATCGACGCGCCAGCAAGCAACCTCTTCCCGTCGCATCGCAGTGAGCAAAATGGTCTCGCACATCAACCCCTTCGTGTCACCGGCCTTCGCGTAAACGCGGCTGAGCCAAGCATCGAGTTGCGCGTCAGTCGGCATTCGGAGTCGTCGTTTGTTCTGACGTACTTTCCCTTTTCGCACCTCGATTTCTTTCGGCCGATGCCCGACTGAACTCGTTGCGCTTCCAGACTTAACGGTTACCGTCTCAGTCGCAATGTGAAAGGGGCCTCGAAGGCCCTTGTCCGACATCCAGGTGAGAAAGTCGCAGGCCTGCTGCACACGTAGATTGATAGTGCTTGGCTTGAGACCTACGGCGTCCCGAGACCAGATTCCATTCACCATTTCGGTCTGGTAGCGACCTTGGACATGCTCAGCGTAAGTGCAAGTGGATAGGTCAATTCCGCGAAGGTTGGCCCACTCTAAAAAGTTGGCGAGCCAATGTGCGTAGTTGAGAATGGTCTGGTCGCTTGGCGCAATCGTCTCGATGGCCACCCCCCGGGCTTTCGGATTCCAGACCCCGAGCCCTCGGTCGATGAGGTAACGACTGGCCGCCCTATGGTATCCCGGTCTTGAATCAAAGATGCAGGGCAAATGGGCAACCTTCCCAAAGCCAGCTTTTGTTGTGGTCCCCGAGTCACTGAAATACACCCGATAGTTCATCTATTGTTTTTCGGTGTTTATATAATTTCTAGGTTATAGGATGCGACCCTACTTGTAAAGTCCGTCTACTAAAATGTTTGTCTCGCTATAACCAGAAACAGCACACCCAGATGCGCGAGCGTGATCTCGCCGGGTTGCGGCGGGTTGCGCCCGCCGACCAGCGCCGGAGCGCTCGACGAATGATGCGGCGCGCGAAACGGCCGTTGCCGCCATTGTGAGGGGGTAAAGCCGGCCCGGCTGGCGGACAGCAACGCGGCCGAGCTGAGCGCTTCGTCATCGGTCATGGGTGGGAGCAGGCCCGGCAGGCGAGCGGCGAGCATCGATTTGCCCGCGCCGGGCGGCCCGACCAGCAAGACGTGGTGTCCGCCGGCCGCGGCGACTTCAAGTGCGCGGCGCGCGCCGCGCTGGCCGATCACGTCGCTCATGTCAGGAGCGGCGGCGGGCGCGGTCTCGCTGAGTTCGGGGGCCGCAACTGGGTAGAGCCGGGCGTCAGGCGCGCCGGCAAGATGCGCGCATAGCGACGGCAGATCGGCGGCGCCGTAGACATCGACACCGGGCACGAGCGCTGCCTCGGCCGCACTTGCCGCAGGCAGGTAAAGCTGCGGCGTGTGCTGAACGCACGCCACGGGCGTTGTCTGCTCGCCCGGCGTAGTGAACGCTGATGCAACACTGGAAGCGCTGCCAGGGTCACCATGAGAAGCGCCGCTGCGGGCCGTCCCGCAGGCCATCGCGAAAGCCCCGCGCATCGGCCGCAGCGCGCCGGTCAGTGACAGTTCGCCGGCGAATTCACGATGCAGGAGGGACTCGGCCGGAATCTGCCCGCTCGCCGCCAGAATGCCCAAAGCGATCGGCAGATCGAAGCGGCCGGACTCCTTCGGCAAATCGGCAGGCGCGAGATTGACGGTGATGCGCCGCACGGGGAAATCGAAGCTGCAGTTCTGCAGCGCCGCGCGCACGCGCTCGCGGCTTTCGCGCACTTCCAGATCCGGAAGGCCGACGATCGAAAAAGAGGGTAATCCGTTCGCGAGGTGGACCTCGACGGTTACTTCGGGCGCGCGGCCAGAGGCCGGCGCGCGACTGCGCACCACGGCAAGCGACATGTTTTCTCCCGTCGGACGGCGCGCCGAGGGCGCGCGCGAGTCCCCTAAAACGCTGATGACGTCACGGCTCGCTTGCCAGTGATGCGCAGCACTGCGCAGCTAAAGCGCTGCGAGCAAAGCCTTAGGATGTTTGCGCCGTGACCGGCAGTTTCTGCTCCAGCTCGGCGACGCGGCGCTCCAGCTCTTCGAGGCGTGCGCGGGTGCGCACCAGCACCTGGGTCTGCGTATCGAATTCCTCACGCGTGACCAGGTCGAGCTTGGAAAAGCCCTGCGACAGCATGGCTTTCACGTTGCGTTCGACATCTTTGGCCGGCGAGTTCTTGAATAGCTCGCTCATGCGAGCCTGAAAATCGTTAAAGACATCGTTCGGTTGTTTCATGGTGATCCCCTTGATGCACAAAAAATGTGCATGTTTCGTTACGTCTGTGCTTTGTCACGGCGGATGGGCCGCCTTGGTGCATGACCGGTTGCCTGCCGCTGCCGCATGAGCCCGTTTGGTGCGCGCTCAAACGTTAAAAGCCTTCGAACACTCTAGCAACGATCCATACGCCGCGCCACCGTGCTCTGCCAACGCTGGCCATCCGGCCAGGGCCGCTTGCGCCCCTTTTGCAACGTGCAGCGGGCGAAGTCTGACACAACATGGCACGCGAGTTGCTGTTACTGCCCGGCGCGCACTGCCGGGTGCTTTTTGCCGGCAGCGGAACGAGACCATGCGAACGGGTTACAGGGTACGCAAACAGGGTTACGCAACGGGTTACGCAACTTAGCGAGGGGATTCCATGAAACTCATTACCGCAATCATCAAGCCGTTCAAGCTCGATGAGGCGCGCGAAGCCTTGTCGGCCATCGGCGTCTCAGGGATCACGGTCACCGAAGTCAAAGGTTTCGGCCGGCAGAAGGGCCATACGGAGCTGTATCGGGGCGCCGAATACGTGGTTGATTTCCTGCCGAAGGTGAAGATCGAGGCAGCTGTCTCGGACGACATCGTCGACCAGGCGATCGAGGCGCTTGAACGCGCGGCACGCACCGGCAAGATCGGCGACGGCAAGATTTTTGTCACCCCGATCGAGCAAGTGATTCGGATTCGCACCGGGGAGACCGGCGCGGACGCTCTGTAATACCAAAAGATAGCGACACAGATAGCGACAAGAGGAAACGAAGATGCGCAAATTATTGATGTCCATGCTGATGGCCGGTTCGCTGCTCGCGGGCGGTATCGGCGCCGCCCTCGCGGACGACGCTTCCGCACCCGCAGCGGCCTCGGCAGCTGCTTCCGATACGACGGCGAGTGCGCCGGCACCGGACGCTTCGGCAGCGCCTGCAGCCGCCGCCGCTTCGGCACCGGCCGCTGAAGCGTCCGCCGCACCGGCTGTCAGCGCCGCAGCCGCACCTGATGCATCGGCCGCATCCGCTGCCGCCGCACCGGCAGCCCCGACCGCGCCGTTCTCGGTCGATTCGTCGAAGATCAATTCGGGCGACACCGCCTGGATGCTGACCTCCACCGCGCTCGTGCTGTTCATGACGATCCCGGGTCTGGCGCTGTTCTACGGCGGCATGGTCCGCAAGAAGAGCGTGCTCGCGATCCTGATGCAGAGCTTCGCGATCACCTGCCTTGTGTCGATCATCTGGGTCGTGGTGGGCTACAGCCTCGCCTTCACGCCGGGCGGCTCGTTCATCGGCGGCTTGTCACGCTTCTTCATGGCGGGCATGAACTACATCCACGGCGACAAGGCGACGACGCTGACCGTCAGCCATCTCGCCCCGACGATCCCGGAAACGGTCTACTGCGTCTATCAGATGACGTTCGCGATCATTACCCCGGCACTGATCACGGGCGCGTTTGCCGATCGCATGAAGTTCTCGGCGATGCTGGTGTTCATGACGCTGTGGTCGATCATCGTCTACTCGCCGATCGCGCACATGGTCTGGGAACCGACCGGCTGGCTGGCTGCCGCGGGCATCCTCGACTTCGCGGGCGGCACGGTGGTGCACATCAACGCCGGTATCGCGGCGCTGGTCTGCGCGCTGGTGCTGGGCAAGCGCGTCGGCTACGGCAAGGAATCGATGGCGCCGCACAACCTGACGCTCACGCTGATCGGTGGCGCGATGCTGTGGGTAGGCTGGTTCGGCTTCAACGCGGGTTCGGCAGTGGCGGCAGACGGCCGTGCCGGTTTCGCCATGTTCGCCACGCAGGTGGCAACCGCGGCAGCAGCACTCGCATGGATGTTCGCCGAATGGGCAACCAAGGGTAAGCCGTCGGTGCTCGGTATCGTGTCGGGTGCCGTGGCAGGTCTGGTGGCGATTACGCCGGCTTCGGGCTTCGTCGGTATGACGGGTTCGCTGGTGATCGGTATCGCGGCAGGCGTGATCTGCTACTGGTCGGCAACGTGGCTCAAGCACAAACTCGGTTACGACGACTCGCTCGACGCGTTCGGCGTGCACTGCATCGGCGGTATCGTGGGTGCGCTGCTGACCGGCGTGTTCGCGGTCAAGGACATCGGCGGCGCGGACGGCAGTGTCATCCTGCAAGCCAAGGGCGTGCTGACGACGCTGATCTACAGCGGTGTGGTCAGCTTCGTCCTGCTGAAGGTGATCGACATGGTGATGGGCATCCGTGTGACGGAAGAACAGGAGCGCGAAGGCCTGGACGTGAGCCTGCACGGCGAACACGTCGAATAAGCGCCGTCCCTCAACCGCAAGCTCCAGGGCTTGCGGATCAGAACCAAGCGCAGCGACTTTGGCCCGCCTTTATGGCGGGCTTTTTTCTTGCCGCGTATCTTGTGAGCAGGAGTTTTCCGCGCCTATCATGGCGATAGCGAGAATGCATTCGCATCGGCTTGCGAATGGAGAAACCGTCCCCAAATGGACAAAGCGTTTGCTCTACAATCTTTTTTCTCCAGTCTGCGAGTGATCAATGGTTCCGCACCTAGTTACGGCGTTAAACGGCCCGCTGCTCGATCTCGAGCGGAAGATCCTCGACGCTACGCCCGCCATCGAACGCTGGTTCCGGCTCGAATGGCAGGAGCACACACCGCCGTTCTATTGTTCAGTCGATCTGCGGAACGCGGGTTTTAAGCTCGCGCCGGTCGATACCAATCTGTTTCCCGGCGCATTCAACAATCTGCCGCAGGAAGTGTTGCCGCTCGCCGTGCAGGCCGCGATGGCATCGATCGAAAAGATTTGCCCCGACGCGAAAAATCTGCTGGTGATCCCCGAGCGCCATACGCGCAACGCGTTTTATCTGGAGAATGTCGCCCGTCTGGCTGCGATCATGCGTCAGGCCGGCTTGAACGTGCGGTTCGGCACGCTCGACGAAAGCATCGTCGGGCCGGTTACGATTGCATTGTCCGACGGGCAGAAGCTTGTGCTCGAACCGCTCGAGCGCACGCCGCGGCGCCTCGGGTTGAAGAACTTCGATCCGTGCTCGATTCTGCTGAACAATGATCTGTCAGGCGGCATTCCGCCCGTGCTGGAAAATCTGCACGAGCAGTACCTGCTGCCGCCGCTGCATGCCGGCTGGGCTGTTCGCCGCAAATCGACACACTTCTCCTGTTATGACGACGTCGCGAAGAAGTTCGCGAAGATGGTCGAGATCGATCCGTGGATGATCAATCCGTATTTCGCGCATGTCGAAGGGGTCGATTTCCAGGAGCGCACCGGTGAAGAAGCGCTGACAGACGCAATCGACGGCGTACTGAAGAAGATCGCCAAGAAGTATCGCGAGTACGGCATCTCCGAGAGACCGTATGTCGTCATCAAGTCGGATGCCGGCACCTATGGCATGGGTGTGATGACCGTGCACGACGCCTCGGAAGTGGCCGCGCTCACCAAGCGCGAACGCGCCAAGATGGCCGCCACCAAAGACGGTCTCGAAGTGCATGACGTGATCGTGCAGGAAGGCGTGTACACCTTCGAGCGGATCGGTGAAGAAGTCGCCGAGCCGGTCGTGTACATGATCGACCGTTACGTGGTGGGCGGCTTCTACCGCGTGCACGGCAGCCGCGAGCGCGATCAGAATCTGAACGCGCCCGGCATGCACTTCGTGCCGCTCGGCTTCGAGCATACGGCGCTGCCGGATGCGCACGCCAAGCCTGGCGCGGCGGTGCCGAACCGCTTCTATATGTACGGCGTGGTGGCCCGGCTCGGGTTGCTGGCCGCCTCGGTCGAACTGGAAAAGACCGATCCGGAAGCGATTCAGGTTTAAGCCTCGCTAGTTGGACGATGGCGGCTTGCATGCCGCCATCGTCATTTTCAGCGACTATATTGACGATCAATGCCAAGCCCTAAGGGCGCACCGGAATCCCCATGGACATTCTTTTTATCGCCGATCCGCTTACGCAGTTCAAGATCTACAAAGACTCGACTTACGCGATGATGGCCGAAGCCGCGCGCCGCGGCCATACGCTCTACACGTGCGAGCCGAAGCATCTGGCGTGGACGGGCGACGACGTCGAGGCGAACGTGCAGCGTTTTGCGATCGTCGGCGACGTGACGGACCTGCATCGCGACACCTGGTACGCGGCTGAAGCCGCCACGCCACGTTCGCTGAAGCGCTTCAGCGCGGTCGTCATGCGTAAAGACCCGCCGTTCGATATGGAATACGTGACGTCGACGTGGCTGCTGGAAATGGCCGAGCGCGGCGGCGCGCGCATCTTCAACAAGCCGCAGGCGATTCGCGATCATTCGGAAAAGCTGGCGATCGGCGAGTTCGCGCAGTTCGTGGCGCCGACTTTGGTGACGCGCGACGCCGCCCGGTTGCGCACTTTCCACGAAGAGCACGGCGACGTGATCCTGAAGCCCCTCGACGGCATGGGCGGCATGGGTGTGTTCCGCGTGAAGGCCGACGGCATGAATCTCGGCTCGATCATCGAGATGCTGAGCCACGACGGCGCGCGCTCGGTGATGGCGCAAAAGTTCATCCCCGAGATCAAGGAAGGCGACAAGCGCATTCTCCTGATCGGCGGCGAAGCGGTGCCGTTTTCGCTCGCACGGATTCCTCAGGGAAATGAAGTGCGCGGCAATCTGGCGGCCGGCGGTCTCGGCGTGGCACGTCCGCTCACGGAGCATGACCGCAAGATCGCCGACACGCTCGCGCCGGTGCTTGCCGCGCGCGGTCTGCTGCTGGTCGGGCTGGACGCGATCGGCGACTGGCTCACCGAGGTGAACGTGACGAGCCCGACATGTTTCCGCGAGATCATGGATCAGACCGGCTTCGACGTCGCCGCGATGTTCATCGACGCACTGGAGCGCGCGGCAGCTTGAGTCGAAACCCTTGAATGGCTGCCATGCCACCCAAACTGTGTAGTAAATCTGCATCAAGCGAAACACCGGCTTTGGCGCGAAAATGGGCCTGATACAATGCCCGCTCTTCCGCGCCAAGCCGAATCGATGGCGTCTGCCAGACGCTGCAGGCATGGATTGCGGACTGTAAACGAGCGGTTTTCCGTCGGTGCCGTCGCGACAGCAGGCGCCGCGGGCCGCTCGTCAGATGATGCGTTCCGGCCCTCACGACCCACGGCCGGTCGAGGGCGCTTACGAACCGGGCTTCGTCCCGGTCCACGGTTCGGGGCCGTTCTTTTGCAGTAAGGCTGACATGGCAGGCATTCTGATTATTGCGCACGCTCCGTTCGCCACCGCGTTGCGCGATTGTGTTTCGCACATCTACGGTGGCTTGCCGGCCCGCATCGGCGTGATCGACGTATCGCCGGATTGCGATCCCGCACAGCAGGTCGCGTTCGCGCACTCGGAAATCGAGCGGCTCAAGGAAGAAAACGGCGCACTCGTGCTCACCGATATCTTCGGCGCCACGCCGGCGAATATTGCCGGGCGGCTAGCTTCGCTGCCGAACGTCCGGGTGCTGTGCGGCGTCAATCTGCCGATGCTGGTGCGGGCGGTCTGTTATCGCGCGACGCCGCTCGACACGCTGGTCGACAAAGCGCTCGCCGGGGCCACCAAGGGCGTGCATGCAATCGGGCCCGCCGCGGCGGCGCCGGTTGCGCCTCCCGCAGAGGTCAGCAGCTGTTTGCCGGCCTTGCCGCCCGAGGCCGCTTCAAGTGACTGTTTGCCCGCCTTGCCGGCCGAGGCCGATCTGACTCAGAAAGCCGGCTCGACCGGGTTGTAAGCGGATCGCACGGCTTTAGACGATTGCGATCGGGTTGCGGCCCGTTTGCAGCTGGTTTGCAGTTTCACCTTTCACTACAACACTTACCCGCGCTTCGGACCATCACATGCTGCAACAGGAAACGACTATTGTGAACAAGCTGGGGCTGCACGCGCGCGCGTCGGCCAAGTTGACGCAACTCGCGGGCAACTACCAGGCGGAAATCTGGATGAGCCGCAATGGCCGCCGTATCAATGCCAAGAGCATCATGGGCGTGATGATGCTGGCCGCGGGTATAGGCAGCACGGTGCTGATCGAAACGGAAGGCGCCGACGAAAAAGAAGCAATGGACGCATTGTTGAAACTGATTGCCGATAAATTCGGCGAAGGTCAGTGAATTCACGCGCTCCGCTTGCCTGAAGCGAAATGCCGCGGCTGTCCGCGGCATTTTTTTTAGCGCGAGACAATCGATGCATGACCGGTGTGAGGGTGCATGACCCGGTCGTGCCGGCGGCGCGTCAAGGGTGCGTTGCGGGAACGCAAGGCGGATGAGGGCGCATTGTCGTGGTCGGTTACGGCATTTCGTGCTGCGCTGCACACAGCCCCGGCGTACTTGCAAAGAGCGCGGAATTTATAATGACAAAGAGAGTCTGAGAGCATTGCAGCGGTTTGCCGCGGCATCACACAACTAGAGGAGGTGCGCGTGTCCTTCACGCTGCATGGAATTCCCGTGTCACGCGGTATCGCCATCGGGCGGGCTTATCTGATCGCCCCGGCTGCACTTGACGTAGACCACTATCTGATCGAACCCGCTCAGATCGAGGGCGAGATCGAGCGCTTTCGCGCGGCCCAGCAACATGTGCACTACGAACTCGACGCGTTGCGCGCCGATCTCGCTGTGGATGCGCCGAGCGAAATGGGCGCGTTCATCGACGTTCATTCAATGATCCTGAACGATGCAATGCTCGTGCAGGAAACCATCGACCTGATCCGCACGCGCCGTTACAACGTCGAGTGGGCGCTGACCGAACAACTCGAGCGCCTGTCGCGCCATTTCGACGATATCGAAGACGAATACCTGCGCGAGCGCAAAGCCGACATCGAACAGGTCGTGGAGCGCGTGCTGAAGGCGCTCGCCGGCGCGTCAGTGGCGCTGGTGGACGGTGTGCACGGTACCTGCGACGAGATGATCGTGGTCGCGCATGACATCGCGCCGGCCGACATGATGCAGTTCAAGACGCAAACGTTTCAGGGGTTCGTCACCGATCTCGGCGGACGGACTTCACATACGGCGATTGTCGCGCGCAGCCTCGGCATTCCGGCCGCGGTCGGCGTGCAGCATGCGAGCCAGCTGATTCGCCAGGACGATCTGATCATTGTCGACGGCGATCACGGCATTGTGATCGTCGATCCTGCGCCGATCGTGCTGGAAGAGTATTCATACCGCCAGAGCGAAAAAGAGTTGGAGCAGCGCAAGCTGCAACGGCTCAAGTTTTCGCCGACGCAAACACTCTGCGGCACGCGCATCGAGCTGTGCGCGAACATCGAATTGCCGGAGGACGCGCGCGCCGCGGTCGATTCGGGTGCGGCCGGTGTGGGCCTGTTCCGCACCGAGTTCCTGTTCATGAATCACAAGCACCAGTTGCCGGAAGAGGAAGAGCAGTTTGCTGCCTACCGTCGCGCGGTCGAGTTGATGAATGGCTTGCCGGTGACGATCCGTACGATCGACGTCGGCGCCGACAAGCCGCTCGATTCGATGGCGGGAGGCGACGGCTACGAAACCGCACCGAACCCCGCCTTGGGGCTCAGAGCGATTCGCTGGAGCCTCTCGGAGCCGCAAATGTTCCTGACGCAACTGCGCGCTATTCTTCGCGCGTCGGCGTTCGGCAAGGTGAAGATTCTGATTCCGATGCTCGCGCACGCGCAGGAGATCGATCAGACGCTCGATCTGATTCGCGAAGCCAAACGTCAGCTGGACGACGCCGGCATCCCCTACGATCCGAACGTGCAGGTCGGCGCGATGATCGAGATTCCGGCTGCCGCGATTGCGTTGCCGCTGTTTCTCAAGCGGCTCGATTTCCTGTCGATCGGCACGAACGATCTGATCCAGTACACGCTGGCGATCGATCGCGCGGATAACTCGGTCGCGCATCTGTACGACCCGTTGCATCCGGCGGTGCTGCACCTGATCGCCTTCACGCTGCGCGAGGCGAAGCGGGCGGGTGTGCCGGTGTCGGTGTGCGGCGAGATGGCGGGCGATCCGGCGTTGACGCGTCTGTTGCTCGGCATGGGCCTCACCGAGTTTTCGATGCATCCGAGCCAGTTGCTGGTGGTCAAGCAGGAAGTGCTGCGCTCGCATCTGAAGACGCTCGAGAAGCCGGTGGCCGACGTGCTGGCTTCGTTCGAACCGGAAGAAGTACAGGCGGCGCTCAAGCGTGTGGTGCTGGCTTGAAACTGAGAGCCGGTTAGGTTCAAACGGAAAACGCCGCACAGTGTGCGGCGTTATTTATTCGGCGTCCTGCTTGGGCTCAGGCCTGATGCCGTTCCCCGCATACCGGACAGTCCGGCTGGCGCGCAATGCGCATCGTGTTCCATTCCATTCGAAGCGAATCGAGCATCGTGAGGCGGCCCACCAGCAGCGTGCCGATCTCGCCGATCACTTTTAGCGCTTCAGCGGCTTGCATCGAACCGATGATGCCGACCGTGGGCGCGAACACGCCCATGGTCGAGCACGCGACTTCCTCGAACGGTTGATCCTCCGGGAACACGCACGCGTAGCAGGGCGACGCGGCGTCGCGGAAATCAAAGGTGCTGATCTGGCCGTCAAAGCGCAATGCCGCCCCCGACACCAGCGGCACGCCATGATTCACGCACGCCCGGTTGATCGCGTGGCGCGTGGCGAAGTTATCGGTGCAATCGAGCACGACGGTGGCGTGCGGCACTTCGCGATCGAGCCATGCATCGTCGACGCGTTCGCCTACTGCGTTCACTATTACTTCGGGATTGATCTGGACGATCGCGTCGCGCCCGGACTCCACCTTCTTGCGCCCGACCGACGCGCTTACGTGCAGAATCTGCCGCTGCAGATTGGTCAGGTCGACCGTGTCGGCATCGACCAGCGTCAAGCGGCCGACGCCTGCCGCCGCCAGATACATCGCTGCAGGCGACCCCAGCCCACCCGCGCCGACGATGATCGCGTGCGCGTCGATAAAGCGCTGCTGCGCCTCGATGCCGATTTCGTCGACGAGGATATGGCGGGAATAGCGGAGGAGTTGATCGTCGTTCATGGCGGGGCGCGTGGAGTGTCGCGCAATGAAATGCAGGACCAGTGGCCTGCCGTGCGCGGTTTCGTTATTTTAATCGCGCGGGGAGCGGGTGTTCATGCTGGTGCTGGGTATAGCAAGGTGCACTGCGACGTGTCTTCGCAGCAGGTTCGGCTGCGAAGACACGTTGAATTTACTGCTTAGTTGCTTTGCGCAGCAGGCGCCGAGGCCGGGACCGATGCGCCCGGCACCGGTTGCGTCGGCTTCACCGCGACCGGCGCGGACGCCGAAGCTGCCGGCTTGTTCTGCGCCAGACGCCGCTCGGTCAGCGACTTCGATTCCACCACCGGCTTGCCTTCCAGCTTGTTCAGCGCCTGTTGCAGCATGAAGTCGTCGGTCGAACCGAACTCGACCGGCTTGCGCTCACGATCCTTCTGACGCTGTTCCGGCGTCTTCTTGTCGTTCTGCTCTTCGAGCTGACGCAGTTGGTCCATGCGTTCCTGTTCGCGCTGTTCCGCTTCCTTCTTCTCGTTCGGATCCTGCGTGTTCGCAAGGTGGTTCGAGTAATCGACTTCGCGGGTGACCAGTGCGTCGTCCGGATCGCCCTCCGCGTATTGATCGACCGCGGTGTCAGGACGGATGCCCTTGTTCTGGATCGAACGGCCGCTCGGCGTGTAGTAGTACGCCGTGGTCAGACGCAGGGCCGTGTCGGCCGTCATCGGACGGACGGTTTGCACCGAGCCCTTGCCGAAAGTAGTCTTGCCGACGATCAGCGCACGATGCTGATCCTGCAGCGCGCCCGCGACGATTTCCGAAGCCGACGCCGAGTAGGCGTTGGTCAGCACGATCATCGGCACCGTCTTGAAGATCGGCGCTTCGTCTTTCAGCGGATCGCTGTCGAACGATTGCAGGCGGTAGTTATCGTACGTATCGCGATAGACCTGCTTCGAATCCGGAATCTGGCCGTTGGTGGACACCACCACCGAATTCGGCGGCAGGAACGCGCCGGCTACGCCGACCGCGCTTTGCAGCAGACCGCCGCCGTTATTGCGCAGATCGAGCACGAGACCCTTCAGGTTCGGCTGTTGACGGGCGATGTCTTGCAGCCTGGCGGCCAGATCAGGCGTGGTGCGTTCCTGGAAGCTGGTGATGCGGATATACGCATAGCCCGGTGCGAGGATCTTCATCTTGACCGACTGGACCTTGATGATCGCGCGCGTCACCGTGAGCGGGAACGTACGGTCGTCGGTCTTGCGGAAGATGGTCAGCGTGACCTTGGTGCCCGGATCGCCGCGCATCTGCTTGACGGCCTGGTCGAGCGTCATGCCGCGCACGGGTTTGTCGTTGATGCGGGTGATCAGGTCGCCCGGACGGATGCCGGCGCGGAATGCGGGCGTGTCTTCAATCGGCGAGATCACCTTGATCAGGCCGTCTTCAGACGAAATTTCGATGCCGAGACCCGCGAAGCGACCCTTGGTCTGCTCCTGCAGTTCTTCGTAATCGGTCTTGTCGAGATACGACGAGTGCGGGTCGAGGCTCGACACCATGCCCTTGATCGCAGCGGTGAGAAGCTTTTTATCGTCGACCGGTTCGACGTACTCATGCTTGATTTGCCCGAAGACTTCGGCAAAGAGCCTGAGCTGGTCCAGCGGCAACGGCGCCACGGCGCTCGAGGCGGCGCTGGCGGGTTGCTGGGCCGAGGCGGAGAGTTGCAGGGTGGCGAATGCGCCGGTAGCAAGGCCCGCGGCAATCAGGCCGATATTTTTCAGGTTCTTTCGCATAGAGTCTGTTGCGGTCGGAAGCGCGTGGCAGCGTCGATAGAGATGGGACGGACAAGTATAACTGCACACCCGCCCGGTCAGGGCGCAGCACAGGGAATCGTGATTCGACAGCGCGGGCCGGACCTGGTTCGTGAGATCGCCGCTGCGGTGGTGAAGTAATGTGCGGTAACCGTAGGATGGCGGCTAGAAAGGCGCGCTCGGGGGATGCGGGCCGCGCTGACCGGTATGTGTGTTGCCGGTCGGCGCGGCCCGTTTGCCGCAACCCTGCTGCATTTTTCACCGCGGGGCTGCGGTTCGAACGGGCTTAGCCCGCCTTGCCTTGCTGGGCCACAGCGGCTTGCGCCTTGGCAATCGCGTCCTGGTCGCCAAGATAGTAGTGCTTGATCGGCTTCAGATTTTCGTCGAGTTCATAGACGAGCGGCACGCCGTTCGGGATATTCAGGCCGACGATGTCGTCGTCCGAAATGTTGTCGAGGTACTTCACCATGGCGCGGATCGAGTTGCCGTGCGCGGCGATCACGACCTTGCGGCCCGACTTGATGGCCGGTGCAATCGACTCGTTCCACAAGGGCAGAACGCGCGCCACGGTGTCTTTCAGGCACTCGGTGAGCGGCAATTGCTCGCGCGGCACCTTGGCGTAACGCGGATCGCGGTAGGGCGCGCGGTCGTCCGACGGATCGAGCGCCGGCGGCGGCGTGTCGTAGCTGCGGCGCCAGACCAGCACCTGCTCGTCGCCGAATTTGGCTGCGGTTTCCGCCTTGTTCAGGCCCGACAGCGCGCCATAGTGGCGCTCATTCAGACGCCACGAATGCACGACCGGCAGATACATCAGATCCATCTGGTCCTGCACATGCCACAGGGTACGGATCGCGCGCTTGAGCACCGACGTATAGGCGATGTCGAACGTATAGCCCGATTCCTTCAGCAGCACGCCGGCTTGCTGCGCTTCGCGATTGCCCTGCTCGGTCAGGTCGACGTCGACCCAGCCTGTGAAGCGGTTTTCCTTGTTCCACGTCGATTCGCCGTGGCGGATGAGAACGAGTTTGTACATGAGATTGCCGGTCGGTAGTAAGGAAGCGGTAAAGCGTTGCGAGGGTCCTCTAGAGGAGCGTCGCCATCGCGTCAGACGGTTATTTTATAATGGGCGGATTGCCCTTTTCGATTTCTCTCTTTTTCGGCGGATTTTCCGTGAAGTTTTTCACTGATTACACAAACCTTGTACTGATCGCAATCGTCCTCATCTCCGGTGGATTGCTGCTGTGGCCGACGATCAGCCGGCGTGGCCGCGGGGGCCTGTCGGCCGCTGAGGCGACTCAACTGATCAACCGGCGCAATGCAACGGTCATCGATCTGCGTCCGTCCGCTGATTTTGCCAAGGGCCATCTGCCCGCGGCGCGGCAGCTTGAATTTGCCGAGTTGCAGGCGAAAGTCGCGCAACTCGTGAAGAATAAGAACAACCCGGTGCTGCTGGTGTGCCAGACCGGCCAGCAGTCGAACAAGGCGGCGCGTATCGTGCAGGATGCCGGATACGCCGAAGTCCATGTTCTCGAAGGCGGTGTCGACGCCTGGCAGAAGGCCGGTATGCCGGTTGTGAAACAAGGAGCAGTCAAGTGAACAAAGTGATCATGTACAGCACGCAGGTGTGCCCGTATTGCCAGATGGCCGAACGTCTTTTAAAGTCGCGCGGCGTCGAGCACGTTGAAAAGGTACTGATCGACAAAGACCCGGCCCGTCGTGAAGAAATGATGACCCGGACCGGTCGCCGTACGGTGCCGCAGGTGTTCATCGGCGAGACGCATGTCGGCGGGTACGATGACCTTTCCGCGCTCGATCGCGCGGGCGGTTTGATGCCTCTGCTCGAACCTGCCTGAACGAAGCTGCGCTTACTTGTGCGCCGGCCTTATGCGCCGGCCGGCTCGTGAGTGGGGCGGGTGAAATACAAGTCGGCGCATGCTGGCCCTATCAGGGCACGCGATGCGTCGCAACGATCTGGCGGTCCGTGAAGCCATGGGCCGCCGCCATGCATACCTATCAGGGAATCACTCAATCATGTCCGACGAGAATAACCAGCCGTTCTTCAATATCCAGCGCATCTACCTGAAGGACATGTCGCTCGAGCAGCCGAATTCGCCGGGCATCTTTCTCGAGCAGGAAATGCCGTCGGTCGAAGTCGAAGTCGACGTGAAGGCCGAGCGCCTCGCCGACACTGTGTTCGAAATCCTCGTCACGGGCACGGTCACGGCCAAGGTGTCGGACAAGGTTGCGTTCCTGATCGAAGCCAAGCAAGCCGGCATTTTCGACATCCGCAACATTCCCGCCGAACAGATCGACCCGCTGGTCGGCATTGCCTGCCCGACGATCCTGTTCCCGTACCTGCGCTCGAACATCGCCGACGCGATCACCCGCGCAGGCTTCCCGCCGATCCACCTCGCCGAGATCAACTTCCAGGCGCTGTACGAGCAACGTCTCGCGCAAATGGGCGGCCAGGACGGCGCGACGCAAAACGGCGTCACGCATTAACGCGTCCGTTCGGTGCCGGCTATGAAGGTCGCTGTCCTCGGCGCCGGTGCATGGGGCACAGCCCTCGCCGGACATCTTGCCGCACGGCACGACACGGTGCTGTGGGCGCGAGAACCCGCGCTCATCGCCGATCTCTCCGCTTCGCACGAAAACGCCCGCTATCTGGCGGGCGTTGCGTTGCCGCCGTCCCTTCGCTACGCAGCCGATCTGAACGCAGCGCTCGACCACGCGCTCGCCGACGACGCGTTATGCATCGTGGCGACGCCCGTCGCCGGTCTGCGGGGGCTGTTCCGGGCCATGCACGACGCGGGCAAAGTGCCGGCGCATGTGGTGTGGTTGTGCAAAGGTTTCGAAGCCGACTCACAGTTGTTGCCACATCAAGTGGTCGCGGCTGAACTGCCGGGGCATGGCAGCAACGGCGTGCTGTCGGGTCCAAGCTTTGCGCGCGAAGTCGGGCAGGGCTTGCCGGTCGCGTTGACGATCGCGAGTACGTCATTAGCATGCCGCGAGCGCACGGTTGCCGCGTTCCATCATGGCGCCATGCGCATCTATACCGGCGACGACATCGTCGGCGTGGAAGTGGGCGGCGCGGTGAAGAACGTGCTGGCGATTGCCACAGGCATTGCTGACGGTCTTGGCCTCGGTCTCAATGCGCGCGCGGCGCTGATCACGCGTGGCCTGGCGGAGATGTCGCGCCTTGGCGTGACGCTCGGCGGACGGGCAGAGACGTTCACCGGTTTAACCGGACTGGGCGATCTGATCCTGACCGCCACGGGCGATCTGTCGCGCAATCGCACGGTCGGCGTGCAACTTGCCGCGGGCCGTACGCTCGACGACATCCTCGGCGCCCTTGGTCATGTGGCCGAGGGCGTGCGTTGTGCGCAAGCCGTGCTGGCGATTGCTCGCGCTCATGCGATCGAGATGCCGATCACGCAGGCAGTCTGCGCCGTGCTGTTCGACGGTGTAGCGCCCCGCGACGCTGTCAGCGCCCTGCTGCGGCGCGATTCGAAAGCAGAGTAAGTCTTGTCTTTCAGCCGTTTAGCGCGAAAAGCGCTGAACGGCTGCCCGCTATCGCTGTCCACGTTTTATCGACGCTTCGGGCCAGCGAGGTTCCCATGCTCAGTTTCTACAATTGCACGCTAGACGCGCGCGTGGTCGACATCACGACACTCGCCGTGGATGTGATCGTCAACGCCGCGAATACTTCGTTGTTAGGTGGCGGTGGCGTGGATGGCGCGATTCACCGCGCGGCCGGCAAGGAATTGCTGCGTGAGTGCGAGGCGCTGGGCGGCTGTGCGACCGGCGACGCGAAAATCACCCGCGGCTACCGCTTGCCGGCCGAACACGTGATCCATGCGGTCGGCCCGGTTTGGCAGGGCGGTGCGCGCGGCGAGGCGGATCTGCTTGCCTCCTGCTATCAGCGCTCGCTCGAGGTCGCGCATCAGGCGCATTGCACAAGCATTGCGTTTCCCGCGATTAGTTGCGGCATCTACCATTTTCCTGCCAATGAAGCCGTGCAGATCGCCGTGGGCACTGTGCTCGAAACTTTGCCGCGCACCCCGAAGATTGAACGCGTGGTGTTCGCCTGTTTCGACGACGCCATGCTCGCGCGCTACGAAGCCGAGCTGAAACGCCGTCAGGCGCCCCCGTCGAAGCCGGTCTGACGCCACGCTTCGAACACGACCACGGCGACCGTATTCGACAGATTCAGGCTGCGGTTGCCCGGCCGCATCGGCAGGCGCACGCGTTGTTCATTGGCGAATTGATCGAGCACCGTGTCAGGCAGGCCGCGCGTTTCGGCGCCGAACACGAACCAGTCGCCGGATTGAAACGCATGCTCGTGAAACCGGCCCGAGCCGCGGGTGGTGAAGGCGAACATCCGCGCCGGATCGGGTGCCTCTTTGGCGACGAACGCACCCCAATCGGCATGCACATTCATCTGCGCATACTCGTGATAGTCGAGGCCGGCGCGGCGCAACTTGGCGTCGTCGAGCGGAAAGCCGAGCGGCTCGATCAGATGCAGCCGCGCGCCAGTGTTGGCGCACAGGCGGATGACGTTGCCGGTGTTCGGCGGGATTTCCGGTTCGACGAGAACGACATTGAACATGATGGCTTCAGGTAGAGACTAGATTTTCGGCGTACGCAGCGCGACGAAGTTGGTGACGCGCCGCGCACCGGCAGCTTTGAGCGTACGTGACAGCGCTTCGAGCGTCGCGCCGGTCGTCATCACATCGTCGACGATGCCGACATGCAGGCCTTGCACCGGTTTGGCGACCTCGAACGCGCGGCCTACGTTCAACCGGCGCGCGTCCAGGTCGAGCCGTGATTGCGGCGCGGTGTGGATCACGCGATGCAGCAGGGTGGCGTCGCTGCGCACATGCAGCGCGCGGGCCAAGGGCCTCGCAATCTGCCAGGCCTGGTTGTAGCCGCGCTCGGTAAGACGTTTGTTGGCGAGCGGCACGGGTGCGAGTACATCCGGTTTTTCGGCCGCGTCTGCCCAGGTGTCCTCCGCGAGACGCGCAAGGCGTTGTGCGAATTCGCGCGCCAGCATCAGCCGGGCGCGGAATTTCAGGCCGAGCGCCAAGGCGTCGAGCGGCTGACGGTAATCGGCGAGAGCAAAGGTGGCCTCGAACGGCGGCGGCTCGCCGATGCAATCCGCGCAGCGATATTGCGCGTGACCCGCCAAGCGTATTCCGGACAACGGGACCGCGCACACCGTGCAGCGCAACCTGCTTTCGTTCCAATATGTCTCATCGCAACCGGCACACAGCGTCTTATGCGACAAATTGCCGCACAATGCGCACAGGTTCGGCAGCGCGGCGTGCATCACATGCGGCCATGCCGAATACAAGCCGCGCGCGAATCGTACAAAACGCGCGTTCGAGCCGCCGGAAAAGGAAGATTTTTTTCGGAATGGCATGATTGGACCGACCGCGAAGGCCTTTCACGCTGAATGGACGGAAGCGAGCGAGTATACTTCGTGCTCTACGCCAGTACGACACCCATGCCCCCAACTTCGTCTCAATCTGGCCGTCCGGCCTATGATTCCCGGCGCCTCAGGCAGATTTTCGACCGCCGTGCGGCGACGTTCGGCAACGTCGCCTTCCTGCCGCGCGAAATCGCCCAGCGCATGCGCGAGCGCCTCGACTACATCAAGGTTACGCCGGCGAGCGTGCTCGACGCCGGTTGCGGCGCGGGCGAAGACATCCCCGCGTTGCGCGAACGCTTCCCCGAGGCGCCGGTGTTCGGCACCGACCTGTCGTACGGCATGCTCAGCCGCGCGTTGCGTCACGATTCCGGCGACACGAGCTGGCGGCGCTTTCTGCCGGCCACGCTCGGCAAGGCGCTCGGCGCCCGCGGTCCGCGTTTCGCGCAGGCCGACTTCTCGGCGCTCCCGTTCGCGGCCGGCGCCTTCGAATTCATCTGGTCCAATCTCGCCCTGCACTGGCACTCGCGGCCCGACCTTGTGTTTCCTGAGTGGCAACGGGTGCTGAAAGTGAACGGCCTGCTGATGTTCAGCACGCTCGGTCCGGATTCGCTGAAGGAATTGCGCGGCGCCTACGCCGAGGTCGAGGCCGCGCATGGCGTTGCTTCGCGCCAGCATGTGATCGACTTTGTCGACATGCATGACCTGGGAGATATGCTGGTGGAGAGTGGTTTCGAGATTCCTGTGATGGATCAGGAAACACTCACTATTACGTATAAGTCGCCCGAGTCGCTGCTCGCGGACGTGCGCCGCTGGGGTGCCTATCCGTTCGAGCGCGAGGCCACCTCGAATGCCATCGCGCGTAGGCTGCACAAGGCTTTGCTGGGAGCGCTCGAAGCCCGTCGGCGCGCCGACGGCACGATCGCGCTGACCTTCGAGGTGATCTACGGCCACGCTTGGAAAGCCGTGCCGCGCACCACGGCTGAAGGTCATGGGATCGTGAGGATCGAGGATATCGGGCGAGGTTCGTCGAGGAATCGGTGAGGAACCAAGGAAGCGGTAAAGAGGACATCTGTTATGTCTGAAATTACCGCTTCAAAAGACGCGCGAAAGCTGTGTCAAAACGGCGCGGAGGCTTGTCGCACCTGGCTTGTAAGCCGATTGAGGCTTGCTTGTGGATGCTATGGATCGCGCCTATAATGCGTCAGTTTGTCGCCCGGAGTTCCCACATTTGGGGCGACAGGCCCGAAGCACAGGGCTGCAACATGAAGTGGCGCGGCGGTGATTGAGGGGCCGCTGATGGGCCGTTAGCGGTCGGTCGCGAGCAATGGCCGCAGGTGGCGCTTGGTGAGGGTCGGCAGGAGGCAGCGATGGAAGCATCAGATCTGCTGGCGGATTCAGAACCGGTTCTCAAAGACTGGACGATGAAGCGCAACTGTTCGATTTCGCCGCGGCAGTTTGTATGTTTCTACGTATCGCTTGCGTTGTTCTCGTTGGCAATTGCTTTCATGCTGGTTCTGGTCGGCGCCTGGCTGGTGTTGCCGTTCACCGGTATCGAATTGCTGGCGGTTGGCATCGCGTTTGCCATATATGCGCGTCATGCTGTCGATTACGAGCGCGTGCGGCTGTTTCAGAACCGGCTCGTGATCGAGCAGGTCAGCGCCGAGCGGCTCACGCAGTTTGAATTCAATCCGCGCTGGGTGCGGATCGAACCGGGCGCGACGCCACGTGACCAGATCAAACTGGTCTCGCGCGGCCAGACGATCATGATCGGGCAACATCTCGCGCAGTATCGGCGCGCGCAGTTCGCAGGCGAACTGCGTATGTGGCTCACGCGGTGTTAGACGTGTTGAGACGCGCGGCGTTCCCGGGGAGCGCGAGACAGCCTGCCAGCGGGGTCGAGGGTTTGAATGGAAATTTTGGGTAAGGAAGCTATGAAAACAATCAAGCGAGCCCTCATGGGCGTGCTGGCGATGAGCGGACTGCTTTTCGCCGGCGCGGCCCTGGCAGTGGGCGATGTTCCGGGCGGCCCTGCCGTCAACGAGATCAATCTCCAGCCGCCAGCGACGAAAATCGCTGAGGAGCTCTACAGCCTCCACACGTTCATGCTGATCCTGTGCACGGTGATCTTCATCGGCGTGTTCGCAGTGATGTTCTATTCGATGTTTGCGCACCGCAAATCGAAAGGCCACAAGGCTTCCCATTTCCACGAAAGCACTACCGTCGAAATCATCTGGACGATCGTGCCGTTCGTCATCGTCGTGCTGATGGCGCTCCCCGCCACCAAGACCGTCGTCGCGATGAAGGACACCACGAATGCCGACGTCACCATCAAGGTCACCGGCTACCAGTGGAAGTGGGGCTACGACTACGTGAAGGGTCCGGGTGAGGGCATCAGCTTCCTGTCCACGCTGGCCACGCCGCGTGCGGAAACCGATGGCCGTCAGCCGATTTCCACCACGTATCTGCAGGAAGTCGACAATCCGCTCGTCGTCCCGGTCGACAAGAAAATCCGCATCATCACTACCGCGAACGACGTGGTCCACTCCTGGTACGTGCCGGCTTTCGGCGTGAAGCAGGATGCGATTCCGGGTTTCGTGCGCGACACGTGGTTCAAGGCTGACAAGACGGGCACGTTCCGCGGCTTCTGTACCGAACTGTGCGGCAAGGAACACGCGTTCATGCCGGTGGTGGTCGAAGTGCTGTCGGCAGACGACTACGCGAAGTGGGTCGATGTGCAGAAGCAGAAAATGGCCGCCGGCCAGGACGATCCGAACAAGACCTACACCATGGCCGAGTTGATGGAGCGCGGCGGCAAGGTGTACGCATCGAACTGCGCGGTCTGCCACCAGCCGACCGGCAAGGGCGCAGGCGCATTCCCGGCGCTGGACGGCAGCAAGATCGCCAACGGCCCGATCGCAGAACATGTGAGTCTGGTGCTGAAGGGCAAGAACGCGATGCCTTCGTGGGCGCCGACGCTGAACGACGTTGAAATCGCTTCGGTCATCACGTACGAACGTAACTCTTGGGGCAATCACACCGGCGATATTCTCCAGCCGAAGCAGATTCTGGACGCCCGTAACGGCAAGCTGCCGGAAGGCGGCAACCATCTGGCCGACGCAGGCGCGGCTGCTAGCGGCGCGGAAGCGGCTTCGGGCGCCGCGTCTGCCTCGGGCGCTGAAGCGGCTGCGGCCGGTTCGGACAGTGCGGCAGCATCGCAAGCAGCCCTCCCGGCTAGCATCTACTTCGACATCGGCAAGAGCACATTGCCGGCCGACGCGAAAGCGGCGGTCGACGCGGCCGCGGCCTACGCGAAAGCGCACCCGGACGCCAAGTTCACGCTGTCGGGCTTCACCGACGCCACCGGCTCTGCCGAAGTCAACGCGAAGCTCGCGAAGACCCGTGCCGAAGCGGTGCGCGACGCACTGAAAGCAGCCGGCATTGCCGAAGATCACATCATTTTGAAGAAGCCGGAAACGATCACGGGCGGCACCGACGCGAAAGAGGCCCGGCGTGTTCAGATCAGCCCGGCTGCCTGACGTGTTCATGGTCAGCACCGCAGAATTCGCATTAGGAGATTGTCATGTCTAGCATCGGACACGATGTAGTCGCGGGCCACGAGCACGTGCACGGCGACCATGCCCACGAAACGCCGCACGGCTGGCGTCGTTGGCTGTTCGCAACCAATCACAAGGACATCGGTACGCTGTACCTGATCTTCTCGTTCATCATGTTCCTCTCCGGGGGCGTGATGGCGCTGATGATCCGTGCCGAACTGTTCGAGCCGGGTCTGCAGATCATGCGCCCCGAGTTCTTCAACCAGTTGACCACCATGCACGGCCTGATCATGGTGTTCGGCGCGATCATGCCGGCTTTCGTCGGCTTCGCGAACTGGATGGTGCCGCTGCAGATCGGTGCATCGGACATGGCTTTTGCGCGGATGAACAACTTCAGCTTCTGGCTGCTGCCGGTGGCTGCGGTGTTGCTGGTCGGCTCGTTCTTCGCACCGGGCGGCGCGACCGCCGCGGGCTGGACGCTGTACGCGCCGTTGTCGACGCAGATGGGCCCGGGCATGGACTTCGCGATTTTCGCGGTCCACTTGATGGGTGCGTCGTCGATCATGGGCGGGATCAACATCGTCGTGACGATCCTGAACATGCGTGCACCTGGCCTCACACTGATGAAGATGCCGATGTTCGTATGGACGTGGCTGATCACCGCGTACCTGCTGATTGCCGTGATGCCGGTTCTGGCGGGCGCGATTACCATGGTGCTGTTCGATCGCCACTTCGGCACGTCGTTCTTTAACGCGGCAGGCGGCGGCGACCCGGTCATGTACCAGCATATTTTCTGGTTCTTCGGGCACCCCGAGGTGTACATCATGATCTTGCCGGCGTTCGGGATCGTGTCGCAGGTGATCCCGGCGTTCTCGCGCAAGCCGCTGTTCGGCTATAGCTCGATGGTGTATGCAACCTCGTCAATCGCGATTCTGTCGTTCATGGTCTGGGCGCACCACATGTTCGCAACCGGCATGCCGGTGACGGGCCAGCTGTTCTTCATGTACGCGACGATGCTGATCGCCGTGCCGACGGGTGTGAAGGTGTTCAACTGGGTCGCGACGATGTGGCGCGGTTCGCTGTCCTTCGAAACGCCTATGCTGTTCGCGGTCGGCTTCCTGCTGGTGTTCACGTTCGGCGGTCTGTCGGGCCTGATGCTCGCTATGGCGCCGCTCGACATCCAGTATCACGGTACTTATTTCGTGGTGGCCCACTTCCACTACGTGCTGGTTGCGGGTTCGCTATTCGCGCTGTTCTCCGGGTGGTACTACTGGTCGCCGAAGTGGACCGGCTGGATGTACAACGAAACGCGCGGCAAGATCCACTTCTGGGCGTCGATGTTCTTCTTCAACCTCGCCTTCCTGCCGATGCACTTTGTCGGTCTCGCAGGTATGCCGCGTCGTTATGCTGATTACCCGGCACAGTTCACGGACTGGAACCAGGTGATCTCGATCGGTGCATTCGGCTTCGGTCTGGCACAGGTCTACTTCCTGTTCGCGGTTGCACTGCCGGCCTATCGTGGCGGTGGCGAGCACGAAGAAGCGGGCGACAAGCCGTGGGACGGCGCAACGGGCCTCGAATGGACCGTACCGAGCCCGGCTCCGTTCCACACGTTCGAAAACCCGCCGACCGTCGAGTAATCGTCGTTCTGGGCGGTTGCCGGTTCTGGCGGCGGGCGGCATGTCCCCGCCGGATCCCGGCAGCGAGCGAAGCAGTGGCGGCACCCTGTAGTCACGAAAGTATTCAGAAAGTCGAGCATGACGCGCAATCCTCAAGAAAGACGTACACCCGAGCAGATTCGCGCGGGCAATCGGCGAATCGGTATCGTGATGTTTGTCGTCGCCGCCGCGTTTTTTGCGAGCGTCATCATTCATCAGAAGTGGTTCTCCTGAAGCAGTGGTTCAAGTCTGCGCGCAGGATTGTTGAGGATTGAGATGTCGACGCAACCGCCGGCTCGGGCCGATCGCTCTTTTAACCGTTCGATGCTGATCAAGCTGTTCCTCGTCGCTTTGATGATGTTCGGTTTTGGTTTTGCGCTGGTGCCGATGTACCGCGCGATCTGCCAGATCACCGGCATCAACAACCTCGTGCAGCGTGATGCCACGGCGCGCGAGGCTAAGAATACGCAGGTCGACATGAGTCGCACGATTTCGATCGAATTCGATGCGAACGCGCGCGGCCCGCTGGGTTTCAAGCCGGAGCAGCGCAGTCTCGACGTGCATCCGGGCGAAGTGACGACTGTGATGTACGAGGTGAGCAACGAACAGGCGCGCACGATTCAGGCGCAGGCCATTCCGAGCTATGCACCGAAGCAGGCCACCGAGTACTTCAAGAAGATCGAGTGTTTTTGCTTTACTCAGCAGACTTTGACTGCGAATCAGACAAAACGGATGCCGGTGGTGTTCGTGGTCGACCCGAAGTTGCCGAAGGATGTGAAAACGATCACGTTGTCGTACACGTTCTTTGAGTTGAATACGCCGGCAGCGGCGACGGCCGGGAGCGCAGCACCCACGGCCAATACGGCGGCAACCAGCGCCAATCCCGCTTGACGGTTTTTGCCGCGGGCGAAGGAACGAGACGTAATGAGCGATAACAGCGGCGGCCCGCGCAAGAGCAGTTTTGGCCAGTCCATGAAAGCCGTGTTCTGGTCGTTTTTCGGGGTACGCAAGCGTCGTGATCTGGAAGCGGACGCGACGCAGCTGAACCCGCTGCACGTGATCGCAGCGGCATTGATCAGTGTGGCCATTTTCATCGGCGTGCTGATCCTGATCGTGCGCGCAGTGGTGGGCTGAGGCGTTCAGGTTCACGCGCAGTACAGGGCGAAGCAGAGCCCACGAATTAGAGTGAAGCGGTGCGGTATCGACGCGCCGCCGAGGATACAGCCGGAGATTCCGGAACAACTGGACTGAAGTGGAGAATCAAGAATGAGCGGTCAAAACGAGAGCCCGTACTATTTCGTACCGCATCCGTCGCGGCATCCGATCAGCGCCGCTGTCGGGTTGCTGGTCATGCTCGGATCGCTTGCGGCCTGGATCAACGACCATGACTGGGCACCGCTCGGCGTAGTCGCCGGCCTGCTGTGGCTGCTTTATACGTTGTGGCACTGGTTCGGCGACGCGATCGCAGAATCCGAAGGCGGCATGTACGGCAAGAATGTCGACAAGTCGTACCGCTGGAGTATGAGCTGGTTCATTTTCTCCGAAGTGATGTTCTTCGGTGCTTTCTTCGGCGCGCTGTTCTATGCACGCGAAATCGCGCTGCACCAGCTCGGCAGCCTCGATTACAAACTGATCTGGCCGGATTTCTCGGCGGTGTGGCCGAACAACGGTCCGGCAGCGCTGGTCTCGACCTTCAAGTCGATGCAGCCGTGGCCGGTGCCGACCATTAACACGGCGCTGCTGCTGTCGTCCGGCGCTACGTTGACGGTTTCGCACCACGCGCTGCGTGAAGATCATCGCAAGAAGGCGATCATCTGGCTGGCGGCTACGCTGGTGCTCGGCGTCTCCTTCCTGTTTCTGCAAGGCTTCGAGTATTTCCACGCGTACAACGAACTGAACCTGACGCTGGCCTCGGGCGTGTACGGTTCGACGTTCTTTCTGCTGACGGGCTTCCACGGTTTCCACGTGTTCCTCGGCGGTACGATGCTGGCTGTAGTGCTGGTGCGGATGATCCGCGGCCACTTCACGGCGGAGCATCACTTTGCATTCGAAGGCGCCGCGTGGTACTGGCACTTCGTGGACGTTGTGTGGCTTGGGCTGTACGTCGTCGTGTACTGGCTGTAACGCAGTCTGGCCTGCATACGTTTCGAAAACCGGCCGGTTTCCGGAACGCGTGCAGACCGTTCGCGCATCGCCTTTCAAGGCGCGGCGCACGAGCAATACGCAAGTCATGCAGCGCCGCCCTCGACCCTGTCAGGGCGGCGTTTTGTTTGGAGCGCCTGGAGCGTCCGGTCCGTTTGGGGCGCTGGGTGAGTTCGACGAGCGTGGCGGCGTGAGGTTCTTTCCGCCGAGCTCAACGCCCGTAAGGAATACCGGTCGACTGAATCCATCCCATCCAGTGAGCGAACAGGATGAACAGGAATAGCGAGATCGACAGGCCCACCCGCGTGGCGAGCGACCAGACCATCCGCTTGGTTTTGCCCTTGTCATGCATCATGAAATACAGCGCCGACACCATGCTGGCGATGATCAGGACGAAGGCGATGGGAACGAGAATGTGCATGGAACCAACTGAAACCAGAAAGCGCAGAGGCAAGACTTTTATTATCGCACCGCGCGCCGGCGTCTGCCGCCGGTTCCGGACGCTGTCGCAAGCGGTGGTGTCGGAGTGCGTTCAATGAAGTTCCGCCTCATTCCCGCGCTGTTGATTTTGCTGGTGATTGCGGTGACCGTGCGGCTCGGTTTCTGGCAGCGCGACCGCGCCCATCAGAAGGAAGCGCTCGAAGCACACATCGCGCAGTTCGAAGACGCGCCTGCGCAGCCGGTCAACGCCACGCCGGTCGAACTGAAGGACATCGAATTCCATCGCGTGAAGGCGCGTGGCAGTTTCGTCGCGGATAAAGTCGTTTATCTGGATAATCGACCGTATAACGATCAGCCGGGCTTTTACGTCGTGATGCCTTTTAAACTGGCCGACGGCGGTTACGTGCTGGTCAATCGCGGCTGGCTGCCGCGCAACATGAACAGTCGCGAGACCATCGCGCCGTACAGCACGCCTCAAGGCGAGATCGAAATCGAAGGCATTGCGCGCGCCGATGCCTCGCGTGCATTCGAGTTGGGGCAGGGGGGATCGGCCGCGCATCAGAAGATCCGCCAGAATCTGGATACGACGGCCTACGCTGCGGAAATCGGGCTGCCGTTGCAATCGTTCGTGATTCAGCAATTGAGCGACGACGGCGACAAGCTGGTACGCGACTGGCCGGCGCCGACAACCGGCGTCGAGACCAACTACGGCTACATGTTCCAGTGGTGGGGCATGGCGGCCGCGGCCCTGGTCTTCGGTTTGTACGCCGCGCGCCGCGCCGCGAAGAAAGAGCACGCCCCGAGCGTGTAATGCATCGCCTGCGGTTTCGTGCCCTGAGAGCAAGGGCCTCGAAGCCGCGCAATCATTGAAAGAGGTCCTGTAGTGTCGACGCAATCTCCCCGTTCGCCGCAAGCTGGCAAACCCGCAGCTCCGAAAGTGGTGCCTGGTCAACCCAATGGCGAGGGATCGTGGAAGCGTGGCCGCTGGATGCTGCTGCTGCTGGCGTTCATCTGCGCGGCGCCGATCGCCGTGTCGTATTTCGTTTATTACGTGGTCAAGCCGACCGGCGGCAGCACGAGCTACGGCACGCTGGTCGAACCGCAGCGGCCGATTCCCGATTCGCTCGTCGTGACGGGTGAAGACGGCAAGCCGCTCAAGCTCGCGTCGCTGCGCGGCCGCTGGCTGATGATCTCCGTCGACAACAGCGCATGCGACAAAGCCTGCGTCACCAAGCTGTACTTCATGCGACAAATCCGCGCAGCTCAGGGCCCGGAACGCGAACGCGTCGTGGAAGTGTGGCTGCGCACCGATGCAGGCAACGTGTCCGACGTGATACAAAAAGCCTATCCCGACACCAACATGCTGATCGCCAACCCGGCGCAGGTGTCCGCATGGCTGCCGACCGACACCGGCACTCAACTCACCGACCACATCTACATGGTCGATCCGAACGGCAATCTGATGATGCGTTTCCCGAAAGATCCGAACCCCAGCAAGATTAAGGTCGATGTGACCAAGCTGCTCAAATGGTCGAGCATCGGCTGACGCCGCAACAAGGGTAAGAAAGATGTTCGTATTGCAACTGGCCCTGATTGGCCTGTGTATCGCGTTGTTGCCGCTGTCCTATGTGTGGGTCAAGGCCGACGACAACAAATTCCGCAAGCTGGTGTGGCTCACCACCTTCCTGACGCTGGACTTGGTGATGTTCGGCGGCTTTACGCGTCTCACCGATTCCGGTCTCGGCTGCCCGGACTGGCCCGGTTGCTATGGCACGTCGTCGCCGTTCATCGCACACGCCGCGATTACCGCCGCGCATCAATTGATGCCCACCGGCCCTGTCAGCATGACGAAAGCCTGGATCGAGATGATCCACCGTTACTTCGCGATGGCGATCGGCGTGCTGATCATTGCGCAGACGTTGATTGCGTGGACTGCACGGTTCAAGCGCCGTCCGCTGCATGTGTCGCCGTGGTGGCCGACTTCGCTGCTGCTGCTGATTCTCGTGCAGGGCGCATTCGGCGCGTGGACCGTGACCCTGAAATTGCAACCGATCATCGTCACGACCCATCTGCTGCTCGGTCTCGCGTTGCTCGGCACGCTCGGTTGGCTGGCTGCGCGCCAAACGCCGCTGCCGGCTTATGAGCCCGAAGCCGCGCGCTGGCGTGCGGCGGCGATCGCCGGGTTGGCGCTGCTGATCGTGCAGATCGCATTGGGCGGTTGGGTCAGCACCAACTACGCGGTGCTGGCCTGCACGGACTTCCCGACCTGCAACGGCCAATGGGTTCCGCCGATGGACTTCGCGCACGGCTTCCACTTATGGCGCGCACTCGGCATGACCGGCGACGGCGACATGATCACGCAAGATGCGCTGGTCGCCATTCACTGGACACACCGCACGTTCGCGATCGTCGTGGTCGCGTATCTGGTGTGGTTGGCGCTGAAACTGCGCCGTTTCGAGTCGCTGCGGCGGCCGGCAAACGGCGTGTTGCTGGTAGGGTTGGTCCAGTTCGTCACCGGTCTGTCGAACATCGTCCTGCAATGGCCGTTGCCCATTGCCGTCGCGCATAACGGCGGGGCCGCAATCCTGCTGCTTCTGCTCGTTATGTTAAACTTTCGGATCGCTTCTAGCCGTCCCGGCCGCGCCGCGTTGCCTGCGCGCGATGCCGCGCCAGCGTGACCTCACATGGACAGCACAACTCTCTCCCAAACACCCGGCAGCCGGGTCTCCCAGTACATCGCGCTGACAAAGCCGCGCGTCACGCAGCTCGCTGTGTTCTGCGCAGTCATCGGCATGTTTCTGTCAACGCCCGGCATGGTGCCGTGGACCGTCCTGATCGGCGGCACCGTCGGCATCTGGTTGCTGGCCGGTGCGGCGTTCGCCATCAATTGCCTTGTCGAACAGAAGATCGACGCGAAGATGCGTCGCACGTCCTGGCGCCCGTCCGCGCGCGGCGAAATCACCACCGCGCAGATCCTGCTGTTTTCGGCGGTGCTCGGCGGCCTCGGCATGTGGACGCTCTATACGTTCGCCAATCCGCTGACCATGTGGCTCACGCTCGCCACCTTCGTCGGCTATGCGGTCATCTATACGCTGCTGCTCAAACCGGCCACGCCGCAGAACATTGTGATCGGCGGCGCGTCAGGCGCGATGCCGCCGGCGCTTGGCTGGGCCGCCGTCACCGGTCATGTGCCGGGCGACGCATGGATTCTCGTGCTGATCATTTTCGTGTGGACGCCGCCGCATTTCTGGGCGCTCGCACTGTATCGCCGTAAAGACTACGAAAATGCCGGTCTGCCGATGCTGCCGAATACGCACGGCGAAAAGTACACGCGCCTGCATATTCTGCTGTACACCGTGATCCTGTTCGCGGTCACGATGATGCCGTTCATCTCCAGCATGAGCGGTGCGGTGTACCTCGTGGCGGCAGTGTTGCTCGGCGCCGTGTTCCTCGCGTATGCGTGGAAGATCTACTTGGAATATTCCGACGACCTGGCGCGCAGGACCTTCCGTTACTCGATCGTTTATTTGTCGCTGCTCTTCGCCGCGCTGTTGATCGACCACTATGCGCGCGTCGTGATCGGCGCATAACCCCCATGCTTACACAACGTTTTGTGCGCACGGCGCGTGCCGCCGCGCGTGTCACCGTGATCGCTTGTGTGCTCGGCGGCGCGCTGCTGGTGGCGGGTTGCGGCAAGCAGCCGCCGGCGTTCCAGAACCTCGACATCACCGGCAACACGCAATTCGGGAGCAACTTTTCGCTGCCCGACACGTCCGGCAAAGTCCGCACGATGGCGGACTACAAGGGCAAGGTGGTGGTGCTGTTCTTCGGCTACACGCACTGCCCGGACGTTTGCCCGACCACGATGGCCGAGCTTTCGCAAGCTCTCCAGCAACTTGGCCCGGAAGACGCGAAACGCGTGCAGGTGCTGTTCGTCACTGTCGATCCCGACCGCGACACGCCGGCCCTGCTCGCGCAATATGTGCCCGCGTTCAATCCGGCGTTCGTCGGCTTGCGTCCGGCGGACCAGGCGCAACTCACGAAGATCACGAAAGACTTCCGCGTCTACTACGCGAAAGTGCCGGGCAAGACGCCCGATAGCTACACGATGGACCACACGGCGGCGAGCTATGTGTTCGACACGGACGGCAAGCTGCGTCTGTTCGCGCGCGATGGCCAGGGCGCCACGCCGTGGGTGCACGATATCAAGCTGCTGCTCGATTGATGTATTGATTCAGACGGGCGCGTGCGTCTGCCGCGTGCCCATATTCAATTCCCTTCGCTGTCGTCCTCAAGCCGGGATCGGCAAATTCATTCCCGGCGCTAGCCGCGTCGTCTTGAAAGCGTGTTTTGCGTGAACGCCGCCGCTCAATACGCATAACGATATGCAATCGTGATATTTCCCATCTCGCTGGGCATATGAGACCATTTGCGGTCCAGTTGGCGGCGCGTCCACAAGATGTCGGCCGCCGGCTTCCACCCGAATCTGACATCGATCAGAAAAAGCGAGAATGACATGCAGCGCAGAAACATCCTCAAAGCCCTCTCGGCAGTGATCGCCGGGGCGGCGTTCGTCACCAGCTTCGGCGCACACGCCGACGACAAGGTCATCAAGGTCGGCACCATCGGTGGCCCGGACGCGCAAATCTGGGAAGTCGTCACGAAAGTGGCGAAGCGCGAAGGTCTGAATGTGAAGGTCGTCGAATTCAACGACTACGTACAGCCGAACGCCGCGCTCGACGCAGGCGACCTGGACGCCAACAGCTTCCAGCACCAGCCGTACCTCGACAGCCAGATCAAACAACGCGGCTACAAGATCGTCAATGCCGGCCTGACGTACATTTCGCCGCTCGGTATCTATTCGAAGAAGCTGAAGTCGCTGAAGGATCTGGCGCAAGGCGCGAAGATCGCGGTGCCGAACGATCCGTCGAACGAGAACCGTGCGCTGCTGCTGTTGCAGGCGCAAGGCGTGATCAAGCTGAAGGCGGGCGCGGGCACGAACGGCAATAACGCCACGCCGCTCGACGTCGCGGAGAATCCGAAGAAGATCAAGCTGGTCGAACTCGACGCTGCGCAACTGCCGCGCTCGCTGTCGGATGTCGACGTGGCCGCGATCAACACGAACTTCGCGCTGTCGGCCGGTCTGCTGCCGACCAAAGACGCGATCGCGCTCGAAGACATCCACAGCCCGTACGCGAACCTGATCGCCGTGCGCGCGCAGGACAAGGACAAGCCATGGGTCAAGAAGCTGGTCGCGGCTTACCAGTCGGAAGACGTGCGCCAGTTCATCAAGACGCAGTTCAAGGGTTCGATGGTGCCGTCGTTCTAAGCTGCGGTTCGCTCTCGCGCGCATCCCACGCCCGATCCTACAGCTCCAACTCCCATCGCTCGAGCATCAGATCCTTGCCGAAGCGCCGCTCCGCCGTCGTGCGAGCGAGCCGGAAGCCGGCACGCTCGCATAGCCGCCGCGGCTCCTTGAGCGTGCTGGCCGTGGTCAGCGTGAGTTTGGTGTACCCCGCGCGCCGGGCGAACCGCACGCATTCACTCAGCAGTTGCGTGCCGATCCCAAGACGCTGCACGTCCGGTTCGACCCATAGGAGCCGCACGCCTGCCACTGTCGTCGAGATTCCTACGATGCACACCGAGCCGACCACCATGCCTTCCTGATCGGCAACCCAGCACATCTCGCGCACCGGATCGCCGCGTTGCGAGTAGTCGGCGACGACGCGCGAAAGCAAGCCTTCGAACGATTGGTCCCAGCCGTGTTGCGCGGCGAACCACTGCGCCTGCCGATGCACGAGCCAGCCGCAGTCGCCGGCGCGTGGTTGGCGAAGGGTCACGAGTTCGTGCTTCGGCTTGCTGTCGAGCAGCCGCTCGATCACTTTCATCGCGGTGATCAACTGTTCCTGGGAGAGCGCAGTCAGTCCGTTCAGCAGTGCCGATACTTCTTCGATCGCTGCTGTATCAAGCGGTGCGTAGGCCGTGTGGCCGTCGTCGGTGAGGGCAATCAGCGACTGGCGCGCGTCCGAGTCGGACGGGCGCCGCGTAATCAGGCTGCGTCGTTCGAAGCTGGTTAGAAGGCGGCTGAGGTAGCCGCTGTCGAGGCCGAGATTGCGCCCGAGCACCGAAGCCGTCTGCGCGCGTCCGGTGGACAGTTCATGCAGAACGCGCACTTCCGTCAGCGAGAAGGCGCTCTTGGGCAAATGCTCATGCAGAGCGCCGATGCGCTGGGTATAGAAGCGGTTGAAATGGCGGACGGCCTGAGCCAGCCGCAGCGCCTCGGAATCTGTCAAATGCTGCTCCCCGGGGAATTTTTATGGCTTGCTACACAGCACTATATTGGAACGAAACCCATTAAAAAAGCAGCGCGGCTAAGGAGCACATCAAATTGGTATCAGAAAGGTATCGATTTTAGGCCACGCCGACAGCCGGGAAGAGAACCAATGTGGACCATGCACCCGTCGTCTGGTATCTCGAATACGGGTAAATCCCGATCCCTGCAAAGCGTCCTTCCGCGCCCCCAAATCACGCTGTGAAGCTTATCCAGCAAGGCTTTCCGCGAATCATGCCGGCATGGGACCAGTTGATTGACTGGTATTATGTTGGTTATATAATGGGCTCTTATTTTCGTAGGCCGCATTCTTCGAGACGACCGCCGGAGCCCCATGGAAACTCGCTGGTCCGCACTGATGCCCGACGCTCGCAACGTCACGCCGCTCTATCTGCAGCTTGCGCGCAATCTGGCGACGGCGATCCACTGCGGCGTGTGGTCGGCGGGTGAAGCACTGCCTTCGGAGCGCACGCTCTCGGATGCGATCGGCGTGTCGCGCATCACCGCGCGCAAGGCGATCGCGCTGCTGGTCGAGCAAGGCCTGATCCGGCGGGCGCGGGGCGCGGGCAGCTTCATTACGCCGCGCGTCGAAGATCCGTTGTCGCGGCTCACTGGCTTCACGAAGAAGATGCAGCAACGCGGCTTCCGGCCGGATTCGGTGTGGCTCGAGCGCGATATCCGCGCTGCCAACCGTGATGAGCTGGTCCACCTCGGCCTGTCACCCGGCGCGGTGGTGACGAGTCTGCGGCGCCTGCGGCGCGCGGACGGCATCGTCATGGCGGTCGAGCATTCGGCGCTGCCCGCGGCGATCGTGCCCGATCCGCAGGCCATCGGCGTCTCGCTTTACAGCTATCTCGAACAACATGGCGCGGCCGTCGTGCGCGCCTTGCAGCACTTTCGCGCGGTCAATGCTTCGAGCGAGATCGCCTCGTTGATGGACATCGAACCGCGCTCGGCGCTGCTAGTCATTACCCGAATCGGGTATAGCGCGGACCAGCGTGCGATCGAACTGACCGATACCTATTGCCGCGACGATTACTACGATTTTGTCGCTGAATTGCGCACCTGATCGGCGCGCCTGAGAGGCTGCGCGGCCCGCCGTCACGTGCGGCTCGATCGAACGCAATTCAGTCACACCCCGCATTACGCCTCACCAGAGAGACTCATGCTGACCGGAAACATACTCACCACCGACGGGTGGATTCACGGCACGCTCGAATACGAAAACGGCCGCATCACGGCGCTGACCGGCGAACGCAGCGATCCGTCGAAGAACGACGCGCCGTACATCCTGCCTGGCTTTATCGATCTGCACGTGCATGGCGGCGGCGGCGCCGACGTGATGGAAAGCGGCGACGCGATCGAAACCATTACCCGCACGCATGCGCGTTACGGTACGACTAGCCTGCTCGCCACCACGATGACCGCGCCGCGCGACGAGCTGATGAGTGTCGTCGCAGGGCTGGGCAACAACGCGCGCATTCGCACGCCAGGCGGTGCGCGCGTGCTCGGCGTCCATCTGGAAGGTCCGTACATCAACCCCGGTAAGCTCGGCGCGCAGCCCGACGCCGCCGTTTCGGCGGTGATGGACGAAGTGCTGAAATATCTGTCGATCGCGCCGATTCGCGTGGTCACGCTGGCGCCGGAAATCGCCGGCCATATGGAGATCATCTCCGAGATGGCGGCGCGCGGCGTGCGTGTGCAGCTCGGCCATTCGCTCGGCACTTACGACGACGCCGTCGCCGCGCTCAAGCATGGCGCCTGCGGCTTCACGCATCTGTTCAACGCGATGTCGCCGCTGCATCACCGCAATCCCGGTCTTGTCGGCGCCGCGCTCGCGCACGCCGAATTCGCCGAAATCATTCCCGACCTGCTGCACGTTCATCCGGGCGCAATCCGCGCCGCGTTGCGCGCGATTCCGCGTCTCTACGTCGTGACGGACAGCACCTCGGCTACCGGCATGCCCGACGGCGAATACCGCCTCGGCAGCCAGCACGTGACGAAGTGCCTCGGCGGCGTGCGTCTTGCCGACGGCACGCTCGCCGGCAGCACCCTGACGATGGATCAGGCGCTGCGCAATCTCGTCTCGATCGGCTTGCCGATCGCCGATGTTTCAAACCGTTTGTCGCGCTACGCCGCCGACTACCTAGGCATCGAAGACCGCGGCCGCATTGCGCGCGGCGCGTGGGCCGATGTGGTCGTGTTCGATCGTGAACTGGCGTTGACCGCGACATACGTCGAAGGAGAAGCAATTGTCGAATATGCTTAACGAGGCGCTGGCGTCCGCTGAAACGGTCGCCGCGCAACTCGCGGAACCCTCGCGCGTCGAGGCGCTGGCGGCTAAGCTCGCCAGGCAACCGCGCCATGTCGCGCTGACGGTCGCGCGTGGCAGCTCGGATCACGCAGCGAGTTACTTCGCAAGCCTGACGATGAGCCGCCTCGGCCTGCCGGTCGCCTCGCTGCCGATGTCGGTTGCGACGCTCCAGCAAGCGCCGCTGCAGGTGCGCGATCAGCTTGCGCTGGCGTTCTCGCAATCGGGTAAGAGCCCGGATCTGGTCGGCACGATGGAAGCGTTGCGCCGGGCCGGCGCGTTGACCGTGGCCGCCGTGAATGCGCCGAGCTCGCCGCTGGCCGACGCTTGCGAATTTCACCTGCCGCTCATGGCCGGTCCGGAACTGAGCGTCGCGGCGACCAAGAGTTACATCGCCATGCTGTCGATCTCCGCGCAACTGGTCGCGCACTGGCAGAAGGACGACGCGCTGCTCGGCGCGCTGAACACGCTGCCCGACGCACTGCAAGCCGCTGGCAAGCTCGACTGGTCGAACGCGGTGGATGAACTGCGTGGCATCGAACGCATGATTGTGATCGGCCGCGGTCTGGGTCTCGCGATCGCGCAGGAAGCCGCGCTGAAATTGAAAGAGACCTCCGGCATTCAGGCGGAAGCGTTTTCGAGCGCGGAAGTGCGGCACGGTCCGATGGAACTGATCGACCGCGACTATCCGCTGTTGGTCTTCGCACCGCGCGGTCCCGAGCAAGCCGGCTTGCTGCAACTCGCGCGCGACATGCAGGCGCGCGGCGCCCGCGTGCTGCTCGCCGCACCGGCCGACGTGCCGGAAGCGACGCTGCCGCTCGCTACCACCGCTCATGCGGCGCTCGACCCGATCGCCGCGATCCTGTCCTTTTACGTGATGGCAGCCGGCCTTGCCGCCGCGCGCGGGCGCAATCCTGATTCGCCACGCCATCTCAACAAAGTCACCGAAACTCACTGACGAGAAATCAGATGCGACGTGTCGAGGAGTCCCGCTTGATGAGCCATTCTGAAGGCCATATTGTTTTGCTCGCGCCGATGACCGGTCCGGTCGTACCGCTGGCGAACGTGCCCGACCCTGTGTTTTCGGGCGGCATGTTCGGTGACGGCATCGGCATCGATCCGCTCGAGGGGCGACTCGTCGCACCGTGCGACGGCATCATCACCCATCTTGCGCGCACCGGCCACGCGGTCACGCTCGCGACGGCCGAAGGTGTGGAGATTCTGCTGCACATCGGTATCGACACGGTCGAGCTGAATGGCAAGGGCTTTGCGCCGATGGTCGCGCAAGGTGCCCACGTGCGAACGGGGGAAGTGCTGATCGAATTCGATCAGGATCAGGTCGCGCTGAATGCGCCAAGTCTCGTCTCGGTGATCGCAATTGCCAATTCGGATGCGTTCGAGATTGTCGAGCGTGCGCAGGACGGCATGTTGACGGCAGGTGAAACGCCGTTGCTGATGCTGCGCGCTCGCGGCGGCGAGGCGGCGCACGCAGCGCGCGAGGCGAGCGCCACCAACGTAACCGAGGAAGCCCGTCAACAAGTCACGCTGGTCCACGCAGGCGGTCTGCATGCGCGGCCGGCGGCGCGCGCTCGTGAAGCGGCGCGCGGTTTCGATGCGCGCGTCGAAGTGCGTTACGAAGGGCGTAAGGCTGCGATCGAGAGCGTGGTCGGTTTGCTCGGTCTCGGCGCAGGCGAAGGGGCGACTGTCGAGTTGCTCGGCGTCGGCCCGCAGGCCAAAGCCGCGATCGAAGCGATCGCCCACGAATTGACGCGGGAAGCGCACGGCGAAGTCGAAGAAAAGCCGGCGCGACAAAGTTCACCGGCGCCGCAAGCGATTGCGTATGCGGCGAACGAAGCGCTTGCGCCGAATATGCTCGCGGGTGTGTGCGCGTCGCCGGGCGTCGCGGTCGGCAAGCTGGTGCGCTGGGATGACGCGGATATCGATCCGCCGGAAAAGGCGAACGGCACGTCGGCGGCTGAAAGCCGATTGCTCGACAAGGCGATTGCCACCGTCGACGCCGACCTCGGTACCACCGTGCGCGATGCGTCGCAACGCGGTGCGGTGGGTGAGGCGGGTATTTTCGCGGTGCATCGAGTCCTCCTCGAAGATCCCACGCTGGTCGACGCCGCGCGCGATCTGATCAGCCTCGGCAAGAGCGCCGGCTTTGCGTGGCGCGAAGCGATCCGCGCACAGATCGCCATCCTGACGAAGATCGAAGACGCATTGCTCGCGGAACGTGCCACCGATCTGCGCGACATCGAAAAGCGCGTATTGCGCGCGCTCGGTTATTCGAATGCTGCGGCACGCACGCTGCCGGAAGAAGCTGTGCTGGCGGCTGAAGAGTTCACCCCGTCGGATTTGTCGTCGCTGGATCGCACGCGCGTCACCGCGCTGGTGATGGCGCGTGGCGGTGCCACTTCGCATGCGGCGATTCTTGCTCGCCAGGCCGGCATTCCGGCGCTGGTGGCAGTCGGCGACGCATTGCACGCGATCCCCGAAGGTACGCAAGTGGTGGTGAACGCCACCACCGGCCGCCTCGAATTCGCTCCAACCGAACTCGACATCGAACGCGCGCGTCTGGAGCGCAGTCGCTTGGCCGGCGTACGCGAAGCGAACCGCCGCACGTCGCAGCAGGCGGCCGTGACTTCCGATGGCCGCGCGATCGAAGTCGCCGCGAACATTGCCACGCTCGACGATGCGAAAACCGCTGTCGACAACGGCGCCGATTCAGTCGGCCTGCTGCGCACCGAACTGCTGTTCATCCACCGCGCCGCCGCGCCGACCATCGACGAACATCGCCAGAGCTACCAGGCCATCGTCGATGCACTGAGCGGCCGCACCGCGATCATTCGCACGCTGGACGTCGGCGCGGACAAGGAAGTCGACTACCTGACGCTGCCGCCCGAACCGAATCCGGCGCTCGGCCTGCGCGGCATTCGCCTCGCACAAGTGCGCCCGGATCTGCTGGACGATCAGTTGCGCGGTCTGCTCGCGGTGCAACCGCTCGGCGCCGTACGCATCCTGCTGCCGATGGTGACGGATGTCGGTGAATTGATCCGCATCCGCAAACGCATCGACGAATTCGCCCTTGAATCGGGCCGTACCGAACCGATCGAAGTCGGCGTGATGATCGAAGTGCCATCAGCGGCGCTGCTTGCCGATCAACTGTCGCAACACGCGGATTTCCTGTCGATCGGCACCAACGATCTGACGCAATACACGCTCGCCATGGACCGTTGCCAGGCCGACCTCGCGGCGCAGGCTGACGGCTTGCATCCGGCGGTCCTGCGCCTGATCGCAGCGACCGTGCAGGGCGCCAACAAGCATGGCAAATGGGTCGGCGTCTGCGGCGCACTGGCGGGCGATCCGCTGGCCATGCCGCTGCTCGTCGGTCTCGGCGTGACCGAGCTCTCGGTGGATCCGGTGTCGGTGCCGGGCATCAAGGCGCGAGTGCGCAACCTCGATTATCAGTTGTGCCGTCAACGCGCCCAGGATGCCCTGGCGCTCGAATCGGCGCAGGCGGTAAGAGCAGTGAGCCGCGAAACCTGGCCATTGGACTGAACCCTGCACAGTCCGCAACCAGCTTCGCATAGTCAGGACGTAGAGCGACAAAACTTAACGACGACAGTCGACAACGAGACATGGATTGGAGGTGTCAATGGATGGGAATCCGTTTCTGAAGATTCAGCGCCTGGGCCGGGCGCTGATGCTGCCGATTGCAGTGCTGCCGGTTGCCGGCCTGCTGCTGCGATTGGGCCAACCCGATGTGTTCAACATCAAGATGATCGCCGACGCCGGCGGCGCGATCTTCGACAACCTGCCGTTGCTGTTCGCAATCGGCGTGGCGGTCGGCTTCGCGAAAGACAACAACGGCGTAGCAGGTCTCGCGGGTGCGATCGGTTATCTGATCGAAGTCGCGGTGATGAAGGACATCAACGACAAGCTCAACATGGGCGTGTTGTCCGGGATCGTGGCGGGTATCGTCGCGGGCCTGCTGTACAACAGGTACAAAGACATCAAGCTGCCCGACTACCTCGCATTCTTCGGAGGGAAACGCTTCGTGCCGATTGTCACCGGCGTGGTCTGTCTGGCGATAGGCATTGTGTTCGGTTACGTATGGCAGCCGGTGCAAGGCGTGATCGACACGGCCGGCCATTGGCTGACGACCGCGGGTGCGCTCGGCGCGTTCGTGTTCGGTGTGCTGAACCGCTTGCTGCTCGTCACGGGTCTGCATCACATCCTCAATTCGCTGACGTGGTTCGTGTTTGGCACCTTCACGCCCCCGGGCGGCGTCGCGGTGACGGGCGACCTGCATCGCTTCTTCGCAGGCGACCCGACTGCGGGCACATTCATGACGGGCTTTTTCCCGATCATGATGTTTGGCTTGCCAGCCGCATGTCTCGCGATGTACCACGAGGCACCGAAAGAGCGCCGCGCGATGGTGTTTGGCCTGCTGGCGTCGATGGCGCTCACCTCGTTCCTGACGGGCGTGACCGAGCCGATCGAATTCAGCTTCATGTTTCTTGCGCCGGTGCTGTACGCGATCCACGCGGTGCTGACGGGCTTGTCGCTGGCAATCTGTTCGGCGCTCGGGATTCATCTCGGCTTCACCTTCTCGGCTGGCTTTATCGACTACGTGCTGAACTACGGCCTGTCGACCAAGGGCTGGTGGGCGATTCCCCTCGGACTCGTGTACTCGGTGGTGTACTACGGCCTGTTCCGCCTCTTCATCCGCAAGTTCAACATGGCGACGCCGGGCCGCGAACCCGCCGCCGAAGACGAACAGATCGAGTCGTTCACGGCTGGCGGTTTTGTTTCGCCGGTGGCGGGTGCCGCCATGCCGCGCGCGCAGCGTTATATTGCTGCGCTGGGTGGCGCGTCGAACCTGTCGGTGGTGGATGCGTGCACGACGCGCCTGCGTCTGTCGGTGGTCGATGCCAACAAGGTTTCGGAAGGCGAACTGAAGACGATCGGCGCGCGTGGCGTGCTCAAGCGCGGCTCGACCAACGTGCAGGTGATCATCGGGCCGGAAGCGGACATCATCGCCGACGAAATCCGCACGGTGATCGCACAAGGCGGTGGCGATGCTGTGAAGCCGGTGGCTGCGGCTGCTGTCGCTGCGGCTCCTGTGGCGGCTGCAAGCGGTGCTCAGAGCGGTCCGCTCGACCCGGATCCGCTGCATTGGCTCGCCGTGTTCGGCGGCGCGGGCAACGTCGTGTCGCTGGACGCTGTGGCGGCAACGCGTCTGCGGATCGTGGTTCGCGATCCGTCGGCGGTCGATCGTCAATGTCTGGCTACGCTCGATACGGCGTGGGTCTCGGCGGATACGTTCCATATCGTAGTTGGCGACGCGGCCAAGCGCTACGCCGCGCAACTGGCCACGCGTCTGTCGACCGATACCGGTGCCGGAACGGAGCCGCAGCCCGCGTAGTGCAACGTTAAGGAGCGGCCAGCGCCGCTCCATTGCCGCGCTTATCTTCCGATGACGCGGTAAACGCAAAAGCGGCACCTTGATTCAAGGTGCCGCTTTTGCGTTTACCGGCTTGGACCTAACGGCGCGCGGCCGGCAACGGATGCATCAACGCGTCTTCTGCTTGCCCGCTTCTAAAGGCCGGCGCGATTCCAGCCACATCACGTTAATGATGCCGAACGCCAAAGCCACGCCAATGCCGAGAAGCCAACTGAAATACCACATCACAAACTCCTGTTAATCGTATTCCTGATCAATACATCGAATGATGATTTTCTTCGAGTGCCGCGGCGGTCACCTTGCCTCGCATCACGCGATACACCCAGCTCGTGTAGATCAGGATGATCGGCAGGAAGATGATCACGGCGATCAGCATGATCTGCAGCGTCATGCGGCTCGAGGTCGAATCCCACACGGTGAGACTGCTGCGGCCGTCGAGCGAGGAGGGCATGATGAACGGGAACATCGAGAAGCCCGCCGTCAGAATCACGCCGATGACCATCAGCGAGGTCGACAGGAAGGCGCTCTTTTCAAAGCGCGAGCGCGCCAGCAACAAGGCGAGTACGCCGCCGACGAGGCCGGCCGCCGGCGCGCTCACCATCCACGGATAGTTCGCGTAGTTGGTGAGCCAAAGACCGGGTGCGCCGATCACGTTCTTCAGCAACGGATTGGCAACCGTGTCGAGCGGCGCGGCGTCGACGATCTGGTAGCCGCCGATCATCGTGGCGATCAGTGCGCCGGCAAGCAGGAACAGCACCACGGTGGCGAACGAAGCAATCCGCAGCGCCAGCGAAGCACGCTCGGCGACGATGTCGTCCGCTTTCATCTTCACGAAGGCTGCGCCGTGCGCGGCCAGCATCGACACGCTAACCAGCCCGCACAGCACGGCGAACGGGTTGAGCAGCGCGAAGAAACTGCCGTGATATGTGACGCGCAGATCGGTGTCGAACGAGAACGGCACGCCTTGCAGCAGGTTGCCGAACGCCACGCCGAACACCAGCGCCGGTACGAAGCCACCGACAAACAGCGCCCAATCCCACGCGTTGCGCCAGCGCGGGTCTTCACGTTTGCTGCGGTAGTCGAAGCCGACTGGCCGGAAGAACAGTGAGAACAGCACCAGCAGCATCGCGAAGTAGAAGCCGGAGAACGATGCGGCGTACACCAGCGGCCACGCGGCGAACATCGCGCCGCCCGCTGTGATGAGCCACACCTGATTGCCTTCCCACGTCGCGCCGACCGTGTTCACGACGATGCGCCGCTCCGCGTCGGTCCTTGCGATGAACGGCAGCAGAATCGCCGCGCCCATGTCGAAGCCGTCGGTGAGCGCGAAGCCGATCAGCAGCACGCCGATCAACACCCACCAGATCAGTTTGAGGGTTGCGTAATCCATGATGAACTTTCCCTTGGAACAGAGTGGCGGCGAATCATGCGACCGTGTTGGTCGGCAGCGGCTGATTCAGCGGCTGTTCGTGGTGATAGCGCCCGGTGTGCAGCGACGAAGGTCCGAGTCGCGCGTACTTGAACATCAGCATGATTTCGATGATGAACAGCACCGTGTAGAACACGACGAAGCCGGCAATGCTCAGGTAGAGATCGCCTGGCGTCAGGCTCGAGGCGGACAATGCGGTCGGCAGAATGCCGGCAATGGTCCACGGTTGACGGCCGACTTCAGCGACGATCCAGCCGAATTCGGCAGCGAGCCACGGCAACGGAATCGCCCATACGGCCCAGCGCAGGAACCAGCGGCGCTTCTCCAGCAGCAGGGAGCGCTGCGCGCAGAACCAGAACGCCAGCACGAAGGTCGCAAGGAACAGGATGCCGAGGCCAACCATCAGGCGGAACGAGAAGAACACGGGCGCCACCGGCGGAATCGTCTTCTTGGCGGCCTGCGCAATCTGATCTGGCGTGGCATCGGTGACGTTCGGGGTGAACTGCTTGAGCATCAGGCCGTAGCCGAGATCCTGCTTGTGTGCGTCGAAGGCGGCTTTGGCTTCGTCCGTGGCGTCGCCTAGCTTCAGCTTTTGCAGTGCGGCGTAGGCGAGCATGCCGTTCTTGATGCGCACTTCGTTCTGCGCCATCAGGTCTTTCAGGCCGACCACCGGTTCGTCGATCGAGCGCGTGGCGATGAGGCCGAGCGCATACGGAATGCGGATCGCATAGTCGGTGCGCTCTTCCTTCTGGTTCGGAATGCCGATGATCGTGAACGGTGCGGGTGCGGGCGCCGTTTCCCATTCGGATTCGATGGCAGCCAGCTTGACCTGCTGAACTTCGCCGGTGCGGTAGCCGGACTCGTCGCCGAGCACGATCACGCACAACGTCGACGCCAGACCGAAGCCCGCGGCAATGGCGAACGAGCGCAAGGCGAATTCGGTGTCGCGGCGCTTCAGCAGATACCACGACGACACACCGAGCACGAACATTGAAGCCGTCACATAACCGGCCGATACGGTGTGCACGAACTTTACCTGCGCGACGGGGTTGAACAGCACCGAGAAGATGCTGTCGAGTTCCATGCGCATGGTCTGATAGTTGAAGGTGGCGCCGACCGGATTGTTCATCCAGCCGTTGGCCACCAGAATCCACAGCGCCGACAGGTTCGAACCGAGTGCGACGAGGAACGTGACGATCACGTGCTGCACTCTCGAGAGCCGCTTCCATCCGAAGAAAAACAGGCCGACGAAGGTCGACTCGAGGAAGAACGCCATCAAACCTTCAACGGCCAGCGGCACGCCGAAAATGTCGCCGACATAGTGCGAGTAGTACGACCAGTTGGTGCCGAACTGGAATTCCAGCGTGAGACCGGTGGTGACGCCCATCGCAAAATTGATGCCGAACAGCTTGCCCCAGAACTGGGTCATGTCTTTGTAGATCTGCTTGCCGGTCATCACATAAACGGACTCCATGATGACGAGCAGCCAGGACAGACCGAGCGTGAGCGGCACGAACAGAAAGTGATAAAGCGCCGTGATGGCGAACTGGAGGCGCGACAGTTCTACGACTTCGCTAACGGGCATGTTGATCACCTTGGGACTGATGCGAGGCAGGCACGGACAGCAGTGCCTGCGCGACTTGTTCAGGCGGCAGCGACATATGCTCCGCCTGCGGATGGTTGAAGAACGCGTATTTGAGCACCATCAGCAGTGCGAATTTGATGGTGAGGACGATGGCAATATCGCGCGCCAGCGTCGGACCGCGCACCCAGGCGGCGAGCCGTTTGCGCAGGCTCGAGCGAGGGTTGCTATGGCGATTCAGGGCTATGGTCATGATCGGTCGAAGGCGACTTCACACCGGGTTAACCGGCTGGATCCAGGCCGTTTCAGCGGTCTGGCGAGTGCATCCCGATTCTAGAAGCAAGGACCTTGCGCGCGTTAGTTCGGCGCTGCGGCATTGGGTCGCGAACGTCACCACGCGCGGACAGTATCGCTACGAGGTTTGTGATACGTCAAGAAACGCGTGCTTGGTGGACATGTTCTTGAGTGCGTGCGCGTGTGCATGCGTGTGCGATTGAGCGCATGCATCGTCGAGCGGGCACAAAAAAGCCCTGCCTTCTTGCGAGGGCAGGGCTCTGCAGCCATACAACTGCGCGCCGGACGAGCCGGCACAACTAAAGGGTTTTAAGCCTTAGGCATATTCGGCCAACGCGCCGCGCATTTTCTTCATTGCGCTCGCTTCGATCTGACGAATACGTTCGGCCGACACGCCGAATTCGTCGGCCAGTTCGTGCAGTGTCGAGCCACCCGAACCGTCGTCTTCCACCTTCAGCCAGCGTGCCTCGATGATGCGGCGGCTGCGGGCATCCAGCGCATCCAGCGCACTCGCAATACCGTCGCTTTGCAGCTTGTCGCGCTGACGCGAAGCCAGCACGGCAGTCGGCTCGCTATGCGAGTCGGCGAGGTAGGCGATCGGCGCGTACGACTCTTCGCCGTCTTCGACCTGGCCCTCCAGCGCAATATCGCCGCCGGACAAGCGCGTTTCCATTTCAGCCACTTCTTCACGCTTCACGTTCAACTCCTGGGCGAGACCTTCGATCTCGTCCGGCGTGAATGCGCCCAGCCCCTGCTTGTGGCTGCGCAGGTTGAAGAACAGCTTGCGCTGCGCTTTGGTGGTGGCGACTTTCACCATCCGCCAGTTGCGCAGAATGTATTCGTGGATCTCAGCCTTGATCCAGTGCATGGCGTACGACACGAGCCGTACGTTCTGCTCCGGATCGAAGCGCTTCACGGCCTTCATCAGGCCGATATTGCCTTCCTGGATCAGGTCGGCGTGCGGCAGGCCATAACCGAGGTAATTGCGCGCGATCGAGACGACCAGCCGCAGGTGCGACAGGACGAGGCGGCGCGCGGACCCGAGGTTGTCCTGCTCGCGAAATTCGGTGGCGAACTGGCGTTCTTCTGCCGGCGTCAGCATCGGAATCCGATTTACGGCCTGGATGTAGGCGTCGATATTGCCCAGTTGGCCGGGCAGCAGCGAGGAATGCGAGAGCGCCAGTGCACCTGCCGAAGCGGCCTTAGCCGAAGACGGGCTCAAAGTACTCGGAAGGGTCATTGCATGGCTCACGTAGGAAACTCCTTTGGAATCAGACAAAAGCGTATTCAGTTAACGACTCCAGCGTTGGATGTTAGCACTCTGATTTGCTGAGTGCTAATACTTAGAAGGTGTAGGGGCATCCAAGTTCCGCATTTTCCTATTGAAATTCTGGTTTCGATAGCTATGTATCGAGACTGCGGCCGACAGTGTATGGGCCGTAGAATTTACCTGGCGAAGCGCCGCCGTTCTTATAAGTAGTCAGCATTTTGTAAAATCGAAGTGACTAATTGCGGAAATTTAAGTTTCGTCAGATGATTCATAGGGTCAGGATTGACTTTAGAATAGAAGAACAATGCGAAGGTAATCAACGTTCGACTAGCTCGGGTGTTCGATGAACAACAAAAAAAACGTTCTGCGTGGTCTGGCTCTAAAAGGCGCTTCGGCGGCTATTCTGTTTGGCGCTTCGGGACTGGCCGCAGCTGACCAGTTCGGCGTGCAGATCGCCGGCGGTCTGGGAGATCACCACATTAAAAAGCTCGATCTCGGCCTGGTCTGGGATCCGAATCTGACGTGGTGGCAGATCGGCGACTGGCACTTTTCGCTGATCGGCGAGGCGCACGTGGCCTGGTGGCATACCGACGAAGGGAATGTGCACGAGAACATCGGCGAGATCGGTGTGACGCCGATCATTCGCTTCATCGACGGAGCGGGGGCGATTCGCCCTTACATCGAAGCGGGCGTCGGTATCCGCCTTCTGTCGAGTCCGAGAATCTCCACTGACCTCACGCTCGCGACCGCGTTCCAGTTCGCCCCCATGGCGGGAGTCGGCCTGCAATTCGGCAGTCACCAGCAGTACGAGGCGGGCTACCGCTTCCAGCATATTTCCAATGGCGGTATCAAAGAGCCGAATCCTGGTATAAATTTCCACCAGCTATATTTGCAATATAACTTCTGACGACCGTGGCCACGTTCGGCTCATCGGTGCAAGGGGCTGAGCAATGGCGGCAAAGATAATCGAAGCGATTCGCGGGCTCGAGCGTGAGCGCTTTCGTGCAATGGTCGACGGCGACGGGCAGTCGCTCGATAGGCTGCTCGCGGACAACGTGAGCTATGTCCATACGAACGGCAAGCGTGAAACGAAGCGGCAGTTCATCGACGGCATTACCGCCGGGCGCCGCCGCTATCGGCAGATCGAAGTGCAGTCGCAAGAGGTGCTGCCGGTGGGGCGTGAGACCTGCGTCGTCACCGGGCGCGCGTTGATCGAAATGGAAGCGAACAACGGGGCGCTCCTGTTTCCGATTGCGTACACGGCGATTCATACACAGGAAGACGGGCGATGGCGTCTGATCGCCTGGCAGGCGACGCGTTGCGCGATCGAGTGAGCCTTTTGAGTTCACTCCGTTTCGCTAGTCGCGATCGGTGAGCGCCTTGTGAGCACTCAAGCAGCTACGCGCTGCAGTTCCTCATCGCTCCGCACCGGCCGCTTCGCCGCATCACCGGCACACGGATGCCGCGGATGCACCGGAATCTGGTTGTAGCGCTCGGCCATGCGCCGCGCACGTCACACGGGCGTTTTCGCGACATCCACGATCAATTCCACTTGCCGTTCAATCGCACTCGGCACGGGCGCTTCGCCGCGCAGCACGGCACCGATCCACGCGGCCGTGGTGGCGGCGTCGCGAGCTTCGGGCAAGTCGACTTCAGGCGCGCCGGGCGACGAGCGCTCGTGCGGCACGCGCGTCTCGCAGACGCCATCGTGCAGCCAATCCACTTGCACCTGGCGCCGCGTGTCGGCCACCGCTTCGCCTTCGGTGCCGCGTGCGAGCAAGGCGCCGCCCGCTGCGGCGTCCGGGTGCGTGTTGAACAGCTGCGTGAGACTGTCACGATACGGCGGATGCGTGTAGTTCACGAGCCGCAGCCCCGCGGGCGCGAACGGTTGCAGGATTTTCACGAGCGTATGCGTTGAATTGCGCACGCCCATCCGCCGGCGTAGCGAAAGAAGGTGCGCCAGCTTCGGTGCGAGGACGTCGACCGGCGCGAACGCGAGACGTCGTTCGGCGAGACCGTCTTCGATATCGGCGTGCGATTGCGCGTGCGGGATCTGCAGATGCGTGAAAATTTCGGCGCTCGTCACGCGGCCCGGATCTTCGGTGACGCCATGCACCAGCACCGGCACACCCTCGCGCGCCAGCAGAAGCGCAAGCAGCGGCACCAGGTTGGGCTGTTTGCGCGCGCCGTTATACGTGGGTATCGATACGGGCCGGAACGCCGCGTGCGGCAAATGAATCGGTTCGAACGACGCATGCGCGCCGGCCAGCATGGCGGCGAGTTCGTCGGCGGTTTCGCCTTTCACGCGATACGCGAGCAGCACGGCGCCGAGTTCGAGATCGGCCACGCGGCCGTCGAGCATCGCGGTGTAGAGCACGCGCGTGTCCTCGGCGGTCAGGGCGCGCGCGCCGTTCGGGCCGCGGCCGATTTCCTTGATATAGCGGGCACAGGGGAACGGATTGGCGGTGTCGGCGGAGTCAGTCATCGGGCGCAGTGGGACGGGTGGCGTGCCGCCGTTGGGCGGTCGGTCACGGTATTCAAAGGACGCTATTTGGTGTGAGTATCGCATCTATGGCGATCCGGTGGTCCGGTGGTCCGGTGGTCCGGTGGTCCGGCGATCCGGCGATCCAGTGATCCGGCGATCCGGCGATCCGGCGATCCAGCGCGACGATGCGCCGGGGCCACCGGATCGCGCGCGCCCGTGCCGATCGGCTGCGCCGCGCTTTGCTGCGCGTTACACTCGCTGTTTCATTGCCGCGCGGGCGCGGTTCAATTCAAAAAACGGAGAACGGGATGAGTTACGTATTTGCACCAGCACCGGTAGTCGCGGTGCCGGTCGTGGGGTCCAGCGAGCAGTTCGCGGTGCGTCGCATCTACTGTGTGGGCCGCAACTACGAGGCGCACGCGCGCGAGATGGGGCACGATCCCGACCGCGAACCGCCGTTCTTCTTTACCAAGCCGGCCGACGCCGTGCTGTATGTGGCGCCTGGCGCGACCGGCGAATTCCCGTATCCGCCGCAATCGAAGAACGTCCACTTCGAGATGGAACTGGTGGCGGCGATCAGCAAAGGCGGCAAGAACATTCCGGCCGAAAGCGCGCTCGACCACGTGTACGGCTATGCCCTCGGTCTCGACATGACGCGCCGCGATCTGCAGGCCGAAGCGAAGAAGCTGGGCCGTCCGTGGGATACCGCGAAGGGTTTCGATCACTCGGCGCCGCTCGGCCCGATTCATCCGGTTACGAAGGTCGGCCATGTCGGCAAGGGTGCAATCTGGTTGTCGGTGAACGGCGAGGAAAAACAGCACTCGGACGTGTCGCAACTGATCTGGTCGGTTGCCGAGACGGTCGCCTATCTGTCGACGCTGTTCGAACTGAAACCGGGCGACCTGATTTTCACCGGCACGCCGGAAGGCGTCGGCGCCGTGGTACAGGGCGACCTGATGAAGGGCGGCGTGGACGGGCTCGGCGAGCTCAGCGTACGCGTCGTCTGAAGAGCGGTCGAAGGAGACACACAACATGAAGCTTTACAGCTATTTTCGTAGCTCGTCGTCTTATCGCGTGCGCATTGCGCTGAACTTGAAGAACCTGCCGTACGACTATGTACCGGTGCACCTCGTGCGCGACGGCGGCGAGCAGCTGAAGCCCGAGTACCGCAAGGTGAATCTGGACGGCATCGTGCCCACGTTAGTCGACGGCAACGAACTGATACCGCAGTCGCTCGCGATCATCGAGTATCTGGAGGAAACGCATCCGGAGCCGCCGCTATTGCCCGGGACGCCGGCCGAGCGCGCGTATGTGCGCGCGGTGGCGTTGCAGGTGGCGTGCGAGATTCATCCGCTGAACAACCTGCGCGTGCTGAAGTACCTGAAACACACGCTGTGTGTCGATGACGACGCGAAAGACGCGTGGTACAAGCATTGGGTCGAAGCGGGTTTTACGACGGTCGAGGCGCATCTGGCGGGCGATTCGCGCACCGGCAAGCTGTGCTTCGGCGATACCCCGACGTTAGCCGACGCATGTCTGATTCCGCAAGTGTTCAACGCGCAGCGCTTCAAGGTCGACACGGCGAAGTTTCCGACGATTCAGCGCATCTACGATCACGCGATGCAACTCGATGCGTTCGCTCGCGCGGCGCCCGGGGTTCAGCCCGACGCGGAATGATGCTGTGGTTTGAATGAAAAAAGGGCGCCCGTAAGAGCGCCCTTTTTGATTGTTCCGCGACCGACGTTGTTGAACGCTGTTGTATTCAACCGCCCAGCAAGGCGTCCGAAAACTCTTCCGCGCTGAAAGGTTGCAAGTCTTCCACCTTTTCGCCGACGCCGATGAAGTACACCGGGATCGGACGCTGACGCGCAATCGCCGCGAGAATGCCCCCCTTCGCTGTGCCGTCGAGCTTGGTGACGATCAGACCGGTGAGACCCAGTGCGTCGTCGAAGGCTTTCACTTGCGCGAGGGCATTCTGGCCGGTGTTCGCGTCGATCACCAGCAGCACCTCATGCGGTGCGCCGTCTTGCGCCTTGCCGATCACGCGCTTCACCTTGCGCAGTTCTTCCATCAGGTGCAGCTGGGTCGGCAGACGGCCGGCCGTGTCCGCCATCATCACGTCGATCTTGCGCGCACGCGCGGCGCCAACCGCGTCGAAAATCACGGCGGCCGGGTCGCCGCTTTCCTGCGACACCACCGTTACGTTGTTGCGCTGGCCCCAGATTCCGAGTTGCTCGCGCGCGGCGGCGCGGAAGGTGTCGCCCGCAGCCAGCAGCACCGACTGATCGAAGCTCTGCAGATGCTTGGCGAGCTTGCCGATGCTGGTGGTTTTGCCCGCACCGTTGACGCCCGCGATCATCATGACCAGCGGCTGCGCGCGGCCGAGCATCAGCGATTTTTCCAGCGGCTTGAGCAGGTCGATCAGCAGCGTGCGCAGTGCCGCTTTCACCTGCTGAGGATCGGTGAGGCGCTCGGTGCGCACTTTCTCGCGCAGCGATTCGAGCAGGAACTCGGTGGCTTCGACGCCCGCATCCGACATCAGCAGTGCGGTTTCGAGTTCCTCGTACAAATCCTCGTCGATCTTCGTGCCGATGAAAATGCCGGTCAGGCTCGAACTCGTTTTCGACAGGCCGGTTTTCAGGCGAGTGAGCCACGAGCGCTTGGCGCTCGCGTCCTGCGTAGGCGGCGGGACGATTTCGACGGTTTCGAGCGCGGCTGCTTCGGGTTCGGGCGCACTGATGGACACAGCAGCCGGCTGCGTATCGGCGCCAACCGGAGCAGCCGGCTGCGGCGCTAGCGGCGCGACGGGCGCTGACGGCGGCGCCTCTACGGCGTGTTCGGGCGCCAGAGCTTGCGGCGCGGTCTGCGATTCTTCTGGCGCGTTATCGGACTCTTTCGAACCCTTGAATCGTTTGAAAAAGCTGAACATGATCTGGCGTGGTGAGAGCGCCCGCCGATGCGCGCAGCCGGGGCAAGCCCGTGGGAGCGGCAGGCAGCGTTGCGATGCGGGATGCAAGGCGCTGGAAGCCGCACATTTTATCAGGCGCGCCGCCACCCGTCGTATTGGCCGAACGGCCAGGCTGGACGCCGCGCGCCCCTGTGGTAACGTTGGCCCTCCAGCCCACACGCATCGGCGTCGTGGGCGTCCCTATAACGTATTCGAAACTGCATGCCCCGTTCTGCTCCTTCACGCGCCCATGGCGCTTCGTCCAAAAGCGGCAAGGCGCACGCCATCCGTATCATTGGCGGCGACTGGAAGCGCACGCCGCTGCCCGTGCTTGACCTCGACGGCCTGCGCCCCACGCCCGACCGCGTGCGCGAAACGCTGTTCAACTGGCTCGGCCAACGGCTGGACGGCCAACGCTGCCTCGATCTGTTCGCCGGCAGCGGCGCGCTCGGCTTCGAGGCCGCCTCGCGCGGCGCGGCGCGGGTGTTGATGGTCGAGCGCAGCGCGAAGGCGGCCAGCCAGCTGCGCGCGAACCAGGAACGCCTCTCGGCGCGTACCATCGAAATCGCGGAAGCCGACGGCTTGCGCCTCGCGGCGAGTCTCGCGCCGGGATCGTTCGACGTAGTTTTCCTCGATCCGCCGTTCGGCGACGATCTGCTCGGCAAGGCGCTCGCCCTGGCCGTGCCGCTGCTGAGTCCGGAAGGTTTTCTGTATGTGGAGGCGGGCGTTGCGCTCGAGCTCGAAGGGAACGAGACGCTAGCCGGTTGGGAAATCGTGCGGCAAGGCAAAGCAGGTGCCGTCCACTTTCATTTGCTGCAGCGCGAAAATAAGGAATAATGCGCGTTCCAAAACAAGCATCGGGCGGGTTACCGTCACGCATGCGGTCGGTGCCAAATGCGTCGCGTGGACGCTTTAACGTGCCAATTTGTCTGAAAAGAGGAGAAGTCTCATGGTAGTCGCCGTGTACCCGGGCACGTTCGACCCGCTGACGCGCGGTCACGAAGACCTCGTTCGACGCGCGTCGAGCATTTTCGACACGCTGGTGGTGGGGGTTGCCGACAGCCGCAACAAGAAGCCGTTCTTCACGTTGAAAGAGCGTCTCGACATCGCTCATGAAGTGCTCGGGCACTACCCGAACGTTAAGGTGATGAGCTTCAAAGGGCTATTGAAAGACTTTGTCCGCAGCAATAACGCTCGGGTGATCGTGCGTGGCCTGCGTGCCGTCTCGGATTTCGAATATGAGTTCCAGATGGCCGGAATGAACCGCTATCTGCTGCCGGACGTCGAAACCATGTTCATGACGCCGTCCGATCAGTACCAGTTCATCTCCGGCACCATCGTGCGTGAAATCGCGCAATTGGGCGGCGACGTCAGCAAGTTCGTGTTCCCGTCGGTCGAAAAATGGCTGACGGAGAAGGTTGCTTCGCTGGATCCGAATGAGGGTGCTTCGGCGGGACAACCGTAACTGGCTAAATCGACATGTTGCTGTGCGAGCGTGGGACAGCAGGTCTTGCAACCCATGATTGCATGGTTCGGCGAACCGAGACGTCGCCGTTAAATGCATGAACCCGTCCTTTGTTTCTCGATGGCCTGCCTGGGTTATGATCTCGCGCGCTGCACGCTAGCCGCACCATCGTCCAGCGGCCTGATCAGAAATCGCGGGGATTGCACTTGAGAAACATGGGGATTGCTGCTGCGGTTAGCGGCATTGCATCGGCGTTGGCTTGCCAGGGCGCTTCGGCCCAAAGTTCGGTTACGCTTTACGGCATGACTGATCTTGGCATCCGTTATTTGACAAATGCCGACGCGCAGAACGATAACAAGCTGTTCATGGCTAACGGGGCAGTAATTAACAGCCACGTTGGATTGCGTGGTACGGAAGATCTTGGCGGTGGACTGAAAGCGGTCTTCCAACTGGAAAGCAATGTCAATCCGCAGGACGGCACCCTCAGCGATAGCGGGCGGCTGTTCGGCAGCGAAGCATATGTTGGTCTAGCCAGCCGATACGGTACGCTGACATTCGGTCGCCAGAATACGCCACTGTTTGACAAGCTCGTCAGCACATACGATCCGCTGACTTACGCGAACTACCCTGAAAATTCGTGGTTGCCGTTCGCACTTGGTGCGGGGTTATCCGCCGATAACTCGATCAAGTACGACGGTCAGTTCGGCGGCCTGGAGGTCGGGGCGATTTACTCGTTCGGCAGCAACTACGAGTCGAATGGCGCAGACGGTTTCTCGGGCGAGGTTCCGGGCCACCTTGGTGCAGGCAGCATGTTCGGCTTCATCGCATCGTATGTTACTGGCCCTGTCAGCGTCGCCGCCGGTGTGCAGCAAACGAGCGACAACTCGAACAACAAGCAGACCGTCTACAACGCGGATATTGCCTATGCGTTCAGCAAGGCGAAAATCTATCTTGGTTATCTGCATTCGCAGGACAATACTGGCCTTGTCGATACTCTGCTTGCAGAGCAACCGATTGCCGACATTGGCCAGTTGAAGAAGACCGATCGCATTGACGATGGCCCGTTTGCAGGTGCGGCGTGGCAGGTGAGCGGCCCACTATTGCTGACCTGCGCGTTTTATTACGATCACATGCGCAACGCAGCAACCGCCGATGACGCGCCTGGCACTGGCACCCGCTACACCGTGGTAGCGCTGGCCGAGTATTCACTGTCGAAGCGGACGGAGGTCTATGGCACCGTCGATTTTAATAGGGTGAGCGGCGCGGCGACGGTTGAATTGCCAGGACGCAGCAACCAGACGGGTGTCGCAATTGGTCTGCGCAATTTCTTCTGACTGTGCGTGAATGCGAACGGGGTGGCTCTTGCGGAATCAGGCGCCTCGGAACCCGAACTGTCGGCTCGACCGACAAAGGGAAGGCTGTTCAGGCGCCTTTCGCAGCTTTGGCGAAGGCTTCGGCGAGCTTGTCGAAGTGCCGAAGCGCAGCCGGGGTAAGTTCGATCTGCTTGCGACGCGCGTCCTCGGTATCGCTGAGTATTAGCCAGCCTTTTTCGCGCATCGACGTGATGCGGGCGTGAAGCGTCGCAGGTGAGCCGAGCTCGCTTTGAGCCATCATGTCCCGGACGGAAAGCCGGTCGTTTTTCTGCATCACGCGAGCAACGAATTCGAGGATTTTTTCTTCTAGCGGATCAAGTGCAGGAAGCGAAGGCAGACCACGTAGTGCTTCGGTCAGCTGCAGGAATCGCAGATAGATATCAGCAGGACGTGTCATTGCTTACGCACTGTTGAGAATAGGCTGTTGAAGATAGGCGCTCGCGGGACGGCATGCAGGCGCGTTATGATCCGCTCGATAATAAACATGGAAGGGTAGTTTACCGCAATGTCCAGCTTACGTTTGCATTTCTGGTCGATCACTGGGACTCTGATCGCGTTTTTGGTGTCGCTGTGGATAAACCAGGAGGTGTTCACTCACACGTCTTTCGTTCGAGGCATAAACTGGATTTTCCTGCCGTCCGGTGTTCGGCTTCTCAGTACGTTGCTGGTTGGGTTCGATGGTGCAATCGGCCTGCTGCTTGCCGGTCTGATTACCGATTTTCTTTACTGGTTTCCGCATGACCCGGTGCGCGCCATCGCGGGCGCTTTCCTTGGATCTCTGGCGCCGTATCTGGTCTACCGGTTTGCGCTTGAGTATTACGATCTGCGTGCATCACTGACTAACCTTACCCCGAAGCGGCTTCTTGTTCTGGCTGTCGCCTATTCGATAGCAAATCCGCTGTTCCATCACTTGTGGTTTGCGCTGACCGGTACGACGAAGGACTGGTTCGAGAGCTTCTTCAGCATGTTTGTGGGCGACCTGACGGGCGCGCTGATCATGCTGTATACGATAAAGGGAATTTTGGCGTTGTTGCCGAAACAGCGGAGCAGTTCCCGTATGTCAAACGGCATGTTCAACATTCAACTGGCCTTAAACAGGGCATATAACAATCAGTCAGCACGCCACATCATATAACAGGCAGTCTACTTGCTGCTCATAGCCTTTATGAGGCAGTCAAACAGCATGTCGAAATGATGGAGGGCGACTGGTGCGAGTTTGATCTGTTTGCGGCGGCCATCTTCGGTATCGCTGAGTTGAATCCAGCCCTTTTCGCACACGGAAGTGATGCGGGCGTAAAGCGTAGCGGGTGAACCAGGCTCGCGCTGCGCCATGACGTTCCGCACCGACAAACGTTCGTTGGTGTGTGTTGTGCAGGCAACAAATTCGATAATCCGCACTTCAAGCGGATCGAGCGCAGGCAGTGACGAACCATCACGCAGCGCATCCTTCAGTTGAAGGATGCGCGCGAAGTAGTCAGCAAAACGTATCATTGGCTACTCGCTGTAGAGGACCAGCGTTCATGTAACGGCGGGCGCACGTGCCACGTGATATGCGCCCTGAACGGATTGCCGCACAGCACAAGGTTTGCAGACGAGAGGAAGTCGAAGAGTGACTACATGAGTCACTCTTCTGGGCTGCTGCTTGAACAGCTTACTGGAAAGAGCCAATTCCGATGTTCAGGTGGATCACTCCGAGTATCCCCAGTAAGCGTCAAGGGAGATTTGCCCGTAATTCGAGGATAGGTCGAGGTTCCGCGTGATGCCAGAGGCAAATGCAGCGAACGAGCAGGCAGACGGGCATGTCTGGGTGCCTGCCTGATTGACGCCGGCAGTTACGGATGTGGAATAAGTGCCGGACGCATTCACGCTTGCCGGGCCTTGCCCAACGCCAACGATGTTGTCAGTGGCGGCTGAGCCTTGTGTTGTTATTTCAGGAAACGTCACAAGCGGAGCAATGTTAGCCCCGTTGACAAGGTTCGACCATGAAACATTAACCGTTTGCTGGGCAGCCGCCTGTGGCCCGTTGGGGTTGAGAAATGCATGTATCGTGTCACCCGAAAGCGTTTGCCACGGAATGTTGGCGCCGTTGGTTGCGGCGATGTTTGGCGTAGGATTGACGACGCTTGTCTGTCCGATCTGTGTGCCGGATGCGTCATAAAAAGTGACGGTATACGTCGCGTACTCGGGCACCGTCGAAACATCAATAGGCTGTGGCGCATACTTTTGCCCAAGGTTATTGGAACTTGGGACGAAAGTGCCGGTGACACCGGGCAAGGTCTGCCATGACCAGCGGTAGCCCCACGCTTGTGTGTTGGAGGTCCGGCCGCCAGTCGGTACGCTGGTTTGAGGCGCACGGGCAATCGACATGAGACTTGACCCGGCTTGTGCGGGGAGCACGTAATAAATTGTGCCGGTGATTCCAGGACCAGTTACCGACGCCGACGCGAGATTTGCCGGGTTAGGCGTGCCTGCCGCGCCGAGTGGGATCGCAATGTCGATGCCGGACTCCCAGCGCGATACGTTCGAAGGCCAGGTATCGTTGTCGAGTGTCTGTCGTCGCTGGATAAACGACTGGATATGGACGTTGTACTGCTGCTGGTTGCCGATGATGTCCCAGCCATTTGCCGTCTGCTGCGCAACCGTGTACTCGAATCCCGATGCCCCGCCCGACGTTGTATAGGGAAGAGCGATTAGCACTTGCTTACCAGAAGTACCAGGCATGAATTCCAGGATTTTAGCTACGCCGAGGCTGACGCCGGATGCTGCAAGAGATGGATGCGCTTGCGTGAAGCTGGTAAATCCATTGTCTTTATAGCTCGCGTCGATTGCTTGCGAGCACGAACCCGAAGAGCCACCAAGACATTCAGTCAGAGCAGTCATCAACGGTGCGAGGAATGCGCCTGTCGCGGGAGGTGCGGGAAGCGATGAAGATGCTGTCGCGCCAGAATTTAATGCCAGGTTCGCAGATGAGTTTGGATTAGCGGTGGAGATCAGTTGGAAGCCACCAGCGGATCCTGTTGCCGGAATGACCTGTACGGCATCGAGCGCAGCATCCGCGCCCGTCTGGTTTGCGGTGAATGGCGTGGCGATTGGATCGAAGCTCTTTGGATCGAGATTGTTAGCACTAAGAATATTTGCGGTCGCATTGCTGAGCGTCTGCACTGCTTTGCTGACTGCCGCAAGGGTGACAAGGGAGGACAGGTTCTGGCTGTTCGCGAGGTCAAGCGGATTGCCGCTTTGTGTCACCAGAGCGGCGGCAGCGGTCGTCAAACTTGTGACGTTCGCGATGACCGGCGCGGATGAGTTAGCAGGTATGGCTGGGACCACGGAAGCGAGCGGGGGTGCGATGCCGCTTGGATCCGTAGCGAATACTGCGAACGGCGTAGTGAGCCCGGTCAGTGGCACCTGATAATTGCCTTTAGCGTCCGCCGTGACCGTTACGCTTTTGCCTGTCGAATCTACGATTTGAACGTTGGCTCCGCTGACGGGTGCGCCAGTTGCGACGGTCCCACTCAATGTCGTCGGCATAGCGGGTCTGGTCGAACTGCTGCTTGGAGTGCTTGATCCGCCGCCGCCGCCGCAGGCAGTGAGAGTTGCCGCAACTGCTGCGCAAAGCGTAAGCTTTGCTGTCAAATGTTTGGGAGGAGACGTATTGATCGTTAGAAATCCAGAAAACATGGATGATCCTTGAATTTACTGTTATAAAAATAAGATCGATTTAAGCGGTGTGACCACGTACGCCGAGCTGGCGATCACCTACTCCCTGCTTGCCCCTCCAGCAAATACTGCAACAGGGCTGCTGTATCGTTATATAAAATATAGCGATGTGGGCGCATAACCTATGCTTCGCGTTAACGGCGAGTCACTGCTGGACTTTATGGGCTATAGAGAAAATTTAGGACGGGCGGCAGCACGTGGCTCAGTCCCACGGGTCTAGTGCAGTCTCGCCCTTTCCGGACAGTTATGCAGTCAGGCGCTCATACAGAAGGTGCCAATCGACCGCGAGAAGCGGTATCGTTTTGTCGTTGCGTGACCAATACGCGAAGAAGCGCGTCCAGCCTTCAAGGAAGATACCTTTGCCGGGGCTAAGCAAACAAGGTTGCCTTGCAACCAAGGGCACGCACATTGGCGGAAATTGCACGGCGAGAACTTCAAGTGGTGTCGAACTGATGTCCTGTAAGTTTTCGCTGTTTGTGCCAGCTGACAGGTAGCCTTCTATTGCCTCCGCCACACGAGTCGTAGCGAGTTCGACGTAAGCGACGCGAACTTCGTTAAGAGTGGCCACTGTAAGGGTTGGTGAGCCCGCTCCCGTGGCTGTGCGCTTTAGTACCGAAAGCTTCGCCCAATGAGGTAGCGCTCGAAAGTTGGTCTCCCCGCCTTGCAGCGCGTCTTCGAACGTTGGATAGCACGCCAGCCATGAGGGTGAAACGCAGCCGACCGGTCGAGATTCTTTGACTGTTCCATCAACCGTGACGGCGCGTTTCTGTTGCTGCAGTTCTCTCAGGTTCATTGTTATAAAAACTATAACTATAAGACGGCGGGTTGGCAAGTGGTGTCGCGTAAGGCGACGGCTACTTCAAGGTTTTCGGTCACGTCAGGACGAACTTTAGGGTGCCGTGTAAGTTTTTTGGGGCCGGCACTTTTTGCCGCTCGGCCATAGGTGAAGATTGAAGTTCCGAGACCTGGATATGTCGGCCAACCGACAACCTGAGCTGAAACGACGTTCGCTGCTCGTTGCCAGAGGCTGGATCATTTCAATCTCAGGTGAACGGAGGTCGGGTCGATCACGCTAATTTCCGGCACCATCGAAATCGCGTCATTCGGGCACTCCGGCTCGCATACGTCGCAATTATGTGAAAACGTCGTGCTGGTCATGGCCTAGCGTGCGATCTGGACTTTGCGCGCTGCACAATTTGCAACACCTGTGCAACTCAGCCGCAACCCGCAAGCATGAATTTCGGGGGATTTTGCACGACCGTGCGGAAGGCTGAGAAGCTATAATGTATTGTTTTTCCTAGGAAAGTTGGTGGCAGCATGGCCTTGATGATTACCGACGAATGCATCAATTGCGACGTGTGCGAGCCCGAGTGCCCGAACGACGCGATTTCGATGGGCCCGGAAATCTACGTGATCGACCCGAAGAAATGCACCGAGTGTGTCGGTCATTTCGACGAACCTCAGTGTATTCAGGTGTGCCCGGTAGAGTGCATTCCGCGCGACCCTGAGCATCTGGAGACGGCGGAAGGTCTATTGGCGAAGTACCACGCGCTGCAGGCGGCGAAAAGCGCGTGAGAGTTGAATGATGGTTGAACGGCGCGGTGTCTGCCTCGCCGTTTTCTTTTGCCGCAACGCTTCGTGTTGCGCGCGAAGTTATCCCGATCGCTACCCGACGTAAGCGCTGAAAATGTCGCGCAGCGCATTCAGCAGAATGTCGCATTCGGCGTCGGTGCCGACCGAGATTCGCAGATGCTGGTCGATTCGCGCCGCCTTGAAGTGGCGCACGAAGATTTCCTTTTCCCTTAGCCGTGCCACGAGCGTCGCTGCGTCGTAGCCTTCGTGGCGCGCGAACAGCAGATTCGCCGCCGAAGGCACGACCTCGAAGCCCAATGCTGTCAAGCCTGCCGCCAACCGCTCACGGCTAGCAATCACCTTGGCGCAGTTGTTGCGGAACCACGCATCGTCCTCGTATGCAGCGACGGCCGCGACTTGCGCCAGACGGTCGAGCGGATACGAGTTGAAGCTGTCTTTCACGCGGTTCAGTGCGTCGATCAGTTCCGGATTGCCGAACGCGAAGCCGACGCGCATGCCGGCCAGCGAACGCGACTTCGATACCGTTTGGATCACCAGCAGGTTGGGATAGCGGTCGATCAGCGCGATGGCCGATTCGGCGCCGAAATCGACATAGGCCTCATCGATTACCACCGCCGATTCGGTGTTTCTCGTCACCAGACGCTCGATATCGGCGAGCGGCAGCGGTCGTCCAGTCGGCGCGTTCGGGTTCGGGAACAGTATGCCGCCGTTAGGCGCCGTGTAGTCGTCGACATTGATCGCGAAGCTGTCGTCGAGTGCAATGGTCCGATAGTCGACTTCAAAGAGCCGCGCGTAGGTCGGGTAGAAGCTGTAGGTGATATCCGGAAACAGCAACGGCTTGTCGTGCTTCAGCAAGGCCTGAAAGGTGAGCGCGAGAACTTCGTCCGAGCCGTTGCCTGCGAACACCTGTTCAGGGCGGATGCCGTGGTACGCGGCTACCGTTTCGCGCAACTTGCGCGCTGTCGGGTCGGGATAGCGCCGCAGTGACTCGCCCATGTCGCCCAGTTCCTGGCGGATCGCGTCAAGTACGCGCGGCGACGGGGGATAAGGATTCTCGTTGGTGTTCAGCTTCACCGGATGCGCAACCACGGGCTGCTCGCCCGGCACATACGGCGTCAGACGGTGAACGATGTCACTCCAGTAGCGGCTCAAGCGATTCTCCTGTTGATGGCGATACGGCGATACGGCGATACGGGCCCTAGCAAGCCGTCGCTCAGGGATTGCGATGCAGTTGCATCATCGCCCGCTCGAGCTCGCCTTTGATAATTTGCGGCATCACGGCCAACGCGCGTTCGATCGACGCGTCGATCAGATCCTGTTCTTCCCGCCGCGGCGGCTTCAGCACGTAATTGGCGACGTCCGGCTTGGCGCCGGCTCGCGCGCTTTCGGGAATCAGGTCGCGCGGATGACCGATGCCGACCCGCAGCCGCCAATACTGTTGCGAGGACAGATGCGCGGTGATGTCCTTCAGCCCGTTATGGCCGCCGCTGCCGCCACCGAGCTTCAGCTTGACGCTGCCGGGCGGCATATCGAGTTCGTCGTGCGCGACCAGAATTTCGTCCGGAAGAATCTTGAAGAACTGCGCGACCGCCACGACCGACTGCCCAGAGCGGTTCATATACGTCTGCGGTTCCAACAGATGCACTTCTTCGCCGTGAAGCCGGGCCTTCGCGTAGAAACCGTGGAAGCGCCGCTCGTCGCGCAGCGTCGTGCCTGCTTCGCGCGCCAGTTGATCGACCAGCCAGAAGCCGGCATTGTGGCGCGTCGCGGTGTATTCGGCGCCCGGATTGCCGAGCCCGACGATCAGCTTGATCATGATTGCGTAGGTCCATCTGGCCCGGGCGCCGAATGCGGCCAAGCCGAAAAAAAACCGAAAAAAAACCCGCCGGGGCGAACCTCGGCGGGTCACATCGACCGTTTCATTGAAACGGCTCGAGAGGATTGTTCGCTCAGTGCAGCTTAAGCAGCCGGCTTTTCGCCTTCGCCTGCAGCAGCAGCGTCGCCTTCAGCGATTGCGCCAGCCGGGATCGTTGCCAATGCGACGACCGGGTTTTCTGCTTCGACGTGAGCAACCAGTGCCACGCCTGCCGGCAGCGCGATGTCCTTAGCGTGCAGCGAGTGGCCAGCTTCGATCTTCACCAGGTCGACTTCGAGGAATTCCGGCAGTGCCGACGGCAGGCACTCGATTTCGATTTCGTTGAGGACGTGCGAGATCACCGCGCCCGACAGCTTCACTGCCGGGTTGGTTTCCTGGTTCATGAAGTGCAGCGGCACCTTGGTGTGCAACTTCTTCTTCGCGTCGACACGTTGGAAGTCCACGTGCAGCACGAGCTGACGGAACGGGTGGTATTGCACGTCGCGCAGCAGAACCTGTTGCGACTTACCTGCCACTTCCAGTTCGAGGATCGACGAGTGGAAAACTTCTTTCTTCAGCGCGTGCCAGAGTGCGTTGTGGTCCAGTTCGACCAATTGCGTTTCAGCACCAGCGCCATATACGATGCCCGGGGTCTTACCCGAGATACGCAGGCGGCGGCTCGCACCCGTACCTTGCAAGGAACGCTCGAAAGCGACTACTTTCATATTGAATCTCCAATGCACTGCCCGCGACCAGGCAGTAAAAACGGGGCCTCCAAGCCATTACGGCTGAGGCCCCAGAGCGATGGCACGAACCTTCGTTCGTTCATGCCAATTGTGCAAAAGCGCAGTGCGCGGTACTGCAATACGCGCTGCGCCTTCGCAAATACTTAACTTTCAGCGAACAGCGACATCACCGAATCGCCGCGGCGAATCCGCGAGAACGTTTCGGCGAGCAGGCCGGCGCTGGTCAGCGAACGGATCTTGGCGCACGAGCGGGCTTCTTCGCCGAGCGGAATCGTATCGGTGACAACGAGTTCGTCGAGTGCCGAAGCTGCAATACGCTCGCCCGCACCGCCCGACAAAACCGGGTGGGTGGCGTAAGCGAACACCTGCTTCGCACCGCGTTCCTTCAAAACCTGAGCCGCCTTGCAAAGCGTGCCTGCGGTGTCGACCATGTCGTCCATGATCACGCAGGTGCGGCCTTCGACTTCACCGATGATGTTCATCACTTCGGCAACGTTCGCCTTCGGGCGGCGTTTGTCGATGATCGCGAGATCGCAATTCAGTTGCTTGGCCAATGCACGGGCACGCACCACGCCGCCGACGTCCGGCGAAACGACCAGCAGGTTCTCGTAGTTCTGCTTGCGCAGATCGCCGAGCAGCACGGGCGTAGCGTAGATATTGTCGACCGGGATGTCGAAGAAGCCTTGAATCTGGTCGGCGTGCAGATCCATCGTAATGATCCGCTCGACACCGGCGATTTCCAGCATGTTCGCCACGATCTTCGCCGAGATGGCGACGCGCGCCGAACGCGGGCGTCGATCTTGACGGGCATAGCCAAAGTAGGGGATGGCTGCGGTGATCCGACCGGCTGATGCGCGCTTGAGCGCATCGACCATGATCATCAGTTCCATTAGATTGTCGTTCGCCGGTGCGCACGTGGATTGCAGGACGAAGACATCCTTGCCACGCACGTTTTCCTGAATCTCGACTTGGATTTCACCGTCCGAGAAACGGCTGACCATTGCTTTGCCGAGGGGAATACCGAGGATTTTGACGACTTCCTGTGCAAGCGCGGGATTTGCGTTGCCAGTAAAAACCATCAGGCCGTCATGGCTGCTCATCATGCACCTACTTCAGGCTGGGGGCGAGGGAAATGCGAGAATTTTTGGCAGGGGAGGAAGGAGTCGAACCTTCGAATGCCGGAATCAAAATCCGGTGCCTTAACCAACTTGGCGACTCCCCTACACTAACTTTGAGCTTCACCGAACGAGGGAACGTTCGACGAGGCAAAACTTATGACGCGAAAGCAAAGAGTGGATGCTGATCGAGACTTGCAGTCACCGCGCTGTTCCATTCGCCCGGCAGTTTGGCTTGCGCCGCTTCTGCTTCAGCTTTACTACGAAACGCTGCAAATACACTTGCACCTGATCCAGACATCCGCGCGGGTGCGATGGTTTCAAACCACCGCAGCACTTGCGCTACTTCCGCGTATTTTCCCACGACAACCTGCTGCATGTCATTCCGGCCGAAACTTTCTGGCCATTCAGTGTTGCAGCTAAGTTCTGCAGGAAAGTCCGTAATTATGAGGGGTTTCGAATCTCTTGTCAACGCTTTTTCGGAGAAAATCGCTGCAGTCGGAACGTGAACCCTCGGCGTAACTACTAGGAAATGACGCGGCGGCAATTGTACAACGTCCAAAGCTTCTCCGACACCCTGTGCGAACGCATTTTTTCCAAAAATAAAAAATGGCACGTCCGCACCGAGTTTCAACGCCAGCGCCTGCAACTCCAGTCGCGGCAAATCGAGTTTCCAGAGACGGTTCAGCGCGAGCAGCGTGGTGGCCGCATCGGAGCTGCCGCCGCCGAGACCCGCGCCCATCGGCAGGCGCTTTTCGATTTCGATATCGACACCCTCGGGAGAGCCCGCATGCGCCTTCAGGAGTTTTGCTGCGCGCACGGTGAGGTCGTGTTCCGGCGGCACGTCGGCGATTTCGGTGCTGCGCGTGATGAGGCCGTCGTCGCGCCGCTTGAAGTGCAGGGTGTCGCCCCAGTCGAGCAACTGGAAGACGGTTTGCAGCGTGTGATAGCCATCCGGCCGGCGGCCGGTGATGTGCAGGAAGAGGTTGAGTTTCGCTGGCGCGAGGCAATCGCGTAGCGAATCGGTCGTTTCAATCATGAGTCAGGGCTACATGCGCCATAGCGGCGCGCAAGAGGCGGCAAGGGTTACGCGAACAGGCGCGACTATTGATCCAGCACGAGCTTGATGTCGAGCGGCGGTTCCGAGCGGCTCAGGTTCAAGCGCTTCACGCCGGTGGCCGGCGCGTCGGCATACGCCAGGTAATCGATCGTCCAGCCGTCCTGCGTGATCTGTTTCAGGCGCGACGGCTGCTCCGGATCATTCTCGGTCCTGGCGCGTGACGTCGGCGCCGGCGAAGGCTGCAGCCAGTAGCGCAGCCCTTCGACCGGGAGCGCGAAGCCGAGCGCGTTCTGCATCAGCGTGGAGACGTTGTCGGCGGTGAGCGGTTGACGGTTCGGCAGCTCGAGCGTGGCAGACGCCGGCGACGAAGTTACGATCGCCAGTGTCTGGCCGAGCGGATTGCGCAATTGCAGGGTGACCGTGTCACCCGTTTCCTGCCAGGTGAAGTTGCCATAGGCATTGCGCTGCTGGCCGTTCTGATCGTTGTACTGGACTGCGAAACGGCCTTGATAAGCGCGCGTGGTCTGCGCCGTGACGGATGTCGCCGCATTCGACGTGGACGGCCCCAGCGGCTTCACCGATGCACAACCGGCCAATGCGACAACCGCTGCCGCTACGAATCCGAGCGCCGCGCCACGCGGCGCCCGGGGATAGGAGATCAAGCGGGAAAGACGCATCAAAGATCGTTCACCTGAAGACGTTGCAGCGTTTTGACCAGCGTGTCGTTGTCCGGTTCGAGCTTGCGCGCGTCGCGGAAAGCGGCGCGAGCCTGATCCTGCGCGCCGGTTTTCCACAACACTTCGCCGAGGTGCGCGCCGATTTCGGCGTTCGGCTGGAGCTCGTAAGCTTTGCGCAACAGCTTGATTGCGTCCGACGTATCGCCCATCCGGTACTTGACCCAGCCGACGCTGTCCATGATGAAGGCGTCGTTCGGCGCCAGCGACGAGGCCTTCTCGACCAGCTTATCCGCTTCCGACAGGCGCTGATTGCGATCGGCCAGCGAATAGCCCAGCGCGTTGTACGCCTGCGGGTTGTCTGGTTGCGTCTGGATCAGCTTGCGCAGTTGCGCTTCCATGACATCGTAGTGGCCGGTTTTTTCGGCGGCCATGGCGTAGTCGTAGGTGAGATCGGGATCGTCAGGGAAGTCGGCCGTTGCTTGTTGCAGGCGAGTTTCTGCCTCCGGGTAGCGCTTCGCGTCGAACAGGATGGCCGCGTCAGTACGTGCAATCAGCGCCTGGTCGCGCGGATCGGGGGCCGGAAGGCCGGCCAGCAGTTTGCGCGCGTCTTCAGTCTTGCCCTGCTTGGCGAGTAATTGGGCGCGCGTAATCTGCGCCGGCACGAATTGCTGGCTCGACGGGGAAATCTTGTTGAGCCAGTCGCTCGCCGCCGCTTCGTTCTTCTGTTCGAGCGACAGTTGCGCAAGATAGATATACGCCTGGCCCGGATCGGCACCCGGTGTTTTTTCAGCCTGCTGCGCGTACTGTCTCAGGTAGGTCTGCGCGTCGTTGAAATTCTTCTGCTGGATCTTGATCAGCGCGAGCGCCATCATTGGCGTGAGGTCGGCCGCGTTGTTCTTGTGCATGATCTCGAACTGCTTCTGCGCGTCGTCCAGACGGTCGCTCGCGAGATACATCTGCGCGAGCGCGAGACGTGCGTCATGCGATTTCGGATTCTGCTGCACATACCTTTCGAGCGACGCGATCCCTTCCTTACGCTCCTCCGGGCCCATCTGCGACAGTGTCAGCGCAGCCGGCAAATAGTCCGGCTTGAGCGTGAGCGCCTGTTCGAGCGACTTGCGCGCGCCCGGCGCGTCGTCGGAAACGAGTTGCTGGCGTGCGATGGCCAGTTGCGCCTCCGGCCGGTTCAGGTCGTTTTTCAGCAAGTCTTGCAGTACATGCAAGCCGCCGATCCGGTTCGGACCGCGCGAGAGCAGCAGTTGCAACGCCAGAATCGCGCTGCCGCGATTGTCGGCGGGAACCTTCGCGAGTTCACCGGCGAGGATCGGCGCGGCGTCATCAGGCTTGCCGGACAACACGAGTAGTGACGCGTCGAGTTGCGCGGCGCGTTCCGAATTCGGCGCATACTGCTGCCACAATTGCGCGGCGGCCAAAGCGTCCGACGGGCTTTGCGCGGCCAGCGCGATTTCCGTGGCGCGCTGCGCCATGCGCGGATCGTGCGTATCGCGCGCGAGCGCGAGGTAGGTCTGGTAGGCGGGTGCGGGCTGGTCGCGTTGCAGCGCGACTTCAGCGGCGAGCACCTGGAATACGATCTGGCTGGACAGCGGCACGCTCGGCAGAGACTTCTGGTCTTCTGCCGTCGCCGGGCCGAGCGGGTCCGGCAGGGTGACGGACGTGTCATCCGAGTCTGGCGAAGGATCCTGCGCGTGCGCGGGCACGGCCGCCAGCGCCCAGACGGCGAGCGCGGCAGCGCCGAGCATACGTCGAGCGGACACGGCGTGCGGCGCGCAGGATGCGCTAGCCGGGCGCTTCGAAAACAGCTTCACGAAGGACAGGTTCATGGAAATCCGTTCAATGTTTCGGACGATTGTAACGCGCTCGCTACAATAAGCGCACAACCACTCACGCAAGTTGCAGACCAGTTAGACATGCCAGAGTTGCCAGAAGTTGAGGTTACCCGAAGGGGAATCGAACCGTATGTGTCCGGGCGCAAGGTTGAACGCGTCGATGTGCGTACGCCCGCATTGCGTTGGCCGATTCCGGCAGACCTTGCGAAAACCTTGCGTGGCAGCGTGGTGCGCAAGGTCGAGCGGCGCGGCAAGTATCTTCTGTTCGAAATCGACGCCGGCTGGTTCATTGTGCATCTGGGCATGACCGGCACGCTGCGTGTGCTGCGCCATGTGCCGCATCCGCCCGCCGCGGCGAAACACGATCACGTCGACTGGATTTTCGACGAATTCATTTTGCGCTATCGCGACCCGAGGCGCTTCGGCGCGGTGCTGTGGCACCCGCGCGAAGCCGGCGACGTTCTCGAACATCCGCTGCTCGCGGGTCTTGGTGTCGAACCGTTTTCGCCGGTGTTTTCCGGCGCGTTGATGCACCGGCTCACACGTGGGCGCAAGGTGTCGGTGAAGCAGGCGTTGCTGGCAGGGGAGATCGTGGTCGGCGTGGGTAATATCTACGCATCCGAAAGCCTCTTCCGCGCCGGTATCCGGCCCACCACCGCAGCGGGCCGCGTGTCGCTCGTGCGCTACGAGCTGCTGGCGGACGCGGTGCGCGTCACGCTCGCCGCAGCGATCGAGAAGGGCGGCAGCACGCTGCGCGATTTCGTCGGCAGCGATGGCGAAAGCGGTTACTTCCAGCTCGACTATTTCGTCTATGATCGCGCGGGGCTGCCATGCCGCGTATGTGGAACGCCGATCAAACAGATCGTGCAGGGGCAGCGTTCTACGTATTTCTGTCCCACCTGCCAGCGCTAAATTTTCAATGCCATCTCGTTTAAGTCCGTCCGCCCCGTCCGCTGCGCCTACTTTTCCGGTTATGTCTGATTTTTCCGCGCGGCTGATTGCATGGCAGCGCCAGCATGGCCGTCATGACCTGCCATGGCAGAACACGCGCGATCCATACCGTATCTGGCTGTCTGAAATCATGCTGCAGCAGACCCAGGTATCGACGGTGATTCCGTACTACGCAAGGTTCCTTGCGCGTTGTCCGGATGTCGCCTCGCTCGCCGCCGCGCCGGCAGACGACGTGATGGCGTTGTGGGCCGGCCTTGGCTATTACTCGCGTGCGCGCAATCTGCATCGCTGCGCGCAGGTGGTCGTCGAGCAGCATGGCGGTGCGTTTCCTGCATCGGCCGACGAACTCGCTGAATTGCCGGGCATCGGCCGCTCGACGGCGGCGGCGATCGCCTCTTTCGCATTCGGCGCACGCGCGACGATTCTCGACGGCAACGTGAAGCGCGTGTTGGCGCGCGTATTCGGTGTCGAAGGCTTTCCGGGTGAAAAGAAAGTCGAGAATGCGATGTGGACGCTGGCGGAATCGCTGTTGCCGTCCAACGCATCGAACGACGATGTCAGTGCGTACACGCAAGGCTTGATGGACCTCGGCGCAACGTTGTGTGTGCGCGGTAAGCCGGACTGCCTGCGCTGCCCGTTCGCCGCCGACTGCGTGGCCAACGTGACCGGACGTCAGCGTGAACTACCCACGGCACGACCGAAGAAAGCTGTGCCGACGCGCCGCACGTGGATGCTGGTGCTACGCGACGGTAACGCCGTGATGCTGGAAAAGCGTCCGCCGTCAGGCATCTGGGGCGGCTTGTGGAGCCTGCCCGAAGCCGCCGACGAAGCCGAGCTCGCCGAGCGTGCGCGCGCCTTCGGTGGCGACGGAGCGGTCGCGCCACTCGCGCCGCTTACGCACGTCTTCACGCATTTCAAGCTGAATATCGAGCCGCGGCTCGCTGAACTGGATCGCGGTGTGGGCGCATTGGCTGTGCTTAACGACGCGGACACCGCATGGGTCGCGTTAAGCGATCTCGACTCGTTTGGTGTGCCCGCGCCGGTGCGCAAACTGCTGGATGGCTTGCAGGGCTCGTTGATCTAAGCAATCCGCTAAAGCGCGGGCACTTAAAGCAACTGATGCTGCTGCATATAGTGATGAACCACGTCGATTCGCGCGCCGGCGTCCTGCAATTCCATTAGCTTTTGTCTCGCGCGAAGGGCGACCGGCAACACTTCCGCGAGCCGGTTCGATACCCACGACGGATCTTCCAGCCTGAACGGCTCCGCGAACGGCAAGCTTTCCGGATCGCGTTCGCGGATCGTTGCGATGATCCGTTCGAGCACTTCCGCGCACGCGCCGAATTTGGCCAGTTGCTCATTGCCCTCGAGCGGGATGTCTTCTCCGAGCGGCTCCGCCATGCCGACCAGCAAGCCGCTCGTCTCCACGCGATGCGACAGCAGGCGAAATCGCCGCGTGCCGCGCGCCCGAATCAGCAGCATGCCGAAGGCTTCGACATCGCACTCTTCGATTTCGGCGAGACAGCCAATGGCTTCAGGCACCGAAGGCTCTTCGGCGCGCGCCACTTCGGCGCCGCTTTTCAGCAGACACACGCCGAACGGCGTTTTGTCACGCAGACAGTCGCGCGCCATATCGAGGTAGCGCGCCTCGAAGATTTTCAGGGGCAGCAGCCCGTCAGGGAACAGCACCGTATGCAGCGGAAACAGCGGCACATCGGCAAGCACAGTAGACGTAGAAGGCATGGCGCAACGCTTCGAGTTGAGGCCGCGCGATACGGCCGGTTAAGCCACTAACTTCGATGATTCGCCGATCTCGACCGGCGCATCGCGGTGCCGCACAATGACATTTGCCGAACTTGCGAGACGCGCGGCGAGCGTCTCCGCAATGAACACCGAGCGGTGTTGGCCGCCCGTGCAGCCGATCGCGACCGTCAGATAACTGCGATTGTCGTCACGGAAATGGGGTAGCCATTTGACGAGAAACTTTTCGATGTCGTCGATCATTTCATGCACGACCGGCAGCGCGTCGAGAAAATCAATCACCGGTTTGTCGAGGCCCGTGAGCGGCCGCAATTCATGATCGTAATACGGGTTCGGCAGCGTGCGTACGTCGAAAACGAAATCGGCGTCGAGCGGCACGCCGCGTTTAAAGCCGAAGGACTCGAACATCAGCACGAGCCCCGCATGTTCCTGCTCGATGAAGCGTTTGACCCATGCGCGCAACACGTTCGCGCGCAGATTGCTGGTGTCGATCTGATGGCCGAATTCGGCCAGGCCCGCTACGAGTTCGCGTTCGCGTTCAATCGCTTCGGCAAGCGACGTCAACAAGCCGACGTCCGCATCATGCGCGGTGGAACCGGACAGCGGATGGCGGCGGCGCGTTTCGGAGAAGCGTTGAATCAGCGACTGCGTGCTGGCGTTCAGGAAGAGCACGCGCACGTCGTGGGCGCGCGACAGGTCGCGGATCATCGCTGGCATTTCGTCGAGCGAAGCGCTCGAACGCGCGTCGATGGCAACCGCGAGGCGTTCTTGGCCGTCGTCGGCGAGATAGTTGGCCAGTTGCGGCAAAAAACGCGGCGGCAGATTGTCGACGCAGTAATAGCCTGCGTCTTCAAGCGCGTTCAGGGCAACTGATTTGCCGGAGCCGGAAATACCGGTGATCAGGATTATGCGCATGGAGTCGTGAAATCCGTACAGTTCATCATAGCATCTGGTCCCCGTGCGCGTGCCACCGCGGCGCCTGCCGCTGGCTGCGGATGTTACATGCCGCGGGGTGTCGCGGATTCAGATCAATTTGCCGGGAAACTGGCTGTCCGGGTCCTGCATGGCCAGGCGTTGGCGATCCATGAAGTCGCGTAGCGTATCGATACCGCGCAGTTGCAGGATCGTGTTGCGCACGGCCGCTTCGACCAGAACCGCGAGGTTGCGGCCGGCCGCCACCTGAATCGTGACTTTGCTGATCGGCAGGCCGAGCACGTCGACGGTTTGGCTTTCCAGCGGCAACCGCTGGAATTCGCCGTCGGGCCGGCGCACCAGTTGCACGATCAGTTTCAGCTTCATTTTGCGGCGCACCGCGGTTTCACCGAAGATCGTCTTGATGTCGAGCAGGCCGAGACCGCGCACTTCGAGCAGGTTTTGCAGCAGCGGCGGGCAGCGCCCTTCGACAAAATCCGGGCCGAGGCGCACGAAATCCACCGCGTCGTCCGCCACGAGGCCGTGGCCGCGGCTGATCAGTTCCAGCCCGAGTTCGCTCTTGCCAAGGCCGGAATCGCCGGTGAGCAGCACACCCATGCCGAGAATGTCGAGAAACACGCCGTGCAGCGTGGCGCGCGGCGCGAGAATGCGCGACATGTACAGGCGCAGGCTGTCGATCACCGCGGCGGCGGACATTGGCGTCGTGAAGAGCGGCGTGGACGAACGCGTGCAGCGCAGGACCAGTTCCGGCGGCGCGGCGACGCCTCCCGCCACCACCAGAAATGGCGGTTCCAACGCGATCAGCTCGGCCATGTGGCGCGAGCGGTCTTCGTCGGTTTGGCGTTTGTAGTAGTCGATTTCGGCGTCGCCGAGCACCTGGATCCGGTTTGGGTGGATCAGGTTCAAGTGGCCGACGAGGTCGGCGCTCGACGTGGCATTGGCGACGGATTCCGAAGAAAAACCGCGCTCCCAGCCTTCATGCCCCGTCAGCCAGCTCAACTTCAGCATGGCGGCGTTGTCGTCGAAAATGCTCTGGGCGTTGATGCTGGACGTATCCATGAGTCGGTGACTCCCGTGTGGACCGCTTGCTTGGGAAAGGATGCGGCCTCGTTAACGCGGACCGCGCACCTCGCCTGGCTGTACCCGCCTGCAGGCGGGAAGCCGGGTGAATAAGCGACGTGCGGATAACCGCCGATGCATCAAGGTTGCCACTGAGTGAGCAGGCGATGCAACGATTCGCGGTCTTCTTCCGTGTGCAGGCGCTCGCGGGCCTCGCGATCGGACAGCAACTGGGCGATTTCCGAAAGGATTTCGAGGTGCTGCTGGGTGGCCTGCTCGGGCACGAGCAGGAAGATCAGCAGCGAGACCGGTTGGCCGTCGGGCGATTCGAAGGGGATAGGTTCGGCGAGGCGGACGAACGCGGCGAGCGGCTGCTTCAAGCCTTTGATCCGGCCATGCGGAATCGCGACGCCTTCGCCGAGCCCCGTCGATCCGAGGCGCTCGCGCGCAAACAGATTGTCAGTGACCGTGCTACGGGCGATGCCGTTCTGGTTCTCGAAAATCAGGCCCGCTTGCTCGAACACGCGCTTCTTGCTGGTGACCGATAGTCCGACGACGACGTTCTCGAGGGGAAGAAATTTGGCTAAACGATTCATGTTGACAGGCGAAAACGTGGCCTGGGTTCTCCTCGCTGGGGCGTTTGAGTGACGTTCCATTCGTTTGACGCTCACGGCGACGTGCGTTGGAGTCCGAAAGCGCAGGACTCCGGCCGACCGATTTCCGTTTGAGCTAACTTGACCCCGATGGTAACCGGAACATTATAGAACAGGGTAGCCACGGATGGTGCGGCGCGCCATCTATGCATCATGGGTTTCTTTGCAGGGTTGATCCGATCCGCGCCGTTGACGGAGAACGGCGGCCAGAAACGAAAAACCGCCCGGTCTCGGGCGGTTTGGCTGGGTATACGCAGATGCGGGCAAATGCGGACGAATGAGGAAATACGAAGGAAAGTAAAGAAACCTCCTAATCTTCCTTATTGCGGCGGCACATCCAGTAGCGGCGCCGGCTGGTACTTGATCGCATCGTGCTGATGGCCTTGCAGGCGATCCTTATGGCGTATCACTTGCCGGTCGAGCTTGTCGATCATCAGATCGATCGCAGCGTAAAGATCGCTGTCACAGCTCTCGACGAAGATATCTTTGCCCTTGAGATGCAGGTTGATTTCAACCTTTTGACGCTTTTCCTTTTCCTTATGGTTGTCGACCGAGAGGACCACACTGCCGTCGATGACCTGATCGAAATGTCTTAGCACCCTATCCAGTTTGGTGATCACGTATTCGCGCAACGCAGGCGTTACTTCGAGGTGGTGTCCACTGATCTGCAGATTCATAGTGCTTCTCCAAGCTAGAGGCCGCTTGTTCCGCACGATGACGAAGGTCCGGTCGATCTGTCGGCTTGCCTGAGTCGCCCCCCCGGTGACTGACTTCTGGCAGGTCGCATCGGCCGGCCTGTCCGCCAACTGCGGAGCGGCCGGTAAATGCCCGACGCGGGAGGCGACGGGCTACAGAGACTTGCGCAGGTTGACTGCCGGAATCTTGAGCGCTTCGCGATACTTCGCAACGGTACGCCGTGCGACCACGAAGCCCTGTTCCGCCAGCAGTTCGGCTATGCGGCTGTCTGAAAGAGGAGATTTCGGGTTTTCCGCTCCTATCAGTTGCTTGATGAGCGCGCGAATCGCCGTGGAAGAGGCCGCGCCGCCCGTGTCAGTCGAAACGTGTGATCCGAAGAAGTACTTAAATTCAAGCGTCCCGAATGGGGTCAGCATGTATTTACCGGTTGTCACACGGGAGACAGTTGACTCGTGTAGGCCCAGCGTATCAGCAATTTCTCGCAAAACCAAGGGGCGCATGGCAATTTCGCCATGCACAAAAAAGCTCTTTTGACGCTCGACAATAGCTTGCGCGACCCGGAGGATGGTCTCGAAGCGCTGCTGGATATTTTTGATCAGCCAGCGTGCTTCCTGCAGTTGCTGGCGCAACGATCCGCTGCCCGGATCGCCCCGGTTATTGCGCAGAATATTGGCGTACAGATGGTTGATGCGCAGCTTTGGCACCACTTCCGGGTTGAGCTCCGCCTGCCAGCCCTGTGCGGTTTTGCGCACCATGATGTCCGGCACGACATAGTCCGCTTCCGCCTTGCCATAAGCGGCGCCGGGAAACGGCTCGAGCGAGCGGATCAGAATATGCGCATCCCGCAAATCGTCGTCGTTCGCCTTCAGATGCTTGCGCAGGCGCGTGAAGTCGCGTGCCGCGAGCAGTTCCAGATGATGCGCGACGATGTCGAGCGCAAGCGTGCGTGTAGGCGACCGTTCGAGCCGCAGCAATTGCAGCTTGAGACATTCCGATGCGGAGCGCGCGCCGACCCCCGCCGGGTCGAAGCTATGCAGCAGCGCGAGCGCGGCGTTCATTTCGTCGAGATCGACTTCGAGCTCTTCGGGCAGGTCGGCCAGCACTTCTTCGAGCGTGGCGGCGAGGTAACCGTCGTCGTCGAGCGATTCGATCAGGAAGGTGATCAGCGCGCGGTCGCGCTGGCTCGCCTGGGTGACGCGAAGCTGCGCCATCAGGTGATCGCGCAGCGAGGTGCTCGATTCGTGGATTTGCAGCGGTGGCAGGTCGTCGTCGTCCGAGGCATTGCCGGAGCGGCCGTAATCGCCGAGATCCCATTGCGACGCGTCGCCGTTGCCGTCGCTCGCGAGGCCGTTGTATTCGTCGACACCCTGCGGCTCGCCGTTCTCGGCGCGCTCGCTGCTGCTGGTGGACGAAGACGACGTATTGCCGCCCATCTGGTCGGGCGGTGCGGAGGAGTTGGGCGACTGGGCGATCAGCGAACCGTCGGCCGCCACGCGCAGGGGACTCGCGATCCAGTCGTCCTCGTTCTCGAGGAGCGGATTCTGCGAGATCGCCATGGCGACTTCCTGCTGCAGTTCGAGCGTGGACAGCTGAAGCAGCCGGATGGACTGCTGCAGTTGCGGGGTCAGCGCAAGATGCTGCGATAGGCGGAGTTGGAGGCTGGCTTTCATGGCAAGTTGAGATTCATTGTAGAGAGTTTGCCACGACCGCGATACATTGCGACATTCGCAATTACGCGTGCGCCCGTTTTCGGCGGCGCTGGGCGCGGGACGGCCCAGGTCAAAAATGCTGATGTGCAGATGCCGCAAAGGGGCCGGCGGATGCGCGCTCGCACCGCCGGCAGTCCCTTGGGCACTTACATGCGGAAGTGTTCGCCCAGATAGACGCGCCGCACGCTTTCGTTTTCGATGATGTCGCTCGGCGCCCCGGCGGCCAGCACGCTGCCGTCGCTGATGATGTAGGCGTGGTCACAAATGCCGAGGGTTTCGCGCACGTTGTGGTCGGTGATCAGCACGCCGATATTGCGCTGCTTCAGAAATTTGACGATCTTCTGGATTTCCAGCACCGCGATCGGATCGACGCCCGCGAACGGTTCGTCGAGCAGAATGAAGCTCGGATTGGTGGCCAGCGCACGCGCAATTTCCACCCGCCGGCGCTCGCCGCCAGACAGCGACAGCGCCGGATTCTCACGCAGGTGGGCGATCTGCAGTTCGTCGAGCAAGGCCTCGGTGCGGTTGGTGATGGTGTCCTTGCTGAGCCGCTTGCCGTTGTCTTCGTGCTGCAATTCCAGCACCGCACGAATGTTTTCCTCGACAGTGAGCTTGCGGAACACTGACGCTTCCTGCGGGAGATATGACAAGCCCAGCGACGCGCGCTTGTGAATCGGCAGCAGGCTGATCGACTTGCCGTCCAGATCGATTTCGCCCGCATCGAGCGGCACGAGGCCGACGATCATATAGAACGAGGTGGTCTTGCCGGCGCCATTCGGGCCGAGCAGACCGACCACTTCGCCGCTTTTCACGTCGAGCGAAACGTCTTTGACGACCGTGCGCGAGCCATAACGCTTTTTCAGGTTGCGGACCACCAGCGAACTGCTGGTGCCGGCCGGTTTGCGATTGGGGAGGGACGCGGAGGAACTCACTGGTTCGGTGCTCCCTGGATCGTGGTGGACGGCGCGAGCGTAGCCGACGCGCCGTTCAGCGGCGCGGCGCCGCCATTGCGCGGCGCCAGCATCGCGCGCACGCGGCCGGTCGGGTTGCCCGGACCAGCGACGTCCTTACCTGCCTTCGCGGTGTAGAAGTCGCTCTGGCCGTCATAGGTAATGACGCTGCCGTGCACCTGGTCCATCACCGTCGAGAGGCCTTGCAGGCGCTTGACGGTGGCGTTGGTGGTGAGCGTGGTCAGATCCTGCTTGCCGTCGTAGTCGATACGAATGGCCGTGCCTTCGATGTATTCATCAAGGCCTTCGCGCTTCTGGCGGAAATACGACAGATTGCCGCCGCTCGACGTGCCGGTGGCGTACTGATAGCCCTGCGGATCTTGGGTCACTTCGACCCGATCGGCCTTGATCACGATCGTGCCTTTAGTGGCGACCACGTGGCCGGTGAAGATGTTGACCTGTTTGAGGTCGTCGTAAGTCATGTTGTCCGCTTCGATGTTCAGCGGCTTGTCCTTGTCGGCGCGGTCGGCGTGCGCAAGCGGCGCGAAGCCGGCAAGCGGCAACGCGACAATCAGCGCAGCGAGCCCGGCGCGGCACGCGGACAGGGTGCGCGAGCGGCCGGTATCAAAACGGGGGAACGATTCGTTCATGCAGTCACGCCTGGAATGGATTACCCGGGTTGCTTGGGCGAGCTGACGGAGCCTTCGGACGCGGCAATCGCGCCCTTCACATTGCCGAACAGCTGCATCACCCGGGTGACGTTGTTGTAGTTCATGCCGCTGGCAGTCATCACAGACATGCCGCGTTGAAGTTTAACCGGCTTTTCGGTCTCGATCACATCGTCGTTGACCAGCACCCTAAAATGCTGCGAATCCGCTTGCATCTGTGGATCGCCGTTGCCGGCGGCCCGCAGGATGCGCGCGTTGTCGTACAGATCGACGATCGAGGCGTCGCCGTTCACTTTGCCGGTGTCGCCGGTCGCCGTGACGATCGGCTTGCCGGGCTGGAAGGCGCGCATGGCCGGCTTGACCAGGTCGCTCAGCTCGTCATCCTCGTAATGGATCAGGGACTTGGCGGTCAGACGGTATTGCGTCGAGCCCGCCTGATCGAGTTCGGAAACCGAGAAATTGTCTGCGAAGTAGTCGGGCGTGTGCTCCTTGGGGCGCGCCACGCTTTCATTCGGCCGCGGCAGCGTGGCTTGCAGCAGCCACCACGTAATGCCGGCGAGCGCCGCCATCGCGGCGAGCGGAATCAGCGAGGTCCAGCGGAACTGATTCATCCGACGAGGCCCCGCTGTTCGCCGCTACAGGCGGCCGCAAGCAGCGCCTCATACTTGTGCTGCGCGCGCAGCAGGGCGTCGCAGACTTCGCGCGCCGCGCCGTGGCCGCCGCGCGCCTCGCTGACCCAATGGGCGCGCGCGATCACTTCAGGGTGCGAATTGGCCGGCGCCGCCGCGAAGCCGACCTTCAGCATCACGCCGAGGTCGACCCAGTCGTCGCCCATATAGCCGCATTCTTCCGCCGTCAAGCCGGTTTGCTCGAGCAGGTCGGCGAACGCCTGGGGTTTGTCTTGCACGCCCTGATAGACGTGGGCGATATTCATTTCCTTCGCCCGCACCGCGACGATGCCCGACTTGCGCCCGGTGATGATCGCCGTTTCGATGCCGGCCTCGCGCAGCAGCTTCATGCCGTGGCCGTCCATCGAATTGAACGCTTTCATCGTGTCGCCTTCCGCCGTAAACAGCAGGCCGCCGTCGGTCAGCACGCCGTCGACGTCGAAAATCATCAGCTTGACGCGGCTTGCGCGTTCAGTGGCGGTAAGGGGGGCGACGGGCATCAGATCACCTTCTTCGAGAACAGGTCGTGCATGTTGAGTGCGCCGATCAGCTTGCCTGCCTCGTCGACGACCAGCATTTGATTGATGCGGTGGCGCTCCATCAGTTCCACGGCTTCGACCGCAAGGTGATCCGGACCAATGGTGCGCGGGCCGGCGGTCATCACCGAGGCAATCGACAGTTCGCGGAAATCGCCATCGCGTTCGAGCACGCGGCGCAGGTCGCCGTCGGTGAAGATGCCGGTTACGTGATCGTTGTGATCGACGATCGCCGTCATGCCCATGCGCTTGGCGGTCAACTGGAACAGCGCGTCGCGCACGGTCGCGTCGGGCGTCACCTTCGGCACCTGGTCGCCGGTGCGCATCACGTCGCGGACATAAGTGAGCAGGCGCCGGCCGAGCGCGCCGCCCGGATGCGAGCGGGCGAAGTCGTCCGGGCCAAAACCGCGCGCGTCCAGCACCGCGACCGCAAGCGCATCGCCGAGCGCGAGCGCGGCGGTGGTGCTGGCGGTCGGCGCAAGATTCATCGGACAAGCTTCTTTCGACACGCCGGAATTCAGATGCACGTCGGCCAGTTGTGCGAGACTCGACGACGGACGCCCCGTCATCGCAATCAGTTTCGCGCCGATCCGCTTGATGAGCGGCAGGATCGCCACGAGTTCTTCAGTTTCCCCGGAATTGGACAGCGCGAGGAACACGTCGTCTGCCGTGACCATGCCGAGGTCGCCATGGCTGGCTTCCGCCGGGTGAACGAAGAACGCCGGTGTGCCGGTGCTGGCGAGCGTGGCCGCGAGCTTGCGGGCCACGTGGCCGGATTTGCCGATGCCGGAAACGACGACGCGTCCACGGCAACCCAGGATGAAGTCGACCGCCCCGACGAAACCATCGTCGAGTTGATCGCGAAGCGCGCGCACGGCGTCCGCTTCGATGTCGAGCACGTCGCGAGCGAGCGTGAGTGCCCGGTCGCCATTGATTTTCGCTATCATTCGCGGAGTATAGCAAAGGCGCTTGTTCGCCGCGCCGGGCCTGCTGTGTCAAGCCGCTGCCTTTACCGCTGTTTTTAACGGCCCCACAACCTTGTTGCACGGCGTTTCGCGTGCGCGGTTCCGCTGACGAACGAGGACGCTTTACCGATGCGTTTTTGCCGATGATTTCCCCGCTCGAAATGACGCTATTCCTGCTGCTGGCATCAGTGGCCGGAGTGGTGGTCTTTCGCTTTCTGAATCTGCCACCGATGCTGGGCTATCTGACGGTCGGCATCGTCGTCGGGCCGCACGCGTTCGGTCTGATTCCCGATTCGGCGGGTGCGCAGAATCTCGCGGAATTCGGCGTCGTGTTTCTGATGTTTTCGATCGGGCTGGAGTTTTCGCTTTCCAAACTGCGCTCAATGCGCCGGCTCGTGTTCGGTCTCGGCCTGCTGCAGGTGATCGGGACGATTGCCGTCGCGGTCACGCTCGGTTTCGTGCTGGAGCGCTGGGTGCATATCACCTGGCAAGCGAGCGTGGCGCTGGGCGGTGCGCTGGCGATGTCGTCGACGGCAATCGTCAGCAAGATGCTGGCGGAGCGGCTCGAGATCGAAACCGAGCATGGCCGCAATATCTTCGGCGTGCTGCTGTTCCAGGATCTGGCGGTGGTGCCGCTCTTGATCGTCATTGCGGCGCTGGGCGGCGATTCGAACAATCTCGTCAGCGCGCTCGGGGTGGCGGCCATCAAGATCGTCGTGGCGTTGGCCCTATTATTGATAGTGGGTCAGCGGTTCATGACGCGCTGGTTCAACGTGGTGGCGCGGCGCCGTTCGCAGGAGCTGTTTATCCTTAATCTGCTGCTGGTGACGCTCGGCGCGGCGTTCATCACGGACAAGTTCGGCCTGTCGCTCGCGCTCGGCGCGTTCATCGCCGGCATGTTGATCGCCGAAACGCCTTACCGGCATCAGGTGGAAGAGGACATCAAGCCGTTTCGCGACGTACTGCTGGGCCTCTTCTTCGTCACGACCGGCATGCTGCTGAACCCGCGTGTGATCTGGGAGCACCCGTTCATCGTGCTCGGCTTCCTGGTTGGCCCGATTCTGCTGAAGGCGGTGATGGTGACCGGGCTCTCGCGGCTGTTCGGTGCGTCGCCGGGCGTCGCGATGCGCACCGGTATCGGCCTCGCGCAAGCCGGCGAGTTCGGCTTCGTGCTGCTGAACCTGATTCTCGACAAGCATCTCGTCGACGCCACCCTGTTGCAGGCGATTCTCGCGGCGATGCTGCTCTCGATGCTGGCCGCGCCGTTCCTGATCCAGAACGCGGATCGAATCGTGCTGCGGCTGTCATCGACTGAATGGATGATGCAGTCCTTGCAGATGACGCGCATTGCGACGCAGAGCCTGAAGCAAAGCGGCCACGTGATCATTTGCGGTTATGGGCGGGCTGGGCAGAATCTGGCGCGCATGCTGGAGCACGAAGGTTTGTCGTACGTCGCTTTGGATCTGGACCCCGATCGCGTGCAGGCCGCGGCGGCGGCGGGTGAGTCCGTGGTGTTCGGCGATGCGGGGCGGCGTGAATCGCTGCTGGCCGCCGGTATCCATCGCGCCGCGGCGATTGCGATTACCTATGCGAACACGCCGTCGGCATTGCGCGTGCTCCACAATATTCACGAACTGGAACCCACGCTGCCGGTGATCGTTCGCACCGTCGACGACGCCGATCTGGAAAAGCTGCTGGCCGCCGGCGCGACCGAGGTGATTCCTGAAATCGTCGAAGGCAGCCTGATGCTGGCTTCGCATACGCTGGTGCTGATGGGCGTGCCGATGCGGCGCGTGGTGCGGCGAGTCGAGGAAATGCGTGACGAGCGCTATGCGCTGCTGCGCGGCTATTTCCACGGCGCGGACGACGTTGAAGACGACGACGGCCACGAACAGGTGCGGCTACAATCGGTGCCGGTCGACGAAAACTCGGACGCGGTGGGCCGAACGCTGGCGGAACTGGGCCTGTTCGATCTGGGCGTCGAAGTGACGGCAATTCGCCGGCACGGCATTCGCGGCGTCGAGCCGGATCCGTCCACCAAGCTGCGCGCGAGCGACATCGTGGTGTTGCGCGGTCTGCCCGAACAATTGGCCGAAGCCGAAGAGCGGCTCTCGAAGCATCGCCGCGCGGGCGCCGCCGCGGCCTAGCGTGTGTGGTCGGCGTGGCATGATCTCGCCGGGTCGGCGTCGCCGGCCGCACCTAGCCGGCCGAACCTAGCCGGCCGCACCTGATTTAGCATTTCATCGGGCCTGTCGAGGTCCATCTGGAGACATCATGTCCAACGCGCTTGCGAGCGCGCCGCTCGATGCGGCCAATTACATCAAAAGCCACATCCGCACGGTGCCTGACTGGCCGCAGCCGGGCGTGCAGTTTCGCGACATCACGCCGCTCCTGCAGGAGCCGAAGTCGCTGCGCGTGCTGATCGACCTGTTCGTCCAGCGCTATATCGACGCGAAGCTCGACTACGTCGCCGGGCTGGACGCGCGCGGTTTCATCATCGGGCCGATTCTGGCTTACGAACTGAACCTCGGCTTCATCCCGATCCGCAAGCAGGGCAAGCTGCCGTACAAGCGGGTCGCGCAATCCTATGAGCTCGAATACGGCACCGCGACCGTCGAGATTCACGAGGACGCCTGCAAGCCAGGCGACCGTGTCGTGATCATCGACGATCTGATCGCCACCGGCGGCACGATGATGGCCGGCAAGATTCTGCTCGAGCGGCTCGGCGCGGTGGTGGTCGAAGGTGCCGCGATTATCGATCTGCCTGAACTCGGCGGTTCGGCCCTGCTGCGTGAAGCGGGCCTGCCGCTCTATACGGTGACTGAATTCGGCGGCCATTGAGCGCTGGAATCGCTGGATGCGAGCTTCTTCCTGTACACAAGGACGGTAAGAAAAAATGCCCAACTTCCTGCTGTTCCTCGCGACCTCCATCGCCATCACGATGGCACCCGGTCCCGACAATCTGCAAGTGCTGGCGCGCGGCATCTCGCAGGGCCGTGCGGCGGGCCTCGTCGCCGCGCTCGGCTTTGCGGCCGGCATCACCTTCCACACCACCCTGGCCGCGCTTGGGGTGGCTGCGTTGCTGCGTTCGTCGCCGGTTGCGTTTGAAGTGATCAAGCTGGCCGGCGCCGCGTATCTGATCTGGATCGGCATCAAGGCGCTGCGCAGCCAGGGCCTCGCCACCGCGCACGAGCGCGCGCCGCAACCGTTGATGGCGGTGTTTCGTCAGAGCGTGCTTGGCAATCTGATGAATCCGAAAGTGACGCTGTTCTTCGTCGTGTTCCTGCCGCAATTCGTGCAGCCGCATGGCACACAAAGCGTCACGGTGCAGATGCTCGAACTCGGCGTGTTGTTCATGTTGCAGACCGTGGTGGTGTTTTCGCTGTTTGGCGTGTGCGCGGGAATGATCGGCGGTTGGCTGAAGCGGCGGCCGCGCGTGGGCGTGTGGCTCGACCGGCTCGCCGGCGCGACGTTCATCGCGATTGGGATTCGCGTCGCCTTGCGTGATTGACCGAGAGACCGCTGAAGCGACTGAGCGAGCGCCGGCACCCGGGTGCGCCACAAGAACAGTTTGGAGCTTTGAATGACTTTGCCTTGCATCACCGCCGCGCGCCGCTTCGATGTTCACGCGCATCTGCCGTTCTGGATCGACGCCGAACAGGTCGGCTGGATTCGCTCGACCGATGTGCCCTTGCTCGCGCGCTGGCCCGATGTGTTCGAAATCGACGGTGTTGAACACATGCGAGTGACGCTCGCACCTGTGTTCAACACGGTCGATCTGCGCAGTGCGGCGCTCGGTTCCGTGATCGGTGCGCTTGCCGCCGAGGGCCGCATTCCCGGCTGGCGCAACGAGACTTACGCGATCCGCAACGCGTTCGATGCGCCGCCGCTCGCGTACATCGAACGCGCGGCGTCGCGCTTCTTCGGCACGATGACCTACGCGGTGCATCTGAACGGCGTCGTAGAATACGCGGATGGCGCCCCGCGGATGGCCGCCCCGCAACTATGGATCGCGCGCCGCAGCGACACCAAGGCGACCGACCCGGGCATGCTCGACAATGTCGTGGCAGGCGGGATCGGTTGGGGCTTCGGCATCGAGGCGACAATCATCAAGGAGTGCTGGGAAGAAGCCGGCATTCCTGAGGAGATCGCCGCGCGCGCCACGGCCGGCCGCATTGCGCATGTGCTGCAATCGTTGCCGGAAGGCACGCAGGCCGAACAGATTTTTATCTACGATCTCGCGCTGCCGGCCGATTTCGCGCCGCGCAACCAGGACGGCGAAGTGGGCGAACACCGGCTCGCGCGCATCGACGAAGTGGCGCGCTGGATCGAAGAAGGCGCGATGACCGTGGATGCGAGTCTCGCCACGCTGGATTGCCTGCTGCGCCGCCGCTGGATCGACGAAGACGCGTGCGCGGGCATCGAGGCATTGTTCGCGCCGCCGGCGCTTGTATAGGCACTAGCCAGGTGCCGGTGCGGCGAACACGCCGGGTCACGCCCTGGCACGCTGCATCGAGCAGGACACACCGAAGAAACTACGCACTGAAGAAGGGAGTCACCCAGGTCATGTCGACCGATCACAGCTTTATCCTCAAACTGTCGTGCGCCGACCGGCCCGGCATCGTCCACGCGGTTTCGGGCTTTCTGTTCGAGCGTGGCAGCAATATTCTCGACTCCGCACAGTTCGGCGACAGCCGCACCGGCGAGTTCTTCATGCGCGTGCATTTCCAGCAGGTGGGCGGCGATCCGGGCCTGAACCTGTTGCGTACGTCGTTCGCGACGCTTGCTGAGCAGTTCAGCATGCGCTGGGAACTGCACGATGCGTCGGTGAAGCCGCGCGTCGTCATCATGGTGTCGAAGATCGGCCATTGCCTGAACGACCTGCTGTTCCGCTATCGCACCGGTCAATTGGGGATCGAGATTCCGGCGATCATCTCGAACCACAAGGAGTTCTATCAGCTCGCGGCCAGCTACGACATTCCGTTCCATCACTTCCCGCTGATGGGCGGCACGCCCGACGCGAAGGCCGCGCAGGAAGCGCGCGTGCTCGAAGTGATCGACGAGCATCAAGCCGACCTGGTGGTGCTCGCGCGCTACATGCAGATTCTGTCGCCGCAGCTGTGCGAATCCCTTGCCGGCCGCGCGATCAATATTCACCATTCGTTCCTGCCGAGCTTCAAGGGTGCGAAGCCGTATTACCAGGCGTTCGACCGCGGCGTGAAGCTGATCGGCGCAACCGCGCACTACGTAACGACGGATCTCGACGAAGGTCCGATCATCGAGCAGGACGTCGAGCGGGTCGACCACAGCATGACGCCGGAGCAACTGACGGCGATCGGCCGTGACGTCGAATGCGTGACGCTCGCGCGTGCGGTGAAGTGGCACGTCGAGCATCGCGTTGTGTTGAACGGCAGCAAAACGGTGGTGTTTCGTTAAGCGTAGTGGATGCGCTTGCGGTGGGTGCGGCCAACTCTGGCCGCATCGCGCCACCACCGGTGAACGGCAATTGCAGCTAAGCCCGCATCGCAGTCTGGCTGACTGACGCTCACACCAGCCGCAAATAGATCAATTCCCGCTTGATGTACGCATAGAAGATCGGCGCCGCGACCACGCCGGGGATGCCGAACGCGGCTTCCATCACGAGCATCGCGATCAGCAATTCCCAGGCGCGCGCCTCGATCTGACCACCGACGATGCGCGCATTCAGGAAGTACTCGAGCTTGTGAATCAGGATCAGGAATACCAGCGACATGACCGCCGCCGGAAAGCTCACCGAGAGCGCCACCGCGACGATGATCGTGTTCGAGATCAGATTGCCGATCACCGGCAGCAAGCCGACGATAAACGTCACCAGCACCAGTGTTTTGGAGAGCGGCAGCGTGTCGTGAAAGATCGGCAGGATCACCAGCAGGAAGATGCCGGTGAAGCCCGCATTGATCGCGGAAATCTTGACCTGAGCGAAGACGATGCGGCGGAAGGCGTCGGCGAAACGGGTTACGCGCGTGACGAACGCGGTGGACAGCGGCAGCCGTTGCATATGCTTCTGCGCCCCGACCGCGATGATCGCGCCGATGATCATGCCGATCAGGATGTGCGTGAAGCCGCGCGCCGCGGTCTTGCCGCTTTGCTGCAGCATGTTCGCGTTCTTCTGCATCAACTCGGCCGCCCTGGCCTTCATCTGCTCGGTATCGACCGGCAGATAGTTGGCGACGAAATGCGGAATCCGGCCGCGTGCCTGGTCGATCAGCTGCATTGCCTGGTCGAGCAGTTTCTGCACGCTCGGCACGTCGTTCTCGAAATGTTCGATGATGCCGAGCGTCAGTCCCGTCAGCGCGCCGACTATCACCACCGAGAGGATCACCACCGCGAGCCAGCGCGCGCGCTGACTTGACATATGCCGTTCGATGCGCGGCGCGATAGTGTGCACGAGTTGAAAGACGAGCAGCCCGGCCAGCAAGGCGCCGAGCAGCCTCAGGTCGATGACCGCCCACATGCCGATCAGCATCAGCAGGTAACTGCCGATTTCGACCGCCGACAGCTTCGGCAGGCTCATGTCGCTAGTCAGCCTGACCGGGCGTGGGCGTAGGTCCTGCACTTGCCCGTCGTCGCGCGCCTGATTCCGCTTGGCCATGGCTTATTCCGTCTCCAACCCGAGTTGTGCAGCGTTACTTTCTACTGGCAGTGCGTTTCAAGAGCGGCGCCAGATACTTTCCGGTAAAACTTGCCTTCGCCTTGGCGACCTGCTCCGGTGTGCCTTGCGCAATGATCTGCCCGCCGCCGGCTCCGCCTTCGGGGCCGAGGTCGATGACCCAGTCGGCGGTTTTTATTACATCGAGATTATGCTCGATGATCACGACGGTATTGCCCTGATCTCGCAAACGATGAATGACTTCCAGCAGCAATGCGATATCGTGAAAGTGCAGACCGGTGGTCGGCTCGTCCAGGATGTATAGCGTGCGACCGGTGTCGCGCTTGCTCAGTTCCAAAGATAGTTTGACGCGCTGCGCCTCGCCACCCGACAGGGTGGTCGCCGACTGGCCCAGCCGGATATAGCCCAGACCCACGTCCAGCAAGGTCTTCAGCTTGCGCGCGACGACCGGCACCGGCTTGAAGAACTCGTAGGCGGTCTCCACCGTCATGTCGAGCACTTCGCTGATGTTCTTGCCTTTGTATTGGACGTCCAGCGTTTCGCGGTTGTAGCGTTTGCCGTGGCAGACGTCGCAGGGAACGTACACGTCCGGCAAAAAGTGCATTTCCACCTTCAGTACGCCGTCGCCCTGGCAGGATTCGCAACGGCCGCCCTTCACGTTAAACGAGAAGCGGCCCGCTTCGTAGCCGCGTTCTTTCGCCGCGGGCACGCCCGCGAACAGTTCGCGGATCGGCGTGAACAGGCCCGTGTAAGTGGCCGGATTCGAGCGTGGCGTGCGGCCGATCGGCGACTGGTCGACGTTGATGACCTTGTCGAAATGCTCCAACCCTTCGATCGATTCGTACGGCGCCGGCTCAGTGGACGAGCCATACAGGTGATGCGCGACCGCGTGGTAAAGCGTGTCGTTGATCAGCGTGGACTTGCCCGAACCGGACACGCCGGTCACACAGGTCAGCAGGCCGACCGGCAGATCCAGCGAGACGTGCTGCAGATTGTTGCCGTACGCCTCGACGATGCGCAGACGGCGTTCGTCCGGTTCCTTGCGCTCGTCCGGGAATTCGATGTTGCGGGCGCCGGACATGTATTGCCCGGTCATCGATGCCGCGTTCGCCTCCACCTGCTTGGGCGTGCCTTCGGCGATCACCATGCCGCCGTGTTCGCCCGCGCCGGGACCCATGTCGACCACGTAGTCGGCCATGCGGATCATGTCTTCGTCGTGTTCGACGACGATCACCGAGTTACCCAGGTCGCGCAGATGCTTGAGCGTGGCGATCAGCCGGTCGTTGTCGCGCTGATGCAGACCGATCGACGGCTCGTCCAGCACGTACATCACGCCGGTCAAACCGGAGCCGATCTGCGAGGCGAGGCGGATCCGCTGCGCTTCGCCGCCCGACAGCGTTTCCGCGCTGCGTTCGAGCGACAGATAGTCGAGCCCGACGTTATTCAGGAACATCAGCCGCGCGACGATTTCCTTGACGACTTTGTCGGCGATCTCGCGTTTCGAACCCTCGAGCCGCAGCGTCTGGAAATAGCCGAGCGCGTCGCGCAACGGCCAGCCGCTGATTTCGAAGATGCCGCGCGCGTCGCTGTTCGAGCCGATCCGCACGAAACGGGCTTCCCGGCGCAGCCGTGTGCCGGCGCAGGCGGGGCAGGGCTGGTTGTTCTGATACTTGGCGAGTTCTTCGCGCACCGCGACCGAATCGGTCTCGCGGTAACGCCGCTCCAGGTTCGGGATGATCCCTTCGAACACATGCTCGCGCACGGAAGTGCGGCCGCGTTCGTTGATGTACGAAAACGGAATCTCCTGCTTGCCCGATCCGAACAGCAGAATCTTGCGGACTTTCTCCGGCAGGTCTTCGACGGCCGTGTCGATGTCGAACTCGTAGAACGCCGCGAGACTTTGCAGCATCTGGAAGTAGAACTGGTTGCGCCGGTCCCAGCCCTTCACCGCGCCTGCCGCCAGCGACAGCGACGGGTGCGCGACGACCCGCTTCGGATCGAAGAAAGTGATCTGGCCGAGGCCGTCGCACTCCGGGCATGCGCCCATCGGGTTGTTGAACGAGAAGAGGCGCGGCTCCAGCTCCTGCAGCGAATACGAGCAGATCGGACAGGCGAACTTCGAACTGAACAGATGCTCCTTGTCCGTCTCCATTTCCAGCGCGATCGCGCGGCCGTCGGCGAGACGCAGTGCCGTTTCGAACGATTCGGCGAGGCGCTGCTTCATATCGCCGCGCACTTTCAACCGGTCGACGACCACGTCGATCGTGTGCTTGTCGTTTTTCTTGAGCTTCGGCAGCGAGTCGACTTCATAGATCTTCGCGACGCCTTCGTTGGCCGTGCCTCCGCCCGAACGGACGCGAAAACGGATGAAGCCCTGCGCCTGCATCTCTTCGAACAGCTCGACGTGCTCGCCTTTGCGGTTCGCCACCACTGGCGCGAGGATCATCAGCTTGGTCTCTTCCGGCAGGGCGAGCGCCGCGTCGACCATCTGCGAGACGCTTTGCGCCTCCAGCGGAATTTCGTGGTCCGGACAGTACGGCGTGCCGACCCGTGCGAACAGCAGCCGCAGATAGTCGTGAATTTCGGTGACGGTGCCGACCGTGGAACGCGGATTGTGCGAAGTCGCTTTCTGTTCGATCGAGATCGCCGGCGACAGGCCTTCGATCAGATCGACGTCCGGCTTTTCCATCAATTGCAGGAACTGGCGGGCGTAAGCGGAGAGACTTTCGACGTAGCGGCGCTGTCCTTCCGCGTAAAGCGTGTCGAACGCGAGCGACGATTTACCCGAGCCGGATAGGCCCGTAATCACGACGAGCTTGTGACGTGGGAGGTCGAGATTGACGTTCTTCAGGTTGTGGGTGCGAGCCCCACGGATACGGATTTGTTCCACGCGTTATTCCAAGACTTGGCCCGTGACCTGGCGGAAAGAGGCGGAGGCTAAACCTGCTACTATAACGACTTTTCAAGACCGCCGTTACGGCTTCCTGACAGCCCGAAGAAGGTGCAAGGCAAGCTGTAAGGCAGGGGTCCAGCGCCGCAGGAAAGAGGTCTAACTGGGGCCACTTTCCGCGAGTACAAGGCGCCGCGAGGCTCCGGACGGGCGTGTAGCAAGGCCGCCGGCCCGAATGCCGCGCTGCAGCTTGCCGCCGTCCGGCTGTCCCGTGGTAAGCCGCCTGGTGGTGGCCGTCCTGCGGGGAAGGCCCGCCCGCGGTGTGCCGCCCAGCGGTAGGCCGCCCCGCTCATTCAAAGAACGCTCCCGATGTCCAATCCGTCCGCTACATCCTCACGCATGAGCGCGCCTGAAATGCGCGCGACCGTGTCGCTTGCCGCCATCTTCGCGCTGCGCATGCTCGGTCTCTTCATGATCATGCCGGTGTTCTCGATCTACGCGAAGACCATTCCCGGCGGCGACAACGTGCTGCTGGTGGGTATCGCGCTCGGTGCGTACGGCGTGACGCAGTCGATGCTGTACATCTTCTACGGCTGGGTCTCCGACAAGGTCGGCCGCAAACCGGTCATTGCGACCGGGTTGTTGATCTTCGCGCTCGGCAGCTTCGTCGCGGCGGGCGCGCACGACATGACGTGGATCATCGTCGGCCGGGTAATTCAGGGCATGGGCGCCGTGTCGTCCGCGGTGATCGCGTTTATCGCCGACCTCACCGCCGAAGAGCATCGTACCAAGGCGATGGCGATGGTCGGCGGGAGTATTGGCGTTTCGTTCGCGGTGGCGATCGTCGGTGCGCCGATCGTGTTTCAGTGGGTCGGCATGAGCGGCTTATTCACGCTGGTCGGCATCTTCTCGATTCTGGCGATCGGCCTGGTGCTGTGGGTCGTGCCGGATGCGCCCAAGCCGGTGCACGTGCGTGCGCCGTTCGCCGAGGTGCTGCATAACGTCGAACTGCTGCGCCTGAACTTCGGCGTGCTTGTGCTGCACGCCACGCAAACCGCGTTGTTCCTCGTCGTGCCTCGTATTCTCGAAGCCGGCGGCCTGCCGGTCGCGTCGCACTGGAAGGTGTATTTGCCGGTGATGGGCCTCTCGTTCGTGATGATGGTCCCGGCGATCATCGCCGCGGAAAAACGCGGAAAAATGAAAATCGTGCTGCTGTCCGCGATCGGTCTTATCCTGATCGGACAGTTGTTGTTGGGCGTCGCACCGCATACGATTCTGAGTGTGGCGGCGATCCTCTTTATCTACTTTCTCGGCTTCAATATCCTTGAAGCGTCGCAGCCTTCGCTGGTGTCGAAACTGGCGCCGGGAACCCGCAAGGGTGCGGCGGCCGGCGTGTACAACACCACACAGTCGATCGGTCTTGCTCTGGGCGGCGTGGTCGGCGGCTGGCTGCTCAAGGTGGACGGTCAGAGCGCAGTCTTTTTCACTTGCTCTGGGCTGGTGTTTTGCTGGCTTATAATCGCGGCAAATATGAAACAGCCGCCGCGCAAGAAGGCGTAAGAGCGCCCCCAACCCTGGCGCTCGCGCCAGGCCCCCCCGAGGGGATCAAGCAAACTCGGGGCGGCCCGGCGTTTTCTTGACAGAACTCACCCGGCGGCGGGCTGAGGCGCAGTTCCGATCTCCGGCCCGCTGGCTTGAGACGTGAATCGTGTGTTGCCGCGCCGCCCGTAACAGAATCAACAGGAGAAACTCATGGCATCCGTGAACAAGGTCATTCTCGTCGGCAATCTCGGAGCCGATCCGGAAGTCCGTTATCTTCCGAGCGGCGACGCAGTGGCGAACATCCGCCTTGCGACGACGGATCGGTACAAGGACAAAGCGTCCGGCGAAATGAAGGAAGCAACCGAATGGCACCGCGTGTCGTTCTTCGGCCGGCTCGCTGAAATCGTGTCCGAATATCTGAAGAAGGGCTCGTCGGTGTACCTGGAAGGGCGCATCCGCACCCGCAAGTGGCAGGCTCAGGACGGCACCGACCGTTACTCGACCGAAATCGTTGCCGAGCAGATGCAAATGCTGGGTGGCCGTGGCGGCTCGATGGGCGGTGGCGGTGGCGACGAAGGTGGTTATAGCCGCGGTGAGCCGTCGGAGCGTAGCGGCGGTGGCGGTGGTCGCGCGGTCGCGGGCGGCGCCGCTTCGCGTGGCGGTAGCGGTGGCGGCGGTGGTGGTTCGAGCCGTCCGAGCGCGCCGGCCGGCGGTGGGTTTGATGAGATGGACGACGATATTCCGTTCTAGAAGCTACTAAGGTAGATTTTTGTTGATTAGAGCCCGCGTGCCCTCAGCACGCGGGCTTTTTCTTTACCCACACTTTGTTTTATGTTCTAGTAGCGTCTTTACTCAACTACTACTTGGCAAAAACGGTGGGTAGATGACGAGATTTGTCGCAAAGCGCATCAGGTTCCGGAACGGAGAGCATCACTCTGTGCTGAGTAGGCCCGGAGGCCTTCCGGTCCACGAAGCGACCCTGTACTTGAACAAGTACCGCAAGCGCGGTCGAGCCGCCAACACGATTCATGGCATTTGCATGGTGTTGGCTTTGCTATACAGAGAGCTGGCTAAGCACAAAATCGATTTGCTCGAACGATTGCGGGTCGGTCAGTTCCTGACGATACCTCAGCTCAACCGATTAGCCGATGCTGCTCAGTATCGAGTGGATGACCTGTCCTACGAAGACGCAGAGGAACCAGGTACATCAAAAGTCATTGATATCCGACGAATCCGCATGCGTCGCAAAGCGGCAGTCGAGCAGGCCAAGGCGGTCAGCGTAGCTACCCAAGCCTCCCGACTTCGGTACATGGCGGATTTCCTGGAGTTCTTGGCGATGTATGTGGGTGCGACGCTGCCGGCGCCCCTGCGAAAGGAATTGGCGATTGAAAGCGCTCACGCGCTCAAAGCATTTCTGGCTCAAGTGCCCAAAGTCCCCAAGCGTGCCAAGCTCGGTGCCCGGGAGGGACTTTCTAAGGAGGACCAGGACCGGCTCCTCGCTGTGGTTCGCCTAGACTCGCCCGACAACCCGTGGCAGCAAGGTTATGTCCGCTACCGGAATTGGCTGATGGTTGTGCTCTTGCTCGCGACCGGCATGCGTCGCGGCGAGTTGCTGGGCATTCAGCTTAAAGACCTCCATCAAAGCCTGCCCAAGCTGCGCATCATCCGGCGGGCCGATGCAAGTGAAGACCCCCGTCGCATTCAGCCGAATACCAAGACCAACGACCGAGAGGTGGAGGTGCGGCCGGAAATTATGCGGGCCGTCTGGAACTACATTAGGCGTCACAGAAAGAAAATCAAGGCCGCTCGCAAGCACCCGCAGCTCATCGTTACAGACGATGGCTACCCGTTGTCATTGGGTAGCGTCGACAAGATATTCCGGCAGCTTCGCGAGGCTTGCCCAGGCTTGCCCGTCACGCTGACGAGCCATGTGATGCGCCACACCTGGAATGAACGCTTCTCCGAGCAGGCTGAACTGCTGGGGCTGACGGATGCCGTCGAAGAGAAAGCCCGGAATGAACAGCAAGGGTGGACCGATAACTCGAAGTCCGCTGCAACCTATACCCGTCGTCACGCGAGCCGTAAAGGACGGGAAGTCTCCCTGAAACTACAAGAACAGCTCGATGTTACAGACAAATGAACTGCGTTCCTCCACCGCTCTTGTTATTACTTTGCCCAAGCGTGTATTCACGCGCAGCAAGAGCAGCTTCGACCCAAACGACGACGTCTGGGAGTGGGCGGATGGCCCGGCGGACGCGTACATTGACTTTCGACGTTACAACAACGGCTTCGAAGCGTTCGTTCCGTGGCTCAAGCATGCCCTGCTTCCGTTCGTCAAGGGGCACTCATCTGCGCATGTCATGAACCTGAATGGGGCGTTCACCCATTTCGTAGACGCCATGCCGACATGCCCGGAAGGGGCCATTGGCGCGCAGCATATCTCCAACTACGCAGCCAAGCTGGGTGCTCACGAAATCGGGCGGCTCGGGACCCTCAACGGTCTGCTACAAAAGTGGGTGAACCTCGGTCTGCCCGGCGTCGAGCCGGAGTGTGCCACGTACTTGCTCGAGCGCAAGAAGCCCGGCAATGAGAAGGGCAAGGCGGTCAGGACGCGTGACCCAGTCGCAGGACCGCTGAGCGAGGAGGAATACACCGCGCTGTACTCGGCGGTCAACGCTGCCTATGGTCGCGGTGAGTTACCGTTGTGGACGCTTCTGCTCACCAGACTACTCTTGGCGTGCGGCGGTCGTATCTCTCAATATGCTTCACTCAAACTCTGTGACTTTGACAGCACGACGTTAGTGCTTAGCCTTCCTCAGGCCAAAACGGGCTTGGAGCACGCGCGAATCAGCTTCCTCGCGTTTGACATCAGTCCACAAACGGGACGGCTCATCGCAGACTATATAAGTGGTTTGCGCGAGGAGGAATACGACGACAACTCCGCCTTCTTCCCACAAGCCCTGGTCATGCCTCGGGGACCTCGCAAACAACGTCGGGCCATTGACGACCTGTTCTACGGGCATTGCACTCCGGAAACACTGTCGGCGTGGTTCAGTACCCTTATGACGGAAATTGCACCGCCAACTTCCCGGCTCGACTTCGCGCCGACGCCTCTGACGGCACAGAGATTCCGGTACACCTTCGGCACCCGGCTAGCCGAGGAAGGTGCAAGCAAGGTAATCATCGCGAACCGGATGGGCCATGCAGACCTCCAGCAGGTTGACGTCTATGTCGCAGCCTCTCCAAAGATTGTTGAAAACATCGACCGGGCTATGGGGGCTATGCTTGCTCCGCTCGCCCAGGCTTTTAAAGGGCAGCTCGTGCTGGATGAGGAGCACACGACCCACAAGGGCGCTCCCGGGAGCCGTATCATTGACTTCCGGGTCTCAAAGGACCCGGTGGGTAGCTGCGCGGGACAAGGCAAAAGCTGTGCCTTCAACAAGCCGGTCGCCTGCTACGGATGCTTCCGGTTCGAGCCGTGGCTCGACGCTCCGCACGAGAAGGTGCTTGAGCGCCTGGAGTCTGAGCGGGAAAACTGGTCGGCGGACGACCGAATGGCGGCGGTGAATGATGAGCCCATCCGGGCAGTCAAGGAGGTCATCGCGCTTTGCGCCCAGGTTTGGCAGCAGCGTGCCGAACAGGAATCGGAGGCGGTGTCATGAAAGCCCCAACTCCAGTACTCAACTTTACGCCTCGGGCCGAATTAGCGCCCCTGGCCAACATCGAGGCCTTCGTGGCCCTCTGTAGGGACTCGGACGTGCTGGGTGCGCGGGGGCAGTTCGACATAAACGTCTGGACGCTCGGATACTTCAAAGGACAGAACAAGGTGAACCGGGTGGTGTTCAGCACCCTTGCGGCGTCCCGCGAAGACAAGCCCGAGCCGAGTCTGCCGCATCCGTTCCTGGACTTTGCGAAAGCGACGCTTGTCTACCTTCACGACAAGAAGCCGGTAGAGTCGCAGGCGCCGCGCATTGCGGCGCTTCGATGCCTTGAAGCCGCCTTGCGCGAGTCAGGCAAAGGCTCGCGGCCGACGGCTGTCGACGAAGATGTGCTGGATAGCGCGGTCTTACTTGCTAGGGCGGTGGTAAATGGCAGGAAGGTTTCGCCGGCGGTGGCTTACCGGACCGCCGGTCAACTTCAATCTATCGCTGAGCTCATGCGCTCCAAGGGGTTTATCCACCTCCGTCAACGCTGGACGCATGGCCTCAAAAAGCCCGACGAAAGAGGGTCTCGTATCTCGCAGGAGGCCCTGACGGCTCGGCAGGAGAAGCTGCCTTCCGCCGCCACGCTCCGTGCGCTCGGAGCCATCTTCCATGATGCCATCGAGCCTCCCGATGTCATGGTGTCGAGCGTCACCGGCCTGTTGCTCTGTGCGCCGGAGCGCATCAACGAAGTGATTCGGCTTCGCCGCAACTGCCTGGTTGAGGGCGACGGCGAATATCGTGGGAAGCTGGGGCTACGGTGGTCCGGGTCAAAGGGGGCAGAGGACACCACGAAGTGGCTCCCCACGGAAATGGTGCCCATCGCACGCAAGGCGGTCGCAAACATCATCGAGGTGACGACACCGGCCCAGAAGTTGGCGGCCTGGTACACGGAGAACCCTGAGAAGCTGTACCTCCACGAGGGGGCTGTGCATCTTCGCGACAAGAAGGTCCTGACGTTGGAGGGAATCGGTCTCATCCTGTGGGGTGATGCGACGGCGAGCGGACCGGCCAACACCTGGGCTCAAAACAAAAACAGGCGACTGCCCAAGCAGCCGCTCGGCGGACGCAGTATTGGCTATCTCTTTGAGGATGTCGAGCGGGCTGTCGTTGCCCTGCTGCCCGAGACCTTCCCTTACGTACCGGGCGCCTCCGACCGGCTGTGCCGTGAGTCCATGTCCATCATGCTCATGAACGAAATGCATTCGCAGAAGGCGACATACCTTTGCATGTTCAGTTGCGTTGACACCGACACTATCACCAACCACTACGGGGCGCGCAAGGGTCGAGTCTCCATCTTCAAACGCTTCCATTACACCGAGGACGACGGCTCGCCTATCGAGCTTCAAAGTCACAGCTTGCGCCATTACCTGAACATGTTGGCGCAGACCGGCGGCTTGAGCAGCACCGAAATTGCCATCTTCTCCGGTCGGAAGGACGTGAAGCAGAACCGCGCCTACGACCATATGACCTCGGATGAGGTGCAGGCGCCCATCAGTAAGGCATTGAAGGACGGGTTCACCTCAGAATTGGAACCGGTCTTCACCAGGCGTGACCTAGTTACGCGCGGCGAGTTCAAAGGCCTGGGGCTGACGGCGGCACATACGACCCAATACGGCTGGTGCGAACACGACTTCGCGAGCGAGCCGTGTCAGATGTACCGCGACTGCGTTAACTGCGAGGAGCAGGAGTGCATCAAGGGAGAGACGCAGAAGGAAGCGAACCTTCGCATGCTCAAGAGCGAGACCGAGTACCTGTTAAAGCAGGCCAAGGAAGCCTTGAGCGAAGAAGAGTACGGTGCCGATACCTGGGTCAAGCACCAGACGCTGACGCTCGAACGAGTCAACGCCCTCCTGTCGATTCTCGAGGACCCGGCGGTACCCGCTGGAGCGCGGATTCGTCTGGACGTGGACAACGCTCCGCTCATCACAACCGACAATGTTCACCCTGTCAGGTTTGTCCGGACTACGCGGCGAAAGGTACTTGCATGAAAAAGAACCGGGCACCAGACCTAACCGACGAGCGCATTGCAAAAATCCTTGAAACGTTGGACACATGGAAAGGCAAGCTTACGTGGGAGCTCTTGCTGGATGCGGTCCAGGCGGCGACCGGCTACCGATACTCGCGATTTACGTTCGCGGAATACCCTCAAATTGCGAATGCGTTCTCGCTCAAGAAGGACGTGTTGCGCGGTACTTTGCCACATGAACGAGGCGAGCCTCGGGATGAACGGGTTCGTGCGGCTCTCGAGCAGGTCTCCCGCTATAAAGCGAAAGCCGAACGGCTGGAAGCAGAGAACCAGCTCCTGAACGAGCAGTTCCTGACGTGGGCGACTAACGCCGAGCGCAAGGGCGTCACGATGGACATGTTGAATGCCCCGCTCCCGAAGCCGGAGCGCGACCGTTCGAAAGGAGCCAAGTGATGGCAAGCGGACAGCAGGTCGCCGAGGAGAATGTGCGTCGGTTCACGACCTGGGCGGCATCGAGGACCGACGAGGACTTCCGGAACATGGTGACGCGAGGCGTCCTGTCGCGCACGGAAATCGCGGCAGAGTGTGGGTTTGCGAAATCGGCGCTCGCGCAGAATCCACGGATTCGGGATGCGCTCAAGAACCTGGAGGCGGACCTGCGCGAGCGTGGCGTGCTTCCGCAGCTTGTGTCGGGAGACGAGCCGGAAGCGTCGCCGCTCAGACTCCGAGCCGCTGAGTCACCTCGCGCGGCTCAGGATGCTGAGCGCCTTTCTCGCCTGGAGCAGGAGAACGCGAGCCTGAAGGCGGAGAATGCCGAGCTCAAGCGCATGTTAGGCCGTTACGCGGTGCTTCAGGAGGTCCTCGCGGAAACGGGGAGGCTTCCTCGGTGAGCGACCCTACGAACGTCACGCTGCGTGTGACGGGGGTCAGGTCTCAGAACCCTCGAGGCTTCGGCGGAGCCATCTTCACCGGGGTTCCCGTCGATGCTACTGGGTCTGTCCTTGACGCGTGCACTTATGTCGTCGTCAAGGCGACCCGGGCTACCCTTGGCGGAACAAAGGTCGAGCGAGGCCAATGGTGGACGGTTGCAGGACAGCTGGTTGAGCGCCGGTCCGTGGTTGACGGCTTCGAGCTGGTTGAGCAGCAGGTCGATGCGGAGGTCGCGTATCTCGCCCGCCCGACCGGCGAGCATCTCGTCACGTTCATTGCCGAGAACCCCGCCTTCGAGGGACTCGGAACAGTCAAAGCCAGACGGCTCTGGGAGCGCTTCGGCGAGCAGTTGTATCAATTGCTGGACGCGGCCGACCCGTCGCCGTTCGCCGACGTCCTCTCTGCTGCGGCAGCTCAGCGTCTGGTTGAGGCCTGGGCTTGTCACGGCGAGTCCCGCACCCTTCAGTGGCTTCAGGCCGCTGGCTTCGACATCGGACTGGGACGGAAGGTGCTGCGGTACTTCGGTGGTGAAGCGCAAGCTCGCATTGAGGAAGACCCCTATCGCCTGCTATCGTTTGCCGGCAAATGGTCGACCGTCGACCTGATGGCACAAACGCAGTTCGGCGTTCAGTCCGACGACCCTCGCCGGCTGCGGGGAGCCGGCGAGGAGGCGTGCTATCGGATGTTCGCCGCCGGCCACACGGCAATGCTGTCGGCGGACCTGGTCGAGCAGGTCGCCCCGCTGCTGGGACGACCGCCAGTCGGCGTTCAATGGCGAGATTTGCTCGCGACCGCCGTGTCGGAGGGCCTCAAAAGCGGCCACATCGTTCAGACGCAGCACGGCCTGCAACCGCTGGGCGCTCTGGTTATGGAGCGTCAGGTAGCCAAGGCTATCCAGGAGCGTTTGACCGGCGGCATCGAGCGACTGCTTCCTGGTCATCGGGTCGAGCGAATCATCACGGCTTGCGAAGCTGAAGACGGCATTGAGCTGAACCCGGAGCAGCGGAATGCTATCAGGATGGCCGACGAGTACGCGTTTGCCTGCATCACCGGTGGGGCTGGCGTGGGCAAGACGACCGTGCTCAGGTCGTTGTGTCGGCTGTATCAGGACGCAGGAACCAAAGTGCTACAGGTGGCACTTGCAGGACGCGCAGCGAAGCGGATGCAGGAAGCCACTGGTCTGCCCGCATTCACGATTGCCAGCTTCCTTAAGAGCGTCAACAACCTGACCTTCGATGGTCCCACGGTGTTGGTCATCGATGAGGCGAGCATGGTTGACATCGTCTCGATGAGCCGCCTGTGCCAGGCGCTACTTCCTCACGTACGACTCGTTCTCGTTGGTGACCCCTACCAGCTCATGCCGGTCGGGCCTGGTCTCGTCCTTCACTGTGTCATGAGGGTGCCACGCATTCCCTCGACCGAGCTCAAGACCGTGAAGCGCTATGGAGGGGAGATTGCCGCCGTGGCTTCGGCCGTGCGGGAGGGGGTGTGGCCGAGCATCTCTGCCGACGAGACGGCGTCCGTTGCCTTCATCCATTGTGATGACCGGCAAATCGCGGAAAGAGTGGCGGACCTTTATGCCGTCGATACCGCTGGCACGCAGGTCCTTGCGCCGCTGCGAAACGGCCCGGCAGGGACCAAGGTACTCAACCAGGTCTGCCAGCAGCGATTCACCGGCGACGGGCCAACTGTGACTCGGTGGAACGACGAGTTCGACAGGCCTGAGTACTGTGGTTTCAACCTTGGAGATGTCGTTCTCTGCACTCGCAACCTCTGGGACAAAGGACTGCAGAACGGGTCAATGGGTCGGGTTGTGGAGGTCGAATCCCTCGCTACCAAGCCCAGCGATGACGCTGAACGGGTGCTGGCCTGGGTCGAGTGGGACGATGGCGTTTGCCGGGAGCTCACGTCCGAGATGCTTGAGGATGTCGAGCTCGGGTTCGCGGCGACGGTTCACAAGGCCCAAGGCTCTCAGTGGCGCCGCGTCATCATCCCGGTCACCAGGTCAAGGCTGCTGGACCGAACGCTGTTATACACAGCCCTCACTCGTGCCCAGGTTCAGGTCATCCTGGTCGGAGACGTCGAGGCCGCCCAAAAGGCAGTGGAAGCCCCGCCGAAGGCACACAGTCGAAAGGTAGCGTTGGACCTAGCCTTGATGCATTACCTCATGCAAGCCGACGATAATGTCCTTCTGCCGGCCTGACCGGTGCGACGACACATGACGAGTCAAGGGCGGGCGCCAGCCCGGCGAAGCGAACCCTTGACCGCTGATGGTTTGCCACGCTGTGGCTGGGTTGGAAGCTCGGCATTCTCGTGCTTCCAACCATGCCATACCGCAGCGCTGTTCGCTATGATTACGCAAAGTCGTCCCTTGAGCGCGTACCCACAAATTCAGGTCAGAAGGCGGTTTCCACGAGAATTTGGGGCGTTGTGGGCACATTACCAACAACTGTGTGAAACACAAACCTCCGAAAGGCCGGCACTCACTCACATCCAGCGCGCTATCAACACTTTTTAGTAACCATAACCGTTCTAAATCTGACTAAAGCAGTTTTTCGTTGGTAGAAGCCCGCCCTCCCATAGAGAGCGGGCTTTTTTGTTCACATCCCGACTTTTCTCGTCACCAAAAACCCCGTCACCGGCGAAGATGCTCCAGCGCGTCTCTCATCGGCAAACTGGACACGACAATCGGCCCGGTGAATGGTGTATCCAGATCGACAATCACATAGATAGCGGAAGCAATCGATACTGCTCCGATGGAGATAGTCACCAACGCCAACGCATTGCGCGGCGCGATCAATCCGAAGCTGAGAAAAATCACGCACAACCAGAACGTCAGCGTCATCAAAAAAGGCATAGAAATTGAGCTGTGCGCTTCCTCGATGATCTTCCATCGAGCGTCCACCGTTCGCCGATATTGAGTCAAGGCATCATCGAGCGCGCGCTGTTGTAATGGGTCGTGCGCTCGCAGTTGCCGCAACTGCCTGCCCACCGCGGTCAGCATATCGCCGAGCCGTACGTTCTCCAGTTTCTGCGAGTCGTCCTGGGTTCCGATGTTCCTCGGATAGTCACCGGCTGGAGCCGGCTCGCCCGGCCATGTCGATGCAATCGCCGCTGCGGTGTACACGCGCAGCAGGTTACGAGCCTCATCGGTATCGCTGCCATATTCCCGCAAGGTCGTGTCGAACTCGATCAGATCGGCCGCATAGGTGCGTAAATCATTCGATTCGGTATCGAAGCTGGATTTCGCGGACGCCGTCATCAACCCGAGCACCAAAGCGGCAAACGTCACCAGCATGCCGATAACCAGCTGGATGAGTTGTACGGTTTCGTGTGCCTTGTGCTCCTCTGGCAGCAAGGGGCGCACCCACACGCCAAAGCCGGTTCCGACAAGCAATAAAGCGAAAACCAGCAGGGCCGAGCCTATTTCTGACATAGAAATGCTCCGGAGATGTGCGCCTCGTCACTTTCTACCAGCCGCCGCTTGCCGACCACCCGGGTAGTCCCGCAAATGCCCCTGCTCAAACAGCGGCCGACTTCCGCTCGTATGTTGATGTATCGCAAACGTATGCGCCATCAACCATAAAGTTTTCTGTAGTCCCGCCGTAGACCATCTATGTGGCGTTCGCTTAAATTTTGATCAAAGGTTGCGGACCTGGCCATATGGGCTTGGGCGCAGCACGCGTGACCGAGACCAGTTTTCTGAACATTCGGTCAGGCAGCCCAACGGAGACAAGCCTGATGCTGAAAAATCTGTCGATTCGAACCCGCCTTACCCTGATGATCGTGTTCTTCGGCGTGGTGCTGCTGTTCGGCGCCGCCGCCGGACTGTTGTCTTTGCGTTCGAGCAACGCGTCGCTGCAACAGATGTACACCGTGGACACGCCCGCAGTCGCCGACCTCGAAGGTAGCGCTGGACAACTGCTGCGCCTGCGTCTGGCGCTGGCGACTTACGCATCGTTGGTCGACCTGAACGATCAGGACGGCGCGAACGCGGTGCTCATGCGCTTTGATCAGTATCAGAAAGCATCGAATGATCGCCTTGCCCATTATGTGAGCCGTGCGAGCACGGATGCTGACGAACAGCGCCTGATCAAGGACATGCAGGACAAGCGCGACACCTTCCTGCACGAGGGCGTCGATCCGGCGCTGGCCGCGCTCAAGTCCGGCGACAAGACGGCATTCGAACAGCTGCAGGCGCACAAGCTGCCGTCGCTCTATAGCGCCTACGAAAAGGCCATGCTCACGCTCGAGCAATTGCAACTCGATCACGGCGCCCAGCGCTATCAGGATGCACAGGATCTGTTCTACGCGATCTGCATTGCAGTGGCGATCGGCATGGGGCTGTCGCTGCTGGGCGCCTTGATCGGACGGGCGGTCATGGTGCGGGCTATTGTCAGTCCGGTCGACGCGACCATTGCGCAGTTTCAGCGGATTGCCAATGGCGATCTGACCCGCCAGGTCGACGTGACGAGCAATAACGAAATGGGCCGTCTCGCCGCGGCATTGCGCAAGATGCAGGACTCGCTGATCGAGACGGTGAGCGCCGTGCGTCACGGCACGGAATCCATCGATACGGGCGTGAGCGAGATTGCGGCCGGTAATGCCGATCTGTCGCAACGGACCGAGGAGCAAGCCGCATCGCTCGAAGAAACGGCGGCCAGCATCGAAGAGCTGACCTCGACGGTCAAGCAGACGGCGGACAACGCGAAGCAGGCGAGCTCGCTGGCGCAGGGTGCGTCAAGCCTGGCTGCGCAGGGCGGCGATCTGACGGAGCAGGTGGTGGGCACGATGCATGGCATCGTCGACGACTCGCGGCGGATTGCCGACATTGTCGGCGTGATCGAAGGCATTGCTTTCCAGACCAATATTCTCGCGCTGAACGCAGCGGTCGAGGCGGCGCGTGCGGGCGAGCAAGGGCGTGGGTTTGCGGTGGTGGCGAGCGAAGTGCGGTCGTTGGCACAGCGAAGCGCCGCGGCGGCCAAGGAGATCAAGGGGTTGATCGATGCATCGACGGCGCGAGTGCAGGCGGGGTCGCAGCTGGTCGAGCGCTCGGGGTCGACGATGACCGAGATTGTCGATTCGATTTCGCGCGTGAGTTCGATCATGAGCGAAATCGCGGCTGCGGCGCTTGAGCAGAGCACCGGGATCGATCAGGTGAACCTGGCTGTCGCTCAGATGGATGAGGTAACGCAGCAGAATGCCGCGCTGGTTGAGCAGGCCGCTGCTGCGGCTAGTTCGCTGGAGGAGCAGGCTCGAAGGTTGACTTCGGCGGTGGCTGTGTTTCAGACAGGGAGCGGGGTTTCTACTTTTGGCGGTTGGCGAAGTGGTTCTGCTGTTGGGGTGGGAAAGGTCGACGCGGGTGAGTTTGTAGCAGTTTGATGTTGAGTTGCCTTCGCGGTGCTTATTGCCTGTGCACCGTGGCCGTTACCCTAATTTCGATCATTTTTAATAGGTGCATTAACGACGGTGCGATACGCGGCGGCGAATCCTTCAATCAGGACGACCTTGTGCGCGCATCAAGCACCGCAACCCAACCCCTCACTGCATAGCAGCGTAATACTTAGCCACGCTATCAATCTCCGCCGAGGTCATCTGCCGAGCCACATTCCGCATCTGCTCATTAATATCGTTATGCCGGGCGCCGGAAGCAAACGCCCGCATCTGCGCAGCGAGATAAATGGACGACTGCCCTCCAAGCCAGGGCGCCGCCCCCTTACGATCCAGCTGTCCATGACAGGCCGCACAGGGCGCAATATTCCGCTGCGGATCGCCCTGCATGGCAAGCCTCACGGCATTCGCATCCGGTCCAACACCTGTGGGCAAAACCTCGGCCGCCGGCGCGCGAGACAGCGAAGCATAATAAGCCGCCAGATCGTGCAGATCCTGATCGCTGCGAGCCGCGATAATCGGCTGCATTACCGCGTTCTGCCGCACGCCGCTCTGATAGTCGCGCAATTCTTTATAGACCACGTCGGCATACTGCCCGGCCAACGCGGGCGCTGTCACCTGCACCGTGCCCAGCACGCCATGACACATCGAGCAATTCTGCGTCGCAATCGTCGCGCCGCGGCCAATCGAATTCGTGTCAGCACGCGCCCGCCGCAAAGGCGGCAAGACCACCACCTCGCTCGGCGCCGGGCCGGCAATATTGGCGCCGCCGTACCAACTCGACGGCGCACCCGCGGCGCTGCAAATCGTCGCCCATAAGCCACGCTCGCTGAATCCGCTATTGGCTGAAGGCAACCAGATGAAGCCAATCAGTATCGCCGCAATGGCAATCGCTACGGTACCGCCCAGGCTCACCGTGAACCACGGGTTGCGCAAGCTGAAGACGCGTTCCTGACTCATCGCTGCGCTCCGACGACAACTGCCGGCACCGACGTCTGCGGCAATCTGAGCAACTGAACGATCGGCACACTGTAGTTGACAACCGTCAGCCCGATCATCAACGCCACCCACAAGCCGAAACTATTGAGCGCGGCAGGCACGCGCTCCACCGGTTGCACCGCACTCGCAAAACGGAAACTCTGCTGCTCTGCCTGCGGTCCGAATTGCGACTTCGCGAGGATGTAGATGAACAGCACGCCGGACACCGCCAGAATTAGTCCACCCACCGCCGACATGCCCACCCAGAACGCCTGCGATTCCATCCCAGGCATGTTGTAGTCGTAGTAGGCCATGCGGCGCGGCGCACCGAGCAAGCCGACGTAGTGCCACGGCAGCGTCACCACCATCATGCCGATGAACCACAGCCACAGTTGCGTGCGCACCAGCTTCACCGACGCAATCGCGCGGCCGGTCAGTTGCGGCCACAGTTCGTACGCGATCGCGAAGTACATGATGACGATCGCCCCGCCGAAAATCAGATGGAAGTGTCCGGTCACCCACTGCGTGTTGTGCACCGTCGAGTTCAACTGGTAACTCATGTTGATCAGGCCACCCGCACCGCCAAGACCCAGCATCACGAACGAAAACGCGATCACCAGCATCATCGGGTTCTGCCACGGCAACGCGGTCAACCAGCCGAACGCGCCCTTGCCGCCGCGCAACCGTCCGGCGATTTCCACGGACGCGCAGATGGTGAACACCGTCAGCAACGTCGGCACCGACACCATGCCGGTAAATACCGCATGCAGGAATTTGAACCCTGAGCCGACCTGTGGATCGGCGAACAGGTGGTGAATGCCGATCGGCATCGCGAACACGAGGAACAGGATGAACGACACGCGCGCCATCGAATCGCTATAGAGCCGGCCGCCGATCGCGCGCGGCACCAGTGTGTAGTACGCGATGTAAGCCGGGATCAGCCAGAAGTAGACGATCGCATGCAGCGTCCACGAAAACAGGATGCGTGAAAGACCCGCGTCGATCGTGTTGGTGAGGCCGAAGGCCACCGGCAAGATCTGGAACAGGATTTCGAGCGCCGCGCCGACCGCAGTCCATGCCCACAGATACGCGCCGGCCACATTGGCGAACATCGCGAGCGGTACGGGCTTGCCGGGATTGGCGCGTTTCCAGATCCGCAGATTCACGTGCATCAGCGCGACCCAGATCCATGAGCCGACCACCACCAGCACGACGCCGAGATAATAGAACGGACTGCCGATCATCGGCGGGTAAAACGTGTAGAGCACGGAGGCCCTGCCGAGCGCGACCGGCACCACCGCCATCACCGCGCCGACTGCCAGCATCACGAGCGCGGCCCACGCCCATTTGAGGCCGACCAGCCGTTGCGCGAGCGCGAGTTCGACGATTGCGTAGCCGAAGCCCATCGATACCAAGGTAGGCAGCACGTAAGCCATCACCGTACCGTGCGCGGTCACCGATCGATAGTAGAGTTCGGGGTCGCCGACCCATGGCAGCAGCGGGCTGCGTACCAGCATTTGCCAGGCGCCCAGCAGCAGCGCGATCAGAAACGCGATGAAGGCTAGCCAGAAATGCGCGAGAACAAGTCGCTTAGCGTGAAACACAGCTGAGCCTCCGTGATTGTCGGGCTTGCTCGAAGAATGCGGCTTTGTCGATCACCTTCACGTGTGCCCACATGGTCTGGTGGCCGAAGCCGCAGAACTCGTGACACGGCATCAGGTGATCGGCAGGTTTGTCGAAGCGGGTGTTCAGCGTGGCGACGTAGCCCGGCACGACCATCGTGTTGATGTTGGTGTCGGTGACGAGCAAACCGTGCACGACATCGGCGCTGGTGGTGCGGATCGTGATCGGCGTATCGGCGGGCACCAGCAGGCATTGCGGCGTGAACGAATACTGCTGCGCAATGAAGCGCACAACCACCGAGCCATCCGGTTCGACGGCGCTGCCGAGGTTGTCCTCGACGAATTCGCCGGACAGTTGCAGGCGCGAAGGGTCAATCGTCTCGACCCGCGACGGCGGCATCATCGCCCAATGCAGTCCCGAGAACACGATGACGGCGAGCATCAAAACGATCAGCGCTGTGGCAAAAATCGCCCAGCGGCGCTCGGCGCGTAAGGCGACTTCGTGGCCGCTGCCCGGTTGGTGATTGGAATCAGTCGACATAGTCAGTGGATGACGCCGCGCGGCAGAAAGACAAGAAAGTAGAAGCCGAACCAGATCGCCATGACGATCAGCGTGGCGACACCGGCCACGGCAATCGCACCATGCGGACCGGCCGCGACGACGCGTTCCACTTCTTCATCCGTCGGCGGGGCCGCGCTGCGGGTATCGTTCGCTTCCATCTAAAGATTCTCCAGTGCAGCAGTTCAATGCAGCGGCGCCTTGCGCAACTCGTTGACCTCGCGGGACGTCACCGGCTGGCCATGATTACCCCACGCAGTGCGGATATACGTGACGACGGCGGCGGCATCGGTGTCGTTCAGTTCCTGCCCGAAAGGCGGCATGCCGTATGGCTCGGGATTGCGCATGGTGCCGGGCGGGAAGCCACCATTCAGCACGATGCGGATCGGATTGACCGCGGAGTCCATTTCGATCGACTCGTTACGTGCGAGCGGCGGGTAATGCTGCAACTGGCCCTCGCCGTTCGCGCCGTGGCACAGGGCGCACTTGTCGGCGTAGATCTTTTCGCCAAGCGCGAACACGTTGGTATTGGTTGGCGCGGACGGCCCCGACTTGCGGCCTTGATTGTTCGGCAGCGTCTTCAAGTAGACGGCCATCGCCTTGACGTCTTCTTCTGTCATGTACTGAAGGCTGTGATAGGTGACTTCGCCCATCGGCCCGTACACGGCGCCGCGATCGGAAATGCCGGCCTGCAGCAGATCGACAATGTCCTTGATGCTCCAGTCGCCGAGACCGCCGTCCTTATCTGAGGTGAGCGATGGTGCGTACCAGTTTTGCACTGGAATCAGACCGCCGGCGAACTGCTCGCTTTGCGACGAGCCGCCGAGCATGTTGATCTTGGTGTGGCACATCGTGCAGTGCCCGAGCCCTTCGACCAGATACGCGCCGCGATTCCATTCGACCGATTTGGTCGGGTCCGGCTGGAACTCGCCTTCGCGGAAATACAGCGTGCGCCAGCCGTATAGCAGCTTGCGCTGGTTGAACGGGAAACTCAGCGCGTGCTTGTGATTCTGCTCGCGCACCGGTGTCACGGACTTCAGATAGGCGAAGATCGCGTTCGAGTCTTCACGGGTGACCTTGGTGTACTGAGCGATTGGCATCGCGGGGTAGATCATGGTGCCGTCCGGTGCGAGGCCGGTGCGCATCATCTTGAAGAACGCTTCCTCGCTCCATGTACCGATGCCGTACTGCGCATCCGGCGTGATGTTCGGCGAATACAGCGTGCCGAACGGCGTCTCCATGGCGAGGCCGCCGGCGAACAGCTTGCCGCGCGGCGCGGTATGGCAGGCTACGCAGTCGCCGGCCCGCGCCAGATACTCGCCGCGTTTGACGATGTCGGGTCGGGTGTCGGCCTTGTCGCCAGTGGCCTTTGTGGTCGCGGCCGTGGGCGTGGTTTCGGCGGCGCTTGCTTCGGCGATCGGTAACGCACGCGGCGCGCCGGAAAGCGCGGCGCTGGCGGCGGTGATCAAGCCGGCGATCAGCAAGCCTGATACGAGCGACACAGCAGTGCAACGGCGCTTCGTCATGGCATACGAAACAGGGCGGATCGGGCGGAGGGTCGGCTTCATTGCGGTTGGCTCCCGCATGCGAGAGGCAGCCGTTCAGCGGACGCCGGCGCAGGTCGCGGATCGGCGGGGCGCGGTTGGCGTGCGAGCCAGCTCGATACCGCGGTGATGTCCTTGTCGGTCAGCCTGACGGCAATCGAATGCATACAGTCCGGAGCGAGCGCGTGACGCGTGCCCGAGCGCCACGTGCCCATCTGTCCGGCGATGTAGCTCGCATGCAGGCCGAGCAGGCCTGGAATGCCAGGTTGCGCACCCGTCATGCGTGCTCCATGACAAGCGATGCACGCCGGAATTTTGCGCGCCGGGTCGCCTTGGGTGACGAGCCGCTGTCCGGCTGCGAGCACGGCCGGTGCGACATCGGTGTGATCGGAATTGGGGTAGGGCGGTTGCAGGTCGGCGAAATACTGGCTGATCTTGCGCAGATAGTCGTCGGGCAGAAAGGCGAGCAGATAGCCCATTGGCGGATAAGTACGGCCGCCGTCGCGAAATGAGGTTAACTGATTAAACAGATAGTCGGCCGGTTTGCCCGCGATACGCGGGAAGTAATCGTTGTTCAGGCCTTGACCTTGCACGCCATGACACGAGGTGCAGGCGCGTACGCGCTCGTCCATGGCCGAGGGCATCGCGCCTGGTGCGTCAGTGGCTGCGAGCGCCGCACCACGCCACATGACGTAAAACACCAACAGGATCGAAAATCCGATAGTTCTACGATGCACGCCAAGCCTCGTTGGGGGAACGGTTATTTTCGCTATTTGTTTCTCACGCGTTCGCCCACGAATTCACTAATGGATTCGATGAACGATGCATGACAAGCCTGTTAATTCTTCTTTTATAACGACTGCATGGGCAGCGAATCGAAACGGATTTATTAAAAAGACGCGGTATTGAAGAGACGTGGCAATGCAATTGCTTTGCAAAACAGTGGGCCGCCTGAATGCGCCGATGAGAAGGGGCTTTCGGGCTGCGCTAATAACGCTTGATGTGTTTGGCAGACGCGTATCAGGTTGCAGGAATTTATTCGATACGTCAATAAAATTTGAGGGGCCAATCGTCGGTGTATTTGATTAGCATAGGCGTCGATCGGCGCGCCTTCAATATTTATTCCGCGTCTGGTTTGAGTGCCGGATTCTTCGTCGAATGCGCTCGATGCACTGCTCTACATGTCTGCCGGGATTCATGAGTCGCGAAGCGTGCATTGACGCCGAGCGCATCAACTGAAGAGACGCATCAATGCCGTGCGCACCGGCCGCGGACTGGCATCGGCCGCGCAGACCCATAGAAGTTTCTCTCGGCGCACCACCGTGCTTTGCGCACCGGCTCCGGCGCGCCGGCTGGAGGAGCGCGTGTTCCCGGTGACGAGCCGCAACGAGAGGCCGATGTCGTACGACGCATCGTCGCCCGCGCCGCTGTCGATCACGGCACTCGGCAGTACGGTGACGTGCAGCTTCAGGCGCGGGTGCTGTTCCGAAAACGTCTTGAGAATGCGCGCGATATCGAGAAGACGATAGTAGTCCGTAATGGCGATGCGCAGTTCGCCGTCGAGCGAGCGGCCTTGCAGGTCTTCGAAAGCCGCCTCGCTCATTGCAACGATACGACGCGCGTGGTCAAGCAGGCGGTTGCCGGCCGGCGTGGCAGACCCCCCCTGCTTGCTGCGCACGAAGAGCGGCTGGTCGGCGCGCTCTTCGAGTTTCTTCAACTGCTCGCTCACCGACGACTGCGCCAGGAACACGCGCTCCGCGCCCGCCGAGACGCTGCCCGATTCGGCGACGGCGACGAAGGTGCGCAGTTGCGTCAGGTCAAATTCGCGTTGACTAACGATTCGGCATATCCGATGGAAGTTATCTAAATTTCCGGATTTTCCGATGGTTGCCCCAGCCGTAGGACACCTCCAATTCATTCATTGCAGAGGCTGTCGTGGGAAACGATTCGATTGCTGCCGTGCCGGTAGCGGGTGAGCGTGCAGCGAGCCACCGGTGGAAGGTGCTGGGGGTCGGCTTTGCGGCGAACGCGAGTTTTTCGGCTGCCTTCTCAGGGATTCCGACCACAGCCATCTTTTCGCGTTCGGATTATCACCTCGGTAACGAAGGGCTGGGGTTGGTGCCAGGTATGCCCGGTTTGGGCATTGCGGTCAGCGAGCTGCCATGGGGACTCCTGACCGACCGCTGGGGCGACCGCCGCATGCTGCCGCTCGAACTTCTTTCGACTGCCGCGGCGCTGGCCGGGCCGGCATTGTTCGTGGTGCCATCCGGCGCGCACGTGCCGAACGTGGCGACGCTCGCAGGGACGAGCCGCGCAGGCACCGCACTCGCGATCGGCAACACCTGCGTCTTTCTCACACTGTTCCTGACGTATATTCGATTCGCATAATTACGTATTCCTACTCTGATAGCGCCGCAACGGACTATCAAATTGTCTGCCGGTTTCGGAACGCTCCGATTTTCTCCCGGTTATGGCGATGGTTCTATGGCCACCCTTGGCACATCATCCCAAGCAGGGAGGACGTCAAGGCAAGTGTGAAGCGAGTGGGATTTTCCCCTGCTTGTTCGCCGAATACACCTACACCAACCGAGAGAAATCATGGTGCAACTTCGAGTCATTCTGGCGGACGATCATCCTTTCGTTCTGCTCGGCATTCGGGCTGCGCTGGAAAGGCGTGCCGGTGTCACCATTGTCGGCGAAGCGGCTACACCTCGTTCATTGATCAAACTTTTGCAGAGCACGCCTTGCGACGTGCTCGTCACCGACCTGACGATGCCGGAGGCGTCTGGCGCGGTTGAAGACGGCCTGGATCTTGTCAGGCGAATCCGATGTGCATGGCCATCGTTGCGCATCGTCGTAATGACAGCTCTGACGAACGCCGCGATTCTGCGCGCCATCGTGTCGGATGTGGTAGTCAGTGCGCTCAGCAAAATGGAAACAACGGACGAGCTTTGGCAAGCGATCGAGGCGAGCGGCAGGGGCGAGGTTTACGTCGGCCGTTCTATCATCGAAGCGCTTGCCCGGCCCCGGGACGAAGCGAGCGATCCGCCGCCGGTTTCACGTTTGTCCCGCAGGCAGGCGGAAGTGATAAGAATGGTTGTGCGTGGTCAATCGATCTCCGAGATCGCGGTAGCGCTCGGATGTCATCGCCGAACCGTCAGCCGCCAAAAACGCGAAGCGATGGCTAAACTCGGCGTCACCAACGATCCCGGTCTGTTTGCTTATATCCGTGCGCATGGAGTTTATGAAAGTTAAATCGTATAGCTAATCAAATTGGATGAGAGGTTCATCGAGCCATTTCAGAGCGATCTTATTTCTATCTCCAGAAATGTGTTTAATGATCGCGACAGGGCCAGTTGCTCCGGAGAGAGCGACAGGTAATTCAGGTACGGGGGAGAACAAAACGATGAACGACAACGCCGACTCAAGCTCACCTGTTCGAACCATCATCGCAGACGATCATCCACTGGTTTTGTTGGCGATCGAGAATCTGATGGCGGGTTATCCGAATATGCAAATCGTCGGCCGTGCTGCCGACGCCACGGAACTCTTCAAGGAAGTGGATCGTATTCCATGCGACCTCGTTCTCATGGACCTCTACATGCCCGGCGGCTTCTACGGCGACGGACTGGAAGCCGTCAGGCAGTTCAAGGCCCGCTATCCCGATGTCGCACTTGTCGTACTCACCATGGAAACCGAAGCTACCGCGCTGAAAAGGGTCATCGCGCTCGGTGTCGATGGGTTGATCAGCAAACGCGACCGGATCGATCTGATTCATGTGGCGGTCGTCACGGCGCTGGCTCGTGAGTGCTATCTCGGGCCGGCGGTGCGATTGCTGATTGCCGACGCAACCGTCGCGCAGCGGCTCGATTTTGTCCGGGAAATGTTGTCGCGCCGCGAACTGGAGGTGTTCAAGCAATACGCTTCCGGGCTTGGTGTAACGGAGATCGCCGCTCGTCTTGGGCGTAGTGTCAAGACAATCAGTGCCCAGAAATGTACGGCGATGCGCAAGCTCGGCTTGCACAGCGACGCGGAGTTGTTCCGCTTCGCCGTCGAGCACGGCGTGATCTCTGAAGATTGCGTGCCAAACCGGCGCTAAGCCGACGAGACGTCATGCCGGTCCGGTGGCATGGCGAACATAAGATGTACTTGGCCCATCCCGGGGAGGCACGTCGCGTGCAGGGAGTGCCAGTCGATAAGACAATACAAAATGACACAAAAGATCCGCGTCATTGTGGCCGACGATCACGATTGCGTTCGTGTTGGCGTGATGCGCCTGCTGCGGACGGCACCCCATATCGAGATAGTCGGCGAGGCACCTGATACCCGGGCGCTGGCCGAGTTGCTCGACACCTACGCGTGCGACGTCGTCGTGTCGGATATTGGCATGCCGGGCATTGACGGTGCCAGCAACGTCGTGTCGTTCCTGCGTCGCCTGTTCCGGGCCCGGCCGCATCCCTGCGTCGTTGTGCTGACGATGATTTGCCACGCGCACATGCTTTCTGGATTGTTGCACCTCGGCGTGGCCGGAATTGTGGACAAACGCGACACTGCCACGTCGTTGATCGACGCGATCGAGGCGGCGGTGAGCGGCCGTGTTTACCTATCGGATCAGGTACGCGTCGCGATAGACACATCCGACGCGCCACCGCAACCGCGCGCGGGCGTGCTGAGCGCACGCGAATGGGAGGTCTTCCAGCTGTATGTGCAGGGTCTGGCAGTCCACGAAATTGCTGCACGTCTGCAGCGCAGCGGCAAGACCATCAGCACGCAGAAGCGGAGCGCGATGCGCAAGCTCGGTCTCGAGACAGAAAACGACCTCATCGACTATGCGAGACAGATAGGGTTGGCCTGACAGTAGTGTGAGAGAACTGATCCCGACCATTCGATTGTTCCTAGGACTTTAGGAGTCTTCTGATTGGTTGGGTGACGTTGCCGCTTCATAGTTCTGAATTAGCTGAGGCTCGACTTCCAACGCCCGCTTGACGAAAGCAGTCATTTCGCCATGCAGTGCACTGCCGAGCCTGGAACATTCAGGCGGATTGTTAGCGGCTCGCGTGCGGCGCCGTCTGCCATTTGCACAAACACTGGGAGGCGGGATGATAGCGCTAGGCAAGCGGTTATTGGTCGAGGGGGTCGGGACGGCCTGGGTGGTGTTCATCGGCTGCGGCAGCATCGTATTGAATACCGGCGCGGTCCAGCAAGGCTACGGCGTGCTCGAGGTGTCCATTGCGTTCGGTCTCGCGCTCGTCACGGCGAGCTACGCATTCGGCACCGTCTCCGGCGCGCACTTCAATCCGGCAGTCACGATAGGCTTCACGGTCGCGCACCGTTTCCCGGTTCGGGATCTGCTGCCCTATATTGCCGCCCAGATTCTCGGGGCCATCGCAGCCGCTGCACTGCTCGCTTATGTCGCGAGCGGCCGCCCCGGCTTCGAACTGGCCGCGAGCGAATTCGCGGCGAACGGTTTCGGCGACCATTCTCCGGCCGACTATCAACTTCATTCCGCGCTCGTCGTCGAGCTTGCACTGTCGTTCGCTTTCGTCATGGTGAGTCTGATGGCGGCTTGCCGGCGAAGGTTGAGGCCGTTCGCGCCTCTGGTCACCGGCGCGTGTCTGATGATCGCGTACATGGTGTCGATTCCGGTTACCAACGGCTCGATCAATCCTGCGCGTTCTACCGGTCAGGCGTTGTTTGTCGGCGACTGGGCGCTCGACCAGCTTTGGCTGTTCTGGGCTGCGCCATTGCTGGGCGGTGTCGCTGCCGGTGCGCTGTTTTCATTTCTGTGCGGCAAGTCCGGCCGGCATGCTGCGTCGTTCGCTCACGGGCAGGGTGAGGTCGCGTGAGCGCTGCCTGGTCTTATTTCATGGTGTCCTCTATGAAACGCCCGAGCGGTGTCGTGATGAGGCAGCTACTGCGACGTGTAGTGCAGTGCCTGTTTGCAATGTTCGTGTTTGTCGTCATGCAGATGCAGCCGGCAGTAGCCCAGCCGTTCACCGGTCAATCGCATCCGTCAGTCGGCGGCGCCTTTCCTGCCACGTTGACCGTCGGCGTTCTGGCTAGCGGGTGGTTGCCTTTCGACGAGCTTCAGGACGGTCAGCTAACCGGCTTGAGTGCCGACTATCTGCGCGCACTGGTTGGGCCGAACGTCGTGATCGAGCCGAAAGTGTTTCCTGACATGCCGCAACTGCTGGCCGCGGCCTGCGCCGGCAACGTCGATCTGGTCATGAGCCTCGCTCGCACGCCCGAGCGGGAACGCTGCTTCAGCTTCACCGCGCCGTACTTTCGGGCGTCCGCAGCGGTGGCGGTGCGCCGCGACGGTGACGGGTACGCGAGCGCTGCTGAGCTTGCCGGCGCGCGCCTCGCGGTAGAGAAAGGGTTTGCGCTGGAACGCTCGTTGCGCGAGCGCTTCCCACGCGCCCAGCTTCAAACCTTCGCCAGTACGCACGCGGCGCTCCAGGCAGTCCTGCAGGGCGATGCCGACGCCTATCTCGGCTTTACTCCCGCCGTTCAGTACGCGCTGAACACTGAGGAGTTCCGCGGACTGCGCGTCGCCTTCGAGGAAAGCGGCAGACTCGCTGACTTGCGCTTTGCCGTGCCGCGCAGCCGAGTGGCGTTGCGTAACCAGCTCGATCGCGCGCTCGCGTCAATGAATCCGGCCGACGACACGGCGATCCGCGTGCGCTGGCTATCCGGCAGCTTCGATGCACAGGCGGCGTCCACTGCACGGCGCCTCGTGCTGACGCCGCAGGAGCAAGCCTGGCTACGTTCGCTGCCGCCGTTGCAGGTGGGTTTCGATAGCGGCTGGCCGCCTTTCAGTTTTGTCGACGAGTCCGGCCATCCCGCCGGCATTGCCGCCGAATATCTGGACTATCTGAGCCGTGCGTTGGGTATCGTGTTCAACCGTGCCCACACGGCCGACTGGCCCGCGACCATCGAAGCGTTTCAGCACGGCGATCTGGCGATTCTGGCCACCTCTTCCAGTAACGATCCACGTCTGAAGAACGCGCTGCACACCCGTGCATACGAAAGCTATCCGCTAGTGATCGTCGGGCGTGAAGACGAACCGGCCGCGCGCGCGCTCAACGATTTCGCCTCGCGGCGGATTGTGGTCTCGTCGCATATCGCCGGCTCGATTCCGCTCGCGATCGACAGTATTCCGGCGGCCAACATCACCGTCGCGCCCAGTCTGGACGACGCCCTCAAGATGGTCGAGAACGGCCAGGCAGACGTACTGGTTGGCAACGTAGCCGCCGTTGATATCGTCCTCAAGCAACGTTACGCCGGTGTGCTCAAGATCCTCGGTACGGTCGGCGAATCCGACGCGCTCGGCTTTGCGGTGCGCTCTGATCTGAGCCCGCTCGCCGGTTTGATCGACCGTGCGTTGCTGGCCATGCCGCCGGCCGAGAAGCAGCGCATCCGGCAAAAGTGGGTGACCGGCGGTGCAGGAGAGTCGGGAACATGGAGCGTTACCGCGGTGCGTCTTCTGCCGTTGCTCATCGTCATCGGTATCGTATTGCTGGTCACGCTGCGCGCTTATCTGCTGCTGCAACGTGAAGTCAGATTGCGCAAGCAGACTGAACGCGAACTGGCGCAACAGCTGAACTTTCAGGAAACCATGATGGAGATGGTTCCCTATCCGCTCGTCGCCAAGGATCTGGATGGGCGCTACATCGCGATTAACCGGGCGTATGAAGAAGCGTGTGGTTTGCGCCGCGAAGCCGTGATCGGGCGCACGGCCGCGGACGTAGAGGCGTGGGGCGAAGCCAACAGCCGCGTTCTGGAAGAACTCACACGCAAGATGCTGATAGACGGCGAGCCAGCACAGGCGGAACTTCAGTTTGAACGCGGCACAGGCGACCTGCGGCACGGCCTGTTCTGGACGCGGATCTGTCACAGCAGCGACGGCACGCCGAGCTGTGTGCTCGGAACGATGGTCGACATTACCGATATCCGGCGTGCTGAAATGCTCGCTCGCGAAACCGAGCTGCGCCTTTTCGACGTCACGCGCTCATTGCCGGCCGTCGTATTTCAACTGCGCCGCACCGCGGAAGGCGCGTATTCGTTTCCGTATATCGGCGGCGACACTCGACATCTGCTGGGTGGCGGCCGTAGCTCGTCGATGAGCCGCGAAGAAATCGATTTTGGACGCGTATGCGAAGAAGACCGACCCTTCGTGCTGGCCGAGCTGGAACGATCGGCTGGTTGCGAAGCTCCGGTGAATATGGAGTTTCGTTTCGAAGCCGAGTGTGAACTCAGGTGGGCGCGCGCGGAACTGGTGCCGCGCCGCGAGAAGGATGGCAGCGTTGTGTGGAGCGGCTATTGGGTGGACGCGAGCGTTGAGCACGCCAGGTCCGAGGAGCTCGCGCGAGCGCGCGACGCGGCCGAAGCCGCCTCGCGCGCAAAAGATGACTTCGTCGCGATGATGAGCCACGAAATCCGTACGCCGATGAACGGCGTGCTCGGCCTCGTCGAAGTGCTGGAGCGGAGCCCGCTCAATGCGGATCAAGCGGAAATGCTGAGCATGATCCACGAGTCGGCGGGTGCATTGCTCCAGATCCTGGACGATCTGCTCGACTATTCGAAGATCGAAGCGGGACGGCTGACTATCGAAGCCGAACCCATCGACATGCGCGAGCTGGTCGACAACGCCGTCGGTTTGCTCGCGGGTCGTGCCCACGAAAAGGGGTTGAAAGTACGCGTGGACATCGCGCCCGAAGTTGCGGCTACGCTACGTGGCGACAGCGTGCGAGTGCGGCAAATTCTCTTCAATTTGCTCGGCAATGCCATCAAGTTCACGCCGGAGGGCGAGGTCGACGTGCAGGTTGCGGTCGTCGATCAGACCGGCAACGCTCAGACGCTCGAGATGATGGTCGAGGACACCGGCATCGGCATCGCACCGGAGGTGCAGGCGCGGCTGTTCGAGCCGTTCGTGCAGGCGGAGACGTCTACCACTCGCCGCTTCGGCGGTACCGGTCTTGGCCTGACGATCTGCCGCAAGCTGATCGATCTGATGAACGGCACCCTCGAATTGCGTAGCGAACCTGGGGTCGGTACGCGTATGACCGTGCGCCTCACCATGCCTGTGGAATCGCAGCGCTATTCCGTGAGCGGCTTGCGTGGGAGGCGCGGCGTCGTGGCGACGGGTGACGCACGGGTCGCGCAGGCGCTGATGCATTTCGGTCAGGCTCTCGGGCTCGAGTTGCGCCACGTGTCGCCTGATGCAGCCGAACTTGGCGATCCAGCCGCCCTGGCGGGCGTAGATATGATTTTCGTGACTGAAGATGTGGCGCTGCCAGCGAGCGCCGAGCCCGGTTCGCGGATCATCTGCCTGACCGAGAAGCCGAAGCCGACCGGCTACCGCATCCTCGAGAACAAGGTGCGCGTCAGTATCAATCCCATCTCGTGGCGTGGCCTCGGCGCGGCGTGCGCTGCGGCGATGACGGGGCTGCCTTCGGTGGCGCCGCGTGCAGCCGGCATGCCGCGCATGACTGAAGGCGCCAATGTGCCGCCGGACCGCGAACGGGCAATTGCCAGCGGACGGCTGATTCTGGTTGCGGAAGACCATCCGGTCAATCAGGAGCTGATCCGTCATCAACTGGCCTTGCTCGGTTTTGCCTGCGACGTGGCGAACGACGGCGTGGAGGCACTGGCCGCGCTCGAACAAACCAGCTACGGATGCCTGATCACGGACTGCCACATGCCGAACCTGTCCGGCTACGAGCTGGCGCGGCGTATCCGGGAGCGGGAACAGAATGGCGCGCACCATCTGCCGATCCTGGGGATTACCGCGAACACCGCGCCGGAAGACCTGAAGCTATGTCGTGACGCGGGCATGGATGACTGCCTTGTCAAGCCGACGCGGCTTGCCACGCTGCGCGACTATCTGAGCCGCTGGTTTGGCACTGACAGCGCATGGCAAGCCGTACCCGCAGACACTGTCAGCGCGCCGCCGATTGCCGGGCCGAATGCGGGCGGCGGCCCCGAGCCATTCGTTCCGGTCGACCTGGATCACATGACGCGGTTGTGGGGGAGCGAATCGACCGTGAAGGCATTGCTCGATTCGTTCGTTTCTTCTGTGCGCGAAGACGTGCAGGCATTGTCGCCGCTACTCGAGCGCATTGAGGTCGAGCGTCTGCGCGAATGGCACCATCGCGTGGCAGGGGCGGTGAGCGTATTGCAGTATCCGCCACTGCTCAGCGCGTTGGAAGATTACCGCCGGGACATCACCGTCAAGACGCCGGAACGCTTGCGCAGCGACGGCTTGGCGTTGGCGCGCAAGTGTAATGCGATGCTGGATGGAATTGAGGAGCAGGCCGCATTGCTCGCATGACGCTGCTTCGCACGTCGGCGAGGTGGGGCCGCAGCGCCTCGGCTGAGCGATCGCATTGGCGCGCGCGAAAAAGTGAGTCTGCGCGGCGAATTGGGCGGGCGAAAAAAAACGCGGCCGAAGCCGCGTTAAAGATTTGGAGACATCCCTCGATGAAGGAGTCACTTCTCGCAGGCCGAAGCATAACCGGGATGGCGCAAAAGATTCATTACAAAATTTGAAATTAACTGTTTGCAAAATTCGATGAAAGCATCGCCCCCGCGCTGTTTCGAGAATAGTCGACGGTGAATTCTACCGACGAGTGCTGCCTGGCGAAGACCCCCTTGTCATATGGCCCCTGACGCAAACAGGTTCGAAGGATTTGCACTAGTATGTGCTTGCTTCGCACGTGGCCGAAATGTCGGTGCGGCGGTGCATCAAAGTCCGGAGAAGACCATGACCGCGCTTCGAAAACTGAAATTCGCTGTGGTGCTGTGGGCATTGGCGTCGGGCGTCGCCTTTGCGGATAGGGTGGCGTTGAAGGCCGATCTCGAACCGTCGAGCGAAGTGCCGCCGCGCGTGAGTCACGGGCACGGCATGCTGAACGCCACGTTCGATACGTCGACCAAGGCCCTGCAATGGACGATCACCTATGAAGGGCTGAGTGGCCCGGCAACCGCCGCACATTTCCACGGTCCCGCGCCGGTCGGGCAGAACGCCAGGATCCAGGTGCCGATCGGGAAGGACGCGCTCGCGAGTCCGATCAAAGGATCGGCGGCGCTCACCGAACAGCAGGTGACGGACCTCATGGCGGGGCAGTGGTACTTCAATGTCTATACCGCGCAGAATCCAACGGGCGAGATTCGCGGGCAGGTTTTGCCGGCGAACTAAGCAAGAGGAAAGCGGTGCCCGGTGGCGCGGGCGCTTTTTCAGGATTAGAAGCCGTCGTCCACCGGCGCAGCGGCGAACCCACGTACCATGACGGGACACTATCCAGGGAGCGCGTCCCAATGAGCTGGCAAAGTGCATTCGCGTGCTGGTATCTGCGCAGGCAGTTTCGACCGCAAACCCTGAAGCCGGGCGTCGATGTCGAGAGAGCGCGTGCGCTGACGGCCAAACGTGCATGGTCGCCGCGCGTGCCAGGCGGCTGGCGTCTGCGCGAATTGTACGGACCGGGCGATCGGCCGATGCAGGGTGAGTGGATCGAGCGCGCCGATGGCGCATCGAGCTTCGCGAGCAGCTCTACCGTGCTGTATTGCCATGGCGGCGGCTACTACTTCTGTTCGCCGCGCACACATCGTTCTGTCGTATTCGGTTTGGCCACACGTGCGAATGCACCGGTCTTTTCCCTCGATTACCGGCTCGCACCGGAGCACCGTTTTCCGGCCGCACTCGACGACGCGGCCGCGGCCTACCGTCAACTGGTCGCGAATGGCACGCCGCCAGAGTCGATCGTGATCGCGGGCGATTCAGCGGGCGGTGGCCTTGCGCTCGCTGCGCTGGTCGCCTTGCGCGACGCCGGCGATCCGTTGCCCGCGGGCTGCCTGCTGTTCTCGCCGTGGACCGATCTGGCCGCGACAGGCGCCACCATCCGTACCAACGACGGACTCGATCCCATGTTCAGCGGTCCCGCTATTGGGCCGGCAGCGAGGATTTATCTCGGCGAAACGCCCGCGACGCACCCCTACGCTTCGCCGGTCTATGCCGATCTGCACGGCTTGCCGCCGCTCTTCATCATGGCAGGCAGCACCGAGGTATTGCTCGACGATTCGCAACGCGTTGCCGACAAGGCGCGCGCGGCGGGCGTCGACTGCGAATTCGAAGTGTGGAAGAACATGCCGCACGTCTGGCCATTGTTCACACCGTTCATCCCCGAAGGCGGTCGCGCGCTCGATCGCGCCGCGGCATTCGTGCGGCGCGTGACGAGTGCAACGAGCGCGCGCGGCACGGCTGCTCAGCCATCCAGCGTGACGTCCATCGCCTGATAGGCGGCCTCGACCGTTTCCTGGCCGTATTTCCGTTCCAGCCGCCGCACGGTGAAGTGGCCGTGCGCGACCTGCTGGAAATGATCGATGAACACTGTATTGACCATCGCGCCGAGCACCGCGCCAATCGCCGGAATCGACTTGGCGGCGATCTGCTCGCTCACCTGCACCGAAAAGCGCGCGGCAATCGTGTTGAGCAGGCGCAGCAAGGCCGCGGAGCCATGCGCGGTGAAGCCTTTGGTCGCGATTTCGGATGAAGCCTTCGACACCGCCTGCGCCAGCGCGCCGCGCATGATGAAGTAGCCGAAGTCGGCGTCGTCCTGGGCTTTCGAAGTGCCGCCCATGCCGAGCACCGTCAGGCATTGCAACTGCGTGTCGATCGACGTCAGATCCTCGCCCTCGCTGCGCGCGATGTCGCAGATCGAGCGAAACATCAGCGTGGTCGTGACCGGCAGCTCGACGGGCAGCGCGAACAGACCAAATGCACCGCCGGCCGCGCCGGTGGTCGCCACAGCGAACTTGTGCAGCAGGTTGCTCGGCTTGTCGGGCACGATCAGGGGGGAGGCGCCGGCCTGCCGTCCAAGCGTGCGCAGCGCAATCGAGAGGCACTTGCGCAACGCCAGCTCCGTCGCATCCGTGACCTTTTCGTTAGCAAAAGCCGGCATGCGCGAGAGCAGCTTCTCGAGCGGCGCGCCGACTATGCTGGCCAGTTTCATCGCCAGCGCGGGGCTCTCCAGTTCGTGTTTCGCGCGTCGCAGCGCGCTCACGTCGTCGTCCGATAATGATTGTGCTGCGAGCGAACTCGGCTCCATGTGCCTCCCTGGCGTCAGGTGTGGTCCATTCTTCAGTCGATTGCCGGCGCAGTGAACCGTACCGGCGGGTTCCAGCTTAGAGCCTCACTGCGTGCTATGATTCCCAATCGTTTGACTGGTCAACTGTTGCGCTATCAAAAATGGCTGTCCATACCGCGGCCCACCACTCGAGTGGGCAAGTTTTACCTTTCCGCGAATCGCTACTGGCGATGCTCGGCATCTCCTTCGTCACGATGCTGGTGGCCCTCGACCAAACGGTGGTCGGTACCGCATTGCCCACTATCGTTTCGGAACTGAAGGGGTTCGAGCTTTACGCGTGGGTCGCCACGTCGTATCTGCTGACCTCGGTGATTACCGTGCCGATCTTTGGCCGGCTCGGCGATTACTACGGGCGCAAGCCATTCGTGATCGCATCGATCGTCGTGTTCACGGGGGCTTCGGTGTTATGCGGCGCCGCCAACAACATGCTGTTCCTCGTGCTCGCGCGCGGCTTGCAGGGCATCGGCGGCGGCATGCTGGTCGGCACCGCCTTCGCGTGCATTCCTGATCTTTTCCCCGACTCAGTTGTGCGACTGCGCTGGCAGGTAATGATGAGTTCGGCGTTCGGGATTGCGAACGCGGTGGGGCCGTCGCTCGGCGGCTTTCTCACGCAGTACTATGGCTGGCGCTCGGTGTTTTATGTGAATCTGCCGGTCGGCTTGTTGTCGCTGTTTTTCGTCTGGCGCTTCCTGCCGCATCTGCGGCACGTCGAGCACGAGGGCAAGATGCGGCTCGATTGGCCGGGTGCGCTGCTAATCGCGGTAGCGCTCGGCTCGCTGCAACTGTTCGTCGAGATGCTGCCGAAGCACGGCATCACCTTGAGCGCCTTCGCGCTGCTCGCACTGAGCGTCGCCTCGGCATACGGGTTGTGGCAGTGGGAAAAGCGTTGCTCGACGGCGATTCTGCCGGTGGATATGTTTCGTAATCGCAGTCTGGCGGCGCTCTTCACGCTTGCCGTGCTGGGCGGCTTCACGATGTTCTCGTTGCTGTTCTATGCGCCGTTGCTGTTCCAGGGCGGCTTCGGGATGTCGCCGAAAGAAGCGGGGCTCGTCATTACGCCGCTCGTCGTGTTCATCACGATCGGCAGTATTGCCAACGGCCGTATCGTCTCGCGTGTGCGCAATCCGAATCTGATGCTGTACATCGGCTTCGCGCTGGTGGCGCTGGCCTGTCTCGGCGTGGTCGTCGCGACGCGTTCCATGCCGCAATGGCTGCTGATGTCGTTCATGGTGCTCGGTGGCCTCGGTCTCGGTTTCGTGATGCCGAATCTGACGATCTTCGCGCAGCAGACAGCCGGCCGCGAACATCTTGGCATTGCCACCGCGTTGCTGCAGTCGCTGCGGATGATCGGCGGGATGATCGGCACGGCGCTGACCGGCACCCTGATTAGCCATATGTACGCGAGCGGCGTGCGCCGCGCGCTGGAGAACGATCACGCGTCGCAGTGGTTCTCCGATCTCGGCGACCCGCAAATCCTGATCAATCGCGACGCGCAAACCACCTTGCTTGGCCAGCTGACGCATGCAGGCCACAACGGTGCGATGCTGCTCGAGAGCGCGCGCGAGGCGCTCGTCGCCGCGATTCATCTGGGTCTCGCGCTGGCGGCGATCATCGCCGTGGTGTCCGTGTGGCAAAGCCGCCGTGTGCCGCCGATCAAGCTCCAGCGCAAGCTCGAGCCGGTGATTCACGCGGATTGATTTTTTTAGCCTTATCGTTTTACTGACAGATCATGGAAGAACAGGACCGCGTCGCCGTCATGCAGCAATTCGGCCGCACTTATCGGGCGTTCATGTCGGCGTTCGAGGCCCACGTTGGCCAGCCGTTGCCGCGCTGGCGCATTCTGCTCGCGCTGCACGAGCAGGCTGGCGAGTCGTCGCAGAAGCGGCTGGTCGAGCGCTTGCGCGTCGATCCGGGCGCGCTTACGCGGCAGTTGAAAACGCTCGAGGGTTTAGGCTGGATTGCTCGCAGCATGGATACGCGCGATAACCGAGTGACCAATGTGCGTTTGACCGAAGTGGGGCGGTCGGTGACTGAAGCCAGCCTGCCGCGCCGCAACGCGTTTTTGCACGACACGATGGCGGCATTGCCGGACGATGCGCTGGGTGCGCTGTCGGGGGCTTTGAAGATGCTGGAAGCGCGGATCGGCGATGTTGCGGCGACGGCTAATGCTGCAGGCGCGGCCTCTGCCGCTTCGCCGCAAGCGCCCGACGCGCCCGACGCGGCTGGCACGGCTGGCACGGCTGGCACGGCTGGCGCTGTCCCGGCAGGTTAGACCTCAGACACGAAAGCGCAGCCGATTCAGCGCCGCAGCCTCCGTGAACGGCACGACCTGAATCGAGGTCATGAACCTCATGAGCGTCACGAATGGCGCGCCACTTCACCGTGAAGCGCGCCGTTTGCATCAAGATCAGAAGAACGTTTCGATCACTTCCGTGACGCGGTAGGACGGATCGACCACCAGCACCTGACGCCACTTGTCGAACGTCAGACATGGGTGCGAGATGTCGAACGCGATCATGTCGCCCACTTTCAGATCGGTGCCGGCGGGAATCCGCAGATACGCGTGCTGATCCATCAGGCCGAAAATCTCCCAGCCTTCGCTCGCCGCGATATCGCGCGGCGCTTCGGTGCCCGGACGATAGTGGCGCGACGGTTCAGGCATGCCCGCATCGAAAGCGGAATCGCGTTTGCCGAGGCCGATGATCGCGCGATCCGGCTCCGGAATCGACTGCACGTACGCCCATAGTTGCAGCGCCGGCAACAAGCCTTCGCCCATTTTCTTCGCGACCGGATTGCGCGCGAAGACGTCTGTTTGCGCTTTGCGGTAGATGCCGACGTCATGCGTCAGATAGCAGCCGGGCCGCAGCACGACTTCGACCTTGCCGGTCTCCGAGGCCTTCACGAATTCTTCCGCGACCACGTCGTACCATGCCGAGCCGGCGCCTGACAAAACGGCGGGCGTGCGAGCAAAACGTCCCTCCTCGACAAGCGCGCGCGTCACAGCGACGGCGCTTTGCAGGAACTCGCGCACTTCGTGCTCTTCCTTTAGCACGCCTTCATACAACTCGACGCCCGCCAGCTTCAACACATTCGGATAGCGTGCGATTGCCTCGAGCACTGCGTTGCGCTGCGCTTCGTCGCGCACGCCGGTGCGGCCGCCGGGCACGCCGAGTTCGAGCAATACTTGCAGCGGCTTGCGTACCGAAGTGAAAAACTGACCCAGTTGCTCGACGCCTTCGGCGGAATCGACGAGGCAGAAGAATTCGAAATCAGGATCGCTCAGCAACTCGGCGACCATCATCATGTTGCGGCGGCCAACCAGCTGGTTGGCCATCAGAATTCTCGATACGCCGCCGTGATACGCCGCGCGCACCTGATGCGCGGTGGCGAGCGTGATGCCCCATGCGCCGGTTTCGAGCTGACGGCGAAACAGCTGCGGCGCCATGGTGGTTTTGCCGTGCGGCGCGAGCTTGACGCCGTATTCCGCGACGAACGCCTGCATCCACTTCAGATTGTGTTCCACCCGATCCGAGTACAGCACAGCGGCGGGCAGGCTCACGTCTTCGTTCAGCAGGTTCCACTCGAGGCGCGTGGCATCCGTGAGTTGGATACTGGTGCCCGGAACCATGCCCAAGCCCTTGCTATAAGGATCAATCGTCGCGCCATGATAGTTTGTAACTTTCATGTCTCCCTGCTCCATCGTCCAGTTAAATTGAATCAAAGTTGACTTTACTATGTTACCGAAAGTACGATGGTTGAAGAAATGTTATTTAGTACCAAAACTTGCCGGAGGCTCTTTGTAAGCCTTCGCGGGACACCCCACAGTCTGCAATGAATTCAACCGCCGAACCGCTGGCTTTCGATATCGTCGCGCGCATTGCCGAGTGCGCGCCGGAACTGCGTTCGGCCGAACGCAAGGTTGCGGCACTGATTCTCGATGATCTGACTGGCGCCTCGCGCGCCAGCATTGGCGCGCTCGCCCAGCAGGCAGAGGTGAGCGTCGCCACCGTGACCCGTTTTGCCAAGGCGGTGGGTTGCCGCGACGTGCGGGAGTTGAAGCTGCGACTCGCGCAGGCTGCAGCGGTGGGCCAGCGCTTCCTGCAAGTGGGTGGACCCACCGATGCCCCCGAGCCGATCGCCACCCGCGTATTCGACGAACTGCAAACTGCGCTTGCGCATAACCATCAGCTTCTTCGTCAGGCGCCTTTAGCCGAAGCGGCCGCCGCCTTGCGCGCCGCGCGAATGATTTACGTATTCGGCATGGGTGGCGGATCGACCGCATTGGCCGACGAGATGCGCTTCAGACTCGTGCGCCTTGGCCGCCCCGTCGCGACCTATCAGGACGGGTTGTTGCAGCGCATGGTGGCGAGTACCGTATCGCGCGAGTGTGTCGTGATCGCACTGTCCACTACCGGGCGCGTGCCTGAGATGGTCGAGAACTGCAAGATCGCGCGCAGCTACGGTGCGATTGTGATTGCGCTGACCGCGCCGGCTTCGCCTTTGGCCAAACTGGCCGATTGGGTGATCCCGATCGTCGCCTTTGAAACCGATTTCATCTACAAGCCGTCGTCGTCGCGCTACGCGATGATGATGGCGCTCGATGTGCTCGTCACCGAACTCGCCGTCAGCCAGGGTGACGAGAGCCGCGAATTGCTGCGCCGCATGAAGCACGCGCTCGACGCGCACCGTGGCGGCGGCGATCGACAACCGTTAGGAGACTGATCCATGCATTCGCATCCCGAAGCCGCCGATACGCTGATCGTCGGCGCGCAACTGTACGACGGCACGGGCGCGCCGCCGGTTGAACGCGACGTCGCGATCCGCGACGGCCGCATCGTCGCGATCGGCAATCTGTCGAACTGGCTCGCCGAAGAGGTGATCGAGGCCAATGGCCGCGCGCTGGCGCCGGGCTTCATCGACGTTCATACGCATGACGACACGCACGTGATCCAGTCGCCGCAAATGCTGCCGAAGATCACCCAGGGCGTGACGACGGTGATCGTCGGCAATTGCGGGATCAGCGCGTCGCCGGTTTCGTTGAAGGGCGATCCGCCCGATCCGATGAACCTGCTCGGCGAGCGTGATGCGTTCCAGTACCCGACTTTCGCTGCGTATGTGAAAGCGGTGAACGCGGCGCGTCCCGCGGTGAATGTCGGCGCGCTGATTGGGCACACGGCGTTGCGCAGCAATCAGATGGACCGGCTCGATCGCGCGGCGACGGCCGAGGAAATCGACGGCATGCGCGCGCAACTCGAAGAGGCGTTGTCGAACGGGGCCTTGGGTCTGAGTTCGGGACTCGCGTACAGCTCGGCTTTTTCGGCGCCGACCGAAGAAGTGATGGCGCTGGCCGAGCCGCTCGCCGCCGCCGGCGCGCTTTACACGACGCACATGCGTACCGAGTTCGACGCGATTCTCGACGCGATGGACGAAGCGTATCGGGTGGGCCGTCACGCGCAAGTACCGGTGGTGATTTCGCATCTGAAGTGTGCGGGGCCGTCGAACTGGGGGCGTAGTGAGGAGGTGCTGAAGTCGCTGGAAGGCGCGCGTCGTTTGCAGCCGATCGGCTGCGATTGCTATCCGTACAACCGCAGTTCGTCGACGCTCGATCTGAAGCAGGTGACGGGCGACATCGACATCACGATTACGTGGTCGGAGTCGCATCCCGAGATGGCGGGCAAGCTGGTGAAGGAGATTGCCGCCGAGTGGGGCGTCACGCAGCAGGAGGCGGGCAAGCGTTTGCAGCCGGCGGGCGCGGTGTATCACAACATGTCCGAGGACGACGTGCGGCGGATTCTGTCGCATCCCGCCACGATGGTCGGCTCGGATGGTTTGCCGAACGATCCGCTGCCGCACCCGCGGTTGTGGGGCGCGTTTCCGCGCGTGCTCGGCCACTACGCGCGCGACGCGAAGCTGCTGCCGCTCGAAGAGGCGGTGCGCAAGATGACCAGCCTGTCGGCGCACCGGTTTGGTTTGGCGCAGCGGGGCGAGGTGCATATCGGTTATCACGCGGATCTGGTGTTGTTCGACCCGGCCCGGGTGCGCGACGCGGCGACGTTCGAGAATCCTCAACAGGCGGCCGATGGCATCGATGCGGTGTGGGTGAACGGCGTATTGACTTACTGCGATGGGGCCGTGACCGGCGAGCGGGCAGGGCATTTTGTGGCGCGCGGTGCGGTGTCGAAGGGTGATGCGCACGGCGCGTTTTGATTTTGGTTTTCTGATTGATGCGGTATGCGTATTTGTTGGCGCGTGCCGGACTTTTAAAGGAGTTGGATGATGAAGCGATATGGCGTGGAAGGCGGCAAGGGTACCGGTGGTCAACATATGCCCTTTGCTCGGGCGGTCGAAGCGGATGGCTGGTTGTTCGTTTCCGGGCAGACGCCGATGGAAAATGGTGAGGTGATCAACGGTGGCATCGTTGAGCAATCGCACAAGGCGATTCAGAACGTTTTTGCCATTTTGAAGGAAGCTGGGTATGGGGCGGAGCATGTTGTCCGCTGTGGCGTGTGGCTCGACGATCCGCGTGATTTTGCTTCTTTCAATAAGGTGTTTCGGGAGTATTTTGGCGAGAATCCGCCGGCGCGGGCTTGTGTCGTTTCTTCGATGGTGATTGATTGTCGGGTTGAGGTTGACTGCGTCGCTTATAAGAAGCCTTCGGCTTAGTAGGTTTTTGGGGTTCGCCACAGGCGCTGAGCGGGGTTGGTTGTGTTCGTAGCGCTTGTTGACTGTCCCTGTGTCTACGGCAGTGCCTTTCCTTGATTTGTTAGTAATTCAAGGAAAGGCCACCGCCGTAAGCACACAGACAAAAGCGCGGAGCAGGCAAACAAATCAAGAAAAACCCAACCCCCCAAGGCATGCAGACAAAAAACCGCCGCAGGCAAAAAACACGCCCCCTTATTGCCGCGCCAACCGCAAATTATCCGGCATCGGCAAATTAAAATTCGTCCGGAACGGATTAATATCCAGCCCCCCGCGCCGGGTATACCGCGCATAAACCGCAAGCTTCACCGGCCGACAGGCCTTAAGAACATCGATAAAAATCTTCTCAACACACTGCTCATGAAACCCGGTGTGATTCCGATAGGAGACGATGTACCTCAGCAAGCCCGCATGATCGATCTGCGGCCCGACGTAATGGATCTGCACGCTGCTCCAGTCAGGCTGCCCGGTCACCGGGCAATTCGACTTCAACAAGTTAGAGAACAAAGTCTCTTCAACCGGCGCTTCATCAAGCGCAGCCTTGAGCAACGAAGCATCCGGATGATAAACATCCGTATCCAGATCCAACCGATCCAGCGACAAGCCTTCAAACTCTTCCATCTGCAGCTTGCCAAACTCATACGGCGCCGTCAGATGAACAGAAACCGTCGCCCCACAAGAAGCGGAAACATCGCGTTTGATCGTGTCACGCACAACTTCCATCGACTCAAACGCTGTCTGCGCAAACGACCCAAGATAAAGCTTGAACGACTTCGACTCGACAATATTTGGCGAATCAGCCGGCACAAAGAAAGTCGCCACCGCAATTTGCGGCTTGCCGCGCGCATTCAGCCAGGAAAGCTCGTAAGCATTCCAGATGTCCGTGCCGAAAAACGGCAACTGCGCGCCAATCCCAATCGCCTCGCGCGCATTCTTCCGGGCAATCGGAAAAAGCAACGAAGCGTCATATTGTTCGGTGTAAGTGGAAGCCTTACCCAGCGGTGATTGTTCGGGTGTCATGATGCATTCACGATGCCACTCAGCACGTGCCCAGTCGCCGTCACGACGCGGGCCGATTCGCAATGGCCTATTTGGTCGTCGAAGAAAAAGTCCGGCTCGAACTCGCGCAAAAATGCGCTCTTGTCGAGGCCGCCGAGGAACATCGCTTCGTCGATTTCGATGTTCCACGCCATCAATGTGCGGATCGCGCGCTCATGCGCCGGCGCCGAGCGCGCCGTCACCAATGCCGTACGAATATGCATCGGCGCGGCTTCGTCCGCGAGTTTCTGCAGCCGGTGCAGCGCTTCGAGCAAGGGCTTCAAAGGCCCATCCGCAAGCGGCAAATCCTTGTTGTGAATCTCATGGCCGACGAACGCCCGCAAGCCATCCTTCTGGAACACGCGCTCGGCTTCGTCTGAAAACAGCACGGCGTCGCCGTCGAAGGCAATCCGGATCTCGTCCGGATAGGTACTCGCCATTTTCGCCGATTCGGGCAAGACGCGCGCGGCCGGAAATCCGGCGGCCAGTGCGTCGCGCACGTCATCCTGATTCGCGGACAAAAACAGCGAGGCGTTCAACGGCTTCAGATAGCCGAATGGCGCGCGCCCACGTGTAAACACGCCACGCTCGATCGCCAGCCCATACTCCCTGCACGAATGAAATGCGCGCAAGCCGCTGATCGGATCGCTGCGCGACAGGATCACCACTTCGACCCGGTGGCCGCCGGCATTCAAGGCCAGCAGCTTGCGGATCAGCGGAAACGCGACGCCCGGTTTGGCGGGCACGGCCAGCCGTTCGCGCTGCAACGCTTCATACGCCTGCAGATTGCCTGCCTCGTACACGCAGTTCTCTTCCTCGAAGTCGAACAGTGCGCGCGAGGAGATTGCCACCACCAGTTTGTCGACGAGCGAAAGAGCCATCTGCGCGTTTCAATCCAAAAAGATCAAGCGAGGAACAAGCGGTACACGGGGTTCTGCGTCTCTTCCCAGTACGGATAGCCAAGCGTCGCGAGAAAGCGCTCGAACTCGCCGTTCTCGCTTTCTGGCACCTGAATGCCGACCAGAATCGAACTGTAGTCCGCACCCTGGTTGCGGTAGTGGAACAGGCTGATATTCCAGTTTGGCGCCATCGACGACAGGAACTTCATCAGCGCGCCCGGCCGCTCCGGAAACTCGAAACGGAACAGGCGTTCGTCATGCGCCAAAGGCGAGCGGCCGCCGACCATGTAGCGGATGTGCTGCTTCGACAGTTCATCGAAGGTCAGATCGACGGTGGCGAAACCGTGCGCTTCAAATGCGCCGGCGATCTGCGCCGATTCGCTGCGATTCCTGATCTGCACGCCGACAAAGATATGGGCGGATTTCGCGTCCGCAATGCGGTAGTTGAATTCGGTGACGCTGCGCGTCCCCACCAGTTCGCAGAACCGGCGGAAGCTGCCGCGCTCTTCTGGAATCGTCACGGCGAACACCGCTTCACGCGCTTCACCCACTTCAGCACGCTCCGCCACGAAACGCATGCGGTCGAAATTCATGTTCGCGCCGGACGTGATCGCGATCAGTGTCTGGTTCTCGAGGCCTTCGCGCTCGGCATACTGTTTGGCGCCGGCCACGGCCAGCGCGCCGGCCGGCTCCAGCACGCTGCGGGTGTCCTGGAACACGTCCTTGATCGCGGCGCACAGCGCATCGGTGTTCACGAGCAGCACATCGTCAAGGTATTCGCGGCACAGGCGGAAGGTTTCCTCGCCCACCAGCTTCACTGCGGTGCCGTCCGAGAACAGCCCGACTTCGTTTAGCGTGACCCGTTCCCCCGCTTTCAGCGACGCGGCCATCGCGCACGAGTCATCGGTCTGCACGCCGATCACCTTGATCTCCGGGCGCACCGATTTCACGTACGCTGCGACGCCCGCGGCCAGCCCACCGCCGCCGATCGGCACGAAGATCGCGTGGATCGGACCCTGATGCTGGCTGAGAATTTCCATCGCAACCGTGCCCTGGCCGGCGATCACGTACGGATCGTCGAACGGGTGAACGAACGTCAGGCCGCGTTCTTCCTGCAGCTTCACGGCATGTCCGTACGCATCGCTATAGGACTCGCCGAACTGCACGACTTCGACCGTCGCCCCGCCATGCGCGCGCACCGCATCGACCTTCACCTGCGGCGTCGTCACTGGCACCACGATGATCGCCTTCACGCCCATGCGGGCCGCCGACAGCGCCACGCCCTGTGCATGATTGCCCGCCGACGCAGTAATGACGCCCCGCTGCAGCGCATCCGCCGGAATGTGCGCCATCTTGTTGTACGCGCCGCGCACCTTGAACGAGAACACCGGCTGGTTGTCCTCGCGCTTCAGATAAACCGGGTTGGAAAGCCGAGCCGACAGACTCGGCGCGCGTTCGAGTTCGGTCTCGCGGGCCACGTCGTAGACGCGCGCGGTCAGGGTTTTCTTCAGGTAGTCGTGGGAAGCCATGCGGGTGGCGCGGTGCGCTTTGCGAGACGGGAAAGGGTCAATGATAGCGCCAACGGTGCGCGCTCTGGCCTTCAGCGAACCCTCGGCGTACGCCCGAGCGTCGTCGGCAAAGGCCAGCCCGACCGTTCGGTCGGAAAATTCTTCGCGTGCGCTTGCGGGCGCCGTTCAATCCAACAACCCTCAAAACCCCGCCACAGCCCCGCCACAGCCCCGATTTCAGGCGTCAACGCGACGGCTGGATCATGGGGTAGAATTCCATTTTGGAATAAGGATCGGAAGATGCACTGGCAGCCTCGGATCGCCCATTTGATGCCCGTCCCGCGTGAGTCTTGCCCCGCGGCGGAGCGTCACGTCCGGCACGCACGATCGTGTAGCTGTCTTTGAGCGCCGTGAAGCGACCGATGTGGGTAGGCCTTCGGTTGCGCTTCGCTCCCCTAGAAAATTTCCAGCATTGCGCCCCACGCGCACCGTCCGCCGACGCCTCACACGTGAGCGCGCCCGGTTGACCCACCGAGTCGTCCGAACATGAACGCACCTCAAGTTTTCGATCCGCACGGGGCCGCCACTGCGGTGGCCGCCGATCCCGAAGCGCGTCTGCGCGAAATTCCCTATAACTACACGTCGTTTTCCGACCGCGAAATTGTCATCCGTCTGCTCGGCGACGAAGCCTGGGCGGTTTTGGCCGAACTGCGCGCGGAACGCCGCACCGGCCGCTCGGCGCGGATGCTGTACGAAGTGCTCGGCGACATCTGGGTCGTGCGCCGCAATCCTTACCTGCAAGACGATCTGCTCGACAATCCGAAGCGCCGCGCACTGCTGATCGAGGCGCTGCACCATCGTCTGACCGAGATCGAAAAGCGCCGTCGCGCCGATCTGGTCGAGCACGGCGATGAGGCGGGCATCGATCGGGCCGCTCGCGTTGAAACGCTGGTGGCGGCTGCACGCCGCGCCGTCGACGATTTCGAGAGCGAGTTCCAGAAGACCTTCGATCTGCGCCGTCGCGCGAACAAGGTGTTGGGCCGCGTCACGGAAAAAGACAACATCAAGTTTGACGGCTTGTCCCGCGTCTCGCACGTGACCGACGCGACCGACTGGCGCGTCGAGTACCCGTTCGTCGTGCTGACGCCGGATACCGAAGCCGAGATCGCCGGCATGATCAAGGCTTGTTTCGAGCTCGGTTTGACCGTGATCCCGCGCGGAGGCGGCACGGGCTACACGGGCGGCGCGGTGCCGCTCACGCCGTTCTCGGCCGTCATCAACACCGAAAAGCTCGAACAACTTGGCGCGGTCGAGATGACCGAACTGCCGGGCGTTGACCGCAAGGTGGCGACGATTTTCTCCGGCGCGGGCGTGGTCACACGCCGTGTGACCGAAGCGGCCGAGCAGGCCGGCTTCGTGTTCGCCGTCGACCCGACCTCGCTGGATGCCTCCTGCGTCGGCGGCAACGTCGCGATGAACGCGGGTGGCAAGAAAGCGGTGTTGTGGGGCACGGCGCTCGACAACCTCGCCTGGTGGCGCATGGTCGACCCGGAAGGGAACTGGCTCGAAGTCACGCGTCTGGATCACAACCTCGGCAAGATTCACGACATCGAGGTCGCGCGTTTCGAGCTGAAGTGGTTCGACGGCAACCACGCGCCAGGCGAAAAGCTGCTGCGCACGGAAGCGCTCGACATCAAGGGCCGCGTGTTCCGTAAGGAAGGCCTGGGCAAGGACGTGACCGACAAATTCCTGGCCGGTCTGCCAGGCGTGCAGAAGGAAGGCTGCGACGGCCTGATCACGTCCGCGCGCTGGGTGCTGCACAAGATGCCGGCGCATACGCGCACGGTCTGCCTCGAATTCTTCGGCCAGGCCCGTGAAGCGATTCCAAGCATCGTCGAGATCAAAGACTATCTGTTCGAAACGTCGAAGCAGGGCGGCGCGATTCTCGCCGGCCTCGAGCATCTGGACGAACGCTATCTGCGCGCGGTCGGCTATGCGACCAAGAGCAAGCGCAACGCGTTTCCGAAGATGGTGCTGATCGGCGACATCGTCGGCGACGATGCCGATGCGGTGGCTCTTGCCACCTCGGAAGTCGTGCGCATGGCCAACGGCAAGAGCGGCGAAGGTTTCGTCGCCGTCAACGCCGAAGCGCGCAAGCGTTTCTGGCTCGACCGCAGCCGTACCGCTGCGATTGCCAAGCACACCAACGCGTTCAAGATCAACGAAGACGTGGTGATCCCGCTCGACCGGATGGGCGAGTACACCGACGGCATCGAACGCATCAATATCGAACTGTCGATCAAGAACAAGCTGCAGCTGGTCGACGCCCTCGAAGCGTTCTTCAAGGGCGGCAAGCTGCCGCTCGGCAAGAGCGACGACGCCAACGAAATCCCGAGCGCGGAGTTGCTCGAAGATCGCGTGCAGCAGGCGCTCGATCTGCTGAAGAAAGTGCGCGCGCGCTGGGAATTCCTGCGCGATAAGCTCGATCTGTCCTTGCGCGAGGCGCAGCACTATCTGGTCGGCCTCGGCTACGAAGGGCTGGCGGAGAAGTTTGCCGATCGCGTCGACGCGCAGCCGGATGCGACCGTGTTCCATATCACGCAAGACCGTACGGTGCGCGTATCGTGGAAGGCGGAGATCCGCGCCGAACTGCGCCAGATCTTCAACGGCGGCGAATTCAAGCCGATCCTCGAAGAAGCCCAGGCGATCCACAAGCAGGTGCTGCGTGGCCGCGTGTTCGTCGCGCTGCACATGCACGCGGGCGACGGCAACGTCCACACGAACCTGCCGGTCAACTCCGACAACTACGAGATGCTGCAGGACGCCCACACGGCGGTTGCGCGCATCATGAAGCTGGCGCGTTCGCTCGACGGCGTGATTTCCGGCGAGCATGGCATCGGCATTACCAAGCTCGAATTTCTGACCGACGAAGAGATCGGCGAATTCCGCGCGTACAAGCAGCGCGTCGATCCGCATGGCCGCTTCAATGCGGGCAAGCTGCTCGAAGGCGCGGACCTGCGAAACGCCTACACGCCGAGCTTCGGCCTGATGGGCTACGAATCGCTGATCATGCAGCAGTCCGACATTGGCGCGATTTCCGAGTCGATCAAAGACTGTTTGCGCTGCGGCAAGTGCAAGCCGGTGTGCGCGACCCACGTGCCGCGCGCGAACCTGCTGTACAGCCCGCGCAACAAGATCCTCGCCACCTCCTTGCTGGTCGAGGCGTTCCTGTACGAAGAGCAGACCCGCCGCGGCGTGTCGATCAAGCACTGGGACGAGTTCAACGACGTCGCCGATCACTGCACTGTCTGTCACAAATGCGTGACGCCGTGTCCAGTGAAGATCGACTTCGGCGACGTGACGATGAACATGCGCAACCTGCTGCGCAAAATGGGCAAGAAGAAGTTCAATCCGGGCAACGCGGCCGGCATGTTCTTCCTCAATGCCACCAATCCGCAGACCATCAATCTCGCGCGCACGGCGATGATGGGCATCGGCTACAAGGCGCAGCGCTTCGGCAACGACGTGCTGAAGAAGTTCGCGAAGAAGCAGACGGCACACCCGCCGGCAACGGTCGGCAAGCCGCCGGTCACGCAGCAGGTGATCCACTTCATGAACAAGAAGATGCCGGGCAATCTGCCGAAGAAAACCGCGCGCGCGCTGCTCGATATCGAAGACAACAAGATCGTCCCGATCATCCGCAATCCGAAGACGACCACCGCCGATACGGAAGCGGTGTTCTACTTCCCGGGCTGCGGCTCCGAGCGCTTGTTCTCGCAAGTGGGTCTGGCGACGCAAGCCATGCTGTGGGAAGCGGGCGTGCAAACCGTGCTGCCGCCGGGCTACCTGTGCTGCGGCTACCCGCAGCGCGGCTCGGGCCAGTACGACAAGGCCGAGCAGATCGTCACGGATAACCGCGTGCTGTTCCACCGCGTCGCGAATACGCTGAACTATCTCGACATCAAGACGGTGGTGGTGTCGTGCGGTACGTGTTACGACCAGCTCGCCGGTTACGAATTCGAGAAGATTTTCCCGGGCTGCCGGATCATCGACATCCACGAGTTCCTGCTCGAGAAGGGTATCAAGCTCGAAGGCGTCAACGGTGTGCGCTACATGTACCACGACCCGTGCCACTCGCCGATCAAGACGATGGACCCGGTCAAGCTGGTCAATCAGCTGATGGGGGCGGAGAACGACGGCTACAAGATCGAGAAGAACGATCGCTGCTGTGGCGAATCCGGCACACTCGCGGTGACGCGCCCGGATATTTCGACGCAAGTTCGCTTCCGCAAGGAAGAAGAAATGCGCAAGGGCGCCGCGAAGCTGCGTGGTATTCCGTTGGTGGCCGAGGCCGGTGCAAATGGGACCAACGCGGCCAATGCGTCGGCCGGCGCGGCTGGTGCGCCGGACGGCTCCGTACTCAAGGCGAGCGACGGGCCGCAACCGAATGGCGTCACCGAGGTGAAGATCCTGACGAGCTGCCCATCCTGCCTGCAAGGCCTGTCGCGCTACAACGAAGACGCGGGCACTGAAGCGGACTACATCGTCGTCGAGATGGCACGTCACGTGCTGGGTGAAGACTGGATGGCGGATTACGTGCAGCGGGCGAACAATGGCGGAATCGAGCGCGTGCTGGTTTAATGGCACGACTGACGATTTTTGCCTGAGGACGACGATGGAATGCGTTTTTTGCCGTGAAGATGGCGGCGATGTGCTGTGGCAGGACGACACCCTGCGTGTCGTCCTCGCCGGCGAACACGATTACCCGGGTTTTTGCCGGGTAATCTGGAACAAGCATGTCGCTGAGTTTTCCGATCTCGCCGAAGCCGACCGCGATCGCGTGATGCAGGCCGTGTACGCGGTCGAGCGCGCGATCCGGCGCATTCTTCAGCCGGTGAAGGTCAACCTGGCGAGCCTCGGCAACCAGGTGCCGCACGTGCATTGGCATGTGATTCCGCGTTTTTCGAACGACGCTCATTTCCCGCTGCCAATCTGGGCGCCGCGCCAACGCACGGTGTCCGAAGCCATGCTGTCGTCGCGCCGCGCGCAAGCTACTCTGCTGCGCGAGGCGGTGCGGCAGGAAATCGAACAAGCTCTAGCCTGAGGCCACCATGAGCGGACTGACTCCCGATACGCCGGTACCCACCGGCGTGGTCGTGCATTCCAAATCGCGCGTACTCGAATTGCAATACGCAAACGGCGAAACGTATCGCCTGCCGTTCGAGTTGCTGCGCGTGTATTCGCCGTCAGCAGAAGTGATGGGCCACGGGCCCGGCCAGGAGACGCTGCAAACCGGTAAGCGTGACGTCACGATCACGATGATCGAAGGCGTCGGCAACTATGCGGTGCAGCCGACTTTCTCCGATGGGCACGCCACCGGCATCTATTCCTGGGACCTGCTGTACGACATGGCTGTCCGCCAGGATGAACTCTGGCGCGACTATCTCGCGAAACTGGCCGCGGCCGGCGTCGACCGTGATGCGCCGATGGCTCCAGCCGGTGCTGCGCACGGGCACCGTCACTGATACGATTCGCCCTGGTCGCCGCACTGATGCGGCGCAACATTTCAGAATACGCGAAAGGACGAGCGCGATGAGCAAAACCCACTTCGGCTTTCAATCGGTCGACGAACAGGAAAAAGCGCAGAAGGTGGCGGGCGTGTTCCACTCGGTCGCCTCCAACTACGACCTGATGAACGACCTGATGTCGGGCGGGTTGCACCGGGCGTGGAAGATGTTCACGATCGCCCAGGCCAACGTCCGGCCGGGCTTCAAGGTGCTCGATATCGCCGGGGGCACGGGCGATCTGTCGAAGGCCTTCGCCAAACAGGCGGGCGAAACCGGCGAAGTCTGGCACACCGACATCAACGAATCGATGCTGCGCGTGGGCCGCGACCGCTTGCTGGACAAGGGCGTGATCACACCGGCGCTGCTTTGCGACGCCGAAAAGATCCCCTTTCCGGACAATTACTTCGACGTGGTGACCGTGGCCTTCGGCTTGCGCAACATGACGCATAAGGATGTGGCGTTGGCCGAGATGCGGCGGGTGTTGAAGCCGGCAGGCCGTCTGCTGGTGCTGGAGTTCTCGAAGGTGTGGGATCCGCTTAAAAAGGTCTACGACGTCTATTCGTTCAAGGTGCTGCCGTGGCTCGGCGACCGCTTTGCGAAGGACGCCGAGAGCTACCGCTACCTGGCGGAATCGATCCGGATGCATCCGGACCAGGAAACTTTAAAAGCAATGATGGAACAAGCAGGCCTGGACGGCGTCAAATATTACAATTTGTCAGCTGGCGTGGTAGCTTTACATGTGGGGACCAAATACTAAGGTCCCTAACCCATCGATTTTTAAAGGAAAGTACGAAAATGTCCGATTCAGGTGTGTTATCTCCCCGTAATGTTAAGCGGTCGTTGGTGAGAAGAATCGGACTGATCGCGATGGTCGGTCTGATCATGGCCGGCTCTCTCGCCTCGCTCGATGCGGAAGCCCGCCGTTTGGGCGGCAGCCGCAGCATCGGCCGTCAGTCGAATACGGTTCAGCAACAGTCGACCCCGTCGCAACCTTCCCAAAGCAATCAGGCCATGCAGCAGCGCGCGCAGCCGGCACCGGCGCCCGCGCCGACTCCGGCCGCGGCGCCTAATCGCTCGCGCTGGCTCGGGCCGATTGCCGGTCTTGCGGCCGGCCTCGGTATCGCCGCACTGTTGTCGCACTTCGGTCTGGGCGGCGCATTCGCCGGCGCCATGGCCAACATTATCGTGATCGCGATCATTGCGATGATCGGTATCTGGCTGATCCGCCGCTTCATGGGCCGCAAGCGCGATACGGCCCAGCCGGCGTACGCGGGTGGCTCGACGTCCTTGAATTCGAGCGGCACTGGCTACACGCAGGAACCGCGTTACACCGCTCCGCCCACTGGCTCGTACCTCGAGCCGCAAGGCAACCCGCTGACCACGCCGTCCATCAACACTGCCCCGCCAGTGCCGGCGGGCTTCGATTCGGAAGCGTTCCTGCGCAACGCCAAGGTGTACTTCGTGCGACTGCAAGCCGCATGGGACGTTGGCAACATGGAAGATATCCGCGAATTCACCACCCCGGAAATGTACGCCGAAGTGAGGGTCGATCTGTCGTCGCGCGGTGCGGAGTCCAATCAGACGGACGTGGTGCAGCTGAACGCGGAGTTGCTGGGCGTGGAAGAACGCGCGACTGAATACTTCGCCAGCGTGCGCTTCTCAGGCTTGATCCGCGAATCGGCGGGGGCGGCGGCTGAGCCGTTCATTGAGGTCTGGAACCTGACGAAGGCGAACCGCCCCGGCGAAGGCTGGTTGCTGGCGGGCATTCAGCAGGTGGCGCAGCACTGAGGCAACAGCGAGGCAGAGCCAAGCCAGCGCTGCTCACCCTGATTTCGCACAAAGCATTGGCCGTTCGGCATAGCAAGCCGCAAAGCGAACGGACGTTACAATAGGAACCCGCACGGGCACCTCGCCCGCGCGGGTTTTTTCTTGCCACTTTCAATGACCCTCGCCGCCAAGCCCTTCGCTGCTGCCGTCAATCACCTGCTCGCCCGCGAATCGTGGGCTCGAGAGCGCCTCGCCCCGTACGCGGGCAAGACCGCCAGACTGTCCTGTCAGCCGCTCGTGCTGATGCTGCTCGTGCAACCGGACGGCTACCTGGGCGCGCTCGAGGAAACCGATGCGCAACAGTTCGACGTGACCATCTCGGTGCCGTCCGATGCGTTGCCGGCCTTTGTGCAAGGCGGCCAGGCCGCCGTGATGAAGCATGTGAAGATCGAAGGCGACGCCGAGTTTGCGACTGTGATCGCCAGGCTCGCCGAGCATCTGCGCTGGGAACCGGAAGAGGATCTGGCGAAGCTGATCGGCGACGGTCCGGCGTGGCGGGTCGCATCGGTCGTGCGTACGGTCGGCGAACATGCGCGGCGCACCGGGCGCAATCTGCTCGACACAGCCGCCGAATATCTGCTCGACGAAAATCCGCAACTGGTGCGGCGCGCCGCGCTGGAAGACTTCAACGTCGAACTGGCCCGCGCCCGCGATGCTTTGGCGCGTGTGGAAAAGCGCATCGAGCGTCTTGAACAGAAGGTCGAAGCCCACGGCGCCAATGCGCCGGGCGGCGCCGCCACGTCGCGCGGCACGCGCTAGTCACTGGGCACAACTATGCGTTTTCTGCGTTTCCTCAAGATTTTCTTTACGGTCATTCGATTCGGTCTCGACGAAATGATGCTCAGCCGCGTCAACGACCGGCGTGTGCGTCTGCTGCTGCGTATCACTACCATCGGCCGCAAGTTCGACGCCCCGCCGGGCGTGCGCTTGCGGCTCGCGCTCGAAAGCCTCGGGCCGATTTTCGTGAAGTTCGGCCAGGTGCTGTCCACGCGGCGCGATTTGCTGCCGGTCGATATCGCCAATGAACTGGCCAAGCTGCAGGATCAGGTGCCGCCGTTCGATTCGGCGGTGGCGATCGGGCTGGTCGAGAAGTCGCTCGGCGCGCCGGTCGACGTGCTGTTCGACGAGTTCGAGAGGGTGCCGGTGGCGAGCGCATCGATCGCGCAGGTTCACTTTGCGAAGGTGAAAGCGGGGCAGCACGCGGGCAAGGCGGTCGCCGTGAAGGTGCTGCGGCCGAACATGCTGCCGGTGATCGACTCCGACCTGGCCTTGCTGCGCGATATCGCCGTCTGGGCCGAGCGCCTGTGGGCCGACGGCAAGCGCCTCAAGCCGCGCGAGGTGGTCGCCGAATTCGACAAGTATCTGCACGACGAACTCGATCTGATGCGCGAGGCGGCCAACGGCAGCCAGTTGCGCCGCAACTTCGCCGGGCTCGATCTGCTGCTGGTGCCGGAGATGTACTGGGAGTTCTGCACGCCCACGGTGCTGGTGATGGAGCGCATGGTCGGCGTGCCGATCAGCCAGGTGGAGACGCTGCGCGGGGCTGGCGTCGATATTCCGAAGCTGGCGCGCGAAGGCGTCGAGATTTTCTTTACCCAGGTGTTCCGCGATGGCTTTTTTCACGCCGACATGCACCCGGGCAACATTCAGGTGAGCCTCGATCCGGCGCACTTCGGCCGCTATATCGCGCTCGACTTCGGCATCATCGGTGCGCTGTCGGACTTCGATAAGAACTACCTTGCCCAGAACTTCCTCGCTTTCTTCAAGCGCGACTATCACCGCGTCGCCACGCTGCATCTGGAGTCCGGCTGGGTGCCGCCTACTACCCGGGTCGAGGAACTGGAAAGCGCAATCCGCGCAGTTTGCGAGCCCTATTTTGACCGCGCATTGAAGGATATTTCGCTCGGTCAGGTGTTGATGCGCCTGTTCTCGACCTCGCGCCGCTTCAATGTGGAAATCCAGCCGCAACTGGTGCTGCTGCAAAAAACCATGTTGAACGTGGAAGGGCTCGGCCGCTCGCTCGATCCTGAACTGGACTTGTGGAAGACGGCCAAGCCCTATCTCGAGCGCTGGATGAACGAGCAGATCGGTGTGCGCGGCTGGTACGAGCGGCTGAAGATCGAGGCACCGCAGTGGAGCAAGACGTTGCCGCAATTGCCGCGCCTCATCCACCACGTGCTGGCTGCGCGTCACGATAACACGCGCGGCGCGAACGACGACATGATTCGCCAGATTCTGCTCGAGCAGAAGCGCACCAACCGGTTGCTGCAAGGGCTGCTGCTGTTCGGCGTGGCGGTCGGTGTCGGCGCGGTGTTGGCGCGAGCGTTTCTGGCGTTCGCGTACGGCGGGTGATCCCGACCCGATTCCGATCCCTACGAGGCATCTCATGAGCGACCCGACCCAGCCTTCCACACCCGACTTCTCGACCCGCGATCCCAACTCACCTGAGTTCTGGGATGAGCGCTTCGAACGCCATTACACGCCCTGGGATCAGGCCGGCGTGCCGGCGGCGTTTCAGTCTTTCGCCGAGCGGCATCGTGGCGCTGCGGTACTGATTCCAGGTTGCGGCAGTGCCTACGAAGCGCTATCGCTAGCGCAGCAAGGCAATCCAGTCAGGGCGATCGATTTCTCGCCGGCCGCAGTAGCGGCAGCGCACAAGCAATTGGGTCCGCAGCATGCGCAGCTGGTCGAGCAGGCTGACTTCTTCACTTATGAACCGCCGTTCACGCCGGCATGGATCTACGAGCGCGCGTTCTTTTGCGCCCTGCCCGTGGCGCGCCGTGCAGATTACGCGCAACGGATGGCCGGGTTGTTGCCAGCTGGCGCTTTGCTGGCGGGTTTCTTTTTCATCGACGCGACGCCGAAAGGGCCGCCGTTCGGCGTCGAGCGCGCTGAACTCGACGCGTTGCTCACGCCGCACTTCGATCTGATCGAAGATGAAGCCGTGAACGACTCGATTGCCGTCTTTGCCGGCCGCGAGCGTTGGATGACCTGGCGCCGTCGTGGTTGAGCGTGCCGCCGCCGCGTTCGACGGCGGCTCGCGCCGCACTTGATTCGATCACGGTCGCCCCCATTTAGTCGAACGACGGTGGCTCCTGGCGCTGGTCCCCGAAAATCGCGGGCGACTAGCCATATGCGCATATGACTAGCCATATGCGGCTATAATTCAAGGCTTTGCAAGCGCTTACAAGATTTCAGTAGGGAAAAGTTCATGCCGATCTACGCTTATCGTTGCGAGTCATGCGGCTTCGGGAAGGACGTGCTTCAGAAGATGAGCGACCCGCAGTTGACGCAATGTCCCGAGTGCGGGAAAGACACCTTTCGCAAGCAGGTGACTGCAGCCGGTTTCCAGTTGAAGGGCTCCGGCTGGTATGTAACCGATTTCCGCGGCGGTAATGGCGGCGCGAGCGCCCCGGCCAAGCCCGACGCGAATGGCGGCTCGAATGCGAATTCGGGCGAAAGCGCTGCAGCCGGGAATGAGGGCGCCACGAAATCCGACACGGCTTCGGCCAACGGCTCGGCTGCCTCCGGTTCAGCGGGCGCAGCCGCAACGCCTGCCGCGCCCGCTGCCGCGCCCGCCGCATCGGCGAGTTCGAACGGTTCCGGCAGCGCCTAGTGGGACTGCCGCCCTCGGGGGCGGCGCACACGCCGTGCGTCGGGTACCGGCTCGCGCGGCTCTCTGGCGGTACACATGACGACGAAAAAAACGACGCTCAAATCGGTGTTCCTGACTGGCCTGCTGGTGCTGGTGCCTCTGGCCATCACACTGTGGGTGCTCGGCCTGATCATCGGCACGATGGACCAGACGCTGTTGCTGCTGCCGACCTCATGGCAGCCGGAGCGCGCGCTCGGCTTCCGTTTGCCGGGCCTCGGCGCGGTGCTGACACTGGCGTTCATCTTTGTCGTCGGGCTGTTGACGCAAAACTTCATCGGCCAGAAGCTCGTGAAGTGGTGGGAAGTCGTGGTCGCTCACATTCCGGTGGTCGGCCCGATCTACACCAGCGTGAAGCAGGTGTCGGACACCTTGTTGTCGAGCAGCGGCAATGCGTTTCGCAAGGCGCTCCTGATCGAGTACCCGCGCCGCGGTTCCTATACGATTGCGTTTCTGACCGGTATTCCGGGCGGCGACGTGATCAATCACCTGAAAGAAGATCACGTCAGCGTGTACGTGCCGACTACGCCGAACCCAACGTCCGGCTTCTTCCTGATGGTGCCCAAGAGCGAAGTGATCGAGCTCGACATGACGGTCGACGCTGCGCTCAAGTACATCGTCTCGATGGGCGTCGTGGCGCCGTCCGCGCCGCCGGCGCCGGTAGTGCGCCGCACGACAGTCGAGCCTCCGCTGTAATGCCGGTGCGCAGCGTTTCAAGCCGTGTCTGATCGCTGCGCGCCGTTCAACCAATGCAAAACGAAAGACAAACATCATGTCGATGAGATCTGAATACTGCGGTCTGGTGACCGAAGAACTGCTGGGCCAAACTGTCTCGCTGTGTGGCTGGGTAAGCCGCCGCCGCGACCATGGCGGCGTCATCTTCATCGACCTGCGCGACCGCGAAGGCCTCGTTCAGGTCGTCTGCGATCCGGATCGCGCGGACATGTTCAAGACGGCCGAAGGCGTCCGCAACGAGTTCTGCCTGCAGATCAAGGGTGTGGTGCGCGCGCGTCCGGAAGGCACGACGAACGCCTCGCTGAAAAGCGGCAAGATCGAAGTGCTGTGCCACGAGCTGATCGTGCTGAACGCGTCGATCACGCCGCCGTTCCAGCTCGACGACGACAACCTGTCGGAAACCACGCGTCTTACGCACCGTGTGCTCGACCTGCGCCGTCCGCAGATGCAGCACAACCTGCGTCTGCGTTACCGCGTCGCGATCGAAGTGCGCAAGTATCTGGACTCGCTGGGCTTCATCGACATCGAAACGCCGATGCTCACCAAGAGCACGCCGGAAGGCGCGCGCGATTACCTCGTGCCGTCGCGTACCAACCCGGGCCAGTTCTTCGCGCTGCCGCAATCGCCGCAACTGTTCAAGCAGTTGCTGATGGTCGCTAACTTCGATCGCTACTACCAGATCGTCAAGTGCTTCCGCGACGAAGACCTGCGCGCCGACCGTCAGCCGGAATTCACGCAGATCGACTGCGAAACCTCGTTCCTGTCGGAACAGGAAATCCGCGATCTGTTCGAGGCGATGATCCGTCACGTGTTCAAGGAAACGATCGGCGTTGAACTGGCCGAGAAATTCCCGGTCATGGAGTACGCGGAAGCGATGCGCCGCTTCGGTTCGGACAAGCCGGACCTGCGCGTCAAGCTCGAATTCACGGACCTGACCGACGCCGTCAAAGACGTCGACTTCAAGGTGTTCAGCACGCCGGCCAACACGAAAGATGGCCGCGTCGCGGCGATCCGCGTGCCGAAGGGCGGCGAGCTCTCGCGTGGCGACATCGACAGCTACACGGAATTCGTGCGCATCTACGGCGCGAAGGGCCTCGCGTGGATCAAGGTCAACGAAGTCGCGAAGGGCCGTGACGGTCTGCAGAGCCCGATCGTCAAGAACCTGCACGACGAAGCGGTCAAGGCGATCATCGAGCGCACCGGCGCGCAAGACGGCGACATCATTTTCTTCGCGGCGGATCGCGCGAAGGTAGTGAACGACAGCCTGGGCGCGCTGCGTCTGAAGATCGGCCATTCGGAATTCGGCAAGGCCAACGGTCTGGTCGAATCCGGCTGGAAGCCGCTGTGGGTGGTTGACTTCCCGATGTTCGAGTACGACGAGGAAGACAACCGCTACGTCGCCGCGCATCACCCGTTCACGAGCCCGAAGGACGAGCACCTCGAGTATCTGGAAACGGATCCGGCGCGCTGCCTCGCCAAGGCCTACGACATGGTGCTCAACGGCTGGGAAATCGGCGGCGGTTCGGTGCGTATTCACCGTGAAGAAGTGCAGAGCAAGGTGTTCCGCGCGCTGAAGATCAACGCGGAAGAAGCGCAAGCCAAGTTCGGCTTCCTGCTCGACGCGCTGCAATACGGCGCGCCGCCGCACGGCGGTATCGCATTCGGCCTGGACCGCATCATCACGATGATGGCCGGCGCCGATTCGATTCGCGACGTGATCGCGTTCCCGAAGACGCAACGCGCGCAGTGTCTGCTCACGCAGGCGCCGAGCGAAGTGGACGAGCGCCAGTTGCGCGAGTTGCACATCCGTCTGCGTCAGCCGGAACCGAAGGTCTAAGCTGGTCCGAACTCGGGCTGCCTGAAGAACGGCAGCCCAAGTGGAACGAACAAGCAAACGAAAAAGGCGCGCGATGCGCCTTTTTCGTTTTTTGCGTTACAGTCGAAGCAACCGGTCTCGACCGCTCATTGGACCACTCGCCGACATGTACCGCGCAAGCGTTGCGCCCAGTTTTTACGCCATGCCGAAACCGCCGAAGATCCCGCAATCCGTACTCGTCGTCATCCATACGCCCTCGCTCGACGTGCTGTTGATCCGGCGTGCCGATCACGCCGATTTCTGGCAATCGGTGACCGGTTCGAAAGACCGGGTCGACGAACCCTTCATTGAGACGGCGGCGCGTGAAGTGGCCGAGGAAACCGGTATCGTGGTCGGTAGTAAGCTGGTGCCGCACAGCGCGTTGTTCGACTGGCGGTACTCGATCGAATATGAGATCTACCCCCAGTTCCGGCATCGCTATGCCGAGGGCGTGATCCACAACACCGAGCATTGGTTCAGCCTGGAAGTACCCGAGCAGCTCGAGGTGACGCTCGCGCCGCGCGAGCACACGGCGTTTCTGTGGCTGCCGTATGAAGAGGCGGCCTCGCGCTGCTTTTCGTCGTCGAATGCCGACGCGATCCTGCAATTGCCGAAGCGGCTCGCTGGGCGCCTGAGTGGCCGGCCCGAGGAGCGTGCCCGGTGAGCGTCGGCGGCGCGCGCCGTTTCGCGCGACTCCGGCAATCGCTGCTCGGCCGCCGCTACTGGCAACGCTACCGCTTCACCAGCGGCAACGGCGTCAAGCTGCTGTGCTCCGGCGACGAGTATTTCGCCGCACTGATCGAACGCATCGACGCGGCGCAAAGCGACGTGGTTCTCGAAGCCTATATCTTCTGTAACGACAGCGCAGGTCAGGCCGTCAGTGCGGCGTTGCTGCGCGCAGCCTCGCGCGGCGTGAAGGTGCGGGTGATTACCGACGGCATCGGCACCGCGCGCCTCGCGATGTTCGACGAATGGCCGCTCGCCGGCATTGACCATCGTATCTACAACCCGCATCTGTTCGGCCGTTTCGGCTTCTCGCGCACGCACCGCAAGATCGCGGTGGTGGACGATCAGTTCGGCTACTGCGGCGGCATCAACATTGTCGACGATTACGAGAACAACGGCGCGACGCTACCTTACCGGCGCTGGGATTTCGCGGTGGAATTGCACGGGCCGGTGGTCGCCGATATTCGCCAGGCGTTCGAGGTGCAATGGCAGCGGATCCGCATCGGGCATCGGCCTCTGGAATCGCTCGAACCTGATTTCGGGCCGAAAACCATGGCGTCGCTCGGCACGCTGCGGCGCCGGCGCCGCAATCGCAACGGGGCGCTCTGGGCCGGCGGGCTGCCATGCGTGACCTTCGTCGCGCGCGACAACCTGATCAACCGCCGCGCCATCGAAAAGGCATATCTGACCGCGATCGGCCAGGCGCGCAGCGAAGTGCTGCTCGCCAACCCGTACTTCATGCCGGGCCGCAAGCTGCGGCGCGCGCTGGTGTTCGCGGCGCGGCGCGGCGTCGACGTGAAGCTCATCATCGGGCGCAAGGAGTTCAAGGCGCTCGATTACGCCGTGCCGTTCCTGTATCGCGCGCTGCTCAAAGCCGGCGTGCAGATCGCCGAGTACGAGAAAACCATGCTGCATGGCAAGGTCGCGGTGGTGGATTCGAATTGGGGGACAGTTGGCTCGTCGAACCTCGACGCGTTGAGCCTGATGCTCAACAATGAAGCCAACGTGGTGCTGGTGAACGACCCGTCGATCGTCGCGCTGCGCGAAGCGATCCTCGCCGCGTTCAAGGATTCGCGCCGGATCGACGAGGCGCGCTATGATGCTCGTCCGGCGGGCGAGCGCTTGCTCAACTGGCTTGCCTACACGACCTATCGGGCCGTGATGAAGCTATTGACGGTGGGTGGCTATGACTAGCCCATCGGTATCTCGCACATAAGCGCAAGGGCGCAGCGTCAATGAAAGGGACAAAAAGAAGGCAAAGGCCTCTAAAAAATCTCCTTCCTCTGATTGACGGATGTCGCAGAATTGAAACCGGGTTAGAAACCGGTTTCTAATAAAGTCCTTGTTTCGCGGACGGCAACACTCAATAATAGTACGGCCGTTCGATTTTATTTCGGTCACATTAGAACGGTAAAAAGCTATGCGAAAAGGCGAACAAACACGAGTCGCGATTCTCGATGCAGCACTTGATCTGGCAAGTCGCGACGGACTAGAAGGTCTGACGATTGGACTGCTGGCCGAGCGCATGCAGATGAGCAAAAGCGGTGTGTTCGCGCATTTCGGCTCGCGCGAGGATTTGCAGGTCGAAGTCGTACGCGAATATCACCGTCGTTTTGAAGACGAGGTGTTTTTCCCGAGTTTGCGTGAGCCTCGTGGATTGCCGCGCTTGCGCGCGATGATTTCCCGCTGGATCGAGAAACGCATTCAGGAAGTCACCACCGGGTGCATCTACATCAGCGGTGCGGTCGAGTATGACGACCGTGGAGACAACCCGGTGCGCGAGCAACTGGTGTCGAGCGTGACGATGTGGCGCGCGGCGCTCACTCGTGCAATTTCGCAGGCGATGGAAGAAGGGCATCTGCGTGCCGATACCGATCCGCAACTGATGCTGTTCGAACTGTACAGCGTCACGCTCGGCCTGCATCACGACGCGCGCTTCCTGCACTTGCCGGAATCGGTGCGTCTTACGTGGGCCGCGCTGGAAAAATTGATTGTTTCGTATCAGAGCGAAAGCCGTTAGCAGAGCCGCCGAACTTCAAGCAGATTCAGCGGCGCTGAAAGATCCGATCCACGGACTCAGCTAACGGCCTGGCTCCTTGTCAAACTTGGGAGAGAGAGTCATGGGACAGTACGCCGCGCCGCTGCGCGACATGCAATTCGTGTTGCACGAGCTGCTTAACGTCGAAGCCGAGATCAAGCAGATGCCGAAGCACGCGGATCTCGATGCGGACACGATCAACGCCGTGCTCGAAGAGGCCGGCAAGTTCTGTTCCGAAGTGCTGTTCCCGCTCAATCACAGCGGCGACCAGGAAGGCTGCACGTACGTCGGCGACGGCGTCGTGACCACGCCGAAGGGCTTCAAGGAAGCCTATAAGCAATATGTGGAAGCCGGTTGGCCGGCACTCGGCTGCGATCCGGAATACGGCGGCCAGGGCTTGCCAGCGTTCGTCAACAACGCGCTGTATGAAATGATGAACTCGGCGAACCAGGCGTGGACGATGTACCCGGGCCTGTCGCACGGCGCATACGAATGTCTGCACGCGCACGGCACGCCGGAACTGCAGCAACGTTATCTGCCGAAGCTGGTCGCTGGCGTCTGGACCGGCACGATGTGTCTGACCGAACCGCACTGCGGCACCGACCTCGGCATCCTGCGCACCAAGGCCGAACCGAACAGCGACGGCTCGTACGCGATCAGCGGCACAAAGATTTTCATCTCCAGCGGCGAACACGATCTCGCGGAGAACATCGTTCACCTGGTGCTGGCGCGTCTGCCGGATGCGCCCAAGGGCACCAAGGGCATTTCGCTTTTCATCGTGCCGAAGTTCATCCCGAACGAAGCGGGCGAACCGGGCGAGCGCAACGGCGTGAAGTGCGGCTCCATCGAACACAAGATGGGCATTCACGGCAACGCAACCTGCGTGATCAACCTCGATAACGCGAAGGGCTGGCTGGTCGGTGAGCCGAACAAGGGCTTGAACGCGATGTTCGTGATGATGAACGCCGCGCGTCTGGGCGTCGGCATGCAGAGCCTGGGCCTGACCGAAATCGGTTACCAGAACTCGCTGGTGTACGCAAAAGAGCGTCTGCAAATGCGTTCGCTGACCGGCCCGAAAGCGCCGGAAAAAGCCGCTGACCCGATCATCGTCCACCCGGACGTGCGTCGCATGTTGCTCACGCAGAAGGCCTACGCGGAAGGCGCGCGCGCGTTCTCGTACTGGTCCGCGCTGCACATCGACAAGGAACTGTCGCACGCCGACGAATCGGTGCGTAAGGAAGCGGCGGATCTGGTCGCGCTGCTCACGCCGATCCTGAAGGCATTCCTTTCGGACAACGCGTTCGAGAGCACCAACCACGCCATGCAGATCTACGGCGGCCATGGCTTCATCGCCGAGTGGGGCATGGAGCAATACGTGCGCGACGCGCGGATCAACATGATCTACGAAGGCACCAACGCGATTCAGGCGCTCGACCTGCTCGGCCGCAAGATTCTCGGCGACATGGGCGCGAAGATGAAGAAGTTCGGCAAGCTGGTGTCCGATTTCGTCGAAGCCGAAGGCGTGAAGCCGGACATGCAGGAGTTCATCAACCCGCTCGCCGACATCGGCGACAAGGTGCAGAAGCTGACGATGGAAATCGGCATGAAGGCGATGCAGAACCCGGACGAAGTCGGCGCCGCCGCCGTGCCGTACCTGCGTACCGTCGGCCACCTGGTGTTCTCGTACTTCTGGGCGCGCATGGCGCGTATCGCGCTGGATAACGAGGCATCGGGCGATCCGTTCTACAAGGCCAAGCTCGCGACCGCACGCTTCTACTTCGCGAAGCTGCTGCCGGAAACGGCGATGACGATCCGTCAGGCACGCGCCGGTTCGAAGTCGATGATGGACGTCGAAGAGTCGCTGTTCTAAGGCCCAACCCTTGCGGCAAGCGCCATGCCCTCAAGCGGCGTGGCGCCTTCCACCGCCACAAGTCACACATCGCGAAACGTAAGAGACACATTCGCGACACCGCATAACTTCCCGGAGGAACGACGTGAGCAATCTGATCATTCGCAAGGTAGCCGTGCTCGGCGCCGGCGTGATGGGCGCGCAGATCGCAGCGCACCTGATCAACGCCAAGGTGCCCGTGCTGCTGTTCGACCTTCCCGCAAAGGAAGGCCCGAAGAACGCGATCGCGCTGAAGGCGATCGAGAATCTGAAGAAACTGTCGCCCGCGCCGTTCGGTGTGAAGGACGACGCACAATACATCCAGCCCGCGAATTACGACGACGACATCGAGAAGCTCGCCGAGTGCGACCTCGTGATCGAAGCGATCGCCGAACGCATGGACTGGAAGCACGACCTGTACAAGAAGGTGTCGCCGCACATCGCGCCGAAGGCGATTTTCGCGACCAATACGTCGGGTCTGTCGATCACCGAACTGTCGAACGGTTTCTCGGACGAACTGAAGGCGCGCTTCTGCGGCGTGCACTTCTTCAATCCGCCGCGCTACATGCACCTGGTCGAATTGATCCCGACCGCCACGACGCATCCGGAAATCCTCGATCAACTCGAATCGTTCCTGACGAGCGTGGTGGGCAAGGGTGTCGTGCGGGCAAAAGATACGCCGAACTTCATCGCTAACCGCGTCGGTATTTTCTCGATCCTCGCCGTCATCACCGAAGCTGCAAAGTTCGGCCTGCGTTTCGACGAAGTGGATGACCTGACCGGCTCGCGTTTGGGCCGCGCGAAGTCGGCGACGTTCCGCACCGCTGACGTGGTCGGTCTCGACACGATGGCGCACGTCATCAAGACAATGCAGGACACGCTGAAGGACGATCCGTTCTTCCCGGTCTACGAAACGCCGGCGGTGCTGGCTGAACTGGTAAAGAAGGGCGCGCTCGGTCAGAAGACCGGCGGCGGCTTCTACAAGAAGGAAGGCAAGGCGATCAAGGTGCTCGACCCGAAGACGGGCGGGTACGTCGACGGCGGCGCGAAAGCGGAAGAACTGGTCGGCCGGATTCTGAAGCGTCCGCCGGCAGAGCGCCTGAAGCTCTTGCGCGAATCGGAGCACCCGCAGGCGCAATTCCTGTGGTCGATTTTCCGTGACGTGTATCACTACATCGGCGTGCATCTGGAATCGATCGCCGACAATGCGCGCGACGTCGATCTCGCCATTCGCTGGGGCTTCGGCTGGAACGAAGGCCCGTTCGAAGGCTGGCAAACGGCCGGCTGGAAGCAGGTCGCCGAATGGGTGCAGGAAGACATCGCGGCAGGCAAGGCATTGTCGAATGTGCCGCTGCCGGCGTGGGTGCTGGAAGGCCCGGTTGCCGAAAAGGGTGGCGTGCATACGAACGAAGGTTCGTGGTCGCCCGCTTCGAAGTCGTTCGTGCCGCGCTCGTCGCTTAGCGTCTACGACAAACAGGTTTTCCGTGCGCCGCTGGTTGGCGAGACTGCAACTGATCCGAAGACTTACGGCAAGACCCTGTTCGAAACCGAGGCCGTGCGCGCGTGGGTCGACGACCGCGCCGGCGAGAACGACGTCCTGATCGTGTCGTTCAAGAGCAAGATGAACACGATCGGACCGTCGGTGATCGACGGTCTGACGCAAGCCATCGAACTCGCCGAGAAGGACTACAAGGGCTTGGTCGTGTGGCAGCCGACGTCGCTGAAACTCGGCACGCCGGGCGGGCCGTTCTCCGCAGGTGCGAACCTCGAAGAAGCCATGCCCGCGTTCATGACGGGCGGCGCGAAGGGCATCGAGCCGTTCGTGAAGAAATTCCAGCAAGGGATGCTGCGCGTGAAGTACGCGAGCGTGCCGGTCATCTCGGCCGTGTCGGGCATTGCGCTTGGTGGCGGTTGCGAGCTGGCGCTGCATAGCGCGAAGCGTGTCGCGCACATCGAAAGCTATATCGGTCTGGTGGAAGTCGGCGTGGGTCTCGTGCCAGCGGGTGGCGGCCTGAAGGAAGCGGCACTGCGCGCAGCGGAAGCCGCAACTGCAGCCGGCGCGACCAACGACCTGCTGAAGTTTGTGCAGAAGTCGTTCGAAAACGCGGCGATGGCGAAGGTTTCGGCCTCCGCGCTCGACGCCCGCGCAATGGGCTACCTGAAGCCGTCCGACACGATCGTCTTCAACGTGTTCGAACTGCTCGACATCGCGAAGAAAGAAGCGCGCGCGCTGTCCGCCGCGGGTTACCGTCCGCCGCTGCGTGTCACGCAAGTGCCGGTGGCGGGCCGCTCGGCGATTGCGACCATCAAGGCATCGCTCGTCAACATGCGCGACGGTCGTTTCATCAGCGAGCACGATTTCCTGATCGCCAGCCGCATCGCGGAAGCGGTGTGCGGCGGTGACGTGGAAGCCGGCAGCCTCGTCGACGAAGAGTGGCTGCTGCAACTCGAGCGTCAAGCGTTCGTCGATCTGCTCGGCACGCAAAAGACGCAGGAACGGATCATGGGCATGCTGCAGACCGGCAAGCCGGTACGTAACTAAGCGACGAACGACCGCAATAAATTGCATGGGGCGGAGTAGGTGCTAAAGCGCCAACTCCCGTCGACATAGGAGCTTTAAATGACAAAGCAATTGCAAGACGCATATATCGTCGCGGCGAGCCGCACGCCGATCGGCAAGGCGCCGCGCGGGATGTTCAAGAACACGCGCCCGGACGAACTGCTGGTGCACGCGATCAGGTCGGCCGTGGCGCAAGTGCCCGGCCTCGATACGAAAGTGATCGAAGACGCCATCATCGGCTGTGCGATTCCGGAGGCGGAGCAAGGCCTGAACGTCGCGCGGATGGGCGCGCTGCTGGCGGGCCTGCCGAACACGGTGGGCGGCGTCACGGTGAACCGCTTCTGCGCTTCGGGCCTGACCGCGCTGGCCATGGCGGCTGACCGTATCCGTGTCGGCGAGTCCGACGCGATGATCGCGGGCGGCTGTGAATCGATGAGCATGGTGCCGATGATGGGCAACAAGCCGTCGATGTCGCCGCATATCTTCGATCGCAACGAAGACATCGGAATCGCCTACGGCATGGGCCTGACCGCGGAGAAGGTCGCCGAGCGCTGGAAGATCAGCCGCGAAGCGCAAGACGCGTTCTCGGTCGAATCGCACCGCCGTGCCATCGCCGCGCAGCAAGCCGGCGAGTTCAACGACGAAATCGCCGCGTATACGATCACCGAACGTTTCCCCGATCTCGCCACCGGCGAAGTGAAGCTGAAGACGCGTGAAGTCGCGCTCGACGAAGGCCCGCGTGCGGAAACGTCGATGGAAGGTCTGGCGAAACTGCGCGCGGTGTTCGCGAACAAGGGTTCGGTGACGGCGGGCAACAGTTCGCAGACCTCGGATGGCGCGGGCGCGTTGATCGTCGTGTCGGAAAAGATGCTGAAGGAATTCAACCTGACGCCGCTCGCCCGTTTCGTCAGCTTTGCCGTGCGCGGCGTGCCGCCGGAAATCATGGGCATCGGTCCGAAGGAAGCGATTCCGGCCGCGCTGAAGGCCGCCGGCCTGAAGATCGAAGATATGGACTGGGTCGAACTGAATGAAGCGTTCGCCGCGCAATCGCTGGCGGTGATTCAGGACCTTGGTCTCGATCCGGCGAAGATCAACCCGCTCGGTGGCGCGATCGCACTCGGCCATCCGCTGGGTGCGACGGGCGCGATCCGTGCGTCGACGGTCGTGCACGGCCTGCGCCGCCGCAACTTCAAGTACGGCATGGTGACGATGTGCGTCGGCACCGGCATGGGCGCGGCGGGTATCATCGAACGTCTGTAATCGTGTTTACCCTGGTCCCCGTAGTGATCCCTGCAGTGACCACCTAGGGACCGCGGAAACGGTTCGCAGGCCGCCTGGCTTGCGAGCCGTTTTTTCCATTCAGCAGCATCCAGAGGAGTACGAGGAGATGACAGTGGATATTCTGGTCGAGCGCGCCGACGGCGTGCTGACGATTGCCTTCAACCGGCCCGATAGGAAAAACGCGATCACGGCCGCGATGTATCAGACGATGGCCGATGCACTGGTCCAAGCGCACGGCGATGCATCGATTCGGGCGATTCTGATTCGCGGCAGCGCCGGCATCTTCAGCGCCGGCAACGATCTCGATGACTTCATGAAGACGCCGCCAAGCGGCGAAAACGCGCCGGTATTCCAGTTTCTGCGTGCCATCTGTTCGGCGGAAAAGCCGGTGGTAGCGTCCGTGGCGGGGCCGGCAATCGGCATCGGCACGACGCTCCTGCTGCACTGCGATCTGGTCTATGCCGCGACTACGGCGAGCTTTTCGCTGCCGTTCACGCAGCTTGGGCTGTGTCCGGAAGCGGCGTCGAGTTTGCTGTTGCAGCGTGTGGCTGGTTATCAGGCAGCAGCGGAAAAGCTGCTGCTCGGCGAAGCATTCGACGTCGCCGAAGCGCAGCGCATGGGCTTCGTGAATCGCGTGCTGCCCGCAGCTGAAGTCGATGCATTCGCAGCCGCGCAAGCGGCGAAGCTGGCGGCGCTGCCGGCGTCGTCGCTGCGGGTGACGAAGAGTCTGATGAAGCGCGCGAGCCATCAGGAACTGCAAACGCAGATGGCCGAGGAAGCGGTGCACTTCAGCAAGATGCTGCTCGCGCCGGAAGCGCGCGAGGCGTTCAAGGCATTTTTCGAGAAACGCAAGCCGGACTTCCGGCAGTTCGATTGAACCGGCTGGGTTCAGGCGCCTGAAAATAACTCAGGCGCCTCGTGCGCTCAGGGTTGCGCCGGCTGCGAGGTGTCGTAGTCGACGTAGCTGGTTTCCCGGCAGAAGCTGACAAGCCGTACGCCCGCTTTGCGGGCAATCGCAATTGCCAGCGACGACGGCGCCGAAATCGTCGCGACCATCGGCACGTCGACACGCGCCGCCTTGCGCACCAGCTCGTAGCTGGCGCGGCTCGACAGAAACACAAAACCTTCCTTGGTATCCACGCGATCGAGCACCAGCTGGCCGATCAGCTTGTCGAGCGCGTTGTGACGGCCGACATCTTCGAACGCGTAGCGAATCGCGCCTGCCGCATCGCACCAGGCAGCGGCGTGCAGGCCGCCGGTCAGGCGCGTCAGTGCCTGGTGTTCCGGCAACTCGCGTGCGGCACGAGCGATCGCATCCGGCGTGAGCCGTTGCAGGAAGCCGGTGTCCGGCACGCGTTCCGGTTTCAGATCCAGCAGATCGATGCTTTCGATCCCGCATACGCCGCAGCCGGTGCGCCCGGCGAGCGCGCGGCGCTTTTCCTTCAGCGCGACGAACGCCTGCTGCACTACCGTCAATTGCACTTCGGCATGCGGCAATTCGTTATCGTCGTGCAACTCGACTTCGATATCCTGAATGTCGCTGCCGCGTTCCACGATCCCTTCCGAAATCGCAAAACCGACCGCGAACGCTTCCAGATCGCGCGGCGTGCACATCATCACCGCGTGCGAGATGCCGTTGAAGACGAGCGCCACCGGCCACTCCTGACCGACGTGATCGGTGACGGTTTCGACCGCTGCGCCGCGGTGCCGGTGCGCCTGGCGTTCCACGGCGCCCGGCTGCCCGGCTGTTTCCAGTTCGTTCAAGCTGCTTCACTCCTTTCATGCTGCGCGCGTTTGAGCGGCTTGCAGCCTTGCCCGGCGGCGCGAAGCGGTGCCAGACCTCACTGCGATCGCGCGAATAAGGTTCTAAAATACCTCAAGCTGGGCTTGAGCGTTGCCCGTCACCAAAGAGGAATACTGTCATGGGACTCAACGAAGCACCGCTTCTGTTCAACTTCGAAGTCGCATCTTCGGAGAATTTCACCTACATCCCGATGTCGGTGCGCTTCAATCTCGATCGCTTCGGGCTGCGCATCACGCTCGTGCAATGGCAGTTGCTGCCGCTCGAAGACCGCAAGCTGCTGGCCCGGTTTCCGGTGGAGGAAGACGCGGCAATCGAGCCGAATTTCGACCACGCGCTGTTCGAGATGCTGCGCACGCACGCGAATGTCGAACCGGAGTGGTTCACGCCTGAAGAAGCGCCCGCCTGGCGGCGCACCGATGCCGTGCCTGAGGGTGTCGCGCACCAGGCGGGACTCGCCGGTCTGCCCACGCCGGGCGTCGCTCAGTGGGCCGAACTCGAGCCGTTCAAGCGCTATGTACTCGCCAAATTGTCGCGCAAGCTGGAAAGCAACCACGACTTCGTTCCCGCGATGAAGGAATTTGGTGCGGCCGGCTAGGTGCGGCCGGCTAGGCGCCCCCAGCTAGGTGCCCCAGCTAGGCGGCCCCAGCTACGCGCCCCCCGCCAAATCCGCGAATTTTTTTCACTCCAACCCCTCAATCTGTTCCGAACCCTGCCGTTATCCATGAGTTGGCGCGTAAAAAGACTCGACTCGATGCGACCCGACGCACCGAAAGCGACCCTCGTGCTCCCGCCCTCAGAACGATTGACGTTCGGAACCCATGACTCCTTTTTTATCGAAGCGGCTGCTGATCAATCTGGCGGTCGTCGTCGCGGCGGTTGGCGCGAACGCGTTCGCCGTCTATACGCAGATTTGCGGCCAGCGCGACGCCGACGCGCGCATGCTGCGTTCGACAAGCGTGCGTCAGAATCTCGACGCCTACCATACGGCGCTCGACGGCGGCCTGGCCGCGCTCGGCCGTTTCGAAGCTTCGGGTGAGGCCGCGCCTGTCAACGAGGCCACCGCCATGGCGACCTCGCTGGCCGCCCTGGAGCGCGAGTTGCGCCGAGAGCTCGCCGGCGAACCGGCGCTGCTCGACACGCTCGCCAAACTGAGCACGGACAGTCACGCGCTGCAACACGACATTGACGATGCGCTGTTGAAGAGCGCCAGCGCCACGCCGAACGAGTCGCGCGCGTGGGCGGCGTCGACCTATACGCATCTCGGGCTGGGTCTCGGCCGTGTGGAAGCCGGTCTGGCGGTGTTGCGCAAGCAGGAGAACGAGGCGTTGCGGGCGTCGCTCGCGATTTCCGCGAACGAAACCCAGCGCGCCATGTTCCTGCTGATCGTCACGATGCTGACCGGCAGTGCGCTCCTGATCTTCACGTTCGGAGCCCGCGAAAGCCGCGCGCGCGAGAAACTGCGTGCCGTCCGCGCGCTCGGCCGCAACGACGAGCGATTCCGTGGCCTGTTCGACGAGCATCCCGTGCCGATGTACATCTTCGAGCGCGAGACGATGCGCTTTCTCGCCGTCAACGCGGCCGCGATCCAGCAATACGGCTACTCGGAAAGCGAATTTCTCGGCATGACGATTCGCGCGCTCCGGCCGAATGGCGAAATCTCGCGCCTCGAATTGCACCTGCAGCGCAGCGACGTCCTGCAACAGGGCCGCACGATGGCGGGTGTCTGGCATCACCGGCGCAAAGACGGTTCAATGATCAGCGCCGACATTTCGTATCACGCGCTCAACTTTATGGGCCGCGCCGCCTTCTTCGTGCTGGCCGACGACGTCACCGAACAGATCAACGCCGAAGCCGAAGCGCAGCGTTCGAATCAAATGCTCGAGACGGTGATCGACAACATTCCGCAGCGGATTTTCTGGAAGGATCAGGAGTCGCGCTATCTCGGCTGCAACATGGCATTCGCGCGCGATGCGGGGCTTTCTTACCCTGAGCAGGTGGTCGGCAAGAGCGATAGCGATATGCCATGGCGCGCCTTTGCTGCCCTGCTGAACGAGCACGATAAAGAGGTGGTGACCACCGGCGTGCCGAAAATGAATGTCGAGGTCGACCTGGTGATCGACGGCGTGCATCGCACCACGGTCACGAGCAAGCTGCCGTTCACCGACGGCGACGGCCGCGTGCTCGGCGTGCTCGGCTCTTACACGGACATCACCGAGCGCAAGCGCGCCGATCTGGCCTTGCGTCTGCAAAGCCGCGCGCTCGATGCCAGCGTCAACGCAATTCTGATTACCGCGCCGTCGCCGGCGGGCAATCTGGTCGAATATGTGAACCCCGCGTTCATGCGTATCACCGGTTACGATCCCGCCGAAGTGATCGGTCACGATTGCCGCGTGCTGCAGCGAGACGACCGCGACCAGGAAGGCGTCACCCTGATTCGCCAGGCGCTTGCCGCGAACCGCGAAGTAAGCGCCGTGGTGCGCAACTATCGCAAGGACGGCGCGCTGTTCTGGAATCAGCTGTTCATTGCGCCAGTGCCGAACGCGGAGGGCATGATTACGCATCACATCGGCGTGATCAACGATGTGACCGATCTGATGCGCTATCAGGAACAGCTCGAATACCAGGCCAACTATGACAGTCTCACGCGGCTGCCGAATCGCAACTTGCTGCGCGATCGCCTGCAGCATGCGTTGATCGTGGCGCAGCGGCATCACAAGGGCATCGCGGTCGTGTTCATCGATCTGGACGGCTTCAAGAACGTCAACGACAGCCTCGGCCATAGTGTCGGCGACCGCTTGCTGAGCGTGGTGGCGGAACGGCTCGCCCGTTGCACGCGCACCAGCGATACGGTCGCGCGGCACGGCGGCGACGAGTTCGTGATCGTGATGACCGATACCGTCGACGAGCAGTCGCTGATCGCGTGGATGGAGCGTGTGCGCGCGTCGATTTCCGAGCCGGTGTGGCTCGACGGCACTGAGCTGTATGTCGGCTGCAGCATGGGCGCGAGCCTCTTCCCGCAGGACGGCGAAGACGCGGAAACGCTGATGAAAAAGGCCGACCTCGCGATGTATCGCGCGAAGGACATGGGCCGCAATACGTTTCAGTTCTACCAGCCGGAGATGAATGCGAGCGCGGGCGCGCGTCTGAATCTCGAACGGCGTTTGCGCCGCGCCTTGCGCGACAACGAATTCCTGCTGCACTACCAGCCGCAGGTGGATATCGTGAGCGGGCAGATCGTCGGCACCGAGGCGCTGGTGCGCTGGCGCGATCCGGAAGTGGGTTTGGTGCTGCCGTCGACGTTCATTCCCGTCGCCGAGGAGAGCGGCTTGATCGGGCCGTTGTCGGAATGGGTGTTGCGCGAGGCGTGCCGCCAGAACAAGGCGTGGCAGGACGAAGGCTTGCCGCCGGCGCGGGTCTCGGTGAATCTGTCGGCGCGCGTTTTTCAGCAGCGCGATATCGCGAAGCTCGTCATGCAGGTGCTCGCCGAGACGGGTCTCGAGCCGCAGTATCTCGAACTCGAGCTCACCGAAAGCACCATCATGCGCAATGCCGAGGAGGCGGTGTCGATGCTCAACGAGCTGCACGCGCTCGGCATCGGCCTTGCCATCGACGACTTCGGCACCGGCTATTCGAGCCTCAGCTATCTGAAGCGCTTCCCGGTGGACCGCCTGAAGATCGACCGCTCGTTCGTGTCGGATATCGGCGTGTCGGGCGACGACGAGACGATCACCTCGGCGATCATCGCGCTCGCGCATTCGCTGAAATTGCAGGTGATCGCTGAAGGCGTGGAGACGTCGGCGCAACTCGACTTTCTGAGAGAGCGTGCGTGCGACGAAATGCAGGGTTTCTACTTTGCGAAGCCGATGTCGACGGATGCGATTTCGGCGTTGTTCCAGAGGGGCGTGGGGCGGGAAGCGGAGACGGTGTAGTTCGGCTCCCCGCTCCCCGCTCCCCGCTACCGGCTACCGGCTGCGTGTCTCTCAGACGGCAGGCGTGTCGAGGAAAACCGGCAGTTGTTCTGCCGCCTCGGAAAATGCCTGCAAGCGTGGATGTGCCGCCTTGGTGACGATCTCCGGCAAGAACATCTGCGTGAAATTCCACGCGACGGCTGCCGTCACGTCCACCGCGCCGAAATGGTTCGATTCGACCGGCAGCGGGGCCGACGCGAGTTCCTCTTCGAGTTCGCGGTAGGCGGCGTGCAATTGCTCGGTCACGCGATCGATCCAAGGCTCGTGCTGTTTGTCCGCCGGGCGCAGATTGCGTTCGTAGACGATCTGCACGGTCTTTTCGCAAGCGGCCAGCGCGAGGCCCGTGAGGCGCGCGGCGCGCAGGCAGTGCTCCGGCTGTGACGGGAAGATCCGTTGATCGGGCGCGGCAAGCGTGGCGACGTACTGCAGGATCACTGTTGAATCCATCACGCACTCGCCGTTGTCGAGGATCAGCGTCGGCGCTTTCACGACTGGGTTGATCTTCGCGAACGCCTCATACGTGCTGAACACGGAAATCGACTGGTGCTCGAAGTCGAGCTTCAGCAACTTCAGGCAGATAGCGACGCGGCGCACGTAGGGCGAATCCAGCATTCCAATCAGTTTCATCTCATTCCCGTTAGAAGATCTATCATGGCGCGCCCGAATCGGCCAGCGTGCGGCTGATGGCTTGCCCAGCGGCGCTCTTGAGGTGTTGAACCGCAAGATTAACGTCTCCGCACGCTGGCGTCGATTCGTGTGTCTGGCAGGCGCTTGCGGGGTTAAACCGGTTTCCGGGCGGCTTTCAGTCGTATATATTCGGGGTTCCCATCTCAGACTTTACCGGGAACCACGAAGCATCGATTCACGTGGCGTTGCGCCCGCTTTTCGCTGCTCGCACTCTGCTATGGGCGTTTCGCCGTCGAATATTTTCTAAAACGACTGGAGAGAAAAATGACGTCTTCACCTGCAAAGAAATGGGCTGTGCTGCTCGCATCGGTTGTACTGAGCGTGGCTTCTGTTGCGCCGGCGTTCGCGCAAAGCGGCGGCAGTAGTGCTCCGGCGGCCGATGAAGCCAATGCCGGCAATGCCGCCAAGCCGTCGGCCGCATCCAAGGCAGCGGCCAAGGCGCAACGCAAGGCCGCCCGCAAGGAGGCGCGGGCGAAGAAGAATGCCGAGTTGAAGCAACTGGAAAGCAACGGGTATAACCCGTCGCGCAACGATCCGAACTATCCGACGGATCTCCAGAACGCACAGAAGAAGGCGGGGATAGGCGCAGCGGCGAGTCAGTAAAGGGCTGCGGGCTGGACGGAGGCTGTCGGCCCGGTCATGCTTGCGTTGGCGATCCGGGCAAAAACCCTGAAAATGCCACCTGGAAAGCACAGCGTATGAAGCTCAACGAGGCGCTCAGGCGCCTCGTTTTCGTTCAATGTCCTCGACAGGGTTCGCTCAATCCAGCACCGGCAGCGCGCGTGGGCGCCGGTCACTGTCGGTCGCGACATAGGTCAGGGTCGCCTCGGTGACTCTCACGAGGTCTTCGGTCAGGCTCATGCGCTGGGCGTAGACTTCGACCGCCACCGTTACCGACGTGTTGCCCGTCTTGACGATATCCGCGTAAAAGCTCAGCAGATCGCCGACGAACACGGGCTGCTTGAAGATGAACGAATTGACCGCGATGGTCGCCACCCGCCCGTTGGCACGGCGGCTTGCCGGAATCGAACCGGCAATATCCACTTGCGCCATGATCCAGCCGCCGAACACGTCGCCGTGGACATTCGCGTCCGACGGTTGCGGCACGACGCGCAGCGCGCAAGACTTTTGTGGAAGTTGAAGGAGATCGGTCATCGGGGCACCCTTGAAATTCGTAATGGCTCGGTCGGCTCGACAGGCAGGCGGGGGGCTTCATGACGGCGGCACGACGCAGCGGCACCACACGGCGGCATCACACGGCGGCATCACACGGCGGCATCACACGGCGGCATCACACGGCGGCATCACACGGCGGCACCACACGGCGGCACCACACGGCGGCACCACACGGCGGCACCACACAGCGGTACGGCCCAATCCGCGGCCCATGTGCAACCGGCGGCCGGACAGCCCATGAAAAGCGGCGCCAGCCAGCTTCTGCGACAATAGAAAGATCAGGAATTGTACGGGAAAGCGCCCAGCCGGGTCGCGCGACATGACGCAGGGTGCCGGGTTTGCACGCTGCCGGTCGGTGCGCCGCTGCGAACTCCGTCGTTTCCACACTCTCTCCAGCCGACCCCATGCGCCGTACGCCCTCGTCCGAACCTTCACCGATCTCGACCCAGCCGCGCAACGACTGGCAGACAATCCTGTCGCTGCTGCCCTACCTCGCCACCTATAAATGGCGCGTCGGCTTCGCGCTGAGCTGCCTGATCGGCGCGAAGGTCGCCAATCTCGGCGTGCCGATCGTGATGAAACGGATCGTAGACAGCCTCGCTTCGGTGCAACATCTCACCGCGCTCGGCCGCGCGCACGATTCGCCCGCCATCGTGCTGCTGGGCGGCGTCGGTTTGCTGGTGGTCGCCTATGCGGTGGTGCGGCTGTCCACCTCGCTGTTCACCGAGCTGCGCGAGATCCTGTTTTCGAAGGTGACCGAAAGCGCGGTGCGCCAGCTCGCGCTGAAAGTGTTCCGCCATTTGCACGCGCTGTCATTGCGGTTTCATCTCGAACGGCAGACGGGCGGCATGTCGCGTGATATCGAGCGCGGCACGCGCGGCATCACGCAACTGATTTCGTATTCGCTCTACAGCATCCTGCCGACACTGGTCGAAGTCGGTCTCGTGCTGGGATTTTTCGTCGTCAAATACGAGGCGTATTACGCGATCGTCACGTTCATTGCGCTCGCCGTGTACATCACGTTCACTGTGAAAGTCACCGAGTGGCGTACGCATTTTCGCCGCACGATGAACGATCTCGATTCAAAGGCGAATTCGCGCGCGATCGATTCACTGCTCAACTACGAGACAGTGAAGTACTTCGGCAATGAGGAGTGGGAAGCGCACCGTTACGACGAAAATCTCAAACGCTATCGCACGGCCGCGATCAAATCGCAGCGGTCCTTGTCGGCGCTGAACTTCGGGCAGCAGGCGATCATCGGCACGGGGCTCGTGTTCATTCTGTGGCGCGCGACCCAAGGCGTGATGGCCGGGCGCCTCACGCTCGGCGACCTGGTGCTGATCAACACCTTCATGTTGCAGCTCTATATACCGCTGAATTTTCTCGGCGTCGTGTATCGGGAACTAAAGCAAAGCCTCACCGATATGGACCGCATGTTCACGTTGCTTGGCGCGGCCCAGGAAGTGCCCGATATGCCTGACGCGCCGGCGTTACGGGTGAGCGGTGCGCAGGTGCGCTTCGAGCATGTGAACTTCTCGTATGAGCCGGCGCGGCAGATTCTGCACGACGTGAGCTTCACGATTCCAGCGGGCAGCACCACGGCGGTAGTCGGCCACAGTGGTTCGGGCAAATCGACGCTCGCGCGGCTGATGTTCCGCTTCTATGATCTGGACCGCGCGACGGGTGGCGCGATCACCATCGACGGTCAGGATATTCGCGACGTCACGCAAGATTCGTTGCGTGCTTCGATTGGCATCGTGCCGCAGGATACGGTGCTGTTCAACGATTCGATCTACTACAACATTGCTTATGGCCGTCCGTCGGCCACACGCGAGGAAGTGATCGCGGCGGCGCGCGCGGCGCATATTCACGACTTCATCGAGGGGTTGCCGAAGGGTTACGAGACCCCGGTCGGCGAGCGTGGCCTGAAGTTGTCCGGCGGGGAAAAGCAGCGTGTCGCGATTGCGCGGACCATCCTCAAGAACCCGCCGATCCTGCTGTTCGATGAAGCGACTTCGGCACTCGATTCGCGTTCGGAGCGCGCAATCCAGCATGAGCTCGATCAGATCGCCCGCGAACGCACGACGCTGATCATCGCCCACCGGCTTTCGACGGTGGTGCACGCACAGCAGATCATCGTGATGGACAAAGGGCGCATCGTCGAGCGCGGAACGCATGCCGAGTTGTTGCGCGCCAACGGTCTCTTCGCGCAGATGTGGGCATTGCAGCAGCAACGTGCCGCGGAGGCGTCGGAGTCGGCGGAAACGGTTGGGGCGGGAGAGGGTGGACGTTAAGCAAGCGGCGGTGAGGTGCGCCGCATTTGCTTGCTCGATGGCGCGTGTAGCGTGTTAGCCGCTGAGCGCTTGGCATTCAGCGCCAGACCTTCTTGCCTAGGTCGTAGCACGTCGAGTGGCGCGTTATCGCACGGTGCCGCTCAACGCCTTGCCGCGCTCAGCGTTCGTTCAAACGCTGATCCAAAGCCTGCAGTTGCGCGGGCGTACCAACGTTTTCCCACAGGCCTTCATATAATTCCCCGCTCGCAAGACCACGCGCAATCGTCTCGCGATAGTACGGCGTGAGCGCGCGCCGCGTGCCGCGCGGCAGATCGCGAAACATGCGCGTGTCGTAGAGGCCGATGTTGCCGAACGTGAAGCGCGGTTGCGCATCGAGCGACAGCGTTCCGTCGGCCAACCCAAAGTCGCCGTTCGGATGAAACGCCGGGTTCGGCACCATCACCAGATGCATGCCGGGTCCGGCTAGCGCCTTCAGCGCTTCGGCGCGCGTATTCAGCGTCGCGTAATCGAAATCCGCATAGACGTCGCCACTGACTGCGACGAATACTTCGCTGTTGCCCTCGTCTTCGAGCAACGGCAGCGCCTGCACGATTCCGCCGGCCGTCTCCAGCGCTTCATGCTCGGCCGAGTAGCGCAGTTGCACCCCCCAGCGCGAACCGTCGCCGAGCGTGGCTTCGATCCGCTCGCCGAGCCAGGCATGGTTGATCACAACGGTTTGAAAGCCGGCGCGCGCGAGGCGTTCGATCTGCCACACGATCAACGGTTTGCCGCCCGCTTCGAGCAAAGGCTTCGGACACGTGTCGGTCAATGGACGCATACGCTCGCCGCGCCCGGCGGCGAAAATCATGGCTTTCTTCAGAGACATCGTCATCGGTCAGAACGTGTAGCCGACTTCGTTCGCGCGGCCTTCGAGATCGTCCAGCAGCTTCGCGAACGGACGCAGCGGCGCATACCGTTCGGCGACCTTGCGGGCGTAACCGATGAAACGCGGCAGATCCCTCATGTAGTGCGGTTTGCCGTCACGGTAGTTGATCCGGCAGAACAGCCCGAGCACCTTGATGTGCCGCTGCAGCCCCATCCATTCGAGCTGCCGATAGAACTCGCCGAAATCCGGATCGACCGGCAGGCCCGCCTTTTTCGCTTGCTCCCAGTAGTACACGAAGCAATCCAGCTCGAACTCTTCGTCCCAGCTGAGAAATGCATCGCGCAGCAAGGAGGCGACGTCGTAGGTGATCGGGCCGGCCACCGCGTCCTGAAAGTCCAGTACGCCGGGATTCACGGGGTTGGGGGCGGCCGCGATCATCAGATTGCGCGGCATGAAATCGCGCAGCATGAACACCTGCGGTTGCGCCCGGGCGCTCGCGATCAGCAGCGCGAAGGTGCGATCGAGCAGTCCGCGGGTCTTCTCGTCGACCGCGCGGCCCAGATGGCGGCCGATGAACCACTCCGGCATCAATTCCATCTCGCGGCGCAGGAACGCTTCGTCGAACGGCGGCAGCACGCCTTCGCGCGACGTGAGCTGCCAGCGGATCAGCGCGTCGAGCGCGTCGCGCACCAGCGAGCGGGCACGGCGCGGTTCATCCCCGTTTTGCGCCTCAGTCAGCGCGCCGAGGTATGAATCGGTGCCCAGATCGGTGACGAGCATGAATCCGGCGTCGAAGTCGACCTCCAGCACGCGCGGCACATGCACGTTGGCGGCCTCGAGCAAGTGTGCGATTTGCACAAATTCGCGGCACTTTTCGGGGGGCGGGGCATCGACGGCGATCAGGGTGCCGGCGCTAGCGCCTTCCGCCGCCTTACCGGCGAGCCGGAAATAGCGTCGAAAACTGGCGTCGGACGAAGCCGGGGCAAGCGTGTCGAGATCGAGCGCATAGCGCGCTGCGTGGGCATTCAGCCAGGCCTTGAGCAGTTCGAGGCGGGTATCTGTGGAGTCTTTGGAAAGGGGCAGCGTCATGAAAACCGGCAACAAATTCAGAGGGGCAACGTCTTGCCATATAATACCCCACGACTTTTTGACGCGACTCACGCCAGCTTTCGCGTATTCCGCTTTACCGCCCGCCTCATCGTTCGACAGATTGTAAATATTGATGTGCAGCCGACTGTCACGGTCGGGTTGTGCAGGCGGTGGATCGTGACTGCAGAAGCTGGCGGACGGGCCGATTCGCCAAACGATACATGCCGCCTAGACAGCTTTCCCAAACGCCCCCCTCTTGTGCCGCGGTGCTGCGCAAAAGGCGGCTCGTAGCGGCGTTAATCGCCGTCCCGGGCCTGATGCCCGCGCTTGCGCACGCCCAGCTGGTGGGGGAAGCCGCGCAGCCGCAACCTATCGACGCGCCTTGGGGCATGCAGCTCGCGCCGCAGCTCGAAGAACACCCGTTGCAGGCAGGCCAGAAAGCGGCCACCTTCGTACTCGGCGACACGGCGAGCGGCACCACCGACCAGGACATGGCCGCGAAAGGTTCGGCCGAGGTGCGGCGCAATACCTTCGTGATCAAGGCCGACGCGCTGCATTACGATCAGGACACGGACATGGCCGACGCATATGGCCAGGTTCACCTGAACAACAATGGCGCCACGTTCGCCGGCCCGGAAGCGCATATGCGGGTGGACTCGAGCGAAGGTTTCATGACCGCGCCGAAGTACCACTTCACCGTGACGGGTGGTTCGGGCAGCGCGGAGCGCGTCGACCTGCTCGACAACGAGCGCTCGGTGTTCACGAAGGGCACGTACACGGCTTGCTCGTGCACGGACAATCCGGCCTGGTATATCAAAGGCAGCGAGTTCGATTTCGACACCGGCGCGGACGAAGGCGTTGCGTACAACAGCGTGCTGTTCTTCCAGGGCCTGCCGGTATTCGCTTCGCCGTGGCTGTCGTTCCCGCTGTCGGGCGAGCGGCGCAGCGGGCTCCTGCCGCCCACGTTCTCGGTGAGTTCGAGCAACGGCTTCGAACTGTCGGTGCCGTACTACTTCAACATCGCGCCGAACCGCGATCTGACGGTCACGCCGCATTTGATTTCGAAGCGCGGCGTGCAGTTGCAGTCGTCCTTCCGCTATCTGTCGCCCACATATTCGGGCTCGATCACCGGTGAATTCCTGCCGGACGACCACCTGACCCATACCAACCGCTACGCGCTGTATATCCAGCACAACCAGAACTTCGGCAACGGGTTCGGCGGTTATATCTACTACAACAAGGTCTCGGACAACACGTATCCGGAAGACCTGTCGTCGTCGGTCAGTCAGTTCATGAACGGCACCCAGCTCCTGTATCAACAGGAAGCCGGGTTGACCTATAACAACGGCCCGTGGTCGGTGCTCGCCCGCGAACAGCACTGGCAGACGCTGACGCCTTCGGTGGCGCCGTACGGCCGCGAGCCGCAGTTGAACGTGAAGTACGCGAAGTACAACGTCGGCGGCTTCGATTACGGCGCGGAAGCCGACTACTCGAATTTCCGCATCACCACCGCGGACATGACGGAAGGTCAGCGGGTGATGTTCAACCCGTACCTGTCGTATTCGGTGGTCGGGCCGGGCTACTTCGTCACGCCGAAGGTGCAGTGGCACTTTGCGTCGTACAACCTGAACAATATCGGCACTGACGTGCCGGTCGGCACGCCGAAGAATTTCACCGAATCGATTCCGACGCTCAGCTTCGACACCGGGCTGATTTTCGACCGTTCGGTGCGGATCTTCGGCGAGGATTACATCCAGACGCTGGAGCCGCGGCTCTACTACGTCTACACGCCGTACCGCAACCAGGAGTCCGCGCCGCTGTTCGATACGGCCGACTCCGACTTCGGGCTGGCGGAAATCTTCACGCCGAACACGTTCGTCGGCAACGACCGGATCGCCGACGCCAACCGTCTGACCGCAGCGATCACCACGCGCTTCATCAACCCGGCCACGGGCGACGAACGCGCGCGCTTCGTGATCGCGCAGCAGTATTACTTCCAGGATCAGCGCGTCACGCTGTTGCCTACGCAGACCAGCACGCAGGCCACGCATTCGGACCTGATCGCGGGTGCGTCGCTCAAGCTCGGCGCCGGTTTCGCTTCGGAAACGGCGTTCCAATATAATGCCGACAACAACCAGTTGGTGAAGACGAGCGTCGGCTTCGGGTTCAGCCCTGCCACGGGCAAGGTGATCAATGTCGCGTACCGCTACACCCGCGCGAACACCACGCTGGACAACCAGCCGATCAATCAGGTGCTGATTTCGGGGCAGTGGCCGCTGACACACCGCGTGTACGGGGTGGGCCGGTTCAATTACGACCTGGGCGGGCATCGGGTCGTCGACGGTCTGATCGGCCTGCAATACGACGCCGACTGCTGGACGCTCGGCGCCGGGATCCAGCGCTATGCGAACGGCCTTAACACATCGTCGCAGCAGCAGTCGAGCACGCGGTTTCTCGCACAGTTGACGTTCAAGGGCTTGTCGAGCGTCGACAACGGGCTGATTGCCGCGTTCCGTTCCAGCGTGGCGGGCTATACGCCGTTGCCCCCGCCGCCGCCGCCGGAAGCGCGTTTCACCAATTACGAATGACGCTCGCCCGATCATTTATAGAATGCGAAAAGACGGGCCAGGCGCGCCCGACATCATTGGAGTATCTGTGGCAATCATGAAAAAGCTTCGCTTGGCAACGCTTGCGGCCGGTCTTGCCGCCGCAGCGTCTTTTCTGTCGGTTGCGCCGGTTCAGGCGCAGGCGCTGACGGCCGGCAATAACGGCCAGACGGTCGACACCATCGCCGCAGTGGTCAACAACGGTGTCATCACGCGGCGCGAGCTCGACGAGCGCATCGGCCTGATCACCCGCCGGCTGAACCAGCAGAACGCGCCGGTCCCGCCGATGGACCAGTTGCGCCAGCAGGTGCTCAACCAGATGGTGCTGGAACGCATCCAGTTGCAGAAGGCGAAAGAAGACGGCATCAACATCGACGACGCTGCCGTGCAAAAAACGCTCGAGCGGCTGGCGCAGGCGAACAACATGTCGCTCGACGTGTATCGCTCGCGTATCGAGGCGCAAGGCGTGCCCTGGACCACCTTCACGAGCGACGCGCGTACTGAGCTGACGCTGTCGCGTCTGCGTGAGAAGGAAGTGGACAGCAAGGTCACGGTGTCGGACGCCGAGGTCGCGAACTACATCGCCAGCCAGCGCGGTCCGAACTCCGGCCTGACAAGCGATCTGCACCTTCAGCACATTTTCGTGAAGGCGCCGCTGAACGCGTCGGAAACCGACATCGAAGCCGCGCAGCAAAAGGCTCAGGCCCTGCTGACCGAAGCCAAGGGTGGCGCCAGCTTCGAAAAGCTGGCGAAATCGAATTCGCAAGCGCCGGATGCGTCGAAAGGCGGCGATACGGGTTTCGTGCCGCCGTCCCAGCTGCCGCCTGAGTTCGTCAAGGCCGCTTCGGCGCTGCGCCCGGGCCAGGTCAATCCGGATCTGATCCGCACCAACGACGGTTTCGAAATCGTGCGCCTCGTCGATCGTCGCGCCGGCCAGGGCACCAGTTCCGATGCACCGAAGCTCGTGCAGACGCACGTTCGCCACATTCTGCTGCGCGTCGGCGACGGCATGTCCGAGCCGCAAGCGCGTCAGAAGCTGCTCGAAATCAAGAACGGGATCGCCGCAGGCGGCGACTTCGCGAAGTTCGCTCACACCTACTCGCAAGACGGTTCGTCGTCGCAAGGCGGCGACCTCGGCTGGATCAGCCCGGGCGAGACGGTGCCGGAATTCGAGCGTGCCATGAACAGCCTGCAGGACGGTCAGATCAGCGATCCGGTGCGCAGCGAATACGGCTATCACCTGATTCAGGTGCTGGGCCGCCGCGAATCGGAAGGCTCGGTGTCGCAGCAGATGGATCTGGCGCGTCAGGCGATCGGTCAGCGCAAGGCGGAGCAGGCTTACGCCGACTGGCTGCGCGAATTGCGCGACACCGCCTACGTGGAAGTGAAGCCCACGCTGACCAGCACGCAATAAACATCATGACATCCGCCGCGCAGTCCACCAGCCTTCCGTTGCAGATCGCGATCACGACCGGCGAGCCTGCCGGCGTCGGCCCCGAGCTGACCGCGCAGGCGCTGGCGGGCGCGGCGGCGCATTGGCCGGGCGCACAGTTCACCGTGCTGGGCGATGCGGATTTGCTGGCTGACCGCGCGCGCGCGGTGGGCGTCGATTGGGCCACGCTGGTGGCGGGCGGCAAGCGCGTGCGGGTGCAGCATCGGCCGCTTGGCGCGCCCTCGCTGGCCGGCAAGCTGAACGCCGCCAACGGCCGCTACGTGCTCGATCTGCTCGACAGTGCGATCGACGGCGCCGTGGCCGGCACGTTCGACGCGATCGTTACCGCGCCGCTGCAAAAAAGCACTATCAACGACGCCGGTGTGCCGTTTACCGGCCACACAGAATATCTGGCCGAGCGCACGCACACGCCGCGCGTGGTGATGATGCTGGCCGGCACCGGCAAGCGTCCGTTGCGCGTCGCGCTCGCTACCACGCATCTGCCGCTCAAAGACGTCTCCGCCGCGTTGACGATCGAAGGTATCGTCGAGACGTTGCGCATCATCGATCACGATTTGCGTCACCACTTTGGTTTGCCTGCGCCGCGCATCCTCGTGACGGGGTTGAACCCGCATGCGGGCGAAAACGGTTATCTGGGCTGCGAGGAAATCGAGGTGATTTCTCCGGCACTGAAGCTCGCGAGCGAGCAAGGCATCGACGCGCCTGGCCCCTATCCGGCGGACACACTGTTCCAGCCGCGTTATCTGGAACAGGCCGACTGCGTGCTGGCGATGTTCCACGACCAGGGATTGCCGGTGTTGAAGTACGCAACCTTCGGCGAAGGCATCAACATCACGCTCGGCTTGCCGATCATCCGCACCTCGGTCGATCACGGCACCGCGCTCGATCTGGCCGGCACCGGCCGTGCCGACGCCGGCAGTCTGATCGCCGCGATCGATACGGCGGTTTCGATGGCACAGCACCGCCGCGCGGGCTGATTTAGCCGTCGCGGAGAGGGGCGTACGCGCTTTTCGCCGCTCGCTGTTTTCGCGTTCGTTGCGCGTGTTCCTGACTTGTTCCCGAGTTGTCCCTATCCTTAAGCAGTTTTCTTTCTTAGCGTTTCTTCGATGTCCACCAGCAGACAGCAACCGGGCCGGCACCAAGGCCATATCGCGCGCAAGCGTTTCGGACAGAATTTTCTGGTCGACATGGGCGTGATCGATTCGATCGTCGACGTGATCCGGCCGCAGCGCGGCGAGCGCATGGTCGAGATCGGGCCAGGGCTTGGCGCGCTCACCGGGCCGCTGATCGAGCGTCTGGCAACGCCCGAAGCGCCCTTGCATGCGGTGGAGCTGGATCGCGATCTGATCGGCCGTCTCAAGACAAAATTCGGCGACCTGCTCGAGTTGCATGCGGGCGATGCGCTCGCGTTCGACTTCGGCACGCTGGCGGCACCCGGTGAGAAGGCGTCGCTGCGCATTGTCGGCAATCTGCCGTACAACATTTCGAGCCCATTGCTGTTTCATCTGACCGCGTTCGCCCATCGCGTGATCGATCAGCATTTCATGCTGCAGAACGAAGTCGTCGAGCGCATGGTGGCGGAGCCGGGCACCAAGGCGTTCAGCCGCCTCTCGGTCATGCTGCAATACCGCTATGCGATCGACAAGCAACTCGATGTACCGCCCGAAGCATTCCAGCCGCCGCCGAAGGTCGATTCGGCGATTGTGCGGATGATCCCGTACGAACTGCATGAGCTGCCGGCCGTGGACGAGCGCGTGCTCGGCGAGGTGGTGACGGCGGCCTTCTCGCAGCGGCGCAAGATGCTGCGCAACACGTTGGCCGCGTTTCGTGACTCAGTGGATTTCGAGGCGCTAGGCTTCGATCTGCAACGCCGCGCGGAAGATGTGCCGGTCGCCGAGTATGTGCGTGTGGCGCAGATCGTGGCGGCTTCGCCGGCGCGCGGTGCCGCGGCTGCGGAAACCGGGACCGACGACGCCTGAGTTGCGTTGCACGGTCTTGAAGGAAGCGCGCTGCGTCCTGCAGCGCGCGTGAAACCCCCCACTCCTTAAGCAGTAACCCGTGCGGCGCCTGGGCAGGGCGGTGGTGCTCATGGGTCTCGTGGCATGGCGATCATAGGTCATACGAAATCAAAATCATCCGCCCCGCAAGGCGGTGACCGGACCGCCTACGCGTGCTTCTTACAAGCCGCAAGCACTTCGATGACATAACAACACTTACATCAGTCAATTTTCTTACAGCCCCTGTTTCGCGCTAAGGTTCACCCACGCGTATTTCGTCAGTTTATTCAAACAGCCTGGCTTGGCCGTCGTGCAGGGTTCCGATGCGGACTCTGCGCCATACCTGTCGATTTGAGCGGTCTCAAATGAGCAGCGTGCCGATACTTTGCATCAGGCGTGACGGTGTCGAGATATCCGTGAAAAGCGGGAATCTGTACGAGGAGACGACATGAAGAGCGTAAGCAGGTGGGCGATGGCAGTTGTGCCCGCGGCATTGGCGTGTCAGATGGCGCACGCCCAATCGAGCGTGACGCTCTACGGTGTGATCGACGAAAGCGTGCGGTATCTGACCCACGCAAACCGGGCGGGCGATTCGTCGATTGGGCTCGGTAATGGCGGCATGACGGAAAGCCGCTGGGGGCTGAGGGGGGTTGAAGATCTGGGCGGCGGCTGGTCTACGTTCTTCAAACTCGAAAACCGTTTTTACATGAATAGCGGCCAAAGCGATCCGACTTTGCCGTTCTTCAATGAAGCGCAAGTGGGCTTGCGCTCGGATTCCTACGGTCAGATGATCTTCGGCCGTCAGTACAACGTGATGATCGAGGGCGTTACCATCGGCGGTTACGGCAGCAATATCTGGATTCCTTACGATTTCAGCTTCCAGCCGGAAGTGACGATGACAGGCGGTATCTGGACCAGCAACCAGGTGCAGTATCAGGCGAAATACAACGGTTTCCATGTTGCCGCCGGCTACGCATTTGGCGGCAATGCGGGCAATTCGTACGGCAGCCAGCTCGGCGTGGCGGCTGCTTACGCGCCGGGCGGCCCGTTCACTTTCGGCGGCGCGTATCAGGTGTCGAAAGATTCGGTCAACGGCGCAGCCGCGAAAGCATGGACCTTCGGCGGGTCGTACACGTGGAACCTGACCCGGTTCTCCGTTGGCTATATCGTCGACCAGAACGACGCCGGCTTTTTGAATTTCGCCAACGGGCCGTTCACCGCGCCCGCGTTGGCCGCGCTCAAGTACACGGACTTTTCGCGGCGCCGCATGATCATGGGCGGCATCATGCAGCAGGTCGGCAACACGTGGCACTTCGCCGCGAATGTCTGGCGCACGCTGCAGGACGGCAAGAGCGCCGCGCAGGACGGTTCGGCATGGCAGTACCAACTGGTCGCCGACTACAACCTGTCGAGGCGTACCGATGTCTACCTGGAAGGCGATTATTCGCTGTACCGGGGCGACCTGATCGGCGCGCAGTTGCAGGGCGTCAACGGTGTCGGGCTTGCGCAGAAGGGTAGCCAGATCGGCCTGATGGCCGGTGTGCGCCATCAGTTCTGAGCACTTACCAGCTCCAGCGCGCGCCCAGATTGCCCTCCACCGTGCTGCGGTGCTCGCCGTTCACGTTCATGGTGTAGCTCGCGGTGGCGAACACGCTGCCCCGGGCGCTCAAATGCGCAACCATGCCGATGCCGAACTGGGCGGCCGTGGCGGCGACATCGGTGGGAATCACGGTCGTGCCGGCGAAGGTCGCGCTATCGGTGCCATTGAAATAGCGCCACAGATTCGCGCGCAGATACGGTTGCCACTGCGCGCCCGCACCTTCGAAGCTGCCTTGCAGGCGTAGGCCGAGCCGGCCCACCAGGCCGTTCGCCGCGTGAAACGATACGGTCGAAATGCCGTCGTTGAGATCGTTGATCGATGCGTGCTGCCAGATCAGTTGCGCTTGCGGTTCGAGACTGAGATCGGCGCGCAGTGGAATAGGCAAGCCGGCTTCCAGCGAAGTCGTCACGGCATGTCCATGCGTGCTCGCGCCGATGCCCTGATTCGACGCTGGATCGAGCGTGAGCGAGCTGCCCATCGCCACCGCGTCGGTGTACCAGCCACCCGGACCGATGTGCGTCCAATAAAGGCCTGCGCTGTACGCATTGATCGACAGCCGCCCGGCCGACAAATCGGGGAAGCCGAGCGCGAATCCGTTCACGTCGCCTTGGGCGCGGGCAAAGCCAATGAAGAAGCCATAGTGATTGCGATGGCCGCTTGCGCTGCGATCCGCGTAGATATCCTGACCCACTTGCACGCCGGCCATCGTGCCGCTGAATTCGGGGTTGGCGCCGCCGCCGTTGCTCTGCGAGGTGTGCTCGCCCCAGACACGCGACCATGCGGCGGCGAGCGGGCCGCTTTCGTTCAGCAGTGCCTGCTCGCCCTGGCGGTCATGAAAGGTGCCGATCTGCGCGATACTGAGTTCGCGCGTGAGAACCGGGACCTCGGCATAGACGGGTACCTCCATCCGGTAGAGCGGCGTTGCTGCGGTGCCAGCGGGCGGCGGCGCTGGCAGGGACGGCGTGCCGGGCGCCGCGATCGGTGCGGCCACGGCGCCTGGTGTGGGCGTGGGTGCTGGAGTTGGAGTCGGCGTGGGTGCTGGAGTTGGAGTCGGCGCGGGTGTCGGAGTTGGAGTCGGCGCCGGAGTCGGAGTCGGGGTTGGAGTTGGGGTTGGAGTTGGGGTTGGAGTTGGAGTTGGAGTTGGAGTCGGCGCGGGTGCCGGAGTCGGTGCCTGTGTCGGAGCCGGAGCCGCCACCGCAGCCAGACTCGAGCGCAAATACCAGTTGTCCGCGGTCCCCGCGCTCACGCCGCCCTTGAACAGGTAGTACGTATAAGCGCCCGCGGACAGCGGTTTCGGCAGTGTGAATGCGCTCGCCGTAGTCGTCGCGCCATTGCTCGCCTGCACCACGAGGATGCCATCCGTGAGCGTGGCACCGCCGGAGCCGCCGACGTTGGTGATGCCGAGCGAAGTATTGCCCGAGCCGACGCCTTGCGCGATCACCAGTTTGTCGCTCGGTGAACCGTCTGTACCCAGCACCGTCTGCAGCAGCAAGCGGCCGTCGAGCCCGGTGTAGTTGCCGTTGATCGCCAGCGTATTGCGCGTAGCCGTCGCGCCGTTGGTCAGGTTGATAGTGCCCGCATTGTTGACGTTCGCGAGCTGACCTGCAACCGCCGGCGCGATCGTCGCCGTGCCGCCAAAGCCACCCGCGAACACCGCGCTGCTCGAATCAACATTGAGCGTGCCGGTCAACGTGCCGCTGTCGCCGAGCACGAGGCCGTGGGTGTCGAGCGTCAACTGGCTGCCGTTGGTCACGTTGACGATCTCCCAGTTGATGAAGCGGCCGAGACCGCTTGCCGACGTGCGGTTGAAATTGAGCACGTCATTGCCGGTGCCGCCGTCGAAGCTCGGCACACCGGCGAGATTGGCGTCGGTAAGGCCGGTGAGGTTGGCTGCGTCGTTGCCCGCACCGAGCCGCACGAAGCCGATGACGGTGCCGCCGCTCCAGTTAAGGGTATCGTCGCCGCTATCGGTCCAGATCGCGCGGCCATTGCCGCCAGCGATGGTGCCGGTGTTGTTGATGGTGATATCGAATGGGCCGGTGGTGCTAATCGCCTGGCTTGAAACGGCGGTGATCGAGCCACTGTTCGTCACGGTCGCCGCGCCATTGGCAATGGCAATCGCATTGATTGCGCCGGCGATCGTTCCGGCATTGTTGAAGGTGCCGCCACCGTTCGCGTCGATGCCGTTGGCCTGCTCACTCGCGATACTTGCGCCCAAGGCATTGTTTAGCGTGACGTTGCCCGAGAAGAAACCGCCGAGGCCGCCGGCTCCACGCGCCGTGACCACGCCAGTATTCGTCACGACGCCGGGCGTGGCATCGAACGAAACGAGGCCGTGCGAACCCGTACCCGAGACGTCGACTGTGCCGTGATTCGTCAACGCATTGTTGCCAGTCCCGCCGATGGCGTTACCGTTAGCCAGCATCCCATGCGAACCGGCACCCGTCGTCGTGATCGAGCCGTTGTTGACGAGCGTGTCGTTGTTCGTCAACGCGGCCATGCCGTGCGAACCGTCGCCGCTCGTCGATAGCGTGCCGTTGTTGGTCAGCGTGCCGCCACCGGGGCTCGCGAAGTCGTGCATCGCTACTGAGTCGCCGCCCGTGGTGTGGATCACGCCGGCGGTGTCGTTGAGCATTGTCACTGCGGCAGCGCTGTTGAACATGCCTTCCGATTCGACGCCGCTGGTGACGATCGTGCCGCGGTTGATCAAGACGTCATGACCGGCACCGCCGCTTGCACCGTGTGCCGAGATGGCGTCGAAGGTGTCGCCGGCGCCGTGCAAGGTGCCGAGGTTGGTGACGGTGCTGCCGTCGCGCACGAGAATGACGTTGTTGCCGGTGACATCGAGTTCGGCCCCCACTTGCACGTTCACTGTGACGTTGGTGCTGCCGGTCACTGCGGCGACCGGCGTAGTGGACGGGTTGGGGGTGCTGTTGCTGCAAGTGACGGTCTGGCCGCTGGCCGGCGCGGTGTTGTCACAGGCGGCGAGCGCAGGCTCGCATGGCAGAAGGAGCGCTATTCCGAGCGCGGACGAAAGGGCTTCAAGCAGACGCAAACGAACAGGCACATGCCGCGAGCATGCACGACGCATACGGTGGTCCTCCAGTTGAACAGGCCTGGTCAGTTCCTGGTGGGTTCGCTCTATGTGCTGCGCCGTCTCTTGGATACCGCGGCTGGACGGTGTGCAAGAGAATGTATCGTCAGACGAATTTAGTCAACAACCCTAATGGCGCAGAAGGGGAGCGACGCGCCGTATGACCGCAGGTGAAGGAAGCTGCTCCCGGGCGGGGCGCAAAGGCCAGGCAATCAGCCACGCGACAGCGCGACCAGGAGTCTCACGCAGGTATGCTTTCCATGCGTCGCTTCGACCGTTGTGGATCGATCAATGCGAAACCCGCCGCACCGACGATCAGCAGCAACGTGCCGGTTACCGCGAAGCCGATCTCATAGCCGCGCGCGTCGCCTGCCGCGCCGAGCAGCTTGCCCATCGCGACGGGTCCGATCAGTCCGGCGGTAGTGACGATCGAGTTGGTGATCGCGAGCAGGGCTCCGCGCCGCGCCGCCGGCGCGACTTCGGCGACCAGCATCGGACCGAAGGTGAAAGTCTGGATCGCCAACGCGCTGGCGAGCCCCATCAGGGCGACCTGGACGAACGGCGGCGCGCCGAACAACAGTGAGCAGTACGCAACTCCGCTCACCACGCAAGCCGTACTGATCAGTTTGCCGCGCGCCACCTTTGACGGCACGCCACGCTTGAGCATTCGATGCGACACCATCGCGAGCGCGATGCCAAGCGGGATTTGCGCCGCGACTTGCAGCGCGAATAACCAACCGGCCTGTGTCGCGGCAAAGCCGAGGCCGAGCCGGAAATACGCGGGCACCCAGGTGAAGCCGATCGCGACCACCGCGTAGCCGACAAAGCATTGCAGCATCACACCGATGACCGTGCGGTCGCTCAGCATGCGCCGACAGCGCAATGACACGGCACGAGGGGCCGCCACTTCGACGGCAAACGCGGGTGATGCGTTGTGCTGACGATTGCCCGTCTTGCCCAGGCACAGCCACAAGACAGTCCAGCCGATGCCGACCGCGCCGAGCGTGAGAAACGTCGCGTGCCAGTGCCACTGCTGCGAGATATAGGTGAGCAACGGACCCGCGATAATGACGCCGGCAGTCGCCCCTTGTTGCACGATGGCCGTTGGAAGATTGCGCTCGCGGTCGTCGAACCAGGTGTAGACGACATGCAGCGCGAGCGGCGAGGCCGGCCCTTCGCCCGCGCCCAGCAGGACGCGGCACAGCAGCAACACGGCGAAGCTGGTCGGCCATGCGAGCGGCAGCTGCGCGACCGCCCAAATGAGCGCGAGCGCGGCGAGCAGCCATTTCATGTTGACGCGGTCGGCGATCAGGCCGACGGCGATGCCCGAGATCGAAAACAACACAAAAAACGCGCTGCCGACGAGGCCGAACTGACCGTGCGTCAACTGCATGTCATGCATCAGCGGGATCGCGACCAGACCGAGCACGGCCTTGTCGGCGAAGTTGATCATCATGAACAGGAACAGTGAGGCGACGATCACCCACCGGCGCCCCTGTGCAGTCTCGCGTGCGTGGGTGGGGTGAGCCGACGCCGTGTCGGCGGCAAGCGCCGCGCAGCGTTTCGTGCTGCTGAGGATGGTGGGCAAAGCATGTCTCCAATTTTGGCGCGGGGCGCTCGATTTTCGCCCATTTGAGGTGGTATAAACGAATTGTTCAAGTGCATTCTCGTTATCGGGAGCTTGCAAACTATGCATGAGGTCAATTCCCGCCGCCTTACCCATCTTATCGCGCTCGCTGAGGAAGGCAGCTTTGCGCGCGCGGCGGAGCGGGTTCATCTGAGCCAGCCCGCATTGAGCCGCAGCATTCAGGCGCTCGAAGAGGAAGTCGGCATGAAACTGTTCGACCGCGCCGCCCGCGGCGTCGCGATGACGGCGGCCGGGAGGCTGCTGGTCGAGCGCGCCCGGCGGGTGCTGTTCGAAACGCGCTGCCTGTTTCGCGACGTCGAACTGCTGAAGGCGCACGAGCTCGGCGAGGTGCGCATCGGCCTCGGACCCTATGCGGCCGTCGTGTTGCTGCCGGACCTGCTGGTGGAGTTCGCTCGGCGCTTTCCGAAGATCAAGGTATCGATCGAACTCGGCGAAGGCGATGCGCTATTTGCCAAACTGGGCGCCGAACAGATCGACTTTCTGGTCACCGACCGCCGTGTGCCGCCCGTGACGCCCGATGTCACGTTGCGGCGTCTGCCGCGTCACGAGGGCGGATGGTTCGCGCGGCCGGACCATCCCCTGTTTGCGCGTGACACGGTGCCGCTCGCGGCGTTGCGCGAGTTCCCGCTGGTCTCGGTGACCTTGCCCGCGTTTATGAAGGATGCCTTGCATCGCCTGCTCAAGTACCGCGCCCACGAGCAGATTCCGTTGCAGGTCGAATGTAACGACGTAGCAGTGCTGAAAGACGTCGTAGCGCAAACCGATGCCGTGCTGTTCTCCACGGCGTCCGCGGTGCGGCGCGATCTGGAGAGGCGGCGGCTGGCGCACATCCCGCTTGCCAATCCGCCGCGTCTCGCGCTGGAATTCGCGCTGGTGTATCTGGCCGAGCGCACGCCTTCGCCTGCCGCGCATTCCGCGTTGGGGATCGCCGAACAGGTGATGGAGGACGCCAACCGCGCCGCGCAGGGCTTGCTGCATCCCGACTCATTGGCGACATGAATAGGCCGCTGAACGGCCGGCTGGGTGATCGCATGACGAGCTTCGTGTTTGCCCTGGATGCGGTTGATACAGCGATCCCACGTTCCGGCGCAATCGCGGGCTGTATCACGCGTCGTTGCTGCGGGCGTCGCAGCGCAAAGCCAGTTGGGACGCCGTGAAGTCGCCCAATCACGGGGTTCTGGCAACGAGCGTGCCGCGTCTTGTCGCGTGTGGCGCGCTCTGCAGTGCAGCGTGATTCCGGGTACATTGTCGTTCTCGACATCACGCACCAAGGAGTACACGATGCGCCTGCTTCATACCATGCTCCGGGTCGGCGACCTGGACCGTTCGATTGCCTTCTACACCGACCTGCTCGGTATGAAATTGCTGCGCCGCGAGGACTATCCGGACGGCAAGTTCACGCTCGCTTTCGTCGGCTATGAAGACGAACGTGACGGCACTGTTCTCGAACTCACGCACAACTGGGACACGCCGTCGTATGACCTCGGCACCGGCTTCGGGCACCTCGCCGTCGAAGTCGAAGATGCCTACGCCGCGTGCGACAAGATCAAGGCGCAAGGCGGCACGGTTGTGCGCGAAGCCGGCCCAATGAAACATGGCACCACGGTGATCGCTTTCGTGACGGATCCGGACGGCTACAAGATCGAGTTCATCCAGAAGAAAAAATGACGTAAGCGGCGGGGCGAAGGCACGCAATGAATAACAGCAATCCCTATTTCAAAGAACTTGGCGACATCCACGTCGAAATCCAGGCGTTGTTCGACGGCTCCGCGGATCACGGCGCGCTGGAGCGCATCATGGCGCGCTTCGCTCCGCAATTCACGCTGGTGATGCCGTCCGGTCTCGCGCTCGACCACGCGAGCCTGCGCGCGACTTTCGCGAAGCTGAACGGCGCGCGTCCCGGCTCGCAGATCACGATCCGCGACATGGAGATCGTGTCCGAGTATCCGTCGGGCGCGGTGGTGAAATATCGTGAGTATCAGCGCGACAGCGCGGGCAATGCGAACGTGCGGCGCTCGACAGCGGTGATGGATCTGGACGCGCACGGCAAGGTGACGTGGCGTCACCTGCAGGAAACCTTCTGCATGGAGTGAGCGGCGGGTTTCAGAAGGCCGGCGCTTCGCGTTGAGGCGCCGGGGCTTCAAGGTCTCGCGACCGAAGGCCTTAAAGCGTCGGCAGCAATTCCGGCGGATGCGACTTCAACGTCTGCCGCGCTTCGCGGAATTCCGGAAAAATCGATTCGACCGTCTGCCAGAAGCGCGGACTGTGATTCATCTCGCGCAGATGCGCGAGCTCGTGCGCCACGACGTAATCGATAATCGACAGCGGGAAGTGGATCAGCCGCCAATTCAGGCGGATTTTGCCGTCGCTCGAACAGCTGCCCCAACGCGTGGCCGCTGACGAGAGTGCATACGCGCGATAGTTGACGCCCAGCTTCTCCGCGTAGATCGCAAGGCGCTCGCCGAACAGGCGTTTTGCTTCGCCTTGCAGCCAGCCTTGCACGCGATCCTTGATCTGCTGCGGATCGGCTTGCAATGGCAGCGGCACTTGCAAGGCGGCTTCATCCGCATTGAACGCGAGCGTGCCTTGCGGCGAGCCGAGCTTCACGCGCACGGGCTGACCGAGATACGGCACTTCCGCACCGTCTTTCCAGTCGACCTTGGGCAACGCGCGTTGTTCGACCCGCGTTTGCCATTCGATCAGTTTCGTAAAAATCCAGCGCTGCTTTTCGGTGATCGCGGTTTCGATATCGGCGAGCGTGACCCAGCGTGGTGCAGTGATCATCAGGCCGGTGCTGTCGATCGCAAAGCCGATCGAGCGGCGTGCCGAGCGCTTGAGCACATAGTGCAGCGTGCGAGAGCCGATGGTGAGGCTGCGCAGCCTGGTGCCGTCTGGTGCGAGGGGCACGGCCGGCTGCTGCCCCATCTGCGAGCCGGCTGTCGGTGCGAAGGGTGTTGGGGACGACGACGTCGACCCCGGCTCGGCGAAGAGCGGGAGATCGAGCTGCCGGTTATCGAGCGCCGCAGCGGGCTGCGACGTAGGAGACTTCTGCATCGGATTCGGCTTCGCGCAAATGCGCCTTCGAGGGCGCGGGCGCGTCAGATTGGTGCGGCGGCGGAGGTGCTTTCCGCCGCGCGGTACGCGGTAGGATCGATGCGACGCATTTCAGCTTCGATCCACTTTTCGACGCGCGTGTTCACTTCATCGGGCGTGAGCCCCGTCGTGTCGATCGGCCTGCCGATCGACACTGTGACTATACCCGCATATTTGAGAAACGAGTTGCGCGGCCACACACGTCCGGCGTTGTGCGCGATCGGTACGACCGGCGCGCCGGTGGCAATCGCAAAACGCGCGCCGCCGGTTTTGTACTTGCCTTGCTTGCCGGTCGGCGTGCGCGTGCCTTCCGGAAACATGATGACCCAGGCGCCCTCCGCCATGCGCTGCTTGCCTTGCTTGATGACGGATTCGAACGCGTACTTGCCTTCCTTGCGGTCGATGTGAACCATCTTCAACATGCCCAATGCCCAGCCGAAGAACGGCACGAACAGCAGCTCGCGCTTGAACACGTAGCACAGCGGCCGCGGCATCAGCGCCGGAAACGCCAGCGTTTCCCAGGCCGATTGATGCTTCGACAGCAGCACGGCCGGACCGTTAGGCAGGTTCTCATAGCCCTCGATCTTGTAGCGGATGCCGTTTAGCCAGCGCACCGTGTGAAGCGTGGCGCGGCACCAGCCGGCTGCCATCCAGTAGCGATTGTCGGCGCGCATGAACGGAAACGCGATGAAACACGCGGTTGCGTACGGCACCGTGAAGAGCACGAAATAGATCAGCAGCAGCAAAGAACGAATGAAGCGCATCGGCGTGGTCAGTGAGGGTGGGGGACGCGCGTGGTGCGCGTCACTCGTGAGCGTCGGAAAGGAAGTCGAGTGCGAACGCGCGCAGGTCGTCGTGCACACGGGTGCCCTCGGGCAGGCCGCCGGCTGCGAGCGTCTTGCGGCCCTTGCCGGTCAGCACCAGATGCGTCGGATGGCCGAGCGAGGCGCCCGCTTGCAGGTCGCGCATCGCGTCGCCGACCACCGGCGTATGGTGCGGATCGACTTCGAAACGTTCGGCGATCATCTTCAGCATGCCGGGCTTCGGCTTGCGGCATTCGCACTGATCTTGCGCCGTATGCGGGCAGAAGAACACGGCGTCGATGCGCCCGCCGACCGCCGCCGCCATGCGATGCATTTTCAGATGCATCGCATTGAGCGCGTTCATATCGAAGAGACCGCGGCCGATGCCCGACTGGTTCGTCGCGATCGCAACGCGATAACCCGCCTGATTTAGCCGTGCGATCGCTTCGAGCGAACCGGGCAGGGCAACCCATTCGTCCGGCGACTTGATGAACGCATCGGAATCGACGTTGATCACGCCGTCGCGGTCGAGGATCACCACCTTTTTGGTCGGCATGGCGCGGGGCTCAGGCGGCGAGTCGGGAAATGTCGGCGACGCAATTCATCTGCTGATGCAGCGCGCCGAGCAAGGCCAGACGATTGGCGCGCAACGCCAGATCTTCGGCGTTGACCATCACGTCGTTGAAGAACGCGTCGACCGGTTCGCGCAACGCAGCGAGCGCGGTTAGTGCGCCCGTGTAGTCGCGTGCGGCGAGTTGCGATTGCACGCGAGGTGCAACTTGTTCGAGTTGCGCATGCAAGGTTTTTTCGGGCGCTTCGGTCAGCAGTGCAATCTGCACACCGCCGGTCGCCGAACCTTCCGATTTCTTCAGGATGTTCGAAATCCGCTTGTTGGCTGCCGCGAGCGATGCCGCTTCCGGCAGCGCCGCGAATTCGCGCACTGCATCCAGACGCGCGACGATGTCGTCGAGGCGCGTCGGGTTCAGTGCCAGCACCGCGTCGATTTCGGCCGGCGCGTAACCACGCTCGCGCAGCAGACCGCGCAGACGGTCCATGCCGAATTCGTAGATCGCTTGCGTCGAATCAGCAACACCCGGCACTGCGGCGAATTGCGCGTAAGCGGTGCGCAGCAGTTCGACCAGGTCGACCGGCAATTGCTTCTCGACCAGAATCCGCAGCACGCCGAGCGCATGACGGCGCAGCGCGAACGGGTCTTTCTCGCCGGTCGGTTGCAGGCCGATGCCCCAGATGCCGACCAGCGTTTCGAGCTTGTCGGCGAGCGCGACGACGGTGCCGGTTGCCGTGGCCGGCAACGCATCGCCGGAGAACCTCGGCTGATAGTGCTCCGAGCATGCCAGCGCGACTTCTTCCGGCTCGCCGTCGTGGCGCGCGTAGTACGTGCCCATCGTGCCCTGCAGCTCGGGGAATTCGCCGACCATGTCGGTGATCAGGTCGGCCTTGGCCAGACGTGCAGCACGCTTCGCGAGCGCGACATCTGCGCCGATCAGCGAGGCAATTGCACCCGCCAGCGCTTCGACGCGCTCGACGCGTTGCAGCGCCGAACCGAGCTTGTTGTGATACACGACGTTCGCGAGCAGCGGCACGCGGTCGGCGAGCGGCTTCTTCTTGTCCTGCTCGAAGAAGAACTTTGCATCGGCCAGACGCGGACGCACCACGCGTTCGTTGCCTTCGACGATATCGCCAGGCGTCTTCGTTTCGATGTTCGACACGATCAGGAAGCGCGAGCGCAGCTTGCCGTTCGCATCCGTCAACGCGAAGTATTTCTGGTTCGTCTGCATCGTCAGGATCAGGCATTCCTGCGGCACTTGCAGGAATTCGTCCTCGAAACGGCAGGCGTAGACCACCGGCCATTCGACCAGCGAATTCACTTCATCCAGCAGCGCTTCCGGCATCACGACCTGGTCGCCGTCGGCTTGCGCGAGCAGGTGCGTACGGATGGTTTCTTTGCGGTCGGCGAAACTCGCGACTACGCGGCCCTTGTGCATCAGCGTATCGGCATACGAATCCGCGTGCTGGATCTGTACGAAGCCTTCAGACAGGAAGCGATGGCCGAGCGTGGTGTCATCGGCGTCGACGCCCAGTGCCGTGACCGGCACGACCTGTTCGCCGTGCAAGGTGGTCAGACGATGCACGGGACGCACGAACTGCACATTGGTGCCGTCCGGGCGCTGATACGTCATCACCTTCGGAATTGGCAACTTGGCGAGCGTTTCATCGAGCGCGCTTTGCAGGCCTTCGACGAGCGTGGCGCCCGGCGCGGCGTAGCGCAGGAAGAAGGCTTCGGCCTTGCCGTCCTGCGCGCGCTCCAGGTCGTTCACCGAAAAATCGGGAAAGCCGAGCGCGGCCAGTTTCTTCGCGAGCGGCGCGGTAGGCTGGCCGTCTTTATCGAGCGCGACTGAAACCGGCAGCACTTTTTCGCGCACGTGTTTTTCCGGCGCGACCGAACGCACGTTCTTGATCGTGACGGCGAGGCGGCGCGGCGTGGCGTAACGTTCGAACGACAGTTCGCCTTCGACCAGGTCGCGCGCCGCGAGGCGCTGCGCAATGCCTTCGGCGAAGGCGTCGCCCAGACGCGCGAGCGCTTTGGGCGGCAGTTCTTCGGTCAGTAGTTCGACGAGCAGGGTAGCTTGATGGGGTTGAGTCATTTCTTGATGTTCTCGTCAGTCCTGGTCGATCTTGCGTTCGACTTTCAGCGGCGGCGCCCACGCGGGCATGGCGGCATCTTGCTCGTCGGTCGTGAGGCCGGGCACGCCGTGCACGGGATTGCCGAGCATCGGGAAACCGAGCTTTTCGCGCGAGTCGTAGTAAGCCTGGGCGACCAACTTTGACAGCGCGCGGATGCGGCCGATATACGCTGCGCGTTCCGTCACGGAAATCGCGCCGCGCGCGTCGAGCAGGTTGAAGGTATGGCCGGCTTTCAGCACGAGCTCATAAGCAGGCAGCGCGATCTGTGCTTCGATCATGCGCTTCGCTTCCGCTTCGTAGCTGTTGAAGATCGAGAACAGCAACTCGACGTTTGCGTATTCGAAGTTGTAGGTCGACTGTTCGACTTCGTTCTGGTGGTACACGTCGCCGTACGTCAGGCGGCGAAGTTCCGGGCCGTTCGGGCCTTGCTCTTCCCACTCGGTCCAGACCAGGTCGTAGACGTTCTCGACCTTCTGCAGATACATCGCGAGACGTTCCAGACCGTAGGTGATTTCGCCCAGCACCGGCTTGCAATCCAGACCGCCGACTTGCTGGAAGTAGGTGAACTGGGTGACTTCCATGCCGTTCAGCCACACTTCCCAGCCAAGGCCCCAGGCGCCGAGCGTGGGATTTTCCCAATCGTCTTCGACGAAGCGCACGTCGTTCTGCTTCAGGTCGAAGCCGAGGGCTTCGAGCGAGCCGAGGTACAGGTCGAGGATGTTTTCCGGCGCCGGCTTCAGCACGACCTGGTACTGGTAGTAATGCTGCAGGCGGTTCGGGTTCTCGCCGTACCGGCCGTCTTTGGGACGGCGCGACGGCTGCACATAGGCTGCTCGCCACGGTTCCGGACCGATCGCGCGCAGGAACGTATGGACGTGGGACGTGCCCGCGCCGACTTCCATGTCGATCGGCTGGAGCAACGCGCAACCCTGCTTATCCCAGTAGGACTGCAGTGTCAGGATGATTTGCTGAAACGTGAGCATGAAGTGCCTTTCGGGCATAGGGCCGCGCCGCAAACGCCGGAGCGCGCGAGCTGGCCGTGGAGCGAAGTGCTAAACCGTAGATTTTAACGGAAAGGGAGGGGGGTGTCCGTTTTGCGAGTTGTGGAGTTGGCGAGCGGCGTGGGCTGGGTCGGTCGTCGCGATTGTGCGGTGGGAGTGACGCGGACGTGCAGCGTGGCGCCTGGGGGAGCTTAATCCCGGCGTGTTTTCAATCGAGTCTTAAGGTCGAAGCCTTGATTTGAATCGCAGATTTTCGCGTTGATCAAATTTCACGCGAAGGGGCGGTTGTAGGAGTCAGCCTTCGATATCTTTAGATATTTCGGTGTTGGGAAGCGTAGCGGGATTTTTGCGCGCGACATTGCAGGCACTAACTACCAAACAAGCGCCGTTCGGCAAACAGACTTCGAAAATCCGATGTTCGGTCATTGTGGACATTGGAAATCTCTACGTGGCGAAGATGGCAGAGCGTCCGCTTTCGGGAAAAGTGCTAAATCTGCTTTGGCCCGAAGGTAGTAGCAGTTACGGTTCCGGCATTGACGGCTAGAATCAGCGCGGCCTCGAAACCTTGGCGACTACATATATCCACCTACTCAGGAGCGAGGTAGGACCACGCGCACATAGTCTTCCGTCGCATCGAAGGTGGGTTCAATTCCGGTCGCCGCCCGCACCAAGGGAACAATCTTATTGCGCACGCCCATACCCCGGGCGTCCACATAGCCATAGTCGCGCAGGACGCCCACGATCGTCGTGTTACGCGGAGACCGTTGTCCGGCGAGCATCTTCTCAACAGTCATTGAGTTCTGTAGTGCCCCGGGGCTGAGCACTTCAAGGCGGTCTGCATAGGCGACTATTTCCACCTCCAAGTTGCGGGTCCAGTCTCGGTGAGCGAGAGCGTTCACGATCGCTTCGCGTAGTGCGTCTGGCGGGTAGTGCCAGATGCGCTCTCGCCGAAGGCCATCGCCCAGATCCTCCCCTTCGGCGCTAACGAGCGACTGCCCCTGCATCCGATCCAGCAAGTCTTCGATCAGCCCATTTTCGATCAGTTCGCCAGGCCCACCGCCCTCTCGGCGCGCAAAGCGGCCTACGAGCGGGCCATCGAGCAGTGTGTCGTCGAGCGCCTGGTAACTTTTGTCATTGCCGTCGAACACCATCCAGCGGATGCCGGTCTGGCGCAGAAACCGACGCGGTGTGCGCCCGAATAGCACCAACCCGGCGATGCTGCATACAGGGGCGCGACCGTCTGCTTCGGTCATAAAGCCGAGTCCCACCATACGTCGCAGCCACGCTTCTTCGGTTGCAGGCAGTTCCCTGTCGCCGGCAAACGTCAACAGATAATCCTCCAGACGGGCGCGATCCAGTGTGTCCAGATCTGCACCAGAAACAGGCAAGGTTTCGCTATGCAGCAACCCGCCTGTAGCGAACAAGCGTGCCTGCGTTTCACGGTCCGCAAGCCGGGATGTGCTGCCCACGCGAATATAAATGTCTTCGCGACCATTGTGACGGAGCACGTAGGGCTTGCTCGTGCCCATCGTGACGGATACTGCTGCCACGTGTTCGTCGTTGTCCATCGAGACGACTTCGTAGAATGGCAGAAGCATGGGATGCACGTGCGCGAATATCGCGTTCATTACCCACGTTTCCAAGTCCTCGCGCTGAATGCCGGAAATATTGCCGTCATCCTCCACGCCGAGCAGTACCATGCCACCTCGCAAATTGGCCATCGCGACAATTTCCCTTGCTAGTGCTTCGGGGCGTAGGTCATCGCGCTTGAACTCCACGCCGGAGTTCTCACCATTGGCGATGATTTCCAGAAGTTCTGTCTTAAGCATGGTTCGTTCCTAGAATCCGTATTTCTCTTTGCGCTGGGAGAACGCTTCCCGACCTCCTTCCAGTATCTCGGCGACGCGTTCACGAATCTCTGGTACGTCGATGGAGCCTTGCGCCTCGGAAGGCATCTGTGCATGTGCGTCGGAGGCTGAAAAGATACCGATCCACTCGGCGTCCCCGAATACGGGAATATTTGCGTTATGAGTGGCAAAGAGGAACTGGCGCTCCGTCTTCGCCCCGCGCAGTTGCGTCACAATCCGCTCAGCGATAAAGGCGTTGTCCAGGTTGTCTTCAGGCTGGTCCATCAGCAGTGGATCATCGTTTTCGAGCAGCAGCAGATGGAGAATGGCCGTGCATTGCTGCCCCGTCGAAAGCTGGTCCAGCGGCTTGAACAGCTCACCTTGGTGGGCAACGTTCAGTTCGATCTGGATACGGTCCTGCAGATCGATTTCTTCTAGTTCCAGCAAATGGCTGCGATCCAACCGCGCCAGCGTCTCAACCACGGAGTTCTGCATGCCCCAGTCGTAGGTCAGAGTCTTGAGAGCATTTTCGCCGTCCCGGATCCCCTGCACCAGCGCAGGGATGGTCAGGTCGTCACCAGACTGGTCGATCCAGGCCAGTTTCTTTTCTCCGAGCCCAGGCAATAGAAGCAGAAATTCCTTGAGTGCCTTGCGCTGGCCGCCGATCTTCAGGTTCAGCCGCAGTTTGCCCTCGAGCTTGCGATTGAGCTTTTTGACTGTCGTGCGCAACTCCTCACTACGTTTGTCGCACGCCTGCGCGAATTCATCCAGCAGATTGCGCCGCTGGGTGTCTAGCTCATGTAGCAGCTTATTGATGGTTGCCACGCGAGTCTCGCTGGGGCGAATGGCCTCGATTTCGCGCAACAGTTCCTGATAGGCACGGCCGACGTCGCGCCCCGGTTTGCCAGCAAACGCGGGCAGGCTCGCGAAAACCTTTTCGAGTACAGCCGATTCTTCGGCTAGCCGGGCTTTGAGCACGGTTTGCTGTGCGTTTACCACCGCGGTGCTTTCACCGTGCAGCTTGCGAAAGTCCTCTACGTGTTTGCCGATCTCCGTCGCCAGTACGTCGAGTGTGCAGCGCATCCGAACGAGTACCTCGGCATGAGGCATGCCGTCGAGCGCCTTGTCGCTCAGGAACGCCGTATCAGGGAGACTATCTCCGAGTGAGGTCAGTCCGTCGGCCACACGATCCAGTTCTTCGCTCACTCGCTTGGACAACTGCTTTTCGCGCTCCAGCTTTGGCACTAGCGCCAGCTTGCTTTCGAGTCCAAGCAACTGGAATTGCTGGACCTGTTCCGTAAGTTTGGGCAGGCGGCCAACCTGAGCCTGCAGGTCATCTTTCTGACGCGTTGCTGCGAGTAGCTTTTCGCGATTTTCGGCCAGCCGTTTGGCTACAGCGTAGATTTCACCGGTTAGCGCCGTACCACCAGGCAGAAAACGGTTGAGGATGTCGGTTTGGCGGACCGGGTCGCGAGCCAACTCGAAGATCTCGTTTTGGCCATAGATCTCAATGCGGGGTAACAGGTCGCGAGGCTGCAAGGTCGATATCTGCCCGCGATCGTCCTTGACCATCGGTAGCTCACCATAGCGGCGCGAGACCCGATAGTGTCGCCCGTTCTGCACATGCGAGACCACCGACAGCTCGATGCGACCACCAGCACCGAGATTAGCTTTGACGATGTCCTCATACTGCCGTCGCGCGGCGAGCCCAAGCGGCGGCGCATCGAGCACATAGCGCAGGCACTCGATCAGAGTTGACTTGCCTGTTCCTCGCCCACCGATCACCGTATTCAGATGCGCCGACAGTTCAATATTGATGCCGTCCAGATAGCCGCCGTGAAAGTTCAGTGCTTCCAGCCGTGAATAGTGGGCCTCAGGCAAAGGACCCAGCCGGATACGCGACTCAGGGTCCTTGAACGCGGTGAGAAAACCTTCGAAACCCGGGCGCGTCATCTTGATCCAGCAGGTCGCCCCGGAATCGGCCAGATCCTCGGGTTTGGCGACATCTTTGGCATTGAGCATCGCGACAGGATGCGCACGCCGGTAGTCCGGGTTTTTATTAAGAACAATGTCTTTGTAGTTGGCTGGTAAATCCTTGAGCGGCCCAGGTATCTGTCCGGCCTTCACCAGTGTTTCGTTCTGCCATACATGGACCAGTCCGCCGCCGTCTTGGTTTAGGCGCAGCAGACCATTACTGCCAGTCATATGTGCTGCGTACCAGAACCCGCCGAGTTCGAAAATGATCTGCGCGAGATCCAGGCAGGTCTTGCGCGACGGCCAGACGGTATCCTGCACATCGGTGAGATCGAGGCGACCTAGGTAGCGGTTCAATTGATCTCTGGTGGTGCCCTCAGGGAACAGGCACACCATGTGGACTTTCTCGCTGGAGGCGATTTCGAATCCGGGAAACACGACGATGCCGTGAGGCTCCAGGAAGCGACGCAGACCATCGACAGCATCTACACTGCCGTGGTCCGCAATTCCGACGACCTTAATTCCCAATGTCAGACATTGGTCGAGCAGTTGCTGGTTGTAGGTAGTCTCATCCAGTCCGTGTTCGCTGCCGCGATACCGGGATTGGTAGCCCGACGGATTGATCTGCAGGGCACAGCGCCAGAAGCGCGCCACCGTGTAGTGGTCAGACGCGACGGTTTCGTTTTTCATGGATGCCCTTGCTGTCGGGTTGGTGGCCGCTGGCCATGGGAGCCTGATGGCCTTGGTGCAGCAGTTTGTCCACCGCCTTGCGAACCAGCCACGCGACGCTCACGTCCTAGCGCAAAGCGATCACTTGCAACGCCTCGATTTGATGCCTGGACAACGTGACAGTCACGCGCGTGATTTCAGGGGCGACAGAACGATTCATGGTTAGTATCGCGGCAACTTGCGTCAGGTTGCAGAATTTTACTGCAAACACCCGCAAGGTAACCATACGATTCTTCCGCGCTTTCTGTGTTGGTGTCGGTTACCTAAAGACTCCGGATAGCAAACGTTTGTTGGTACATCGGCAACCGACGGCGCGAGCGACGGCAATGACCGAAGTTCCGCCTTTCGTCGTTAAATTCAAAAGGGTGGAACGCTTGACCGCATGCAAGCCCTCGGCCATCTTGTGGAAGCGCCGTTAATTAACTGGCCAGCCCCATCAACGCATGCGCCGCCGAATCCGTTACCTCGACAAACCCATCAATCTCCATTTCCAACCCCCGCGGTAGCGCGAGCATATTGCACGACACCACGCGGCCGTAGATATTCTCAGCGCGCCCAAAGAAATTCTCCGGATTGAATAAAGGCGGCAAATGCCACCACATCCGATACTCCTTCGACCACAACCACTCAATCAACGCCTGCGACTGATCGAGCCGGTCGTTCTCCACATAAATCACAGGCCGCGAGCGGGCAACCGTTTCCTCAGCCCCTAGCAGCGCGTTCAACTCGAACCCTTCCACGTCGAGCTTCAGCAGCCCCACGGTATGAGAGCGGAGCACATCGTCAAGCCGCACGCACGGGACGGGGAGCGTATTCGCCGCAGCCTCGGTCTGCATCGATACTCCGCCGAAATTGCCCGGCGCGTCATAGTCCGGCCGCGCAAAATACAGTGTCCCCGCACTCGCCCCGCACGCATACGGCCAGGCCAGCACATTGCGCACACCATTGGCCGCGAGATTCGCACAGAGGTTCTGAAAGATCACCGGCTGAGGCTCGAACGCGACGAGCACCTGCCGACGCGCCTGCGCCTCACGCGCCAGCATGATCGTATGCACGCCGATATTCGCGCCCACTTCCACGACGATGCCCGGCTGCACCAGCAACTGTCGCAACACAGCGGATTCGAGTTCGCTGCATTCACCGTATTCGATGAGCGCGCGGCCGAGATAGAAGTCGTTTGGATTGGCGAGCATCCAGCCATGACGGGTCTGGACGAGTTGTGTGTGCTCGCCGAGCGGCAGCGGAGCAGGAGGGGGCGTAACCATGGACATTGAGCGGGAAAAAGATCACGCAAATGTACGGTCCGCCGCCGTCCTTGTATATAAGACGAGCTCTTAAGGATTCTTATTTTTCTGCAAGAACTCGTCGTGAAAATTTAAGACTTAGGCGGCGATCGGCGCACGAGCCAAGCGCCGCCACAACCGGCTTACGTCGCGGCCAGTTCAACTTTCGGCGCAAACGAATCGCTTTGCGCCATAGGCCAATATTTCTCGTACAACGTGTAGCGATAGTTGCCGTTCAGCAGATCGTTCGGATCGAGATACTTCAACAGATCGGACATCAACCGCACTTCATGCGACGACACGCGCCGCACGATGTGATGCGCGCGCAGTTCCGCGGGATGCTTGAGCCCCGCGGCCTGAATGATTTCCTTCAGAGCATGCAGCGTGCTGTGATGGAAGTTGAACACGCGCTCGGCCTTGTCCGGCACGACCAGCGCACGTTGACGCACCGGGTCCTGCGTCGCGACGCCGGTCGGGCAGCGGCCGGTGTGGCAGGTCTGCGCCTGAATGCAACCGACCGTTATGGACCCTAAAATACAACTATTGCCTTGGATGTGAGTGAGTAAAAGGACTCTAAGTAGTTGAGAAACTATTTGCGCCGTGAGCGAAACCCCTAAGAAGGGCGGTCGCCCAGACTCGAACGCAACCATGATGGAGCGCACCACGCGTCGCGTAGAGTCGCAAGAAGCTGCTCTACGCTCATGTATTTGTCGCGTACAGTGACAAAAAGCGCGAATTTTGTCGCGTTGGCTCTCAGTTCCTGAGCGCGTGCGGGTCTGCATGGCCATGAGCACCCAAATGCCGTGCTCATGGCCATGCCACAGCGTATCAAGGTTCCGCCGCGTCAAGGGTGCGCTGCGCCGGGCTTACGCCCGCCCTTGACCCGGCAAAGACGCTAGGCGATGACCGCCTCTTCAGCGAGCCGACGCCGCAAGAACGGACCGAGCGCGGTGCTTCGATGATTTGCACGCGGCAGGGCGTGCACTGCCCGTCGGGCAGCGTCTTCGTCGCCGACCAGAAGTACCTGGCCCTGTGCCCGAGTGATGGCTGTGTAGATAAGTGTCCGGTCGAGGATTCGATTGCCGGTAATGGGCACGATGATTCGTGGCCATTGCGAGCCTTGGGCTTTATGCACCGTGAGGGCGTAGGCCAGCTCCAGGTCGTCCAGGAGCGCCTCCGTAACCGGCCGACGCTCACCGTCGTCCCACGCAACCCACGCTATTGCGTTACCGATGATGTCGCCATGGTCGTCGGACAGCTCACGCGGCTCGTGCTCAATCTGCACGAGTCGACCAAGCGAGCCATTTTGCAAGCCAATATCCCAGAGGTTTCGTGTGCAGACAACAGGGTCACCGAGGCGAAGTCCAGTGTCCACGCGACAGTCGAATTCGTCGCTCCACAAAGTGAGCTTTTCAGCGTCTGCGGTCAGCGCAGACTGACAGAGCTTGTTGAGGGCTTTTACTCCCTCCGGGCCGTTTTTACGGGGAGCAAGAATCTGGGTTTGCTCAGCCGCCTTTCGATATAGGTCGAGCACGGTCGACGCTATCGGGAATGACGGCTCTCCGTCGTCGCCAAAGAGGCGGGACGCGCGATGCAGAAACGCGATGGGGGCCGTGTCGTCCCTTGACAGTTCGGGCCAGACGCCATCTCGGATTGAGTTCGCGGCCTGCGCGATAGCGCCACCGTACCGCTTGACGACTTTGAGTTCGACGCATGGGACGCCCGGTTGGTTCACCAGAGCGTGCAGCACCAGGCCGGGACCAACTGGCATCAACTGGAACGGGTCGCCGGCGAGCAGCAGGCGAACATCCGACGGCAGCATCGAACAGAGCCGGTACATGGAAATGATATCCACCATGCTGGCCTCGTCTACAACAACCACGCACGGGCTTTCGAGGTCCTCCTCCGTCGTGTTTTTCAACAGGCCGGCAAGCGTCCGCGCTGGCCTGCTGGTCGCCTCCTGCATGCGTTTTGCGGCGCGTCCCGCGAGAGCGGCTTGAAACACTCGCACGCCAGCTTCGTCGTAAACGCGATAGAGCGCCTTCAGGACGGTTGTCTTGCCGACGCCGGCGCCTCCCGTGATAAGCGCCAGGCGCCCCGCAGCTGCGGCGTGGACAGCGGCCCGCTGCTCGTTGTTCAGCGTCAGCCGTTCTTCAGCTTCGTACAACGCGATGATGGCATCGACGCGAGGCACGTCAAGCAGGCGTAATCCGTCTTTATCGTCAGCCAGTCGATTTGCAAACGCGCTGGCAACCGAGGTTTCCATGACGTAGGCGCCGAGTTGATGAAGGTGATTGTCTGCGCCGACGACATAGCTCCCATTCTGTCGCCCCGAGTCCATTGCTGCTGAGGCGAGCGTGCGCCACGGAAATTTCTCTGACTGCGTTCCGAGAACAGCGGACAGGCGCACCATCACCATTTGCTGGCTGACAGCTGTGTGGCCGTCGGCGAACAGACGGTAGAGCGCTTCTTCTATGGCGCCTTGTAGACGTCGGGGGTCGTCCTCCGCCATCTCGAAGTGTTCGCGCGCGAACTTGTCAGTGGTACTCCAGTTTGCACAGAACGACAGTAGTCGATATGGGTCTTCCTCGATAGCGTTGGAAGTCTCAGCGCCGAAGTGTGCAAGCAGTGTTCTGCCTAACGAAACGCTGAATCCGCGCTTGTGCAACCACTGAATCGTTCGTGCGTCGCCATAGAGCCGCCATGCCGTAACAAGCCGTTGCGCTATCTCCTGGCTCACGCTTTTCACCGTGGCAAGCGATGTAACGTCGCCGGCGTCGAGTACATTGTAAAGACGCTCTCCAAAAGCTTCCCACAGCCGCCGCGCTTTTGCTGTACCGATGCCGGTGAAGCCATCGCCCTCTGAGAGCAGCGTGATGAGATGTTCGCCAGATGGCAGCGCCAGTTCGAGGTCTTCGGCTTCAATCTGTTGTTCGAGAAGCCGGTACCCGTTTACTGTTCGAGCACGTGGGCGCGCCTCACCTTTCACTCGCCACCATTGCCCGACTTGCACGGAAGTGTCTGCGAGCAGGCGACCGGACGCAACGATGACGAAGCTCTCACGTGCATCAATGACGCTGCCGCTCTCGTCGACTGCAACTCCGTAGAAGATGCAGCCGCCGCGACCGAGCGGATTGTCGCTACGGATTGATGTGACTCGGACCAAATGCACTTCAGTCATCGGGGGACTCGGCCAGTAATGGCCAGCGCCTCGTGCAACGATTCATATTTCGCCAGACGACGCTTGAGCTCCGCGATTTCGGCCTTCTGGCTTGCGCTTTCGATTTGAAGCCGTCGAAACGCATCTGCATCGCGTGCCGCTTGCTGCTGGCCCGGCTCGCGCATGGGCATGTTCTCCGGATGCTCACTGTCTTCCGGCCGAACAACTTCCGACTGAGCAACTTCCGGCAGCACGCCACGCGAGCGAAGTTCGTCCTCGAGTTTTCGGAGGGCCTCGTTGATGCGCGGATTTTGGTTCAACACAGACTTCGTAAAACCGCACTCATGTGCTATCTCGACTCTCGACAGCTTGCCACGACTCACTATCTGCCGGAAGTCGTCATCGGTCTTGGTTGCGACCCAGCCGATGAAGATGCCCAAGTACTGTTGTGCCAGTTGTTTGCCGCTTGCCATGTACGTCTGCTCCTGATGTGCATGCATCTCCAATCGAAGACAGTGCGGATTTCTCAGGCTGTCGCGTCGCTGTCCGATTTATCAGCAGCAAGCGAGCGTAGGGCGACAACGTGATGCTTTTCCAGCAGCACGTTTCCAGTGACGGCTTGCCGCAGGCGGTCTTTGTGCAACTGAAGGCCGCAATTCGCCAGATGGTTAGGTTCGAACAACAGGCTGAGTGCCTCCCTGACCGTCGTCGGTAGCTGTGCGGTCTCATGTGCGGCAGTCGTTGATGCCGGTGTGCCTCCGAAACCCACACGAATCAAGTCGTCAACCGGAATCCCGGGAATTGTTCGAAGGCCCGCCTCAATGCGATTTCGAGCGGCTACCGCCTGGTCACGTTCCTCCTGAAGAAGCCGCACATAAGCCCGAATCGTCTCATCAGCAATTAGCGGTTCGGCCGATACCGCGTTCCGATTAATGGTCACCTTCTGCCCGGACTGGCGAATTTCGACGTAGTGGCTCAGAACCTTTGAATTCCGGATGGACTGCCCTTTCGGTCCACCCCAATCTCTATCGAGGCAGTAGCCCTCGATTGCGGGCGGTGAAATCTTCAGACCTTGCTCTTCGAGGTAGTCACATGCCTTCTTGATGCGTTCGAGCGACTCCCGTTGGCGCGGATTCGACGAGGCCTTCATCAATTCCGCAAAGACGTTGTCGACGGTAGCGATTTGATTCATCCGAACATCTCCTCGTCTTCTTCCGGTGTGGCTGCCGCAGGGGCGTCACCCATAAGCGACGCTAGTCGACTCATTTCGCCGGCTTGTGCAAGCGCTTCGGGTGTGGAGCTCTCTTCTAACAACTTGATTGCGTTTGCAAGGCGAGGGTACGCATCCAAGGACCTCTTGCCAGTCAATACCTCGTCGAGCTCCTGCCCGCGCACTTGCTGCAACACCATGGCCGAGAGCAGATTGCCCGCCTCGTGGGCCTGTTCGTCGTTCAAGCTGAGCAGAAATGGTTTAATGCCATTTGCGGCCATCATTCTGGAAAGGATAGTGTTCTTTTCCAGTTCTGCTTCTCGATTCTTAAATCCCGTTGTGAAGTCGCTCATCTGGGTAATCTGGTCGAGAAGTGCGAATTCATGTGCCTGCTCCAGCGTAACTTTGAGCTCAGGCGCGCTGCTAGACGTCAAGATAGGAACCGGGACGGTCGCGCCGGTGCCGATAATCTTTTGCTTGGCCGACAAATACTGTTCCATCAGGGCAATGGACTTCTCTGCGTAACGGTAACGCGCGGCCCATTCATTCACGTCAATCTCAAGCTCTCTGTTCAGGATATCGACCCTATCGCGAAGCTCTCTAGCTTTTCTCTGATTTTTCTCATCTTCGGCATCGATACGTTGGTCATTCAGGCTAGCAATTTCTAGTCCTTTCTTACGGATGGCGTATGCAAGGTTGTTGACCGCTGCCACCTGGCCGAGTAAGTGCGCCGGCCCCGTGAGCCAGTACCGGCAGAGCCCACATCGTTGTCCGCCTGGCACGGGTCCATATTTCTTCTGCGCGCGGTTCTCGAGAGCACCGCCCGTGCTGCACGATGTACCCGGGCAAATGCCTTCCGATGTGATGGTCATGATGCCGGACTTCTCTTGCAGTGCGCGAAACCCAGCCCCCGTGCCAGCTCCGTTCTGCCCGAGTAGAAACGGTGCGAATTCGTCGAGATACTCAGCGAACATTTCAGAGCCGAGGAAATCTGCGTCATTCAGCATCCGGTCGTGTGCAAGTTCGATGAATTTGCGAAGCTTCGCCGGCGAGTATTTGAGGTAGTGCAGTGTCATAACAAGGGTCGCGTGCCCTGCTACAAATTGTTGCACTACCTCAAGGGGGACGCCCGCTTCAATCAGATTCGTAATTCCACTGACGCGCAGCGAGTGCAAGTCGACGGCCCACTTTAGTCCCCCCTTGTCGTCTTTGGTCACGAGCTTGAGCCTATGCCCGTACTTACGCTCAATGCGTGCTTGAGCTTCCGAGAGAACTTTTGTGTAAAAACGTGCGAGCCGGTTATATTCAATCGGTCGACTCTGGTCCGCTGCGTTCGGGTCTCTGAAGAGCGGCGCAATTTGTGGCCCCTTAACACCATGGGGGCGTTCGCGTTCTTTTACATCTTCCTGAAAGACTTGATACGCGAGAGGTTTTCGCAACGCGGGCAGATAGCGTTGTTGCCACTGAGAGTACGTGCGCAGAAGCTCTGAGAGCGTTGGTGACACATAAGGGATAACGTATCCGATGTGCGGGCTATCGTACACGGCGGTCTTGTTGGTATTTACCCAAAGCGTGAGCCATGATTCTGCGCGCAGTCCGTCGTGCTCAAGTCTCAAAGCACCTTCGCGACGGCCCTTGATTGCGAACTCAGAATCGTTTGGGACGAGCGCATTCAATCTCGGGTCATAGATTTTCTCGTCGAGGTGACCCGAGTCCAGCCAACGTGCCTGATGGCTACGAATTGGCATATCAAATAGCGTGTAGAGGCAAGTGGCGAGGCCCGGGTCAAACACCCGCGTGTTAAGGCCGGTTTGGTAGTCATGCACTTGTACCGTCGCACTGCTGTATGTTCTCGGGAAGGCAAAATCATTTTCAACGAGAATTTCCTTCATCTCGTTCATCACGTATGGCGGGAGGGCGTCACGGTCGGTTTTAGACGGCGGGTCGGGCCTGCCGACCGAATCGGAAGCTAAAACGGGGTTTGCGAATGAGCTACCGATTTCGTTGCCGCTGGCGATGAGATAGTCCCGTAGCCAGTCGAAGAACTTCCTGACAGTGGAGAGGTTGTCGTTACGGCGCTTCGCCGATTCCATGTTCTCACGGAGATACTCAAGGTATGTGTCGGAATTTTTGAGCGTTGCATCGTAAATGTGCGTATGCCTGACAACCGACGATGGCTCCAGTGGAGGGCTGCTGAGCGAACAGAGGAAATTTCCGAAAGTATTCAGTCTATCAATTTGACTCCGTAGACGAGCCGTATCTTGAGACTTGATGAAGGACCGAAACATGTCTGCCCACGTACCCAGTTCCGGTCGCATTGTCGCCAGCCAGCGAAATTGACCGTCAGAGCGCCGGTCTTCGTCGGCAACGTCGTTCCGTTTCGGCCGTTTGAGTTCAACCGCGTGATGCGGGTTTTCGACATTGAAGTTTTGAAGCAGCCAGAGCGCGACCGAACGCACTCTGCCGCGCATGGAGCGGAATTTTTTTTCCGCTGTGTCTGGTGGGTATCGTTCCCCGACCTTTGCAACGCATATCTCTTCGAACGCGCCAATCAGGTCAGGAGAAAGGTCCTTCGAAGTGCGGACGTCGGCTGTCGCGAAGAAAGTGCAGGTGTGAGTGTATCCGGTGTCGGACTTGCCTTTCGGAGGCGGAACGTGGATAGCTCGAATCAGCAGACTTCGAGCGGCGCCGTACAGCGGGTTCGTGAGGGTCATCCACTTTATTCTTGTTTCCCATTCGGCCACCCGTTGTGGAAACAGAAACCATCCGCGAGCCCATAAAATTGTGAGAAGCTCAAAATATCTGAACGGATGCATGGTCGGCAGCTCATTTTTCCAAAGAGGCTGCGCTAATCGCTGAATAAACTCATCAGCGCTCCCCGCTTCATCGAGCATCGCATAAAAGTCTGGTGCGATGACCGGGGCTGCACTTCGAAGAACCTCCTGCAACTTCGCTCGCGATGTCGGTCTGTGCTCTAGCACAAGGTCGCGCTGTACATCGATTGACAGGGCATGAGCTTTGCCCAGCAATGCTGCGCCGCGCTGGTTGGTGTCGAGTAGCTTTTGAAGATGCGAGGACTTATAGTAAACGGGACCGGTAAAGGTCGCTGTTTTCTCGGGGAGGAACGCGCTGATGTAGGGACCATGCGGAGACTGGGGAAGCATGGTTTCTTCCCAATACGCTTCGATTCGTTTCCGCTCAAACTCGGCAATTGCGCCGCGCATCTCTTCAATCGAGATTTCTTCAAGCAAGACGCAGTCGGTGTCGCTACTGTTGAACGCGACCAGTTTGCCGGAGCCGGGAGCTTTGAAATATTGAACGGGCATGTCGATTTAGCCTGACGTCAATAAACGCGCCGCGTCGGCGCAAAAGGACGGAAGTTCCCGCGCTATTCGTGCTTGGCCTTTTTGGAGTTCGTCTCGGCCGACCGCCTTGTCAAGGTCATAGTAGGTTTTGGTGGATAGGATGCTTGTGTGATGCATCATCATCTGTGTCAAATCAAGAGAAATGCGCAGCTGAGACGCACAGAAATAGCCGTAGAAATGCCTAGCGCCGTGAGGATTAACACCTTCATCGCTAGGTGATAGCCCGATTCGTCGCGCAGCCCGGTAGAATGCCTTCGTCATGTTTGAGAGTTTCGCCGGCTTACCGAATTGAGCTCCGTCCTTCTCGTTGACGAAGTAGTAAGGGTGCTCATCCCGAACGTGTCGCCGTGTCGCATGCATGTACTCAATATGCAGTCGTGCGAAGTACCTTCCCATTTCGGGGACGAGCCAAGTGACTTCGGCCTCGTTTCTCGAAGCAGAATCGAATGCCATTCCCTTCCAGCCGGCATGCAGCGGATGTTTGGCTCCGAGCTTGTGGCGAGGGCCCAGGAAATATCTCTCCTTGAGAAAGGTAGCTCGATTACCAGTCTGCCGACCGCGCAGCGAATCTGCCCACTCGTAGGCGCCGGTCCGGGGGTGACCAAGTATCACCTTGGCGGTCCCGTCGGAAGAAATCGTTACGTCCGTTACGAACAGATGCAATGGCTCCGACGCCCGCAAACTACCAAAAAACAAGAGCAGCAGATAAAGCTTGTCTCGAGTCGATGGGGTGGTAGCAATAAGGGCTAGGACTTTCGCGGGCGGAAAGCTTTTCCGGTCATACGATGCCTTCGTGCGCCGCTTTTCTTTCGGGTCAAACGCGGGTCGGCTGACGATGCCCTTTCCGGCTTGCGTTGAAGGTACCAGGTGCGCCAAGTTGTCCCAGTCTTTGCGGTGGCTGAGCGCGGCAAAGAACCGGCGTTGCTCGCGCACATTAAGGTCTGTTGCGAACTTTGTTTCGCGCCTGTTTATAGGCTGGTGGCCAAACTCGTCGGCGCAGAATTCTGTGAATGCGCTGACGTATCGGACATCGTCGATTGCAGTTTTCTTGCGAACGGCATCCCAGCCCAGAATCGATGTTCCGAATTCGCGAGCTTCCATGAATCTCGCGAGGACGCCGCCAAGCTCGTCAGCGTCGATAGGGCGACCGCCCTCAATCAGATAGTAATAGTCATAGAACCAGCCGATGGCGTGAATCGCTTTCGAGAGCCCACTTGATGCCATTGGGTCCTGAAGGGTGCGATGCCGAGCCCACGCCAGCGCAAATATGCTGACCTCTCCCGTTTCCAGAAACAGAAACGGAATGCTGGTTCCTATCGCCCCCGCCGCGATAGGAACCTCAACTACCGAGTGAATCGTTCTGCGGACGATGGCAACCCTCCGAGTATAATAGTTAGAGGTCTATTACACTCTACCAGGTTAAATTTTTCCAATCAATGGGAAATTTGGCGCTCACGCAGTTGCGAGCATAACCCCGTCCCGCTTGGGAATCATGTTCAAGAGTCGAAACAGGCTTCGATTGAATAGTTGGAGTAGTTTGGGGTGGATAACGACCGCGAACATGAAGCCGCGCGCCGCGTTGACCCAATCCGCGCCGATCGCCAGCGTCTTCGTGATATCGAATGCGGTAATCATCTTGCCGCTCGCGCCGATGCGGATGCGCTGACGCAAGCCGATGCCGACCAGCGTGTTGTGCACCAGCAGCAACCCTTCCTGCAACGGCACGCCGACGTGATCGGTGAACTCCAGCGGCGCTGCGCCCGTGCCGCCCTCCGCACCGTCGACCACGATGAAGTCCGGCAGAATCCCCGTCTCCAGCATCGCCTTCGCAATGCCGAAGAATTCCCACGGATGCCCGATGCACAGCTTGAATCCGGTCGGCTTGCCGCCGGACAGCGTGCGCAACCGGTCGACGAATTCGAGCAGGCCGCGTGGCGAAGAAAATTCGGAATGGGTGGCGGGCGAGATGCAATCGCGGCCCATCGGCACGCCGCGCGTTTCAGCAATCTCAGGCGTGATCTTCGCGGCCGGCAGCACGCCGCCGTGACCGGGCTTCGCGCCTTGCGAGAGCTTCACCTCGATCATCTTCACCTGCGGTTCGGCGGCCTGCCTGGCGAACTTCTCCGCGCTGAAGGTGCCGTCGTCGTTACGGCAGCCGAAGTAGCCCGAGGCGATTTCCCAGATGATGTCGCCGCCATGCTCGCGGTGATATTTCGACATCGAGCCTTCGCCCGTGTCGTGCGCGAAGTTGCCTTTCTTCGCGCCGAGATTCAACGCCATGATCGCGTTCGCCGACAACGAGCCGAAGCTCATCGCGGAGACGTTGAAGATCGACATCGAATAAGGCTGCGCACGGTCGGGCCCGACGACGATACGGAAGTCGTGGCTATCGACCTTGGTCGGCGCGAGCGAGTGGCTGATCCATTCGTGCGCGACGGCTTTGACGTCGAGCTCGGTGCCGTACGGGCGGCTATCCACGTCGTTCTTCGCACGCTGATAGACGATGCTGCGTTGCGCACGCGAGAAAGGTTTCTCGTCGGTATCGTCCTCGACGAAATACTGGCGGATTTCGGGGCGGATGAATTCGAACAGGAAACGGAAGTGGCCCCACAGCGGATAGTTACGCAGAATCGCGTGACGCTGCTGCGTGAGGTCGAACAGGCCGAGCGCGACGAGCGCCACCGGCACGATGATCCAGAACCACGAAAGGTGATGCGTCGCGGCAAGCAGAGCACAGGCTGCGAGCAGAATGACTGCGCACCACATCGCCAGATAACGTCGGGAAAGCATGGGGACTCCAGTGCAGTGAGTATCGTCGCGGAGGGATCGTCGACGCTGTCGGCGCAGACGGAATTCGCCGCGAAGGGAAACGAACCACTGCTTGTTAGGGTGAAGCTAGCTGCGCTCGAAGATGAAACGCATGGGTGAAGCGTGAAGTATGAAGCTTGGAGATGAGACATGAAGGTGAAGCGCGTGCAGCGGGGCCAAGGCGTAGCCGCACGATCAATCCCTTGGCTCAACGGGCGCTTAGCAACGCTGCCTGTTGCGGCTGGCGCGCCGTTGGCTGCCCGGTCACCGCATGTTCGATGATGCCGCCGCCGAGACACACGTCGCCATCGTAGAGCACTGCAGATTGCCCTGGTGTGACAGCCCATTGGGCGGCGTCGAAATTCAGTTCGAAAAGGCCTTCGTCGCGACCTGCTACGCTGGCCGCCGCACTAAAGGAGCACGGCGCATCCGCTTGCCGGTAACGGGTTTTCGCGCCGCACGCGAAACCGTCGGCCGGCGCTTCGCCCGCGACCCAGCTCGTATTGCCTGCGCTCAACGTATGGCTCAGCAGCCACGAATGGTCGTGGCCTTGCGCGACATACAGCGTGTTCGACGCAATATCCTTACCGGCGACGAACCACGGCTCGCCGCTGCCTTCCTTGCTGCCGCCGAGGCCGATACCCTTGCGCTGCCCGAAGGTGTAGAACGCGAGGCCGATGTGTTCACCGACCACGTTACCGTCGGTGGTTTTCATGGGGCCGGGTTTGGTCGGCAGATAGCGGTTCAGGAAGTCGCGGAACGGCCGTTCGCCGATGAAGCAGATGCCGGTCGAATCTTTCTTCTTCGCATTCGGCAGCGCGATCTGTTCGGCGATCTCGCGGACTTTGGTTTTCGGAATCTCGCCGAGCGGAAACAGCGTCTTCGACAACTGCGCCTGATTCAGCCGATGCAGGAAGTACGACTGGTCCTTCGTATGATCGAAGGCCTTCAGCAACTCGAAGCGGCCGTTGTTCTCGCGCACGCGCGCATAGTGGCCGGTCGCGATGGTTTCCGCGCCGAGCGACATCGCGTGATCGAGGAAGGCCTTGAACTTGATCTCGGCGTTGCACAGCACGTCTGGATTCGGCGTGCGGCCGGCCGAGTATTCGCGCAGGAATTCGGCGAACACGCGGTCTTTGTATTCGGCGGCGAAGTTGACCGCTTCGACGTCGATGCCGATCAGATCCGCCACCGAAACAACGTCGATCCAGTCCTGCCGTGTCGAGCAGTACTCGCTGTCGTCGTCGTCTTCCCAGTTTTTCATGAACAGGCCGACCACGTCGTAGCCCTGTTCCTTCAGCAGCCACGCGGTAACCGACGAATCGACGCCGCCCGACATGCCTACAACGACTTTCTGCTTACTCATAAGATGCTCACTGGGTACCGCGTGACTTCATTGATCGTAGGTTGACCGTGTTGCCCGGTCGCCAGCCTGGCCGCTCGTGACGGATCAGGCCCGTTTATGACCGGTTCGGCCTGGCGATGCCTGCTTACGTCTGCTTATACCTGCTTGCGCGCGACCGAATGCGTGTGCACGAAGTCGAGCGGGAAACGCCGTCCTGCGAGGTAATCGTCGAGACATTGCATGACAAGCGGCGTGCGATGCCGTTCGGGGCAGGCGCGCAATTCGTCGGCGCTCATCCATAGCGTGCGGACGATGTCGGGATCGAGCGCGCGCGCTGCATCCGCTGCGCCGCTCGTGCCGCAATAGGTGAAGCGCAGATACGTCACCCCCTCACTGCCGGGCCGCTCGAAATGCGTCATATACATGCCGACCAGCGCCGCGGGCTTGAACGGATGGGCGGTTTCCTCGAGCGTTTCGCGGACGACCGCCTCCAGGAGCGTTTCGCCTGCTTCCAGATGGCCGGCGGGCTGATTCAGGCGCAGGCCGTCGGCGGTATGTTCCTCGACCACGAGAAAACGCCCGTCACGCTCGACGATGGCCGCAACGGTGACGTGCGGCAGCCAGGTTTCCGGTTTCATGGGTGCGCATTTTACCGTTTATGGGCCCGGGCTGCCGGGAAGCGGGCGGCGGCGAAGACTCCGGATTGTCCCCGATTTTTGCGCCGCACCAAGTTTCGGTTAAAGTGACGCCGTTAGCCGTTGCACCGGAATGCCGGCGTGCCTCGTCGGCAGCTCTGTCGTAAAACAGGAAGTCGAGGAGGAGAAAAGATGCACATCGGAGTGCCAGCCGAGACGCGCGCGCACGAAACCCGCGTCGCCGCGACGCCCGAAACGGTCAGGAAGTATGTGACCCAGGGCCACCGGGTCACGATCCAGAGCGGCGCCGGTACCGGCGCAAGCTTTCCTGACGAGGCCTTTACAGCCGCTGGCGCGGAGGTCGTCGATGCGGCCACCGCGTTTGGCGCGGATCTGGTCCTGAAGGTCCAGTCGCCGACCGATGCCGAGTTGCCGCTTCTGAAGCGCGGCGCGACGCTGGTCGGCATGCTTGACCCTTTCAATACCGAAAACTCATCAAAGCTCGCGGCTGCGGGTGTGACGGCGTTCGCGCTCGAAGCCGCGCCGCGCACCACCCGCGCGCAGAGCCTCGACGTGCTGTCGTCGCAGGCGAACATCGCCGGGTACAAGGCGGTGCTGCTGGCGGCCACGCTCTATCCGCGCTTCATGCCGATGCTGATGACGGCTGCCGGCACCGTGAAAGCGGCCCGCGTGCTGATTCTCGGCGCGGGCGTGGCCGGTTTGCAGGCGATCGCAACTGCCAAGCGCCTGGGCGCCGTGATCGAAGCCTCCGACGTGCGTCCGGCGGTCAAGGAGCAGATCGAATCGCTCGGCGCCAAGTTTCTCGACGTCCCGTACGAAACCGACGAGGAGCGCGAAGCCGCGCAGGGCGTCGGCGGCTACGCGCGGCCAATGCCGCCATCGTGGCTTGCGCGCCAGTCGGCGCTGGTCCACGAACGGGCGAAGCAGGCCGACGTAGTGATTTCCACCGCTCTGATTCCAGGCCGGGCCGCGCCGACGCTGATCTCGGTCGAAACCGTGCAGGCGATGAAACCCGGCTCCGTGCTGGTGGACCTCGCCGCAGGCCGTGGCGCGGAGTATGAAGGCCAGCGCGGCGGCAACTGCCCGCTCACCGTAGCGGACCAGGTCGTTACAAAACACGGCGTGCAGATCGTGGGTTACACGAACCTGGCGTCGATGGTGCCCGCCGACGCGTCGTCCTTATACGCACGCAACCTGCTCGACTTCCTGAAGCTGATCATCACCAAGGAAGGCGCCCTGAACATCGATCTCGCGGACGACATCGTCGCGGCCACGCTGCTGGCCCGCGACGGCGAAGTCACGCGCAAGGCCTGAGCAATTAATTGCATGGGACCAGAGTAAGCGCTAAAGCGCTTACTCTGGCCGACATCGAATCAATACATAGGAGAGCGGCGATGGAAGTCATCAACCACACCGTCATTAACCTGATCATCTTCGTGCTGGCGATCTACGTCGGCTACCACGTCGTCTGGAACGTCACGCCCGCGCTGCACACGCCGCTGATGGCCGTGACCAACGCGATCTCGGCGATCGTGATCGTCGGCGCAATGCTGGCAGCCGGCCTCACCGTGGGCGACACCGGCAAGTTCTTCGGCACGCTCGCGGTCGCGCTCGCGGCAGTGAACGTGTTCGGCGGATTTCTGGTGACGAGGCGAATGCTGGAGATGTTCCGCAAGAAAGAGCCGAAGAAGCTCCCCGCAGTTGCAAAGGAGAACGCGTAATGAGTCTGAACGTCGTCACGCTGCTTTATCTGGTCGCGTCGGTCTGTTTCATCCAGGCGCTCAAGGGGCTGTCCAATCCGAAGACGGCGCGCACCGGCAATACCTTCGGCATGGTCGGGATGGCGATTGCGATCCTCACCACGATCGCGCTGATCGTCAAACAGGCGAATGCGCTCGGCTCGAATCTTGGGTTAGGGCTTGGCCTCCTGCTGGTCGCGCTGGTGATCGGCGGCGCGATCGGCGCGTTCGTCGCGGCGCGCGTCGAGATGACCAAGATGCCGGAACTGGTCGCGGCGATGCACTCGCTGATCGGTCTTGCCGCGGTGTGCATCGCGTATGCGGTGGTGTCGGAGCCGTCGGCCTTCGGCCTCGTCGATCCAGAGAATGCAATTCCGGGCTTCCTGCCATACGGCAATCGCGTCGAGCTGTTCATTGGCACGTTTGTCGGCGCGATTACGTTCTCCGGTTCGGTGATCGCATTCGGCAAGCTGTCGGGCAAGTACAAGTTCCGCCTGTTCCAGGGCGCACCGGTGGTCTATGCGGGGCAGCATCTGATCAACCTGCTGCTCGCGCTCGCGATGCTCGGCTTCGGCGTGATCTTCTTCCTCACGCAGTCGTGGTTGCCGTTCATCATCATGACGATCATCGCGTTCGTGCTCGGCGTGCTGATCATCATCCCGATCGGCGGCGCGGATATGCCGGTGGTCGTGTCGATGCTCAACTCGTACTCGGGCTGGGCGGCGGCGGGCATCGGCTTCTCGCTGAACAATCCGATGCTGATCATCGCGGGCTCGCTGGTGGGTTCGTCGGGTGCGATCCTGTCGTACATCATGTGCCGCGCGATGAACCGCTCGTTTTTCAACGTGATTCTCGGCGGCTTCGGCAACGAGGCGGGTGCGGCGGCTGCAGGTGGGTCGGCGGAGCAGCGTCCGGTGAAATCCGGTTCGGCTGACGATGCGTCGTTCATGCTCGGCAATGCTGAAACGGTGGTGATCGTGCCGGGTTACGGTCTGGCGGTCGCGCGCGCACAGCATGCGTTGAAGGAGCTGACCGACAAGCTGGTCGAGAAGGGCATCGAGGTGAAGTACGCGATTCACCCGGTAGCCGGGCGGATGCCGGGGCATATGAACGTGCTGCTTGCCGAAGCCGAAGTGCCGTACGACATGGTCTACGAAATGGACGATATCAACGGCGAGTTCGGTCAGGTCGACGTGGTGCTGGTGCTCGGCGCGAACGACGTGGTGAATCCGGCGGCGAAGAACGATCCGAAGTCGCCGATCGCGGGCATGCCGATCATCGAGGCTTACAAGGCGCGCACGGTCATCGTGAACAAGCGTTCTATGGCAGCAGGTTATGCCGGCCTCGACAACGACCTGTTCTACATGGACAAGACGATGATGGTGTTCGGCGACGCCAAGAAGGTGATCGAGGATATGGTGAAGGCGGTGGAATAACGGACCGCTGTGCTGCGCGGCCTGCCTCGCGGCGGGCCGCGAAACCAACTCCCCGCGTGCGCCGATCGCTGGCATACCGGCGAAAAAAACGCGGACCTGGATCCGCGGCTTTTTCCGGTGCTGCTCTGCAAGGGCTCAGGCCGGCGGCGTGTCGTTGTTCGGCGGCCGCTGACGCACGCTGCCCGCGATCAGGTCGAAACGGAACAGCCGGCATTCAAGCGCGCCGTTGAAGAGCGGCGTCTTGGTCGATTCACGCAGACGCAACTGACCGGGCAACTTGCGATCCGACGTCAGGATGAACGCGTGCCAGCCGGTAAAGCGCTGCTTCAGCGCATCGCCGAGCGACTGGAAAAACTCGCTATCCGGTGCTTCTTCCTGGGCCCGGTGGAAGCTCTCGTCGTCGCGGCCTTCACGTGTGGCGCGGCCTTCGCGGATTTCACCACGTGCGTTGCGCCCGCGCACTTCGATCCGCTCGCCGTACGGCGGATTTGCGACGAGGATGCCCGGCTCAGCCGACGGTGCGGTCATGCCGCGTGCGTCGACCTGCTTGAGCGGAATTGACGGCAGGCCAGCGCGCTGGAAGTTCGCACGCGCCTTGTCGAGCATGTCGCCGGAAATATCGCTGCCGAAGATCTGCAGATCGGCGCGCGAGCTGCGGGCGGCGTGCTTGGCGTCGAGCGCGGCGGCCTTCAGCGTTTGCCAGGTCCTGGCGTCGAATTGCTTGAGCTTCTCGAAGCCGAAGCGGCGCTCCGCGCCCGGCGCGATATTCAGCGCCACTTGCGCGGCTTCCGCGAGGAAGGTGCCGCTGCCGCACATCGGGTCGTACAGCGGCGTGCCGGCGGTCCAGCCGGTCAGGCGCAGGATGCCCGCCGCGAGGTTCTCGCGCAGCGGCGCCGCACCCTTGTCCAGCCGCCAGCCGCGCTTGAAGAGCGGGTCGCCGGAGGTGTCGAGATAGAGCGTGCAATCGGTGGCGGTGAGGAACGCGAACACGCGCACGTCGGGCATGGCGGTGTCGATGTTCGGACGCGCACCGCTCACTTCACGCAGACGGTCGCAGATCGCGTCCTTGACGCGCAGCGTCGTGAATTCCAGGCTGCGCAGCGGCGATTTGATGGCGGTGACGTCCACGCGCAGCGTTTCGTTTGCCGAGAACCACTGCTCCCAGCGCTGTTCGACCGCAAGCGCGTAAATGTCCTGTTCGCTGCGATACGGCCGATGCGCGATTTTCAGCAGCACGCGGCTCGCGAGGCGCGAGTGCAGGTTGGCGGCCATGCCGGCGGCCCAGCCGCCGCGGAAATGCACACCGCCGGGCACTTGCGCGCCAGCCGTGAACGGCGCGCCGTTCAGGTGCTTCGCGGCAATTTCCGCGAGCTCGGTGGCGAGCGAGGCTTCAAGGCCACGCGGACAGGGAAGGAAGAAATCGAAGGACATTGAGGTTGCCGGAAGGCGTTAGATAAGGCGCTATTGTACGCGGTCGGGATTACGGGTCGTTTTGGCCTTTTCCTGATCTGGCAAAGAAACCTTCAACTCCCCGCACTGGCAGCCGCAACAGCTGAAGGACACGCCGGCACGGCAAAACCAGCGCCCGTAGCACCCCCAACCTTCCCTTGCGGAGCAGCAGAAGCCATAGCCTGCACCGCACCCGCCACCTGCAAAGCAATCCGCTGCAACGCCACCCGATGCCCATTGACAAGCGCATCGTAGCCGCCGCCAACCGGCTCACTCACCACGCTCCGACAGGTCATCACAGCATTACTACGCACAGCCCGCACACTCCAAACCGCATCGATCAACGCATGCGACCCCGGCCATGACTCGAACCGCTGCACATTCATGCTGACCCGATACACCGGTGTCGTATCGGCATACGCAGTGCCATACACATCGATCGTGTCCAGCTGCTGCGTAAGACTGGTCGACAAAGCCCGACGAAGCTCGTCACCCGGCAACGAAGCCCAACGCTCCTGCTCGAGCACCTGAACCTGCGTCGGTCCCGTCTGCACCACAAGCTGATTCTTCGCCACTTGCGGCGGGACATCGATCGGCGCGACTTCGATCAGCCACGCCGGCGCAGCCGATGTCCGGGCGCTAACCGCCGCCGCAGAGCCAGCAGGCGCACTATCCGCGCCGAGCGTATAAAAGCGGCTCGACGGCGACGAACACGCCGCCATCGCTATCAGTCCGGCCAGAGCGCCGACATAAACAGCGCCGCGCACAAGCCCGCGCGGCGGGCGGGGGAGCCGGGCAAACATCATGGTTTATCTCCTGTTTTACCGCGCAACAGCGATTCCGGATGACGTTCCAGATAATCCGACAGCGCATTCAGCGACTGCAACGTACGTGTCAGTTCCTGCAGCGCCTGATGAACATCCGACTGCAACGGCGAGTCCTGCTGCAATGTCGCCTCGGCCGAACCGAAGGTCTGCTTCGCCGCAGCCAGCGTGTCGCGCGCCTCCGGCACGACTTCCTTGTCGAGTCGCGTGAACAGCTGGTCGGCATTCTTCAACGCGCTGTTCAGGTTCGAACCGATCTGGTCGAACGGCACCTTGTCGAGCTTCTTCGCAATGTCGGCAACCTGCACCTGCAGTTCGTCGAGCGAGTTCGGAATGGTCGGCAACTCGAGCGGATCGCCCGTTACGTCAACCGTGGCCGGCGGCGCTTTCGGGAAGATATCGAGCGCTACGTACAACTGGCTCGTAATCAGATTGCCGGTACGCAACTGGCCGCGCAGCCCATGCTTGACGAGCTGTTGCAGCAAGGTTTGACCCGCGAGGCTGCCCGGTGTCGGCGCGGTTTCGCGGAAGCGCTTGCCGAGGCGGTCCGGGTACAGGTTCATCGTTACCGGCATCGTGAAGCTGCGCGTCTTCGGATCGTAGTCGATGCCGATGTTGGTCACCTGGCCCAGCACGATGCCGCGGAAGTCGACCGTCGCGCCGACCGACAGCCCGCGCAGCGACTGATTGAAGTTCATCACCACACGCAATGGCACGCCATCCGGTTCGCGCATCGCGTCCTGTTCATCCGAACCTAGGCGGAACGTCATGTTGTTCGGCGCCTGCGCACCCACGCCCTGACCCGGCGGCGACTGGAACGACAAGCCGCCGACGATCACCGTGGCAAGCGACTGCGTATTCAGCTTGAAGCCGCTCGAGTCGAGCCGCAAATCGACGCCGCTCGCATGCCACCAGCGCGAATTGGTGCCGACGTACTGGTCGAACGGCGCCGACACGAAGACCCGCATCGTCACGCCGGTGCCGTCCTTGTCGAGCGAGAAGCCGACCACCTGGCCGACCTGCACGCGCCGGTAGAAAATCGGCGAACCGATGTCGATCGAGCCGAGCGAGTCGCCATGCAGAATGAACTGGTGGCCTTTCTGGTCGCCCGTAATCGGCGGCGGTGTTTCGAGGCCGACAAAGTCTTGTTCGGTGTCCGGTGAATGGCCGGCGTCCGCACCGATGTACGCACCGGAGAGCAGCGTGGTCAGTCCGGACACGCCGCTCGCGCCGACGCGAGGGCGCACCACCCAGAAGCGCGAATCCTTGACCGCGAAGTTTTCGCCTTCCTTGGTGAGTTGCACCTGAACCAGCACGTGCGACAGATCCTTCGAGAGCGTAATGGTCTTCACCGAGCCGACATCGACATCCTTGTATTTGACCTTGGTCTTGCCGGGCTCGAGGCCTTCGGCGCTGACGAACGTGATCGTGATGGTTGGGCCTTTTTCGGTCACCGACTTGATCACGAGCGCAAGGCCGATTAGCGCGGCGATCAGCGGAATCACCCAGACGAGCGAGGGCAGCCAGCGGCTGCGCGGCTCGATGTCAGGGTCAGGCAGTTGGGGCGGCAGCTTCGGTCCGTTCGAATCGTTGCGCGGCGCATCGGAGGCGGGCGTCGGTCCTTGCGGGCTAGTCATGGTCGAGGTCCTGAGGTTTTTGAGTACTGCCTTCCACGTTGTCCCAGATGAGCCGTGGATCGAATTGCATGGATGCCATCATCGTCAGAATCACCACCGAGCCGAAGGCGATTGCGCCCGGTCCAGCCGTGATCACAGCAAGCGACTTGAAACGGACCAGCGCGACGGTCAGCGTGACGACGAACACGTCGAGCATCGACCAGCGCCCGATCCGTTCGACCATCCGGTAGAGCGTGGCGCGTTGCTCCGGCCGCCAGCGCGAGCGGCGCTGCGCGGTGGTGGTGAGCAACACGAGCACACTGAGCTTGAGCATCGGCACCATGATGCTGGCGATGAACACGATCACGGCCAACGGCCAGTCGCCCGAGGTCCAGAAGTACACGACGCCGCTCATGATGGTGTCGTCTTCCGAACCGAGCAGCGACGACGTGTGCATCACAGGTAACAGATTCGCCGGAATATACAGCAAGGCCGCGGCGATCAGCAGCGCCCAGGTGCGCATCAGGCTGTCGGGGTTGCGCCGGTGCATCACCGCGCCGCAGCGTCCGCAGTGTTGCGGCGTGACGGAGCGGATACGCGGCTCGACGCGTCCGCACGCGTGGCAGGCGACCAGGCCCGCGCGCTTCGCGGTCACGTATTTCATCGTGCGTTCATCCTTGATGCGGCGCCGGCGGCACCGGCGGCGCCGGCGGCAATGCGGATTGGGCCGTGCCTTGCACCTCAGGCGGCGGGGGCGGCCCGTCAAGCGAACTGACGGCAGCCGCCGCGCTGTCCGCGGCGGTGCGCGGCCGCGGTCTCTGGCTGCGGTTAGCCATTTCGTCGGCGCGGTCCCACAGCTCGCGCGGATCGAACGTGAGCACCACCGCGATCATCAGCGTCAGCACGCCGAACGCGAATAGCGCCGCTTCGGGAATCACGCGTGCGAGACTCACCATCTTCACGATGGTGATCAGCACGCCAAGCATGAACACTTCGATCATGCCCCATGGCCGCACGAATTGAATGGCGCGCAACACGCGGTTGAAGGCGGGCGGCACGTAGCCGGCATTCAGCGGGACCAGCACATAGAGCAGCGCGACCAGCTCGGTCAGCGGGAACAGGATGGTCGAGCAGAACACCATGACCGCGACGATCTGCATGTCCTCGCCCCACAGTGCGATGAGCGCGCCAAACAGCGTGGTCTGCGAGGTGATGCCGTTGGTTTCGAGTTCGACGATCGGGAAGGCCTGGGCGATCACGAAGGTAATCAGCGCGGCCAGCGTCATCGCACAGATACTGTCGAGCTTGCGGGAGACGCCTTGATAGAGCGTCGCGCCGCAGCGCGAACAACGCGCGACCTCCCGCCCGATAAGCCGGCGCTTGTAGAACAGCGTATCGCACTCATGGCACGCGATCAGGTTGTCATGTTCCATACGGCAGAAGAGCTAACGACATGAAGGGAGGCGTGCAGTGCCAGTTTTAGGGCCGGGCAGAAGAAAGCGTGGAGCAATAGTACCAAACGCGCTTCGCGGCCGGGACGGCCATTGCACCCGGTGCGGGGTGAGTCGGGCAGCGGAAGCATCTGGACTGGTCTTACGTGAAAGCGACAGATTTTGACAGTCTCAGTCCCCAATTGTTCAATACTGTTCCGCACGTGGAAGACTTTTGGCCGGGCGGCATTCCGGGTCGACAGCTTTGCATGGGATCAGAGTAAGAGCTTTGCATGGGATCAGAGTAAGCGCTAAAGCGCTAACTCTGATCGACAGCTAAAGCGCTAACTCTGATCGACAGCTATAGCGCTTACTCTGATCGGCCCAGCTTTTTCCGCTTGCGGTAGCATGGCGGCCTTGGCGTGTGCCGCAGCCGCCATGCTTTCTATCGAGCCGCACGATGCAACATGCATTGGCATGCGTGGAATAGCCGGGCCGGCTGCGCCGTTAACCTCTCTTAACTTGCGTTGACCTGTCATGGCACTCAATCCTTCTTTTGGTGGCCGGGAGTCATACACGCGGACTGCCATCGCCTTTCACTGGCTGATCGCGCTGCTGATCGTGTGCAGCTTCGCGCTCGGTTGGGTGATGACCGATATCCCCGGCTTCACGCCCACCAAGCTGCGCTACTTTTCGTACCACAAGTGGATCGGCGTGACGGTGTTCGCGCTCGCCGTGCTGCGCATTCTGTGGCGCGCCACCCACGCGGGCCCGTCGATGCCGCGCCGCATGCCGGCCTGGCAGCGCGGCGCCGCGCATCTCACACATTTTCTGCTCTACGTGCTGATGATCGTGATTCCCGTCTCCGGCTATCTGTATAGCTCGGCGGCCAACGTGCCAGTGGTGTACCTCGGCCTGATTCCGCTGCCGCGCCTGATCGCACCAGACCCGCATCTCAAGGAGCTGCTGAAGAACGTGCATATCGCGCTGAATTACACCTTGCTCGTGCTGGTCGCGCTGCATGTCGCGGCGGCGCTCAAGCATCAATGGCTCGACCGCGACGGCCTGCTGTCGCGCATGCTCCCTTTCATCAAATAAGGATAACCATGAAAGTTTCGTTTTATCGTTACATGCTCGCCACGTTCGCAGCGGCCTCTCTGACCGCGGCCGGCAGTGCGCTCGCGCAGGTCGACGTCGCCAAAAGTTCGGTGACGGCAACGTCGAAGCAGATGAACGTGCCGGTGGAAGGCAAATTCGGCAAATTCACCGCGCAAGTGAAGTTCGATCCGGCAAAACCGGCCGACGGCAGCGCGCAGTTGAGCATCGACGTCGGCAGTTATGACCTCGGTGACGAAAGCTATAACGATCAGGTGCGCGGCAAGGACTGGTTCGACGCGAAGACCTACCCGGCTGCAACTTTCATATCGAGCGCGATCGCCCCGGCCGGCGGCAATCAGTTCAAGGTCACCGGAAAGTTGACCATCAAGGGTAAAGCGCAGACCGTCGTGGTGCCGGTCACGGTCACCCTGCAGGGCGCGACGCAAACTTTCGACGGCTCGCTGCCGATCAAGCGCTCGCAATTCGACATCGGCACCGGCGAATGGAAAGACACCTCGGTGGTTGCTGATGACGTGGTGATCAAATTTCATATCGTCGCTGCACGCAATTGACGTTCGCCGCGCTCTTTGGGTGCGGCCGCTATCCTTCAAGACTTCCAGAAACATAAGGAGCCTGAATTGAAAACATCTCTGTTGATCGCCGTCGGTGCATTGGCCTCTTCCTTCTCGCTCGGCGCGTTTGCTGCCGCCGACACTTATCAGCTCGACCCGACTCACACGTATCCGAGCTTCGAGGCGGATCATTTCGGCGGCCTCTCCGTGTGGCGCGGCAAGTTCGTCAAGAGTTCCGGCACGGTCACGCTCGACCGTGCGGCGAAAACCGGCACGGTGGACGTGACGGTTGACCCGGCTTCGGTCGAGACCGGCAACGGCAAACTCGACGAGCATCTGAAATCGGACGAATTCTTCGACGTTACCAAGTACCCTGCGGTGACTTACAAAGGGACCGATATCAAGTTCGACGGCGACAAGCCGGTCGAAGTGGTCGGCAACCTGACGATCCGCGGCGTGACCAAGCCGCTGAATCTGAAGATCGAATCGTTCAAGTGCATGCAGCACCCGGTGCTCAAGCGTGAAGTGTGCGGCGTGGAAGCGAGCGCTCATTTCAACCGCAGCGAATACGGCATGGATTCCGGTGCCAAGTATGGCTTTAGCATGGATACCAAGCTGCATATTCAGTCGGAAGGCATCAAGCAATAAGCGCTTTAACGAGCCTTTTGCCTATTCGTATTGAATGCCGCTCATGGCGCGGCCGTTGCATCGCAACAAAAAAGCCGCTTCGTTCGCATGTGCGATGAAGCGGCTTTTTATTGCCCGCTTGAAACGCGGGGAGCCTTGTGCAGCAGTCATGGGTCATTTGCCGCTCGCGCCGCCTTAATTTTTCAGGTACATAGAGCGCTGGTTCCGGATTGGTTGTGCGCGCATCCAGTTCGGCGATATCAAGCGTAGAACCTACGTCAACAATATTTCGCGCGCATTGGAGATCTGCATGAATGCAACGGCAGCGGCAAGCCTGGCGGGGAGCCGGCGGAATTCGTGGCGCGCGGTGGCCGCCGCCTCGATCGGCAACGCGCTGGAATGGTTCGATCTGGTCGTGTACGGTTTTTTCGCGGTCATCATCGCGAAGCTGTTTTTCCCGGCGGGTAACGACACGGTCTCGCTGCTCCTGACGCTTGGCACTTTCGGCGTGTCGTTCTTCATGCGGCCGCTCGGCGCGATCGTGATCGGTGCTTACGCCGACCGCGCCGGACGCAAGGCGGCGCTTACGCTGTCGATCCTGCTGATGATGTGCGGCACGCTGATCATCGCGGTTCTGCCGACGTATCAGAGCATTGGCATTGCCGCGCCCGTGATTCTCGTAGTGGCGCGCCTGATGCAAGGCTTTTCGGCGGGCGGCGAGTTCGGCAGCGCCACGGCTTTTCTCGCGGAACACGTACCGGGGCGGCGCGGCTTTTTCGCGAGCTGGCAGGTCGCGAGCCAGGGGCTCACCACGCTGCTCGCGGCCGGCTTCGGCGTGCTGCTGACCGGCAAGTTGTCGCCGGAGCAGATGGCCTCGTGGGGGTGGCGCGTGCCATTCTTCTTTGGTCTTATGATCGGGCCGGTCGCGTGGTATATCCGCACCAAACTCGACGAAACGCCTGAGTTCCTCGCGGCGGAAGCCACCACGACGCCGCTGCGCGACACCTTCGCCAGCCAGAAGCTGCGCCTCGTGATTGCGATCGGCGTGGTGGTGCTCGGTACGGTGTCGAGCTATCTGGTGCTGTTCATGCCGACCTACGGCGTGAAGCAGTTGGGGCTGGCGCCGTCGGTCGCGTTCGCGGCGATCGCGCTGACCGGCGTGATCCAGATGGTGTTCTCGCCGCTGGTTGGCCATCTCTCGGACCGCCATGGCCGCACCACGATCATGCTGATTTCGGCGCTGCTGCTTCTCATCCTGATCAATCCGGCCTTCACCTATCTGGTCGCGCATCCGAGCTTCGGCACGCTGATCGTGCTGCAAATTGTGTTCGGCTTTCTGATGACAGGCTACTTCGCGGCGCTGCCGGGTTTGCTTTCCGAGATGTTCCCGGTGCAGACGCGTACCACCGGCATGTCGCTGGCCTATAACATCGCCGTGACGATCTTCGGTGGCTTCGGGCCTTTCATCATCGCGTGGCTGATCAGCTTCACGGGGTCGAAGGCCGCGCCGAGCTACTACATGATTTTTGCCGCGGCCGTCAGCCTGGTGGCGCTGATGGCGGCGAGACGCAAGCTTGGGTTCCGCTAACACGTTGCCGCGTTGTCCTGCTGCGCGACAGAGCTTGGCGAGCGAGCGTGCAGGGTGCGAGGACGGCGGGACGGAGCAGCAGGGCCACAAAGGCCACAAAGGCCGCAAAGGCCGCAAAGGCGGTAAAGGCGGTAAACGTAAAAGGCCGGTTCGCGAGAACCGGCCTTCCTTTTTTCACGATCGGGCCAGATGTCTGCCTGCAGCAGAATCAGACTTGTGCGCCGGCGTTTGGATCGTCCGGATCGACGCGTTCCTTCTTGTCCTTCACCAGATCTTCGCGCTTCACGCCGAACCACATGGCAAGCGCCGCGGCGACGAACACCGACGAGTAGATGCCGAACAGAATACCGACCGTCAGCGCGAGAGCGAAGTAGTGCAGCGTGGGGCCGCCGAACAGGAACATCGACAGCACCATCATCTGGGTACAGCCGTGGGTGATGATCGTGCGCGACATCGTGCTGGTGATCGCGTGGTTGATCACCTCGATCACGGTCATCTTGCGTTCGCGGCGGAAGGTTTCACGAATCCGGTCGAAGATAACGACGGATTCGTTCACCGAGTAGCCGAGCACTGCGAGCACTGCTGCCAGCACCGACAGCGAGAACTCCCACTGGAAGAACGCGAAGAAGCCGAGAATGATGATCACGTCGTGCAAGTTCGCGATCACGCCGGCCACCGCGTACTTCCATTCGAAGCGGAACGACAGATAGATCACGATGCCGACCACCACACAGGCCAGCGCGAGCAGGCCGTCGGTAGCGAGTTCCTTGCCGACCTGCGGGCCGACGAACTCGACGCGTTGCAACTGCACCTGCGGGTCCTGGCCCTTCAGCGCGCCCATCACCTGGTCGCTCTGTTGCGCCGACGTGTAGCCGTGCTTGAGCGGCAGACGGATCAGCACGTCGCGCGAGGTGCCGAAGTTCTGCACTTGCGCGTCGGGATAGCCGAGCTTGTTGAGCGTGCCGCGCACCGGTTCGAGCGGCGCGGCGCCAGGATACTGCACTTCGATGACGGTACCGCCGGTGAATTCCACCGACAGATGCAGCCCGCGATGCACCAGGAAGAACACAGCGGCAAGGAACGTCAGCAGCGAGATTGCGTTGAAGATCAACGCACGCTGCATGAACGGAATGTCTTTGCGAAAACGGAAAAATTCCATGGTCTTGTTCTCCGGGACTCAGCGGGATGAACCCGGTTTCTGCGGCGTATTGGACGCGTCGCGGCGGCGCACGGTCGGCTTGGCACGCGCCTGGGCCGCGGCTTTGGCCTTGGGCTTGGCGCTTGCAGCGGCGACGGCTCGTGCAGTGTCGGTCGCAGCATCTTCGTTGCCGAGGTAAGCGGCGGCGCCGTCGATGCCTTCCGGTTGCGGACGCCACACCTGACCGATGGCCAGCGACTTGAGCTTCTTCTTGCCGCCGTACCAGAAGTTCACCACGCCGCGCGAGAAGAACACAGCCGAGAACATCGACGTCATGATGCCGATACAGTGGACCATCGCGAAGCCGCGCACCGGGCCGGAGCCGAAGGCGAGCAGCGCGAGGCCAGCGATCAGCGTGGTGACGTTCGAGTCGAGAATCGTCGCCCATGCATGCGCGTAGCCGTTCTGGATCGCCAGTTGTGGCGGCGCGCCGTGGCGCAGTTCTTCGCGCACGCGCTCATTGATCAGCACGTTCGCGTCGATCGCCATACCGAGCGCGAGCGCGATAGCGGCGATACCCGGCAAGGTGAGCGTGGCCTGCAACATGGACAGCACGGCGATCAGCAGCAGCAGGTTGACCGACAAGCCGATCATCGAGATCACGCCGAACAGCATGTAGTACGCGATCATGAAGACGGCGATTGCCACGAAGCCCCACACCACCGAGTGGAAGCCCTTCTTGATGTTGTCCGCGCCGAGGCTCGGGCCGATCGTGCGTTCTTCGATGATGTCCATCGGCGCGGCGAGCGAACCGGCGCGCAACAGCAGCGCGAGGTCGGCAGCGCCTTGCGGCGTGGCCTGGCCGGTGATCTGGAAGCGGTCGCCCAGTTCCGACTGGATGGTCGCCACCGTCAGCACTTCGCCCTTGCCCTTTTCGAACAGCACCATGGCCATCGGCTTGCCGATGTTGTCGCGCGAGACGCTGCGCACCGCGCGGCCACCGGCCGAGTCGAGGCGAATGTTCACCGACGGACGCTGATGTTCGTCGAAGCCTGCCGACGCGTCGATAATGCGGTCACCCGTGAAGATGATCTGCTTGCGCAGCAGCACCGGCGTCTGGTTGCCTTGGGTGAACAGCTCGTCGCCCGGCGGCACCGGATCGGACGGATTCGGATGCGTATTGACCGGGTCGGCGAGGCGCGCTTCGAGCGTTGCCGTACGGCCGATGATGTCCTTTGCCTTCGCCGTGTCCTGCACACCCGGCAGTTCGACGACGATACGGTCCGAGCCTTGCTGCTGGATCACCGGCTCGGCCACGCCGAGTTCGTTCACGCGGTTATGCAGCGTGGTGATGTTCTGCTTGAGCGCGGCGTCCTGCACGGCTTTCTGCACCGCCGGCGTGAACGTGCCGACCAGTTGCACACCGCCGTCCGGGTTCGCTTGCGAGGCCCACTGGAGTTCGCTGATGCCGCGGCCCAGTTGCTTGGATGCCGCGTCTGCCGTGGCCTGGTCGGCGAAATTGATCACCACCGTCTGGTTGACGCGGTTCACGCCGCCGTCGCGGATGTTGTTGTCACGCAGCATGGTGCGCGCATCCGAGGCGTCGGAGTCGAGCTTCTTGTTCAACGCGCCGGCCATGTCGACCTGCAGCAGGAAGTGCACGCCGCCGCGCAGATCGAGACCGAGGTACATCGGCAGTGCATGCAAGGCGCTTAGCCAGCGCGGCGACGCGCTTTGCAGGTTCAGCGCCACGACGAACTGCGGATCGGTCGGGTCGCTGTTCAGCGATTTTTGCAGCAGGTCCTTCACGCGCAGTTGCGTGTCGGTATCCAGCAGACGCACGCGGATGTTCGCGTTGGTCGACGAATTGTCGAACGTGACTTCGTCAGGCTTGATCTGATTGGCGGCCAGCGCCGTTTCGACTGCCGACAGCGTGGTCGAGTCGAGCTTGACCGTCGCCTTGCCGCTCGACACCTGCACCGCCGGCGCTTCGCCGAACAGATTGGGCAGCGTGTACACGAGGCCGATGACCAGAGCCACCAGCATCACGGCATATTTCCAGAGAGGGTAACGATTCATGAGCGGTCCAACGGGAAGGTTGGCTTGGAAGCGATGCGTCCGGCGATGAGCGCGGGCCGTTCAGCGTTGTTCTGCGAGAACCGCCGGCGAGGCCGCGCCGGACGCGAGAGAGCAGGCCTTACAGCGACTTGATCGTGCCCTTCGGGAGAATCGTCGTGACCGACGCTTTTTGCACGGTGATTTCCGTGCCTTCCGAGATTTCGACGCCGACGTAAGCTTCACCTACTTTGGTCACCTTGCCGACGATGCCGCCATTCGTCACCACTTCATCGCCCTTGGCCATCGCGGCGAGCATGTTGCGATGGTCCTTCTGGCGCTTCATTTGCGGGCGAATCATGATGAAGTACAGCACGCCGAACATCAGGATCAGCGGCAGGAAGCTCATCAGGTTCGATTCAATGCCACCTGCTGCTGTGCCTTGGGCGAAGGCATTGGAAATGAACGACACGTTGGTCTCTCCGTTATAAATCAAAACGATCAAAAAAATCAGCCGGTTATTCTACCACTGGCCTGACTGGGGTCGGCACGGCGAATCGGCTTTCCGATCAACCGTTTAAAGCCTTTTTTGCTGCGCACGGAAGTAAATTGTAATGTCTGCCGTGCGAGGCCGGCCGATTCCTCAGGCAAATTCGTCAGCTGATTCCCGCTTGCCCGCTAATCGATGCCGCGCGCGCGGTTCTCGTGGAAGCGCTTGCGGAAGGGCTCGAACAGCTTTGCGTCGATCGCGTCGCGCATTTCCTGCATCAACTCGAGGTAGTAGTGCAGGTTGTGAATCGTGTTCAATTGCGCACCGAGGATTTCCCCTACACGATGCAGATGGTGCAGGTAGCCGCGGGTGAAATTTCGGCAGGTATAGCAACCGCATTGCTCGTCGAGCGGGCGCAGCGAGTTCTTGTGCGCGGCGTTGCGGATCTTGATGTCGCCGAAACGGGTGAAGAGCCAGCCGTTGCGCGCGTTGCGGGTCGGCATCACGCAGTCGAACATGTCGACGCCGGCGGCCACCCCCGCCACCAGGTCTTCCGGCGTGCCGACGCCCATCAGGTAGTGCGGCTTGTCGGCCGGCAGCTTCGGGCCGATATGGTTCAGCACGCGCATCATGTCTTCTTTTGGCTCGCCGACCGACAGGCCACCGATTGCGAGACCGTGGAAATCCATCTCCGCGAGACCTGCCAGCGACTCGTCGCGCAGGTCTTCGAACATGCCGCCCTGGACGATGCCGAAGAGGGCATTCGGATTGCCGAGACGCTTGAATTCGTCGATGGAGCGCTGGGCCCAGCGCATCGACATGCGCATCGAATCCGCGGCTTCCTGATGTGACGTCGGCACGTTGTTGGTCGCATACGGCGTGCACTCGTCGAACTGCATGACGATGTCCGAGTTCAGCACCTTCTGGATCTGCATCGACACTTCCGGCGACAGGAAGAGTTTGTCGCCGTTGATTGGTGATGCGAACGTGACGCCATCTTCGGTGATCTTGCGCAGATCGCCAAGCGAAAACACCTGAAAGCCACCGGAGTCCGTCAGGATTGGTTTCTTCCAGCCCATGAAGCCATGCAGGCCGCCGTGCGCCTCGATCGTTTCCAGGCCCGGGCGCAGCCACAGATGGAACGTGTTGCCGAGGATGATCTGCGCGTGCATTTCTTCGAGCTCGCGCGGCTGGACCGCCTTCACCGTGCCGTAGGTGCCGACCGGCATGAAGATCGGCGTTTCGACCACGCCGTGATTCAGCGTGACGCGGCCGCGGCGGGCCTGGCCGTCGGTGCCGAGCAGTTCGAATTTGAGGCCGTTGTCAGGGCGCGACGCGGCGCTCGCGCAGGTACCGCAGGTGCCGCTTGTATCGTGGGTAAGACCGTCGGTCATGGGGACTCCTGTGCCACCGGAGAACAGCTTTGCATGGGACCGGAATAAGCGCTGAAGCGCTAACTCCGGATCGACAAGTCCGGCGCAAATGATGAACGCCGCCGGGTAAGCCACGGCGGCTGGGTGAAGAAAACTCAAGATGCAGCACAGATCTGCCGCTGCACGCGGGTGCAAGACTGCAGCAGCGACTGCCTTTACATCAACGCGGCAAGGAGCGGCAGACTACCGCGTGCGCAGCCGGCGCGCAACGCTATCGCACGGGATATCGCTGTGCGACACGAAACGGTTCAAACGTCGCGGCGCGTCAGCAGCATGGCGTCGCCGTAGCTGAAGAAGCGGTAACGCTGTTCGATCGCGTGGCGATACGCTTCGCGAATCGTCTCGACGCCCGCGAACGCCGACACCAGCATCAGCAAGGTCGACTTCGGCAAATGGAAATTGGTCACTAGCCGGTCGACCACGCGGAATTTATAGCCCGGCGTGATGAAGATGTCGGTTTCCGTGCTGGCCGCGCCGAGCGGGCGTCCGGCCGCATCCGCATCGCGCGCGGCGGCTTCGAGCGCGCGCATCGACGTCGTGCCCACCGCGATCACGCGGTTGCCGCGCGCACGCGTCGCCGCGATCTTGTCGGCGAGCGATTGTGGCAGGTGATACCACTCGCTGTGCATCTTGTGCTCGGCGAGGTTTTCGACCCGCACCGGCTGGAAAGTACCGGCGCCGACGTGCAGCGTCAGCGTCGCGCGCTCCACCCCGCGGGCGTCGAGCCGCGCGAGCAGCGCGTCGTCGAAATGCAGGCCGGCGGTGGGCGCTGCCACCGCGCCGGGATTCTGCGCGAACACCGTCTGGTAGCGGGTTTCGTCGGTTGCGTCGGGGTCGTGCTCGATGTACGGCGGCAGCGGCAGGCGGCCGAATTGCTCGATCAGCGTCAGACAGTCGTCGGGGAAATGCAGCGTGTAGAACGGCTCGACGCGTTCGCCGACCGTCACGTCGAACGCGTCGGCGAGACGGATCGTGGTGCCCGGCTGCGGGCTCTTGCTCGCGCGGATCTGCGCGAGCGCGGTGCGTTCGCCGGTCAGGCGCTCTACCAGCACTTCGATCTTGCCGCCACTGGCCTTCTGGCCGAGGAAGCGCGCCTTCAGGACTTTGGTATCGTTGAAGACCAGCAGATCGCCGGGCACGATGCACTCGGGCAACTCGGCAAAGCGGCGGTCGATCAGGCGCGCGGCATCGGTCGCCGCGGCTGTGTTGGCCACTTCGAGCAGACGGCTGGCGCTGCGCTCGGGCAGCGCGACTTGCGCGATCAGCTCGGGTGGCAGATCGAAATCGAAATCGGAAAGCGTAAACATGCGGACGACTGGAAGCGAATTGGGACTGAATTGAGCCGAAGCCGGGGCCGGGCGGCTATGATTGCGGGACGCCGGAGCGGCCCGCGAGCCCGCGCGCTGGTTGGCGCCGACACCTTTGACAGCCGATATTGTACTTGCGAAGCAACCCATGCCTTTGTCCGAACGCCGATTGCCCTCCGCTACCGATGAAGTGAGCGCCAAGCCCAAGCGCCGCGTCGCGCGGGACAAAGCAGCGGCGCCGGACTTGAACGACCTCGGCGCGGGTGTCGCGCCGGAGCGCGACAAGGCCGCGCGTGAGGGTGAAATGGTTGACCCATTCGGTGACAAGCCTGCCGGCAAACCCGCGGGCAAAGCCACCAGGAAGCCTGCTGCCGAAGCCGGCGCCAAGCCCGCGGCTAAACCCGCCGACAAGCTCGCCAAACTCGGCCTCACGCGCGACATCGATCTGGTCCTGCATCTGCCGATGCGCTACGAAGACGAGACCTCGCTGACACCGATCGGGCATCTGCTGCCGGGCGGCATCGCGCAAACGGAAGGCGTGGTGTTCGACAACGAAATTGCCTATCGCCCGCGCCGCCAGTTGCTGGTGAAACTGCGCGACGACGCCGGCGACGAACTCGTGCTCCGCTTTCTGAATTTCTACGGCTCGCAGGTCAAGCAGATGGCGATCGGCGCGCGGCTGCGCGTGCGTGGTGACGTGCGCGGCGGTTTCTTCGGCATGGAGATGGTGCACCCGGCGGTGCGCGTGGTCGACGAAGACACGCCGCTGCCGCAGGCGTTGACGCCGGTATATCCGAGCACCGCGGGCGTGACGCAGGCGTATCTGCGCAAATCGATCGACAACGCGCTGTCGCGCACGTCGTTGCCGGAGCTGCTGCCCGGGCCGATCGCGCAAACCTATATGCAGCCGCTCGGCGTGCCGACGTTGATGGACGCAGTGCGCACGCTGCATCATCCGGGCGTGCAATCTGATGAGACCGCGTTGATCGACGGCACGCATCCCGCGTGGGTGCGTATCAAGTTCGAAGAATTGCTCGCGCAGCAGATGTCGTTGAAGCGCGCACATGAGGAGCGCCGCACGCGTGCCGCGCCGGCCATGCCGCGCCGCAAGCTGGGCGACGAATCGGCGCTAGTCGCGCGTTTGCTGAAGGCGTTGCCGTTTTCGCTGACGGCGGCGCAGGAGCGCGTGGGCGGCGAGATCGCGCTCGATCTGACGCAGCCTCATCCGATGCAGCGGCTGCTGCAAGGCGATGTCGGCAGTGGCAAGACGATCGTGGCCGCGCTGGCTGCGGCACAGGCGATCGACGCCGGCTATCAGGCCGCGCTGATGGCGCCGACCGAAATCCTCGCCGAACAGCACGCGCGCAAATTGCGCGGCTGGCTGGAACCGCTGGGCGTGAGCGTCGCGTGGCTCGCCGGCAGTCTGAAGACCAAGGAAAAGCGCGCCGCGATCGAAGCGGCGGCGCTTGGTACGGCGCAGCTCGTGATCGGTACGCACGCGATCATCCAGGACGCCGTTGAGTTTGCGCGGCTGGGCTTGGTGATCGTCGATGAGCAGCATCGCTTCGGCGTGGCGCAGCGTCTCGCCTTGCGCGCCAAGGCGCATCCCCCAGGAGGACTTCCTCCGGGGCGGAGCGCCGCCGACGGCGCGCGCGATTTCCAGCCGCATCAATTGATGATGTCGGCGACGCCGATTCCGCGCACGCTGGCGATGACCTATTACGCCGACCTCGACGTTTCGACCATTGACGAACTGCCGCCTGGCCGCACGCCGATTCTGACCAAGCTGGTCTCCGACGCGCGGCGCGAAGAGGTGATCGGCCGTGTGCGTGAGGCCGCGCTAACGGGGCGGCAGGTGTACTGGGTGTGTCCGCTGATCGAGGAAAGCGAGACCTTGCAGTTGCAGACTGCGGTGGAGACCTACGAGACGCTGGTTGCCGCGTTGCCCGAATTGAAGGTCGGTCTGGTGCACGGACGCCTCGCGCCAGCGGAGAAGGCTGCTGTAATGGATGCGTTCACGCGTAATGAGGTGCAGTTGCTGGTGGCGACGACGGTGATCGAAGTCGGTGTCGACGTGCCGAATGCGTCGCTGATGGTGATCGAACATGCCGAGCGGTTCGGTCTCGCGCAGTTGCACCAGCTGCGCGGGCGAGTGGGGCGCGGAAGCGCGGCTTCGGTGTGCGTGTTGCTGTACACCGGGCCGCTGTCGCTGACGGCGCGGGCGCGCTTGCAGACCATGCGCGAGACGACTGACGGATTCGAAATCGCCCGGCGCGACCTTGAGATTCGTGGTCCAGGGGAGTTTCTCGGCGCCCGGCAGTCGGGTGCGGCCATGTTGAGGTTTGCCGATCTCCAGAATGATCAGTGGCTCATCGAGCCGGCCAGAGAGGCCGCCGCGGCTTTGCTCGAGAAGTATCCCGAGGTGGTGATCCAGCATCTGGCCCGCTGGCTCGGGGCGCGGGAGCAATATCTGAAGGCTTGAGGATTTGCCTTTGACGACGGAGGCGCCCGTCTGCCCAGCGGGCAAAAGACCAAAAGGTTGGCGAACCGACCCTATAGGTGTATAACTAGAACCTATCGAACTCATCGCACTGATTGGTCCCCCAATGACGCTCACCGAATTGAAATACATCGTCGCGGTTGCCCGCGAGCGGCACTTCGGCCGGGCCGCCGAAGCGTGTTTCGTCAGCCAGCCGACCTTGTCGGTGGCAATCAAAAAGCTCGAAGACGAGCTCAACGTGCAGATTTTCGAGCGCGGCACGAGCGAAGTCAGTGTCACGCCGATCGGCGAGCAGATCGTCACGCAGGCCCAGCGCGTCCTCGAACAAACGCTGGCCATCAAAGAGATCGCGAAACAGGGCAAAGATCCGCTGGTCGGGCCGTTGCGCCTTGGCGTCATCTATACGATCGGGCCGTATCTGCTGCCTACGCTCGTCAAGCAGATGATCAAGCGCGTTCCGCAGATGCCGCTGATGCTGCAGGAAAATTACACGGTCAAGCTGATCGAACTGCTCAAGCAGGGCGAAATCGACGTCGCCATCATGGCGCTGCCATTCCCGGAAACGGGCCTGATGCAACGCGCGCTCTATGACGAACCGTTTGTCGTCGCACTGCCGTCCGGTCACGCGTGGGAAAACCGCACGAAGATCGATGCCGAGGATCTCAAGCAGGAAACCATGCTGCTGCTCGGCAGCGGCCACTGCTTCCGCGACCACGTGCTGGGCGTGTGCCCTGAACTGATGCGTTTCTCGCAGAACGCGGATGGCATCCAGAAGACCTTCGAAGGGTCGTCGCTGGAAACGATCCGTCATATGGTGGCGAGCGGTGTCGGCATTACCGTGCTGCCGCGCATGTCGGTGCAAGAGGTCAAGCCGCACGCCGGCGGTATCGACGCGGGCCTGCTCAGCTACGTCGCCTTCGACGAACCGGTGCCGGATCGCCGCGTCGTGCTCGCCTGGCGCAAGAGCTTCACGCGGACGCCCGCGATCGACGCCATCTGCGACGCCATCAACGCATGCGATCTGCAGGGCGTCAAAAAGCTCGATCTGCCTGTCGCCGTCAGCTAGGCGGCGCGTTTCACCCAGGCCGGCCGTCGCGCGCCCCGGTGGCCGGTCGGCCAACCGCACTTGGGTGCCGAAGGCCGCAACCCCTATTGAATAGATAAAATTAATCAAACACGATAATTCAATAGTGTTGTTATAGTTTCCTCCATGGATCGCCCGATCCCATAAGACCCGGAGGAAATCATGACGCAATCGAACTTGCAGCCAGTCCAAACCGTCGCCACTCAATCCGCCGGCGTGACAACCCGCACCTTTGCCGCCTCGGCGCTCAGCATGCGCACGGTCGCGCTGTCCTTGCTGGTCGATCGGGCCTTGTCCGCATGAGCCGTAGGCATCAGCGCGCTGTACCTCTGCCCACATTCTGTTTCCGCTAAAAGCCACTCAGGAGTCACGCATGTCCGAACGTAAGCTCACCAATGCAGCCGGCGCGCCCATTGCCGACAACCAGAATTCGATGACCGCCGGCGCGCGTGGTCCGGTCGTCCTGCAAGACGTCTGGCTGCTCGAAAAACTCGCTCACTTCGATCGCGAAGTGATTCCGGAGCGCCGCGTTCACGCCAAGGGTTCGGGCGCATTCGGCACGCTGAAGGTCACGCATGACGTCTCGCGTTTCACGAAGGCGAAAGTGTTCGCCCAGCTCGGCAAGGACACGCCGCTCTTCATGCGCTTTTCGACGGTGGCAGGCGAGCGTGGCGCAGCCGATGCGGAACGCGACGTGCGCGGCTTCTCGATCAAGTTCTATACGGAAGAAGGTAACTGGGACGTAGTCGGCAACAACACGCCGGTGTTCTTCATCCGCGATCCGCTGAAGTTCCCGGACTTCATTCATACGCAAAAGCGCGATCCTTACACCAACATGCGCAGCAATATCGCGGCATGGGATTTCTGGTCGCGTCATCCGGAGTCGCTGCATCAGGTCACCATCCTGATGAGCGATCGCGGCATTCCGCAAAACTACCGCCAGATGCACGGCTTCGGCTCGCACACGTACTCGTTCATCAACGCGGACAACGAGCGTTTCTGGGTGAAGTTCCACTTCAAGTCGATGCAAGGCATTGAGAACTTTACCGATGCCGAAGCGGCGCAAGTGGTGGCACAGAACCGTGAAAGCGCGCAACACGATCTGCTCACGAGCATTGAAGCTGGCAACTTCCCGAAATGGCGTTTTGCCATTCAGGTGATGCCGGAAGCGGAAGCCGCGAACTATCGCTTCAATCCGTTCGACATCACGAAAGTGTGGTCGCAGAAGGATTACCCCTTGATCGACGTCGGCACGATCGAGTTGAACCGCAACGCGGCGAACTACTTCGCGGACGTGGAGCAGGCAGCGTTCACGCCGGCCAACGTGGTGCCGGGTATCGGCTTCTCGCCGGACCGTCTGTTGCAAGGCCGTTTGTTCTCGTATGGCGACACGCAGCGCTACCGCCTCGGCACCAATCACCATCAGATTCCGGTGAATGCACCGCGCTGCCCGGTCCATCATTCGTTTCATCGCGACGGCGCGATGCGCACGGACGGCAACCTCGGCGGCAATGTGAACTACGAGCCGAGTCGCTTCGGTGACTTCGGGCAGGACACCAGTGCGGCGGAGCCGCCGCTCGCGGCGGGTACGGTCGATCGTTACGATCATCGCGAGGACGAGGACTACTACACGCAGCCGGGCATGTTGTTTGCGCTTTTCGATGCGGCGCAACGCCAACGTCTGTTTGGCAACATTGCACGCCATATCAACGGTGTGCCGCAAGAGATCGTCGCGCGTCAGATCGAGCATTTCCGTCGGGCCGATCCGGCCTATGCGGAAGGCGTGATCGCCGCGATGGCCGAACTCGCCGAAGCCGGCACGAAGTAAGCAATAAGTAGTAGGCAGTAAGTAGTAGGCAGTAGGCAGTAAGCAGTAGGCAGTTGAAGTGAATTGATGCAGGAGGACGGGGCGCATCGGCGCCCCGCCGGTAACGATACGAATCGAGGGAGCACGATCATGATCCAGCTGATGATGTCCACCATTGGCGGCTCGTCGGCCGTACGCGGTGCGCAACAGCAGCGAGCATTTTTGCTGCGCAAGTTAGTGGGATTCGCGATCGTCGCGAGCGGCTTGGCGGTGATCGTTGTGCAAGCCGTGCAACACGCGCTGGGCGCGTGATTGAGCGCGAGGCCGTGGTGCGGCAAGCGACCACGCGTCACACGAACGCAGCTGCTTTCTAATATAAACTGGCGGGCGTTCGAAGTGCCGGGTTTGCTATCGGCGCGCCGCCACTCTGCCGACCGGTTCGTATCACTCTTCAAGGGAGTCATCATGGCCAAGAAAGACGCCGTACAGCACGTCAATATCGGGATCAGCGACAAGGATCGGAAGAAGATTGCAGAAGGTCTGTCGCGACTGCTCGCCGACACCTACACGCTGTACCTGAAGACCCACAACTTCCACTGGAACGTGACGGGTCCGATGTTCAACACGCTGCATCTGATGTTCGAAACGCAGTACAACGAGTTGTCGCTCGCGGTCGATTCGATCGCTGAACGTATCCGCGCGCTGGGTGTACATGCGCCGGGCAGCTACAAGGAATTTGCGAAGCTGTCGTCGATTCCGGAAGCGGACGGTGTGCCGGCTGCGGAAGAAATGATCCGCCAGTTGGTGGAAGGCCAGGAAGCGGTGGTGCGTACCGCCCGCGCGATTTTCCCGTCGACGGAAGCCGCCAACGACGAGCCGACCGCCGACTTGCTGACGCAACGCATGCAAACGCATGAAAAGACTGCTTGGATGCTGCGCTCGATGCTGGCTTGAATAGCTTGAGCGTTCCGGGCGTTTAGTCTGGATTTCAGCGCAGTGCTTCGGTGTTGGCGTTGAACTGATTGCAAACAAGGCCTCCCTTTTCGGGAGGCTTTTTTTGGGTGCGCCCAGCATGGGCGCACATGAAGAAGGCGCGATTGCTCGCCCCCTTTTTGTTCAAGCCTGATTTAGTCCGTGATTCCGCTTACACGCTGCCCCTCCGGAACGAGGTCCGGGTGTTGTTTGTAGATAGGGATAAGCGCTTGCTCGAACACCATGTACATGACCTCTCCCATGGCCTGTTTGAAGATATCAAGTTCTTCGGCGGAGCAATGCGCCTGAACAAAGACAATCGCTTCGTCGAGTGATCCGTTTATCTTCAACATACGGTTGCACACTTCCAGGGCCAATGCCTTATCTTTAATCATGCATCTACTCCAAATTAATTTGTGGAACCCGAAATTCGCTGCCGGGACATTGCGTGTCCTGGTGCTACGCTGGCACTGATTGTGCGCGTTATATTCGTGGACAGTCCGAAAGCTCAGCGCAGTCGTTAACGCAGTTCCAGAACGTGACTCCGAAATCGCCGGTCGGCAATGCCGAAAATGAGCACTTTTTCCGGCAGGCTGTTCTAACTGCCCCACAATCCGAAGTGTCCTTGCATTTCACGAAGCCGGACGTTTGTGCTGCAGCGCTCGGGAAAACTTTTGCATAGAGCGCACTCCGTTGGGACAGGTTCGGAACCAACACCGGAAACGGTAACTGATTCTGTGCGGCAACCTGAATTTCCACCGGATTGTCCTCAATGGGTTCGCCCGTCTGCGCGCTGAAATAAAGGTCGCGAAGGAACAGCGACCATGCAAGACGCGCCTGAATGAACCCGCAATCCACGCACACAGCGCTTGTAACTGGCGGTGCGTCGGACGTGTTCGACCGCAACCAGCCAAGGCGGGTGGCCGGGGGACCTACGGGATCAAGACCGGCCTGATAGTTATCGAGCCATTTGTCGGTGTCGTCACTGCTGATTGCTACCGCAGCCCCACCACTGGTTGCTACCGTACCGTTGCGGGATACCACGCGACCGTCTGGTGAGTAGCCGTAATCTACGGTCAGTAGACGACGAACCCGGCCGATTTGAGCTATTGGCTGCTCATCGTATGTGAACCGGGTAACTCGCCCTCTGAGGTCGTATGCGATACGGGCCTCGCGATAGTTGCCGGTTTGCCAGGTCACACGGTGCGCCGCATCGCGACCCTGATTACCCAAGAGCCACTTCGAAACGATATTCTGCGCAGTGTTGAGATTGCCGGTTTCGTCGTAGAAGTAGAACCAATTCAAAGCCTTAACGTTGTTGATGTAAGTGATCGCCTCGGTCAACCGGTTGAACTTGTCGTATCGGGCACCAACAGTTCGCTGCTGCTGCCCGTCCCAGGTAGCATCGAAACCGGCTTCACCTGTCAGGTCATTGGTGATGCGTTCGCTATACCCCGTGACGTTGCCATTGGCGTCATAGACGAATGACATCAACTTTCCCGGCATGGCGACGGACGCAGGATGAAGACTCGTTGCGTCGGCGTACTGCACCGAAGTGACCGAGATGGCGAAAGAGGTCCGCACGGTCGCTTTCACCGGACGACCAGTTTCGTCGTAGCTGTAGACGGCATTGCGTCCCGGCGCAGTCGTCGTCAGGAGACTGCCCGATGCGTCCCACGTCATTCCGCCGAATAGGGAACCGCTGCTGCCGGTTGGGCGAACCTTGTCACCTATGGTCGAGAAGGAAAGCGTTCTTGCACCATTGCTATCCGTGACAGTGGTCGTCCCCGATCCATAGGAAAACTGTACGTTCTGTGTCGTGTCGGGATGGCTGACAGCAGTCGCTCGGCCTTGTGCGTCGTATGTCCACGTTGCGATTCGCGAGCCGGTCTCGTCAATAACGCCGGTCAGCGCGCCCTTGAAACGAGAGTCGCCGTACGCGTACTGCCGTACGTTTCCATCGGGCCAGGTGACAGAAGCGAGATTGCTGTTCGCGTCGTACTGGTACTGCGTGAAGTGGCCCGCGGGGTCGACTAGTCGCGCGATACGGCCTTTATCGTCATATTCGAGGCGGAGGGTGAGGTCATAGACTGTCCTGGTGTCGGGACCATGCTGCGTGATCGCAACAAGCCGTCCCGATCCGTCATGGCTCAACGTTCTGACAAACCCGGTCTTGGTTGCCTCCGATAGCAGAACGCCTTGCGAAGAGTACGTTTCGGTGTTTTCTGTTACCAGGTCGGTGAGCGTCCAGCCCACGCCGTTCTGCGTGAGCGTGAGACCGCTAAAGCTCTTCGTTAGCCATGTTCCGTTCGTCAAGATGAACGTTAGCGGCTCTCCGTTTGCACGATATGCGATGACGTTGCCAGAACTGCCTGCGGCCCCGATGACATTCAACTGCCGTTGCCAATTGTGAAACCACATTGGCCCGACAGCGCTCGCACTTTTCAGGAACACGGTAGATCGGTATGTGCGTGTGAACGTGACCGGCAGTTCATCGCCACTGACGAAATCGTTTTCTGTCAATGTCACAGCGCCGCTAGACGGGTACACCGGGTCCGCCACCGGGCAGGAGTCGTCAGGCAGGACAGGATCGGGTCCCTTGCAGTACCGGGCGATCATTTCCTGCGCATTTGCAGTGCAGAAATACGTACCCATGCCGGTTGATGTCCGGCTCGCAGCAATCAACGGGCAGTCTTTATTGCCGGGAATGGCACCTGCTCTCGCATACAGGGGAAAACAGATGTCGTCGCCGCTGTCGGCGTTCGCACCGAATGCCACCAGTAGCAGCATGAATGCGGCCAATAGACGGGCCAGGTTGCCTGCTGACCCGCAGGACGGTTTGTTTATTCTCACACATCTCCATTTTGTAATGTGTCGTTAGAAATGCGTAATAAGGCGACACTGCATCGGGGAGTTGGGAGCCAAAATAGGACAATTCGGAAAAAGGCCGTCGCGCGAACACATCTTCACAGACCGGCTGAAATTGACAGCTTCAAGGCAGGAGCGGCGCTAATCTGCGCGCCAACAACGCCCGCCATGCGGGGCATCCTGCGGAGGTGCAAACCATGGGAAGTACGATTTACAGCGAATGGGAACACCCGGTACACGTCATCGTTGACCGCGACAATCAACGATTCGCAAATCGAAGCAAGGGCCGTCGTCGAACTCGATGCAACTGGTCATTGAGCGCAGCGAACTCGGGATCGGCGATGACGATCAACGTGCTGCGTCTGTGGCCGGCCACGCGACAAATGCGCGGCCGGTTAGGCTCCCAGTGTTTAGGGCCTGAAATCCGCCCCACGCTTGCACACTTCGGACGGGGTGAATCCGAAACGTTCGCGCAGGCTTCCCAGCGTGTCTGCTGTCAGATATTCGGTCGTCAGCTTTCGAATCGGAATGCCGAAAGCCGTCAACAGTGGCTTTGCGAGAATCGAACGGCACTGATCCCGATCTTCCGCATTTTGAACATGCCTACGGATATTTCGATGCCCTTTTGAATCCGTGTTCACGCTCAAAACCTCAACGAAGGCCATGCATGACCATCCGCAAAGCGTTCTGATATGAATCAGGTTTTCGCCGAAATACCTATTTCCAACTATCATTTGTAACTCTCCCGATTTGCGGTACCGGATTTAGCCCCAGCTTTGGTTCAGGCCCCGGTTGCCGTTGCGACCTCGGTTTCGGCGCCCAGCATTTCAGCCTCGCCGGCCTGAAGGCTGCCTGCCGCCCACATCCCGTAAAATAGCGGCACCGCCCGCACTTCACCGAATCCGCCCATGTTCGCCCGACTTCCTCTGTATCTGCGCCTCGTGCGCATGGACAAGCCGATCGGCAGCCTGCTGCTGCTGTGGCCGACGCTCAATGCGCTGTGGATTGCGTCCGAGGGCCATCCTTCGTGGCCGCTGCTGGTGATCTTCACAGTGGGTACGGTGCTGATGCGCTCGGCAGGCTGCGCGATCAACGACTACGCGGATCGCGACTTCGATCGCTACGTGAAACGCACGGAAAACCGTCCGATCACGTCGGGCAAGATCAAGGCATGGGAGGCGGTGGCGCTGGCGGCCGGTTTGTCGCTGCTGGCGTTTCTGCTGATCCTGCCGCTGAATACGCTTACCAAGGAGTTATCGGTGGCGGCGCTGTTCGTCGCCGGTTCGTATCCGTTCACCAAGCGCTTCTTTGCGATTCCGCAGGCGTACCTTGGTATTGCGTTCGGCTTCGGCATTCCGATGGCGTTTGCCGCGATTCAGGACCACGTGCCGATGCTCGCCTGGGTCATGCTGCTGGCCAACGTGTTCTGGTCGGTTGCGTACGACACGGAATACGCGATGGTCGATCGCGACGACGACATCAAGATCGGCATCCGCACTTCGGCGCTGACCTTCGGCCGCTTCGACGTGGCGGCGATCATGCTTTGCTATGCGGTGACGCTGGGAATTTACGTCGGCATCGGCGTGATGCTCGGCTTCGGCGTGTTGTACTGGCTCGGATGGGCGGCGGCGGTGGGCTGCGCGATCTATCACTACACGCTGATCCGCAATCGCGAGCGGATGGCGTGCTTCGCGGCGTTCCGTCACAACAACTGGTTGGGCGGCGCGTTGTTTGTCGGCATTGCCGCGCATTACGCGGTGGCTTCTTTCTAATTCTTCCGCGCCGGCCAACCCCAGACCGCGCTTACAGCTTGCCGAACTCGTCGCCCATTTCTCTGGCGCGCGCATCGGCGGCGAGCACGCCACGCACGATCGCGTCCTTGATCCCGCTGGCGTCGAACGACGCCAGCGCGGCCGCCGTAGTACCGCCCTTCGACGTCACACGTTCGCGCAACAGGCTCGGCGGCTCGTCCGAGTTCGCGGCCAATTGCGCCGCGCCGGTGAAGGTTGCGACCGCCAGCGCGCGGCCTTGTGCTTCATCCATGCCGAGTCGGCGCGCGGCTTCCTGCAAAGCCTCGATGAAATAAAACACGTAAGCGGGACCGCTGCCCGAGATCGCGGTGACGGCGTCGATCTTCGCTTCGTCGTCGAACCAGACGGTCTCGCCAACCGCGCCCAGCACCTGCGACGCGAGCGCGCGGCCGGTTGCGTCGACGCTGCCGGTCGCGACGAGGCCCGTCACGCCCATGCCGATCAGCGCCGGCGTATTCGGCATCACGCGCACGATGCGCGCGTGGCGGTTGAGCCAGCGCGACATGTCATCCATGCGAATGCCCGCGACGATGCTGATTGCCAGTTGCGAGGCCTGCAGATGCGGCGCCAGCGCCTCGGCGACGCTCTTCAGGATCTGTGGTTTCACCGCCAGCACGACGGCATCGTAGGACGCGAGCGCGGCATCCGCGGCGGCGCCGGTCTTGATGCCGAATTGCTGCTCATTGCGCTTGCGCGCGTCTTCGTTGGGGTCGATTGCGTACAGGTCAGCGGGTGCGACGCCGCGCTTGATGAGACCGCCGATCAACGCAGCGGCCATGTTGCCGCCACCGATAAAAGCAATTTTCATGATGTTCCGAAAGATGTCTCGTGAGGCGTCAAGAAAGGAAAGGCGCGAAAGGGTCAGTGAGAGTAATCGCGCGCGCCGAAAATCGCGGTGCCGACGCGCACGATCGTCGCGCCTTCCCGCACGGCGGCTTCGAGGTCGCTCGACATGCCCATCGAGAGCGTATCGAGTTCGAGGCCGTCATTGCGCAGGCGTTCGAACAGCTCGCGTAATTGCCGATGCGGCACGCGCTGCTCTTCGATGCTGCCGGCCGGTTCCGGAATCGCCATCAGACCGCGCAGATTCAGTTTCGGCAGCGCGGCGATTGTCTGCGCGACTTCCACGGCCTCGGGAATGCTCACACCGCTTTTCGACGCTTCGCCGCTGATGTTGATCTGCAGGCAGACGTTCAACGGCGGCAGGTTATCCGGGCGCTGCTCCGATAGCCGCTGCGCGATCTTCAGGCGGTCGACCGAATGCACCCAGTCGAAATGCTCGGCAACCGGCCGCGTTTTGTTCGATTGCAATGGTCCGATGAAATGCCATTCGAGCGCTGCCCGCAGATCGGCCAGCGCTTCGATTTTGGTGATGGCTTCCTGCACATAGTTCTCACCGAACGCGCGTTGACCGGCGGCGTAGGCGGCGCGCACGTCTTCGGCGGGAAACGTCTTCGAGACCGCGAGCAGGGTGATCGAACGCGCATCGCGTCCAGCCACCTGGGCGGCGAGGGCGATGCGCTGCTGCACCGCTTCGAGGTTGTGAATCAGATCGGGCATGGAACGGAACTGGAAGTCCAGCGAAAAGCAATGGTCGAATTATACGGACGCCGCCGCCTCATGCCGCCGCCGGACAGGCGAAGGCGCTTGCGGTGACGTATCGCAAGCCACGTGCCGCACTTGCGGCAAATAGATCGCCTCAGGTGGACAGCATATGCTCCACCAGTTCGATCCAATGTGCGACCGGCGTGGACGTGCCGCTTTGCAGATGCGCAATGCAGCCGACGTTCGCCGACACGATCACTTGCGGCTCCTGCGCCTGCAGCCGCTCGAGCTTCTGATCGCGCAGCGCATACGAGAGCTTGGGCTGCGTCAGCGAATAAGTGCCGGCCGAGCCGCAGCAGAGATGATTGTCGGCAGGCAGGCGCACTTCCACGCCGAGCGCTGCCAGCAGATGTTCGACCTTGCCGCGCACCTGCTGACCATGCTGCAACGTGCATGGCGGATGGAACGCTACCGTATGGATCGCGCGGCGGCGCGTCACGGCGACGAGCGCCTCTTCGAACTCCGGCAGGACCTCCGCGATGTCGCGCGTCAGCTCGGTCACGCGGCGCGCCTTTTCCGCATAAGCGGGATCGTTGCGCAGCAGATGCGCGTATTCCTTCACCGTCGCACCGCAGCCGGACGCGTTCATCACGATTGCTTCCACGCCTTGTTCGATATACGGCCACCACGCGTCGATGTTGGCGCGCAGATCGTCGAGCGCTTCGTCGTTGTAGCCCAGATGCAGACGGATCGCACCACAACAGCCCGCTTCGGCGGCGATCAACGTTTCGACGCCGAGCGCGTCGAGCACCCGCGCGGTGGCGACGTTGACGTTCGGCATCATCGACGGTTGCACGCAGCCCGCGAGCATCAGCATCTTGCGCGGATGTTTCGCGGTCGGCCATTCGAGCGGACGCTGCCGCGCGGGCACCTTGTCGCGCAGTTTTTTGGGCAGCAGCGGACGGATATGCTGACCGATGCGCATGGCCGGCGTGAACAGCGCGCTGTTCGGCACGAAGCTCGCGAGCAGCCGGCGCACCATTCGCTGACTGAACGGACGCGTGACTTTTTCCTCGGTGATCTTGCGGCCGATCTCGACCAGCCTGCCGTATTGCACGCCGGATGGGCAAGTGGTCTCGCAGTTGCGGCAGGTGAGGCAGCGGTCCAGATGGACCTGGGTGCTGCGCGTGACCGCCGCGCCTTCCACCATCTGCTTGATCAGATAGATGCGTCCGCGTGGGCCGTCGAGTTCGTCGCCGAGGATCTGATAGGTCGGGCAGGTCGCCGTACAGAAACCGCAATGCACGCAATTGCGCAGGATGGCGTCGGCTTCGTCGCCATCGGGCGTATTGCGAATGAAGTCCGCGAGGTTGGTTTGCATCGCGTCGCTCAGAAGTCGGGGTAGAGACGGCCGCGATTGAAAATGCGGGCTGGGTCGAAGGCGGCTTTCAGGCCGCGATGGATTTTCATCAGCGGTGCGGGCAGCGGCGTAAACACCCCTGCGCTGCGGTCGTAGCCGGGGCCGGTCCGGAAGATGGTGGCGTGGCCGCCGGCCTGTTTGGCGCTGATACGCACGGTTTGCGCGTCGGTGTCGGTGATCCACCAGCGCTGGCTGCCGCCCCATTCCATCAGTTGCGCACCGGGTAATTGCAGCGGCTCGGTGATCGACGGCAGCGCGAGCCGCCACAGCGCGGCCTTCGGCGGGATGGCCGCAAAGAACGAGTCTGTCTGTTCACGCAGGCCGGCCCAGAAGCGCTCCGCTTCGACGGCATCGACCACTTCGCCGCCAAGCGCCGTGCGGGCGGCCTTGACCGCGGCTTCCGCGCCGGCCATCCGCACGGCCAGCGTGCCGTGACGCCATGCGCTCGCCGTAATCGGCAGCGGGCGGCCGCCCCATTCGTTGAGCTTGCGGACCGCGTCGGTGCCGTTCATGTCGAATTTGAGGGTCGCTTCGGCCTGCGGTATTGGCAGCACCTTGACTGACAACTCGAGGATCAGCCCAAGAGTGCCGAGCGAGCCTGCCATCAAACGGGAGACGTCATAACCGGCGACGTTCTTCACCACCTGGCCGCCGAAATGCAACTTCTGGCCCTGGCCGTTCATGATGACGGCGCCGAGCACGAAGTCGCGCGCCGCACCCGCGGCAGGGCGGCGTGGACCGGCAATGCCCGCCGCGATACAGCCGCCGAAGGTGGCCTGCAGCCCGAAGTGCGGCGGTTCGAAGGCGAGCATCTGATCGCGTTCGGCGAGCGCGGCCTCGATCTCCAGCAGGGGCGTGCCCGCGCGCGCCGTGATAACCAGTTCGGCCGGATCGTAAGCGATGATGCCGCGATAAGCGCGCGTGTCGAGGATCTCACCTTTCAGCGTCTGACCGTACCAGTCTTTGGTGCCGCCGCCACGGATGCGCAATGTGCGCCCTTCGGCGCTGGCTGAACGCACGCGTTCGGACCAAACGGCGACGATGTCATCCTCTTCCATGGTGCCCTGCTTAGTTGTGTTTCGATCGATTGTACCGGGCGGCGGCTGGCTGGCAAGCCGGAGCGGACCCGCATCGGGTAATCAGGGTGGGGGGTGGAAAGCGCCGCGGGCGCGCGATATGTGGGACGCGTAGGCGGGAGGAATCGTGCCGGAAGGCGGGTCAGGAAGCGGCCTGGTGGTGTGTGGGCGCCCCTCTATGTGGACAAGTGGCGCCGCGCGGCGGCCGCGCCCGGTGACGCTGATGCCCGCCTTGGGCCGGCAGCGTCACCAGGCGCCTTAAAACCGCGGCAGGTCCGGATGCGGCAGCAAGCCGCCGCGCACGTGCATCTTGCCGTACTCGGCGCAGCGGGCGCGGGTGGGAATGCCCTTGTCGGGATTGAGCAAGCCGGGCGCGTCAAAGGCGCGTTTGACCGCGTGGAATGCATCGCGCTCTTCGGGCGAAAACTGCACACACATCGAATTGATTTTCTCGATACCCACGCCGTGCTCGCCGGTCACCGTGCCGCCCAGTTCGACGCACGTTTCGAGAATGTCACAACCGAACGCCTCAGCCCGATGCCACTCGTCCTGATCGTTGCCGTTGAACAGGATCAGCGGATGCATGTTGCCGTCGCCGGCATGGAATACGTTGATGCAGCGCAGGCCGTATTTCTTCTCCATCACTTCGATGCGCGCCAGCAGCGGCCCGATACTGCGGCGCGGCACGGTGCCGTCCATGCAGTAGTAGTCGGGCGAAATACGGCCAGCCGCCGGAAACGCGTTCTTGCGCCCGGACCAGAACCGCAGCCGCTCATTTTCCGAGCGTGAAATCTGGATGCGGGTGGCGCCTTGTTCACGCAGCACCGCAGTCATGCGCACGATTTCGTCGGCCACTTCTTCCGGCGTGCCGTCCGATTCGCACAGCAGGATTGCCGCCGCGTCGAGGTCGTAGCCCGCGTTGACGAACTCTTCGACGGCGCGCGTAGCCGGTTTGTCCATCATCTCCAAACCAGCCGGAATGATGCCCGCTGCAATGATGCTGGCGACCGCGTCGCCGCCTTTCACGACATCGTCGAAGCTGGCCATGATGACCTGCGCCGTTTGCGGTTTCGGGATCAGCTTGACGGTGACTTCGGTGACGATTGCGAACATGCCTTCGCTGCCGATCAGCACCGCGAGCAGATCGAGCCCTGGCGCGTCGGGCGCGAGCGAACCGAATTCGACGATTTCGCCTTCCATCGTCACAGCGCGCACACGCAGCACGTTGTGCACGGTGAGGCCGTATTTGAGGCAGTGCACGCCGCCCGAATTCTCGGAGACGTTGCCGCCGATCGTGCAGGCGATCTGCGACGACGGATCGGGCGCGTAGTAAAGGCCGTAGGGCGCGGCGGCGTCGGAAATCGACAGATTGCGCACACCCGGTTGCACCGTGGCGGTTCGGGCATACGGGTCGACTTCGACGATCTTCCTGAAGCGCGCGAGCGACACCACCACGCCGTGACGAATCGGCATCGCTCCGCCGGATAGACCGGTGCCCGCGCCGCGCGGCACGATCGGCACGTCGAGCCGGTGACAGATTTGCACGATGCGCTGGACCTGCGATTCCGTCTCCGGCAATGCGACCGCGAGCGGCAGACGCCGATAAGCGGCGAGGCCGTCGCAATCGTAGGCGACGGTGTCTTCTTCGCGATACAACAGACAGTGGGTCGGCAGCACGGCCATCAGCGCCTGCACGACTTCGCGCTGGCGCTGGGCGAGAACTTCGGCCGTCAGTTCGACGGGTGCGTTCATATGACTTGTCTCCTGGTGTCCTTCACCCTGCGTGTCCGGTCTGGCCTGGTTGTGCGGCAGCAGGCGTTGCCGCTGCCGCAACCGGGTGTCAACGACGCCTCAAGCTACCCAGGAAAAGATTTTGCCCGGGTTCATCAGATTACGCGGGTCGAGCGCGTGCTTGATGGAGCGCATCGTATCGACGGCGACTTCACCGTGTTCTTCGAGCATGAAGTTCATCTTGTGCAGACCGACACCATGCTCGCCCGTGCAAGTGCCGTCCATGCGCAGCGCGCGCTGCACGATGCGCTGGTTCAGGCGCTCAGCTTCGACGAGCTCTTCCGGCTTGTTCGGATCGATCAGGATCGCGACGTGGAAGTTGCCGTCGCCGACATGGCCGACGATCGGGCAGGGCAGTGGCGACGCGTTCAGATCCTGCTCGGTTTCCACCACGCATTCCGCGAGGCGCGAGATCGGCACGCAGACATCGGTCGTGACGGCGCGGCAACCGGGCTTCAGTTGCAGCATCGCGAAATAGGCGTTGTGGCGCGCGTTCCACAGGCGGCTGCGGTCTTCCGGGCGGGTCGCCCATTCAAAACCTTCGCCGGCATTCTGCGCGGCGATCTCCTGCACCAGTTCGGCTTGCTCTTTCACGCCGGCTTCGGTGCCGTGGAATTCGAAGAAGAGCGTGGGCGCCTCACGCAACGTGAGATTCGAATGGCGATTGATCGAGCGGATCGCGAGCGAGTCGACGAACTCGACGCGTGCAATCGGCACGCCCATCTGAATCGTTTCGATGACCGCGCGCACCGCATCGCCCATCGACGGGAACGTGCAGACGGCCGCCGAGACCGCCTCCGGTTGCGGATACAGCCGAACGGTGATTTCGGTAATCACGCCGAGCGTGCCTTCCGAGCCGACAAACAGACGTGTGAGGTCGTAACCCGCCGACGACTTGCGCGCGCGCGTGCCGGTTTTGATCACGCGGCCGTCGGCGAGAACCACCGTCAGCCCGAGTACGTTTTCGCGCATCGTGCCGTAGCGCACGGCATTCGTGCCTGAGGCGCGCGTAGCCGACATGCCGCCGATGCTTGCGTCCGCACCCGGGTCGATCGGGAAAAACAGGCCGGTGTCGCGCAGCGCTTCGTTCAGCTGCTTGCGCGAGATGCCGGGCTCCACGGTGACGGTGAGGTCCTCGGCATTGATCGACAACACGCGGTTCATTTCCGACAGATCGATCGACACGCCACCTTGCACCGCCAGCAGATGCCCTTCGAGCGACGAACCGTTACCGTAGGGAATGATCGGCACGTTGTATTGGCCGCACAGCTTGACGGCGGTTTGCACGTCTTCCGTATTGTGCGCAAATACGACGGCGTCGGGCAGTTGGGGATCGAACGGTGATTCGTCGCGGCCATGGTGGGCGCGCACGGCTTCTGCCGTGGACACGCGTTCGCCGAAGACGGTTTCGAGGGCGGTCAGCAACTCGGCGGGAAACGGCCGGCGCAGCGGGGCCGGCGGCACGGGATGATTCACGCATATCTCCTGATATCGGGGCGGAGTTGTTCTACAGCTTGTGCTTCATTTTACGCCGATCGTCCACGCCGGCGTCGGGGGCGGTTGCCGCACCTATAATGGCGGCGATCTCGCGATGCGCGCAATATGGATAAACGCGGTGGCTAACCTGGTGGCTCATTTGCCGGATTCGCGGGATGGATCCGCCGGCCCTGCGCTGACGCATCGTCACTGAATGAATGCATGGGAGACATCATGGGCAACCGCTTGAGCAAGATCGCCACCCGTACGGGCGACGACGGCACCACCGGTCTCGGTGACGGCCGCCGCGTGCGCAAAGACAGCGTGCGCATTGCCGCAATCGGCGACGTCGATGAACTCAACTCGAATCTCGGCGTGCTGCTGTGCGAAACGCTGCCCGACAACGTGCGGGCGGCGCTGGTCGCGATTCAGCACGACCTGTTCGATCTCGGCGGTGAGCTTTGCATTCCCGGTCACACGATGATTACCGACAAGCAGCTCGGCCAACTCGACGATTGGCTGGCCGACTACAACGCGACCCTGCCGCCGTTGAAGGAATTCATTCTGCCCGGCGGTTCGCGTGCGGCTGCGCTTGCGCACGTGTGCCGTACGGTGTGCCGGCGCGCCGAACGGTCGATCGTCGCCCTGGGTGAAGGCGAGGCGATCAATGAGGCGCCGCGGCAGTATGTGAACCGGCTGTCCGACCTGCTGTTCGTGCTCGCGCGCGTGCTCAATCGCGCGGACGGCGGCTGCGACGTGTTATGGCAGCACGATCGTAGCGCTGGCTAACACCGCGTTTTAGTCCCTTTAAGTCCTGTGACAATCTGTCCGGGTGAGAATTTCCTCTTAAAAAGGTATGATAAATGCATCTTTAAGGAGAAGTAGTTATGACCGCGCTCACCGAGCTTGTCGGATGCGCCGAACGGTAACTGGCTGCGTATTTCGGTGAAACGCGAGGCCGGCCGCGAAGAAACGGCGCCCGGCCACGTATCGAATCTTCTGCACGACGGTGTGGAAGTGGGCGCGGTGGTACATGTCAGCGCGCCGATGGGCGATTTCACGCTGGACCGCAAGAAAACGACGCCCGTGGTGCTGATGAGCGGCGGTGTAGGTGTAACCCCAATGACCTCAATGCTGTCCACGTTGCTCGCCGACCAGAGTGAGCGCAGCGTGACTTTCGCGCATGCCTGCCGCAATGGCCGCGTGCATGCGTTCCGGCAGTGGCTTAACGATAAGGTGGCAGCGCATCCGAACGTTACGCGCGCGGTGTTCTACGAAGCCGTTGACGCGTGCGATCGTGCCGGCATCGGCTACGATTTCGAAGGTCGCCTCAACATCGCGAAAATCGCCGGCAAGGTGATCGTTCCCGATGCGGATTACTACATCTGCGGGCCGGTGCCTTTCATGCGCGCGCAATGCGAGGCGTTGGCCTCGCTCGGTGTGGATGCGGCACGGATTCACACCGAAGTGTTTGGTTCAGGCGTAGTGCAGTGAAGCGGGGGCGCATGGCAAGCCGGGTGTGAAAGCACGCGGGAGTCTGCCGTGCGCCTTACCCAACCGCCAGGGTGACCGGCTTGCCGATCCGGCTCATCATTTCGACCAGGGTATCAATGGTGAACTTGGTGGTCTTCTTGTTGACCACGTCTGACACGCGCGGCCGCGACACCATCAGAATCTCCGCCGCCTCGGCCTGCTTCAGATGATGCTGTTCGATCCAGCTGGACAGTTCGGTCATCAACTGCTCCTTGAGCAGCCGCGTGTCGTTGATCTGTTTTTGCGAAGCGGCGTGCAAGCGCTTCGCTTCTTCGGCGGAGAAGCCGAGTTCGAGAAACAGGTTTGCACCGGGTTTTGTTACGTGACGGATTTTCGTGTCGATCGTCATTTGTTAAGTTTTCCTATCATTGATGATGGCGCGGTACCGCATCTCGGCAATCTTTCTATCCTGCGGCGCCAACTTCTGCGTTTTCTTCTGAAAGCAATGCAGAACGTACAGCGCTTCCACAAACTTGGTGACATACATCACGCGGTAAATGCCGTCAGCCTCTCTGATGCGAATTTCGCGTGTTCCAGCGCCGATCGAATCAAACGGCTTCCAGTCGTCGGGGTCAAGTCCTGCCTGAATCTTGCCAAGCTGAAATCCGGCCCGGCGACGTGGCTCTTCGGGAAAAGCGAGTAAATCGTGATAGCTGGAGCCCATCCAGCGAATTTCTTTTTCATGCCCCATAGCCGCCTTTGATGTACAAAATATTATACGCAACACCCAACCAGGTCAAGTCGTATCCGACCTGGCAAACGAGTTGTTACGGTACAGAGGCGGCGCATGGCGCACCATTCGTCCATTCGGCTAACAAAAAACCCGGCTGCATGAGCCGGGTTTTCGTTGAGCAAACTACAGCCATCGCGCTGAGGCGCGTAGCGATTTTTTAATTGCCGCTGCCGCGCGCCACACGTCGTTGCTTGACCGCTTCGGCGAGACCTTCCAGCACAGCGATGCTGTCATCCCAGCCGATGCACGCATCGGTGATGCTCTGGCCGTATGTCAGCGCGCAGCCTTCCTGCAGATCCTGGCGGCCCGCGATCAGATGCGATTCCACCATCACGCCGACAATCCGTTCGTCACCCGAAGCAATCTGGCGGCCGATGTCCGCGCACACCGGAATCTGGTTCTCGTGCTTCTTCGAACTGTTGGCGTGGCTCGCGTCGATCATCAGGCGCGCCGCGAGACCCGCACGGCCGATATCGGCGCATGCCGCATTGACGCTGTCCGCATCGTAGTTCGGCGTCTTGCCGCCGCGCAGGATGATGTGGCAGTCCTCATTGCCGGCGGTCGAGACGATCGCCGAGTGGCCGCCCTTGGTGACGGACAGGAAATGGTGCGGTTGCGACGCGGCCTTGATGGCGTCGACGGCGATCTTGACGTTGCCGTCCGTGCCGTTCTTGAAGCCGACCGGGCAGGACAGTCCGGAAGCCAGTTCGCGGTGCACTTGCGATTCGGTCGTGCGTGCGCCGATCGCGCCCCACGAGATCAGATCGGCGATGTATTGCGGGCTGATCATGTCGAGGTATTCGGTGCCGGCCGGCAGGCCGAGCTCGTTGATACGCAGCAGCAGTTCGCGGGCGGTGCGCAGGCCGTCGTTGATCTTGAAGCTGTTGTCCATGTGCGGGTCGTTGATGAGGCCTTTCCAGCCCACCGTCGTACGCGGCTTTTCGAAGTACACCCGCATCACGATTTCGAGTTCGCCGGCGAAGCGCTTGCGCTGTTCGACGAGACGCCCGGCGTATTCCATCGCCGCCTTCGTATCGTGAATCGAGCACGGTCCGATGATGACGATCAGACGGTCTTCCATGCCGTGCAGGATGCGATGCATCGCGTTGCGCGAGTTGTAGATCACATCGGACACCGTTTCGTCGCAAGCGAATTCGCGGATCAGGTGAGCGGGCGGCGTGAGTTCTTTCAATTCGCGGATGCGGACATCGTCGGTGTTGTGCGGGGGCATGCTGGTTCTCCTGAATCGGGTCGTAGCGTGTTCGCGCGGGCAATGAAGGCTGCGATCAGACGGCGATCAGGCAGCGATGCCACGGCGAACAACAATCAAAAAGATTTCAACGGCAAAAGTTTCAAAGGCGTGAGGCGAAAAAAAACCGCCAGGCTAGCTGGCGGTTTTCGTGAATTCTGGGTGTCTTGCGTGCACTAACACCCCTCTCGATCCGCCAGCGGTCTGAGATGCCAAAAAAAGTAAAAGTAAAACTTGGCGGACATGGCGAAATAGGTCGCTGGTCAAAAAGGGTGAGTGACTTTATAACCCGTGCAAGCTTGGCTGGCAAGCCGCAGGGCGCAAAAATGCGGTAAATCCGCATACTTCGAGCATTATGTGCACGAAGTATGCGTCTACATCAAAATCAGGCTGTGCCGCCGACCGTCATCTTGTCGATACGCAGCGTCGGCTGACCGACGCCCACCGGCACGCTCTGGCCTTCCTTGCCGCACACGCCGACGCCCGAATCGAGCTTCATGTCGTTGCCGATCATGCTGACGTATTTGAGCGATTCCGGGCCGCTGCCGATCAGCGTCGCGCCCTTGACCGGGTAGGTAACCTTGCCGTTTTCGATCATGTACGCCTCGGAGGCCGAGAACACGAACTTGCCGTTCGTGATGTCGACCTGGCCGCCGCCAAAGTTCACCGCGTACAAACCGTTCTTCACGGACGCGATGATCTCCTGCGGGTCCTTGTCGCCGTTGAGCATGTACGTATTGGTCATGCGCGGCATTGGCAGCGCGGCATACGATTCGCGGCGCGCGTTACCCGTGACCGGCATTTTCATCAGGCGCGCGTTCAGCGTGTCCTGGATGTAGCCTTTCAGGATGCCGTCTTCGATCAGCGTCGTGCACTGGGTCGGATTGCCCTCGTCGTCGATATTCAGCGAGCCGCGGCGGTTCGGCAGCGTGCCGTCGTCCACCACCGTCACGCCCTTCGCCGCAACCCGCTCGCCGATCCGGCCCGCGAACGCCGACGATCCCTTGCGGTTGAAGTCGCCTTCGAGGCCGTGGCCGATCGCTTCGTGCAGCAGCACGCCGGGCCAGCCCGGTCCGAGGACCACGGTCATCGCGCCGGCCGGGGCCGGACGGGCGTCGAGGTTCACCAGCGCCGCATGCACGGCGTCGTCGACGTAACGCGACAGCACTTCATCAGTGAAATAGCCGTAGTCGAAGCGGCCGCCGCCGCCGCCGCTGCCGATTTCGCGGCGGCCATTCTGCTCGGCGATCACCGTGACCGACACGCGCACGAGCGGACGGATATCGGCCGCAAAGCCGCCGTCGCTGCGCGCGACCAGCACCACGTCGTATTCACCGGCGAGGCCTGCCATCACTTGCTGAATGCGCGGGTCGCGGCCGCGCGCCATCTGTTCGATGCGCTCGAGCAGCTTGACCTTGGCGGTTGCGTCGAGCGAATGCAGCGGATCGGACGGCAGGTACAGATCGCGCCCGGCGATGCCGGTCAGCGACGAGGCCACCTTGATCTTCTGCTTGCCGCCGCCTGCCTTGGCGATTGCCCGCGTGGCGATGGCCGCCTGGCGGATCGCTTCGGGCGACAGGTCGTCCGAATACGCGAAAGCCGTGCGGTCGCCCGACACGGCGCGCACGCCGACGCCCTGATCGATGCTGAAGCTGCCCGACTTCACGATGCCTTCTTCGAGGCTCCACGCTTCGCTGCGCGTGGCCTGGAAATACAGGTCGGCGTAGTCGATCTTGTGCGTGAAGATTTCGGCGAGCGTGCGGGTGAGCAGGGATTCGTCGAGACCGTAGGGCGTCAGGAGGATGTCCTTGGCGGTGGCGAGATTACGGATACCGGGTTCGATGATGTTCATGCGAAGTATGTTCTGCTCGATACGAAGGATTCGGTTAGCGCCTGCGTCACTATATGAGTGACAGGCGCCGCACTTTCAATGTCAGGGAACGCATCAGCAACTCAGTACGCGGTGACGCCAGGCGGGCAGGCTCTGCCGCACTTCGTCGATGCGCGCACGCTCGAGATTGCCGGCCACCACGCCGGCGCCTTCGTCGCGCACCGCGACGATTTCGCCCCACGGGTCGATCAGCATGCTGTGACCCCATGTCCGGCGGCCGTTTTCATGTTTGCCGCCTTGCGCGGCAGCCAGTACGTAACACTGGTTTTCGACCGCCCGGGCGCGTAGCAGCATCTCCCAATGCGCGCGGCCGGTGGTGTAAGTGAACGCCGACGGCACCACGATCAGCGCGCAGTCGCCCATGCGCCGGTACAGCTCCGGAAAGCGCAGATCGTAGCAGACCGACAGGCCGACCCGGCCGAACGGCGCCTCGAAGGTGCGGACTTCGCCCCCGGGGCAGATGGTGCGCGCCTCGTCGAACGAATCTTCGCCCTTTTCGAAGTTGAACAGATGGATCTTGTCGTAGCGCGCGGCCTCGTTGCCTTGCGGGTCGAACACCAGCGTGGTGTTCAGCACGCGGGCCGGTTCCTGCGACATCAACGGCAAGGTACCGCCGATCACCCACACCTTGTGGCGGCGCGCGGCATCGGCGAGAAAGCGCTGGATCGGGCCGTCCTGGTAGGGCTCGCGCACGGCGAGCTTGTCCGTGTCCTTGAAGCCCATGAAACAGAAGTACTCAGGCAGCTGGACGAGTTGCGCGCCGTCGGCGGCGGCTTCGGCGATCAGGCGTTCCGCTTCGGCCAGATTGCGTTCGCGATCCGGCGTGCTCACCATTTGCAGCGCGGCCACGCGGAAGGCGCTGTCGGAAGACCCGCTGGACGTCGCAATGGGCGAGGCGGTGGACGAAGATGGAGAGACGTGTGTTTCGCTCATGAGCGTTTCGAAAAACTCCCGGCAAGGCGGCGGCGCGAACCGCTGGCGCCGCATACGTCGTTTAAGGCTGGCTGGGGCCTGTGGCGCGGCACGGCGCTCTTCTGATCAAACAGAGGATCGGATCGGGCTCAGTGCGCTTCCACGGTCGAAGCCGGAGCGTCCATCTTACCGCGATCGCTCTTCACCCGCTCGATGTGCGGTTTCGACCACGAACCGGTGATCGCGTACTCGCGCGCAAACGCCGAGGAGACCGATTTGCTGAACGCCAGATCGGCCACCAGTGCGCCGAGTCCGAGGAGCGGATTGACCACGGTCGCGGCGATCACCGCGGCGCCGGCGCTGACGGTCGGCACGATCTGCACGTGCAGATCCTGGGTTTCCTGCGCCAGATCCACCGAGCCCTTCATTTCAGCGCGGGCCGGCGCCGTCACCATCTCGAAGTTCTCGGTGCGGCCAATGCCATTGTGGATCTGGCCCGTGCCGGTGACGCGTTCGAACGGCAGCCCCTCGCCGATCACGTCGCGGAAATTGAGCGTGGCGAAGCGCGCGAGGCTTTGCAGGCTGAGCACGCCGAGCAGTTTCGCGACGCCCGGGTCGACCTTGAGAATCTGTCCATGGCGCAGATCGACGGCCAGATTGCCGTTGAGCGTCGGGTAGTCGATGGCGGCCGGACCGCCGCGCCAGACGACCTTGCCCGACAGCGTGCCGTTGCCGGCCTTGATCGTGTGCGGCTGGCCAAAGCGCTCCAGCAGCGCGCCGGCGTCCTTGATGTCGAGTTTGAAATCGAACACGGTGCGGCGCGGCGTCGTTTCGTCGGCGGTGTTGCCGAGGCCCGTCGAGGTGCGCCAGTTCGCGGTGGCGGTCAGCGTGGCTGCGGGGTTGGCGATGTCGAACTTGTCGAGTTGCCAGACTGGCACGCCGTCTTCTTCGAAGTTGTGCGCGTCGACTTCGAGCCGGCCTATGTTGCGATCGCGAAAGATCAACTCGTCGACCACCAGATCGATGGACGGCATGTTCTGCGCCGGCGCCAACATGGCCTGGCCGAGCAGATCCTTATCCGTGGCAGACGGAATCACCACACGGGCAAAGCGCGCCTGCAGCGTGCCCGGCGATTCCTTATTGGCGCCCGGCAGCCAGGAAACGTGGCCGGACACCTGGTTCGACGCAATGTTGGCCTGCCATTTGCGGTCCGCATGCGACGCGCCGACGATCACGCTGTCCCAGTGCCGCTTGAGCAGCGTCAGCGTGCCGACGTGCACCGCGAAGCGGCTCGGCAGGAATTGCGCGAGGGTCGGATTCGGCGCAGCCGGCGCAATGGCGGCGGCGGACGCGGCAGTTGGCGCTTCCTTGTTGCGCATCTGCGTGACGAGCGCGCGCCAGGCGTCGGCGTCGAAGCTTTCGACGTCGACGGCGGCGATCACGCCGTCGGACGGCAAGTCGGCGGGCTTGTTGACGCCGATTGCGCCGCTCACGACCGTCGGCGGCGTTTTCGGCTGGTAGCGCAGCAGGTAGGCGGCGGTGATCGGGCCGAAGGTGAGGTCGGCGCGTTCCAGACCCGCTTCGCTCGCGTCGGTGGACGGGCCGACCGCGAAGTGCAACGGCATCGGCGTGCCGACCGGTTTGTCGAACGGCGCGGGGAAGTCGAGCGCAAGCCCGGTCAGATCGGAGTTCGCCGTGACCTCCGGCAAGCGCCCCTTGGCGCCGCGCACGTTGAGCGCGTAGGGCGCGCTGCCGCTCATGCGCGTCAGCACCTGGGCGGCCGGGCCATGCAGATTCAGGTCGCGCGCGGCATCGACGGCGATGTGGCCGCCAAGCTCGAGTGCATACGTGCCGTCCTGCTTCAGGCCGCCATTCGCATGCACGTCGCCGCCGAGGAACTGGCCCGAGAGCCGGTCGAGCTGCGCCGTATGCTCGGTAAAGCGCACCTTGCCGTTCAGTTGCGACAGCGGTGGCACGTTATCGACCGTCAGGCGATTGCTCTGGAAGCCCACCGCGCCTTCCACGCCGATATGCGGCTTCGGCGTGCGCGGCACGGTCAGTTTGAGCGCCAGCGCGGCGGGCCCTTCGGCGCGCACTTTCTCGGCCGCATGTTTGGACATGGGGCCAAGCGAGCTTTCATCGACGTAGTCGAGCATGTCAGCAAGCGGTCCGCGGCCGTTGCCCGTGATGACGAGGTCCGACGCCTTGGTGCCGAGGTCGTCGATCCTGCCGTTCACCTTGTTTAAAGCGACCCGCTTGTAATGGGCGCGGTCGATATCGAAGCGCAGCACGTTCTCTTTGAGTTCGAACACGCCGTCGATGCCATCCAGCGGCGGCCACACGTTCGGTGTGCCGTTCTTCATCTTGCGCGGCGGGTACGGCGAAGGGTCGAACTTGCCGCCCTTGAACGGCGCGACGATATGGAAGATCCCGGCCTCCGGGGCGCGGGAGTAAGGGAATTTGGTCAGATCGCCGTGTATTTCGATTGTCGCGCCGCGCGATATGCCGGCTTGCAGCCCATGGCCCAGGTAAATGCGCAGCTTTTCGCCGATGCTGGTCGGCAGATAGCGGACGATGCGCGTAACCTGCGCGCGCTGGAAGTCGGCCTTCAGGTCGAGCGTGCCGCGCCCATGGCCTGGGTTGCTGTAGTCGGCAGTGGCGGTGGCGTCAGCGTCCGCGTTCGAGATGCCGAAGTCGGCCAGCTTGACGGTGAAGGCACGGTGATTTTCGCCCGGCGCCTTCGGTGTGATGGTCCAGTCTGCCCGGCCGTGCAGACGGTCGAGTGTCAGGCGCGGGTCGTCGAACACGCCCGGCAGCGTAATCGCGACGTTGGAGGTGTCGAGCGTCGCGGTGCCGTGGTTTTCGTCGGCGTCGACCCTGCCCCACAGGTTTTCGATACCGGGAATGCCCGCGCGCGGGTGATTCAGCGGGGTGAGCCCCGGCGGCGGTTCCTGCGCGGCGAAGCTGATGCCTTGCAGGTCGCCCTTGAAACGATAGCGCTCGATCGGCTCGGCGCCGCTTGGCCGGTGGTCGCTGCCCGCTTCGCCGGATTCGGGTTTGCCGCGTTCGACTTCGATCACATAGTTCGACACCATGCCGCGCGGATTGAAGCGCACCAGACTGTTCAGCAAGGGGCCCGGCAACGGCAGCGCCCGGCTGAATTCCGCGAGGATGCCCAGGTCGACGCGGTCGCCGCTGACGCTGACGAGTTGCCCGTGCTGCAGCGAGGCGGTCCGGTAGCGGCCGTCCAGCGTGGAGAGCGCGAGAGTGCGGGTGAGCGGCGTACCGTCGTCGAGCGGCGGCTGGCCGAGTTCGGCGTGCAAGTCGATCAGTTGCAGTGTGTAGTCGCCCTGGTCGGCCTCGAGACGCCACGAGAAATTGGCGATCGGCACGACCAGCTTGGGCTGGGTCGGGCGGACCCGCATCGCGACATCCGTGCCGGCCAGTTTCCCGCTCGCCGACTTCATATGGCCATCGGCGAAGTCGGCCCAGATCGCATTGTCGATGCGGCCGGCGAACATCTCGATCGGAAAATTGATGTAGCGCGCAAGGGTCGGCAGATCGACCGGACCGGTCGATATATAGACCCCTCCGGCCCAGTTGACCGGCTTGCCGATCGCGGAGAGCCGGGCGTGTTTGAAATGCGTGCGGAAGTCGATCGGCCCGTGCAGGACATGGCCGTCGGCGGGCGCTTGCAATGCGAGCCGGTGATCGTAGCCCTCGTTGAGAATCGCGATCCGGATGTCGTGCAGGGCGAGCTCCGGCGCGTCATGCTGGGCATCGCGCCAGCGCAGCACGCCGCCGCGCACCACGATCGCCTGCTGGCGCAGTAGCCACGTGGACAGGGTGTCGTTGCCGCTGTGCCGGGTCGGCACCGGCACGCCCGCCACCGAGATCACGCCGTCGCTGCTGCGCGACACTAGCACGTCGGGTTGATCGACGATCAGGCTGGAAAGCGCGGGATGGAACTGCCAGAGCGACTTCCACGAGAGCGCGGCGGTGGCGTGCGGAATGGTCAGCGCCGCTTTGCCTTCAGGGTCGCGAATGACGATATCGGTGACGTCGAGGCCCGGCTGAAAGCCGCTCCAATGCGGCGCCAGCTTGCCGATGGTGAACTGGGTGTGCAGATTCTCGGAGACGGCGGCTTCAATGCGCGGCCGGAACGAGTCGATGTGCGGCAACAGGACGTAACGCAAACCGAGAAAAAGACCCGCCGCGATGAAATAGAAGGCGAGTGCGAGCGCCATCACCACATGGGATGTCCGATGCAGCACCACATGGGCGCTTCCGCTCGCGGGCCGGACCTGCCTGGTTTTGTGCGGGTCGGCGGATTCGTTTCGCTCGGACATGCTGCAGCGGGTGGGCGTATGGTAGTTTTGCGAATTAACGACGAAATGTAACACACGAGAAAGCGTCGGCGGGCCTCCGGCAAACCCTTTCTGCATGCCGTCTCGCGACTTGCGCGAGGCCGCCGGGCCGCGCTTGGGCCCGCCTGGAACCGTGTGTTGCAGCAAACTGAACCACGCTGATCAAGCAACGAGCGAGCCAGACCCTTGATGACTGATGCCACTCTCCTGAGTTCCAGCTATTCACACTACGCGGCGCGTGCCGCAGCGGCCCGTCCGCAAATCGTGGCGCAGGTGGCGGCGCTCGCGTCCGCGCCCCTCACACGCGAACGGATCGACGCGCGCTTCGACGCGCTGTGCGCCGAGGCAGCCGGCGCGCGAGGCGGCCCGTTGAGTGAGGATGCACTCAAACGGGCCTTGCGCCAGTTGCGCACGGAGGTATTTTGCGCCGTGATGGAGCGCGATCTGGCAGGCGAGGCGGATGTCGCCGAGGTCACCGGCGCGATGACCGATCTGGCGGAGACGTCGATCCAGCGTGCCTTGGCGGTCGTGTCCGCCGAACTCGAAACGCTTTACGGCGAACCACGGGGACCGCTGGGCGAGCGGCTCGCGCTCGGCGTGGTCGGGATGGGCAAGCTGGGCGGGCGCGAGTTGAACGTGTCGTCGGATATCGACCTGATCTTCGTCTATGAAGAAGACGGCGAGACTGCGGGCGGTCAGCGTTCGCCAATCGCGACGCAAGACTTTTTTACGCGTCTGGGAAAGCGCCTGATCGGCGCGCTGGCCGAGGTGACCGCCGATGGTTACGTATTCCGGGTCGATATGCGTTTGCGGCCGAACGGCGATTCGGGGCCGCTCGTGTGCAGTCTCGGCATGCTCGAAGAGTATTTCTACGTGCAGGGCCGCGAGTGGGAGCGCTATGCGTGGATCAAGGGGCGGCTCGTGTCCGAAGGCGCGAGCGAGGCGGCAGAGCGGCTGCAGAAGCAGCTCGACGCGATCGTCACGCCGTTCGTCTATCGACGTTATCTCGACTTCGGCGTGATCAGCGCGATTCGTGCGCTGCATTTGCAGATTCGCCAGGAAGCGCAGCGGCGCGCCTCGATGCGGCCCGACAAGGCTGACGACATCAAGCTGGGCCGCGGCGGCATTCGCGAAATCGAATTCAGCGCGCAGGTATTTCAGCTGATCCGGGGCGGCCAGGATGCCGGTTTCCGGGTGCGTCCGACGCTCGCCGTGTTGCGGCATGCGGCCACGCACGGGCTGCTCGATACCTCGGTCTGCGTGAAGCTTTCACAGGCTTACCGCTTCCTGCGCGAACTCGAACACCGCCTGCAATACCGCAACGACGCGCAAACCCATGCGATGCCGGTCGATCCCGAGGAGCGTGCGGCGCTCGCGCGCGCCATGGGTTGCGACGACTATGCCGCGCTGATGCTCAAGCTCGACGCGCACCGCGAGTTCGTCGAACAGCAGTTCGACCAGATTTTCGCCGACAAGGTGAGTGGCCGCGACGGCTGCGGCGCACCGGAAGACGGCGCGGCGGCGTGGGTCTGGAGCAGCGCGCTGGCCGACGACAGCGCTGACGAAGCGCTTGGCGCGCGCCTGATCGAACTGGGCGTGCCCGAGCCGGGCGAGCTGCTGGCGCGCTTGCGCGGGATATGGCAGTCGTCGCGTTACGCGGGGCTCGCCGAGCGTAGCCGGCAACGCTTCGACATCGTCGCGCAGCGGGCGCTGGAAGCCGCGCGTACGTTGGAGCCGCCCGAACGGCGCGGCGATACGGTCGCGCGTTTCTTCGACCTGCTCGAAGCCGTGAGCCGGCGCGGCGCGTACCTTGCGCTGCTGACGGAATACCCGCAGGCGCTGCATCGGGTGCTGTCGGTGCTGGGCGGTTCGCGCTGGGCCGCCGGCTATCTGATTCGTCACCCGCAATTGCTCGACGAGCTCCTCGATGACGAGGCGATGGACAGTCCGTTCGACTGGCCGGAATTCAAGCGCACCCTGCGTTTGCGTCTGGCCGCAGCGGACGGCGTCGAGCAACAGATGGATTTGCTGCGCCACGCGCACCAGGCCGAGGTGTTCCGTATCCTGCTGATCGATCTCGCCGGCAGGCTGAGTGTCGAGCATGTGAGCGACCGTCTGTCCGAACTCGCCGACGCCGTGCTCGACGTCACGCTCGAAGCCGTCTGGAACCAATTGGCCAAACGCCACCGCGAGGTGCCGAAGTTTGCGGTGATCGCGTACGGCAAGCTGGGCGGCAAGGAGCTCGGTTACGCGTCCGACCTCGACGTCATTTTCCTCTACGACGATCCGGACGATGCCGCCGCCGACGTCTACGCCACCTACACCCGCCGCCTCATCACCTGGCTGACGACGGCGACCGGCGCGGGCACCTTGTTCGATGTCGATCTGCGGCTGCGGCCGAACGGCGAGTCGGGCCTGCTCGTCACCGATCTGGACGCGTTCCGCCGTTATCAACTGCGCGAAGGCGATGCCGCCAATACGGCGTGGGTGTGGGAGCATCAGGCCTTGAGCCGCGCGCGCTATTGCGCGGGCGATGCCGAAATTGGCGCGAAATTCGAGCAGATCCGCGAACAGGTGCTGACCACGCCGCGCGAAGCCGCGCCGCTCGCGAAGGAAATCATCGAGATGCGCGAGCGCGTCGAGGCAGGGCATCCGAACCATACGGCGCTGTTCGACCTGAAGCACGACCGCGGCGGCATGGTCGATATCGAATTCACCGTGCAGTACTGGGTGCTCCTGCATGCGGCGAGCGATCCTGAACTGATCCGCAATACCGGCAACATCGCATTGCTGCGTGAGGTGTCACGGTTTGGCTTGATGAGTGAGGAGGAAGCGGAGACGGTCGGTGCGGCTTATCGGGTTTACCGGAAGTTGCAGCACCAGCTGCGGCTGGATGGGATGGAAAAGGCGCGGGTCGATCCGGCGCTGGTGGTGACTGAGTGTGAGGCGGTGTTGGGGCTTTGGGAGCGGGTGTTTGGCTGCGGCTGAAGGCGCCAGGTGTCAGGTGTCAGGTGTCAGGTGTCAGGTGTCAGAGGCGGGAGACGTTGCGCAAGTCGCGCTGGCCGCCGATCTTGCGTTGCATTCGCAGATAGCCGAGATGATTCCCAGCCCGAGTTCCTAGGCCGCCAGCATTTCCTTCGCGTGCTTGCGGGTGGTGGCGGTGATCTCCAGCCCGCCGAGCATCCGCGCGACTTCTTCGACGCGGCTCGCGCGGTCGAGCGAGGTCACGCTGCTGACCGTGCCGCCTTTGCCGTTGCCTGACTTCGCCACCTGGAAATGATGGTCGCCGCGCGCGGCGACCTGCGGCAAGTGCGTGACGCACAGCACCTGACGTGCTTGCCCCAGTTGATGCAGCAGCCGTCCAACCACTTCAGCGACGCCGCCGCCGATCCCCGTATCCACTTCGTCGAAGATCAGGGTCGGTGTCGGGCTCGCGGCGCTCGCAATGACAGCCAATGCAAGACTGATCCGCGCCAGTTCGCCACCTGAAGCAACCTTCGCGAGCGGCCGCAGCGGCACGCCGGCATGGCCGGCGACGCGGAATTCGATCTGCTCGAGCCCGTGTGCGCCGCCTTCCGGCAACTGCACCAGCGCCACTTCGAAGCTGCCGCCTTTCATTGACAGTTCCTGCATGCCGGTGGTCACTGCGGCGCCCAAGGCCTTGCCGGCCTTGGCGCGCGCCTTCGACAGTTTTTTCGCTTCGGTCAGGAAGGCTTCTTTGGCTTTGGCTTCCGCGGCGTGCAGGCTGTCGAGATCGGCTGCGGCGTCGAGGGCAGCAAGTTGCGCGCGACGCGCTTCGTGTTCTACCGGCAGTGTCTCCGGCTGCAAGCGGAACTTGCGTGCGGCCGAGTGCAGCGCGTCGAGACGCTTTTCGACCTGGGCGAGCCGGTCGGGATCCAGTTCGAGCTTCTGCGCGTAGTGGCTGAGCGAATAGGCCGCTTCCTGCAGCTGGATCTCGGCCGGCTCCAGCGCCGCCAGCACGTCGTTCAGCGCCGGGTCGATCTCAGCCAGGTCGCGCACCTTCGAGACGATCGAGGCGAGATGCGTGATCATCGCCTCGTCTGATTCGGACAGCGCGCCGAGCACACCTTGAACGCCGTCGATCAGATTGGCTGAATGCGACAGGCGCCGGTGCTCGGTGTTGACCTCTTCCCATTCGCCCGCTTGCGGCGAAAGTTTGTCCAGTTCGGCGAGCTGCCAGGCGAGCCGCTCGCGCTCCAGTTGCAGTTCGCGGTCGCGCGTTTGGGCATGCTCGACGGCCTGAACCTTTTCGCGCCACGACCGCCATGCACGCGTGACGGTTGCTGCGGCTTCCGTGAGGCCGGCATGGGTGTCGAACAGCTCGCGTTGCGCCTCCGGGCGCATCAGCAACTGGTGCGCATGCTGCCCGTGAATGTCCACTAACATCTCGCCGACTTCGCGCAACTGCGCGAGCGTCGCCGCCGTGCCGTTGATGAATGCCCGCGAGCGGCCGTTCGCATCCACCACGCGACGCAGCATCACGGTGCCGCCATGATGGCCGTCGTCGGCGGGCGTGCCGAGCGCCTGCTCGTCGAGCCATTGCTCGACTTGCGCATGCGTCTCGAACTCCGCAGTGATGTCGGCGCGGCTCTCGCCGGTGCGCACCACGCTTGCATCGGCGCGGGCGCCGAGCGCGAGGGCCAGCGCGTCGATCAGGATCGACTTGCCGGCGCCGGTTTCGCCTGAAAAAACGGTAAAGCCGCTGTCGAATTCGAGATCGAGCGCGGCGACGATGACGAAGTCGCGTATCGAGAGGTGGCGAAGCATGGAGGTCGTCTGATGAGCTTGATATTCAGGGTTCGGCAGTGGCGGCGTTCGCGTTCGGGGGGAGCGGCCTTCCGGCGTTCCAGTGTTCCGGCGTTCCGGCCGCTCAGGGCTTGGTATCTTCTTCGTGCGACGGGTATTCGTTCCAGTGCAGCTTCTTGCGCAGCGTGGTGTAGTGACTGTAGCCGACCGGGTGCAGCATCGGCACCGTATGGCGCGAGCGGCGGACTTCGATCGTGTCGCCCAGTTCCAGCGAGGTGAACGACTGCATGTCGAAATTGACGTTCACTTCGCGGCCCGAGACGATCTGGATGCTCACCTTCGAGTCGTCCGGCAGCACGATGGGCCGGTTCGACAGCGCATGCGGCGCGATCGGCACCAGCACGATGCCTTGTAACTGCGGGTGCAGGATCGGCCCCTGCGAGGACAGCGCGTAGGCGGTCGAGCCCGTAGGCGTGGCGACGATCAGGCCGTCCGAGCGCTGGTTGTACATGAAACGGCCGTCCACCGAGACATGCAGTTCCGCCATCCCCGAGAAGCCGCTACGGTTGACCACCACGTCGTTGAAGGCAAGCGCGTGATAGATCGGATTGCCACCGCGCATGATCCGCGCTTCAAGCAGCATGCGCTCTTCGCGCTCGAAGTTTCCGGAGAGCATTTGCGGCACGATCTCGCGCATGTCGGAGATCGGGATGTCGGTAATGAAGCCGAGCCGCCCGTGGTTGATGCCGATCAACGGCGTGCGGTAGGGCGCAAGCTGGCGGCCGATGCCCAGCATCGTGCCGTCGCCGCCCAGCACCACGGCTACGTCGGCACGCGCGCCGATCTCGGCGGGACGCAGCGCCGGATACTCGGTGATGCCGATTTCGGCGGCGGTGTCGGCTTCGAACACGACCTCGAAGCCGCGCCTCGCGATGCACGAGGCGAGTTCGGTCAGTGGCTCGCCGATACCCGGCGTATTGTTGCGCCCGACGAGCGCGACGGTCTTGAACTGGCTGGTCACTTGCATGCCGGCATTACACCATAGGTAGGGCCTGAAAAAAACCGCAGACAGACCCGGTAGCAGGCCTGCGCAAGCGGGCTGCCAGCGCATTGGGCGATTATCGTTAGAATGGTGAAATCTTGATGACATGCGCCGCCCCGCCAATCGGTGGCGCGATAGTCAGGGGTTGCCGCCGTTAGCGCTCGCTGTAGACGCGTCATTGAGCTAAAATTTTCCGTCATGTTAGATCCCCGCGCACAAACCCTCCTCAAAACGCTGATCGAGCGCTACATCGCCGAAGGTCAGCCGGTCGGCTCGCGCACGTTGTCGCGCTATTCCGGCCTCGAACTGAGTCCGGCGACGATCCGCAACGTGATGTCCGATCTCGAGGACCTGGGGCTCGTGATCAGTCCGCATACTTCGGCGGGCCGCATTCCGACGCCGCGTGGCTACCGGCTGTTCGTCGATACCATGCTGACGGTGGAATCCGCCGCGGACGAAGAAGCGGTGATGCGCACCGTCAAAACTACGCTGCAGGCGGGTGAACCGCAGAAAATCGTCGCCGCGGCGGCCAGCGTGCTGTCCAACCTCTCGCAGTTCGCCGGTGTGGTGCTCACGCCGCGCCGCAGCCACGTTTTCAAGCAGATCGAATTCATGCGCCTGTCGGACAAGCGCATCCTGCTGATTATCGTGACGCCTGAGGGCGACGTGCAGAACCGCATCATGGCGACCCAGCGGGACTTTTCGCCGTCGCAGCTGGTGGAGGCCTCCAATTACATCAACGCGCACTTCGCGGGCCTCTCGTTCGACGACGTGCGCCGCCGTCTGCGCGAAGAAATCGACGAATTGCGCGGCGATATGACCACGCTGATGCATGCCGCGGTCACGGCCAGCACGGATGAATCCGACACCGGTGAACACGTGCTGATTTCCGGCGAGCGCAACCTGCTCGAAGTCGCCGACCTGTCGTCGGACATGGCGCGCTTGCGCAAGCTGTTCGATGTGTTCGACCAAAAGACCAGTCTCCTTCAGTTGCTCGACGTGTCGAGTCACGCCGCGGGCGTGCAGATTTTCATTGGCGGCGAGTCGAATCTCGTGCCAATCGAGGAAATGAGCGTGGTGACCGCGCCTTATGAGGTGAACGGCAAGATTGTCGGCACGCTCGGCGTGATCGGGCCAACCCGCATGGCCTACAACCGCGTGATTCCGATTGTCGACATCACCGCGCGGCTGCTTTCCCTCACGCTTAGTCAGCAGTAACCGGCAGTAACTACCGGCCACTGCCGACTGTAGCACCTCATGCTGCAAATGATGCGCGACGGCGCGCGGCTTGCCAATTGGCCGAATGGCCAGGGGTCCATGGCGGACCTGGCAATGGACCGCGCCGCTATAATGAATTCCACCTGAACCGACGTGCCGCCTAAAGCGGTTATCTCTGTTGCCTATGCGCTTCGACCTCGAGCGGCCTTCACAGAACGCCACGTCACACCGTGTCGCCGTGCTGCTGATCAATCTCGGCACGCCCGACGCGCCGACGCCGCGTGCGGTCCGTCGCTATCTTGCGCAGTTCCTGTCCGATCCTCGGGTGGTCGAAATTCCGGCGCTGCTCTGGCAGGTGATCCTGCGGGTGTTGATTTTGCCGTCCCGCAGCCGTGCGTCAGCGAAGAAGTACGCGGCCGTGTGGATGCCGGAAGGCTCGCCGCTGCGTGTCTTCACGGAGAAGCAGGTAGAGGGTTTGCGCCATCTGCTGCAATTGAACGACTACACGGTGCTGGTCGACTACGCCATGCGCTACGGCACGCCCGGCATTCCGGCCATGCTGAACCAGCTGAAGCTGGCGGGCGCCGAGCGCGTGCTGCTGATGCCAATGTATCCGCAGTACTCGTCGTCAACCACGGCCACGGCCTTCGACGACGCCTTTTCGGCCCTCAAACGCATGCGCAATCAGCCGGAAGTCCGCACGGTGCGCCAGTACGCCGATCATCCGGCGTATATCGCCGCGCTCGCTGCTCAAGTGCATCACTATTGGCATCAGCATGGCCGGCCGGATTTCGCGGCGGGCGACAAGCTGGTGCTGAGTTTTCACGGCGTGCCCAAGCGCACGATGGATCTCGGCGATCCGTACCACGAGCAATGCCAGCAGACCGGTGCGTTGTTGACGCAGGCGCTCGGATTGACGCAGGTGGAATGCCGCATCACGTTTCAGTCTCGCTTCGGCAAGGCCGAATGGCTGCAGCCGTACACCGCCCCCACGCTGAAGGAATTGGGCTCAGCGGGCGTGCGGCGCGCCGACGTTTTCTGTCCGGGCTTCATCGCCGATTGCCTTGAAACGATTGAAGAAATCGGCATGGAGGTGCGCGACGAGTTCCTGCAGGCGGGCGGCAAGGAGTTTCATCGGATTCCCTGTGTGAACGCCTCGCAGCCGTGGATCGCCGCGCTAGGCGAAATCGTCGCGCAGAATCTGCAGGGCTGGCCCGTGCAAGCGGTGCCGGTGCCGCACACGACCGGGGCTTAAGCAGGCTTATGAATTACAGGATTTCAACTGAACCGGGCGCGAAGCTGCGCATCGACAAATGGCTTTGGGCGGCGCGCTTCTTCAAGACCCGCTCGCTCGCGACAGATGCCGTCGACAAAGGGCATGTGCGGATCGGCGGCGCCAGCATCAAGCCGGCCAAGGATGTACGCGTCGGCGACCTGGTCGAGGTCGAGATCGAGCGGATTGTGTGGCAGGTGGAAGTGCTGGGCGTGTGCGACGTACGTGGCCCAGCCAGCGTCGCGCAGACGCTTTATGCGGAAACCGAAGAAAGCAAGGTGAAGCGGCAGGTCGAGCAGGAGCGGCGCAAGACGTACCGCGAACCGGCCGCGGCGTTGCACGGCAGGCCGACCAAGCGCGACCGGCGCACTATCGACAAACTTTCAGGTGGGGATTGAACAACTGTTCCATCGTCGCATGCACGCCGCCGTACTCGGTGGTGTGATCGTTGACGGCCCCGGACATGCAGATGGTCGTGGTGCCCGCGATCAGTACCAATGCGACCACCGATATTGCAAAGGTCAGTTTCACGGTACTCCCCTTGGGAAGATTCAGGACGGAAACAGGCGAATCAGGTGGAATTAAAAAATGCCGGTAAGGCTTACGTTAGATTAGGGTTAACGTGTCTTTTCCGACGCTTTATTGGAGCATAGGCCACTTGTCGGGCGCACTCAATCTCAATCTGATTGCGACGCAATAATGGTTGTAACCGGGCATTTCCGCCGCACGTCCACGGTGCGAAAAGTTCCGGGAGAGGCGCTTGAAATGGGTCTTTCCGGCCCCATCTGCCGTTTCGATGCGCGTTAGTGCGCCAAGTGGTGCACCAAGTTGTCTGTCGCAATTATGCAACGCACAAATTGCGCTGACTTTGACGCGTTGCCGCCACCGTTAGCTTTAACTTTTTAACGACTTTCAGCGACATGGAAAACACGCAAGAGAACCCGACGAGCCAGAATCCCACGCCCGCCGACGAAACCGCGCGCCAGGCCGCCGAGGCCGCAGCACCCCAGCAGGACGCGGCTGCAAACGCTGCTCCTGAAGCGCCAGCAACCGGCGCGCAAGCCGCATTGGCCGAAGCGGAAGCGAAGATCGTCGAGCTGCAGGAAAGCTTCCTGCGAGCGAAGGCTGAGACTGAGAACGTGCGCCGCCGCGCCCAGGAAGATGTCGCCAAGGCCCACAAGTTCGCGATCGAAAGCTTCGCGGAGCATTTGCTGCCGGTGGTCGACAGCCTCGAAGCCGCGGTTGCCCACTCGTCCGACGACCTGCAAAAGGTCCGTGAGGGCGTCGAACTTACGCTGCGCCAGCTCTCCGGCGCGCTGGAGAAGGGCCGCGTCGTCGCCCTGAACCCGGTTGGCGAGAAGTTCGACCCGCACCGTCACCAGGCTATTTCGATGGTGCCGGCCGATCAGGAACCGAACACCGTCGTTGCTGTGCTGCAAAAGGGTTTTGTGATCGCCGACCGCGTGCTGCGCCCGGCCCTCGTGACCGTCGCGGCGCCGAAGTAAGCATCAAAGGCCGCGTCGCAGGCCGATTATCAGCCGTTCCGCCTGACAGGCACTGTCATGGCCAGCATTCCTGTCGACGCTACTGCGTTCGCCGTCTTCTGCATGCGGGAGTTCGGCGCCGAGTCATTCGACGCCGGGCTGGCGCAGGCCGGTGATGGTTGGCCGTGGTGTTTTTCCGGGGGCTGGACTGCTTCAACTGCGAGATCGTCAAGAAGGCAACGTCGGCGCAGCCGGACGCGATTCGTGCGCTCGGTTTCAGATGGTTTCACAGCAACGTCAACGAGCATCGCGAACCCGGCCGGCGTTTCATGCCTCACGGCGTGCCCACCCGGTTCTTATTTTACCGAGGCAAGCGCCTCGGCCGGGCAACCGGCTGGCAGGGCCTTGGACAGTTCGAGGCGGCGGTCGCGGCCGCGGCCGCGCGGGAAAAGATCCGGGCGGTCAACGCGGTCAACGCGGTCAACGCGGTCAACGCGGTCAACGCGGTCAACGCGGTCGGCAGCGCGGCAAATGGTAAAAAAAGCGGCAAAAGTTCGGCTGATTGAAAAAAATTAAAGACCGCATCGTAAAAGAGGTCTTGAAAACGATGCGGACGCACTTATGTTGAGTGCAGGTAGGAATTGAGAGCGGATCGCCGTACCGCCAGATGGGCAAAAACGGCGATTCCCGCAGCGATCAAAGTCAGGAGATTAGTAAAAATGGGCAAAATCATCGGTATCGACCTCGGCACGACCAACTCGTGCGTGGCGATCATGGAAGGCAATTCGGTCAAAGTGATCGAGAACTCGGAAGGTGCGCGCACCACGCCGTCGATCATCGCTTACATGGAAGACGGCGAAATTCTCGTCGGCGCGCCGGCTAAGCGTCAGTCGGTCACGAACCCGAAGAACACGCTGTACGCTGTCAAGCGCCTGATCGGCCGCCGCTTCGAAGAAAAAGAAGTGCAGAAAGACATCGGTCTGATGCCGTACAAGATCATGAAGGCCGACAACGGCGACGCATGGGTTCAGGTGCGCGACGACAAGCTGGCCCCGCCGCAAATCTCGGCGGAAGTGCTGCGCAAGATGAAGAAGACCGCTGAAGACTACCTCGGCGAGCCGGTCACCGAAGCGGTGATTACGGTTCCCGCGTACTTCAACGACAGCCAGCGCCAGGCGACCAAAGACGCAGGCCGCATCGCCGGTCTGGAAGTGAAGCGGATCATCAACGAACCGACCGCAGCTGCTCTGGCATTCGGTCTGGACAAGGCCGAAAAGGGCGACCGCAAGATTGCGGTGTATGACCTGGGCGGCGGTACGTTCGACGTGTCGATCATCGAAATCGCTGACGTCGACGGTGAAATGCAGTTCGAAGTGCTGTCCACGAACGGCGATACGTTCCTTGGCGGTGAAGACTTCGACCAACGCATCATCGATTACATCATCGGCGAGTTCAAGAAGGAACAAGGCGTCGACCTGTCGAAAGACGTGCTCGCGCTGCAACGCCTGAAGGAATCGGCTGAAAAGGCGAAGATCGAGCTGTCGTCGAGCCAGCAAACCGAAATCAACCTGCCGTACATCACGGCCGACGCGTCGGGTCCGAAGCACTTGAACCTGAAAATCACGCGTGCGAAGCTGGAAGCGCTGGTTGAAGAACTGATCGAGCGCACCATCGAACCGTGCCGCACGGCGATCAAGGACGCGGGCGTGAAGGTCGGCGAAATCGACGACGTGATTCTGGTCGGCGGTATGACCCGTATGCCGAAGGTGCAGGAAAAGGTTAAGGAGTTCTTCGGCAAGGATCCGCGCCGTGACGTGAACCCGGACGAAGCCGTGGCCGTTGGCGCCGCGATTCAAGGCCAGGTTCTGTCGGGTGACCGCACGGACGTTCTGCTGCTCGACGTGACCCCGTTGTCGCTCGGCATCGAAACGCTCGGCGGCGTGATGACGAAGATGATCAACAAGAACACCACGATCCCGACCAAGCACGCACAGGTCTACTCGACGGCTGATGACAATCAGGGCGCCGTGACGATCAAGGTGTTCCAGGGCGAACGCGAAATGGCAGCGGGCAACAAGCTGCTGGGCGAGTTCAACCTCGAAGGCATTCCGCCGGCACCGCGCGGCACGCCGCAGATCGAAGTGAGCTTCGACATCGACGCGAACGGCATTCTGCACGTCGGCGCGAAAGACAAGGCGACCGGCAAGGAAAACCGCATCACGATCAAGGCGAACTCGGGTCTGTCCGAAGCCGAAATCGAGAAGATGGTGAAGGACGCCGAAGCGAACGCGGAAGAAGATCACAAGCTGCGTGAGTTGGCCGATGCCCGCAACCAGGGCGACGCGCTGGTCCACAGCACGAAGAAGGCGCTCACCGAATACGGCGACAAGCTGGAAGCGGGCGAGAAGGAAGCGATCGAAACCGCGCTGAAGGACCTCGAAGAAACGCTGAAGAGCGGTTCGAGCGACAAGGCTGCCATCGAAGCCAAGATCGAAGTGGTGGCCACGGCCTCGCAGAAGATGGGCGAGAAGATGTACGCCGACATGCAGGCTGCGCAAGGTGCGGAAGCAGCGGCTGCGGGCGCGGCAGACGCGGGTGCTTCGACTGGTGGCGCGAGCCAGCAGCAGGACGACGTGGTCGACGCCGAGTTCAAGGAAGTGAAGAAAGACTAAAGCCAGGTCGCAATTTGACCGTAAAGCCGCACACAGCGATGTGTGCGGCCTGGCTGCAAAACGGTTTGCTCCCGTCCGGGTGCATGAACCTGCAAAGCGGTTATCGCGCCTGGTGAGCCTTTTTGGGCTCTCCGGGCACATTTGTTTTATGGAGGGCGTTGTTTTGAGTCGCGTGAAAGCGGCGGGAAACAGCGGCCGGACGAGTCGCAAGACTCCAGCATTCAAGAGGAGCCACCGCGTCGCATTGCGCGAGTGGCGTTGAACCGATATGGCGAAACGGGATTACTACGAGGTTCTGGGCGTCGCAAAGAACGCGAGCGACGACGAAATCAAGAAGGCTTATCGCAAGCTTGCGATGAAGCACCACCCCGACCGCAATCCCGGCAACAAGGATGCGGAAGAGCATTTCAAAGAGGTGAAGGAAGCCTATGAAATGCTGTCGGACTCGCAAAAGCGTGCCGCGTACGATCAGTACGGCCACGCGGGCGTCGATCCGAACATGGGCGGAGCCGGTGCGCAAGGCTTCGGCGGTTTTGCCGATGCGTTCGGCGATATCTTCGGCGACATCTTCGGTCAGGCGGCCGGCGGTGCCGCCCGCGGCGGCGGCGGCCGTGCGGGCCCGCAGGTGTATCGCGGCGCCGATTTGCGCTACAGCATGGAAATCACGCTGGAACAGGCCGCGCACGGCTACGACACGCAAATTCGCGTGCCGAGCTGGGTGTCGTGCGAAATCTGTCACGGTTCGGGCGCCAAGCCCGGCACCAAGCCGGAAACCTGCCCGACCTGTAGCGGTTCGGGTTCGGTGCGGATGTCGCAAGGCTTTTTCAGCATCCAGCAGACCTGCCCGAAGTGCCACGGCTCGGGCACCCATATCCCTGACCCGTGCGGCCACTGCCACGGCGCGGGCAAGGTGAAGGAAACCAAGACGCTGGAAGTGAAGATCCCGGCAGGTATCGACGACGGCATGCGCATCCGCTCGGCCGGCAACGGTGAGCCGGGTATCAACGGCGGTCCGTCGGGCGATCTGTACGTCGAGATTCACATCAAGCAACACTCGGTGTTCGAACGCGACGGCGACGACCTGCACTGCCAGATGCCGATTCCGTTCACCACGGCGGCGCTCGGCGGCGAAATCGAAGTGCCGACCCTGGCGGGCCGCGCGAGCTTCACGGTGCCGGAAGGCACGCAGTCGGGCAAGACCTTCCGTCTGCGTGGCAAGGGTATCAAGGGGCTGCGTTCGAGCATTGCCGGCGATCTGTACGTGCACGTGCAAGTCGAAACGCCGGTCAAGCTCACCGAGCCGCAGCGCGAATTGCTTCAGCAATTCGAAAAGGCGCTCGTGGAAGGCGGCGCGCGACATAGCCCGCAGAGCAAGAGCTGGTTCGATCGGGTGAAGAGCTTCTTCGATTAATAGCGGTTTGATTTGGCGGTAAGCATGACGGCAGATGAGCGCGACGCAGTTTTCGCGTTGCTCGACGATTGCGGCGCGACGGCGGCGCGCCGTTCGAGTCGTCTGTACACGGGTTTTGTGCATGAACGGAGTTGCGCGGACGCCGCGCAACTCGAAGCCGTGTGCAAGACCGTGGCCGCGGACACCCGGCGTGGTTTGCATGCCGTCGTGCTCGCCGACTACGAGTTTGGCCGGCACCTTCTCGACGGCAGCCAAACTCACCGGGCAGTGAAAGAAACGCAGCGTGGCGATGCCACGCTGCGTTTTTTATTGTTTGAACATTGCGAGAAACTGTCGCGTGACGACGTAGATGCGTGGCTCGCGGAACGCGACGGCGGCGCAGCCGAGGCGTCTGTGGCGGGCACGGCGAACGTGCGCGCGAGCGTCGATCCACAGCAATTCAACGAAGCGATCGACGCGATCCATGCCGCCCTGCGCGCAGGCGATTCTTACCAGGTCAACTACACGTATCGGCTTGGTTTCGACGTATTCGGCTCGCCGACCGCGCTTTATCGGCGGCTGCGGGCTCGTCAGCCGGTGCCGTACGGCGCGCTGATCGCGTTGCCGGGCGACAAGTGGGTGCTATCGTGCTCGCCGGAATTGTTCATCGAGAAGGAAGGCGCCATGTTGCGCGCCCGGCCAATGAAAGGCACGGCGCCGCGATCAGCCGACCCCGTAGCCGATCGTCGTGCCGCCGAGTTCCTTGCAAACGACCCGAAGAATCGCGCCGAGAACGTGATGATTGTCGATCTGTTGCGCAACGATCTGTCACGCGTGGCGCAGACGGGCTCGGTCAATGTGCCGGCGCTGTTTTCGGTCGAGCCGTATGCGTCGGTCTGGCAGATGACGTCGACGGTGCATTCGACGTTGCACGCCGGCACGTCTTTCGCCGAGATCATGCGCGCGCTGTTTCCATGCGGCTCGATCACCGGTGCGCCGAAGCATCGCACGATGCAATTGATCGACGAGCTCGAAAGCACGCCGCGCGGTCTTTACACTGGTGCGATCGGCTGGCTCGATGCACCTTCAACGGCCCTAAGCGACACCGCCTGCGGCGACTTCTGCCTGTCCGTCGCGATTCGCACATTGATCTTAACCCCGACCGGGCAGCCGGGTGAGCTGCAAGGCAAGATGGGCGTTGGCGCCGGTATCGTGCTCGATAGCGTCGCCGCCGACGAATATGCGGAGTGCCAATTGAAGGCCAGCTTTCTGACCGGCGCGGAGCCGGGTTTCGAGCTCTTCGAGACGATGTATGCGACGCGGGAAGAGGGCGTGCGCCATCTGTCGCGCCATCTTGCACGACTCTCGGCGAGTGCTGCGACGCTAGGCTTCAAATTCGACGATGAAAACGATATTCGCGCGCAAATCGCGGAGAAATGTGCGGCGTTGCCAGCGCAAACGCCGCACCGTATCCGCCTCGCGTTGAGCAAAAACGGCGCGGTGCAAATAACGGCGATGGTGCTGACGCCGCTGGCCGGCTCGACCGTCGGCGTGCTGCTCGGGCCGGACCACGCGTTCCCCGCGACGGATGCCAATGATCCGCTGCTGCAGCACAAAACCACACGTCGCGCGGACTATGATCGCGCTTGGCGCGAAGCGGAAGCAAAGGGTGCTTTCGACACGCTGTTCTTTAACGAGCGCGGCGAATTGACCGAAGGCGGCCGGTCGAATGTGTTTGTGAAGCTGGGGGGCCGGTGGTGGACGCCGCCATTAACGTCGGGCCTACTGCCCGGGATCATGCGGGGCGTGCTGCTGGAGGATATCAACCTTCACGCGGCTGAACGCGTGCTGACTCGAGTCGATGTGCAGAATGCCGAAGCGCTTCTCGTGTGCAACGCGCTGCGAGGCGCGGTTCAGGCGTACGTCCTAGGCTAAGAAGGATAAGGGGCTAGGCAGTTGAAGGGCTTAAAAGCCAAGGCATCCGCGCTGCCGGCTTTGAGCGCCGCGAGCCACCCGCCGGCTTAACTGTGGCGAACGTGCAGCACGCGGGTCATCCATCCTGACAGGCTTGCGAGCCATGTGGATTCCCGCACGTCATGCGGTGCGGAGGCGTGGTTGCGGATTCCCGCTACGTCGATCAGGCAAAAGGGGCTCATGGTCATCTCTCTTCGGCAAGCGGCAGAGCCGCGTCAGCAAGGTAGACGAAGATAGATGCCCCGTTTTTCGGGCGATATCAGACGGGTCCCAAATAGGACGCAAAAGAGGGCAAAACAGGACAAACACGCCTGACCGCGCCCGCACGGCGCGATCCGATATCAGACTGCGTGTTCAGAACGTGTGCTCAGGCCCCGGGAACGAGCCATCCTTCACGGCACGCACATACGCCTCTACGGCAGCCTGGATGTTCGGCTGCCCCTGCATGAAATCTTTCACAAAGCGCGGCCGCTTGCCGGGGAAAATTCCCAGCATGTCGTGTAGTACCAGCACCTGACCCGAACAGTCCAGGCCCGCGCCAATGCCGATCGTCGGAATCCGCAATTGCTTCGTGACTTCACTACCGAGCAGCGTCGGGATCGCTTCTAGCACGATTAGCTGGGCACCCGCGTTCTGCACGGCGAGCGAGTCGCGCAGTACCTGGCTTGCGGCGGCGTCGGTCTTGCCCTGCACCTTGAAGCCGCCGAACGCATGTACCGATTGCGGCGTGAGGCCGACGTGCGCGCACACCGGAATCGACCGTTCGACCAGAAAGCGCACCGTGTCCGCGAGCCACTCACCACCCTCGAGCTTCACCATCTGCGCGCCGGCGCGCATGAGTTCCACCGAACTCCTGAAGGCGTCCTCCGGCGTGCCGTATGTGCCGAACGGGAGGTCGGCTACCACCAGCGCCGAGGGCCGCGCCCGCGCGACGCTCGCCGTGTGATACGCGATTTCGCTGAGCGTGACCGGCAGCGTGGTCGTCTGGCCTTGCAGCACATTGCCGAGCGAGTCGCCGATCAACAGAACGTCGACGCCCGCGCGATCCAGCAGCGCGGCGAAGCTCGCGTCGTAACAGGTGAGCATGGCGATCCTTTCGCCTGCATCGCGCATCGCCTGCAGTTTCGGCACGGTGATAGCGTTCCGGCTCGCTTCCTGCAAATAGGTCATGGGGAAATCCGTTGGAAAAAAGAGAGGCGCGCGCCGCTTAAAGCGACGTGCCTTTGACAAAGAATTCCTTGCGGCCACGCATGGTTTCGATGCGTTCGGCGAGTAGCGCAAGGTCCGCGTCCGAGTCGAGCGGATTCAGATGTTCAGCGTTGACCGTCAGCACGGGCGTCTGGTCGTAGTGATAAAAAAACTCGTTGTAGGCGTCGCAGAGCGCGTGCAGATAGGCATCGGAAATCTGCAGTTCCATTGGCACGGCCCGTTTCTGGATGCGCGCGAACAGCACTTCAGGACTGGCTTGCAGATAGACCACGAAATCCGGTGCCGGCGCGCTCACGTCGAGTCGCGCGGCGAGGGCGCGATAAAGCTGCCACTCGTCTTCCTGCAGGGTCAGACGCGCGAAGATGTCGTTCTTCTGCGTCATGAAATCGGCGATAAGCGGTGTGCCCGCCCCATGCGCGGCCACCACGTTCTGGGCCTGCTGCGCGCGCTGCAAGGCGAAGTGCAATTGCGCGGGCAGCGCATAACGCGCGGTGTCGCGATAAAAACGTTCGAGAAAGGGATTGTCTTGTGGCCGCTCGAACAGCTCCTGCATCGACCAGCGCTGTGCGAGCCGCCGCGCGAGCGAGGTCTTGCCGACGCCGATCGGCCCTTCGATCGCGAGATAGCCGAAGGGCGGCCGTAGTTGCGGCGCGGTGACGGTGAGCGGCGGCGAATTCATTCGCAACGGCCCTTGTCCAAATCAGACTCGTCCGCAGTCAATGCATTAAGCATTGAACACTGGCAGGCCCCCTTTACCCTTTCGATGCGTTGATTGCTCACGCCGTCAAGCAGCGCCTCGGCGCGGCCGTGCCGCGGGATGATCAGCGCTGCGTCGATCTCGACGAGCGGCACGAGTACAAAGGCGCGTTCGATCAAACGTGGATGCGGCACGATCAGATCGGTTTCGTCGATCGATTGATCGCCGAACAGCAGTATGTCCAGATCGAGGGTGCGCGGGGCGTTGCGAAACGGCCGCTCGCGGCCGAACTGATGCTCGATCTTGTGGCACAGCGCGAGCAGATGACGCACGGGGAGCGTCGTATCGACCTTCACGACGCAGTTGAAATAATCGTCGCCGCCCGCGTCGATCGGGGCGGTGCGATACAGGCTCGACTTGGCGAGCACGGTGATGGTGTGCTGTTGGGCCAGGCACACCACCGCGTCTTTCAGGGTCTGGCGCGCGTCCCCGAGATTCGCGCCGAGGCCGAGATAAGCAACCGTCATGGCATAACTTCCTGCGACTATCGTTCGACGGCAACCGCCGACGCTGTGTCAGTCATCGTGCGAGCCGTCGTGGCCCGCGTCGTTGGCTGCGCGTTCTGGCGAACCGCCCTCCATTCCCTCGCCCGCTTTGCGGGTTCTGGCGCCACTGCTGCGCCGCCGTCGTTTTCTGGGGCTCCGGTCCTTCCCGCCTTGCGTGAGCAAAGTCTCACGTGCAGCGACGTCTCCTTCAATGAACTCCGTCCACCACGCACCGACCGACTCATCGAGTTCGCCCGATTCGCAGCGCAACAGGAGGAAATCATACCCCGCTCTAAATCTTTGGTGTTCCAGCAGCTTCAGCGCGCTTCTGCCCGAGCGTTTCTCGAGGCGCAACTGCAGGCCCCAGATCTCGCGCATATCCGACGAAAAGCGCTTGTGGATCGCGAGCTTCTCGGTTTGCATGTCGAGGACTTCGTCCATCGCGCGATGCAGGGCCGGCACCGGATATTCGCCATTCGCTTCAAATTGTTGCCAGCGCGTCTGGACGTCGTGCCACAGCAGCGTGGCGAACAGGAAGCCCGGCGAAACCGGCTTGCCGGCGCGTACGCGGGCGTCCGTGTTGGTCAGCGCAAGCGTGATGAATTTCTCGCCGATTGGCTGCTCCAGCACCACGTCGAGCAACGGCAGCAGACCGTGATGCAGGCCTTCCTGGCGCAGACGTTTCAAACAGGCGAGCGCGTGGCCCGACAGCATCAGCTTGAGCATCTCGTCGAACAGACGCGCGGCAGGCACGTTGTTGATCAGATCGGCCATTTTGGCGATCGGTGCACGGGTCTGGTCTTCGATCTCGAACTCGAGTTTGGCGGCAAAACGCACCACGCGCAGCATGCGCACCGGATCCTCGCGATAGCGCGTGGCCGGGTCGCCGATCATGCGCAACAGACGCGCGCGCATGTCGGCCATGCCGTTGTGGTAGTCCAGCACGGTTTGCGTGGCCGGATCGTAGTACATCGCGTTGATCGTGAAGTCGCGGCGCGTGGCGTCTTCGTGCTGCTCGCCCCAGACGTTGTCGCGCAGCACGCGGCCGCTGGCGTCCACCGCATGGGTGCGGCGGTCGAGCTCGTCGCGCTTCAGGCGGCGCGGCGGCGCTGCGTCGACCGCGGGTGGATCGACCAGCGCGCGGAACGTCGAGGTTTCGATGATTTCCTGGCCGAACTGCACGTGCACGATCTGAAACCGGCGGCCGATGATGCGGGCGCGGCGGAACAGCTTCTGCACCTGTTCGGGCGTGGCGTCGGTCGCGACGTCGAAGTCTTTCGGCTTGATGCCGAGCAGCAGATCGCGCACCGCACCGCCGACGATAAACGCGCGATGTCCCGCTTCCTGCAGACCCTCGGTGACGCGAATCGCGTTCCTCGAGATCAGCGACTGATCGATGCCATGCACGTCGTGCGGAATGATGACCGGCACGTCGGGGTCCCGCACGGCTTTGGCGGCTGGGCGTGCCGGTTTGCGACGCGCTTTGCTGGCGCCGGACGCGTTGCGTGCCGGTGCCTCGCCGGCTTCGTCTGTTTCGGCTTCGGCGGGCGGGGTGTCGTCAGCGGGCGCCGGGTCCTGGCCGAATAGCTTGCGGATAAGTTTTTTGATCACGAGGGTTGAAAGAGTTCGAGGATGCGCCAGCCTTTGGCCTGCGCATGGGCGCGCAATGTGTCGTCGGGATTGGTCGCGATCGGATCGGTGACCTTGTCGAGCAGCGGGATGTCGTTGTGCGAGTCGCTATAGAAATAGCTGTGCTCGAAGTCGCTCCAGGTTTTGCCGAGCGAAGCCAGCCACGCCTCGGTACGGACGATCTTGCCTTCCTTGTAGCTCGGCGTGCCGGTGGGGCGGCCGGTGTACGGCGAATGCGGCTGGCCGTCGACGGTTTCCGCTTCGCAGGCGATCAGTGCATCGACGCCGAACGCCTGAGCGATCGGGCGGGTGATGAATTCGTTGGTCGCGGTGACCACGCAGCAGAGATCGCCGGCTTCACGGTGCTCCCTGACCAGCTCCAGCGCGACCGGGAAGATCGCCGGCTTGATCACTTCACGCATGTACTGCGCGTGAAGGTCGGCAAGCTGAGCGCGCGTATATTTCGCGAGCGGCGTGAGCATGGCGATCAGATAAGCGTGGATGTCGAGCTTGCCGGCTTTGTAGTCGGCGAAAAAGCGGTCGTTTTCACGGGCGAAGTTTTCAGCGTCGACCATGCCTTGTTTCACCATGAAGCGGCCCCATTCATGGTCGCTGTCGGTGGGAATGAGGGTGTGGTCGAGGTCGAAGAGTGCGAGGTTAGCCATGGGGGCCTATTTTACTTGAAGCGGCGGGAGACGCAGCGGGTGACGCAGATGAGGCGGGCGCTGTGCGCCGGTCATCGGCTTCGGGCGAGGCCAGCATGGTGCGTAGAAGCGGTAGCGTGACCGCGCGTTTCTGTTCGAGCGAGAAGCGGTCGAGCGCGTCGAGCAACGCCATCAGGCTCGGCATGTCGCGGCGAAAATGCGTAAGCAGGTAGGCGGGCACGTCGTCGGCAAGCATGATGCCGCGCTCGCGCGCCGCGTGTTTGAGAACCGCGGCCTTGCCTTCGTCCGGCAGCGGCGCGAGGTGAAACACGAGGCCCCAGCCGAGGCGCGTGCGCAGATCTTCGCGCACCGTCATGCCGATCGGCGGCGCATTGCCCGCGGCGACAAGCGCGCTGGTGGGGTGCGCGCGCACTTCGTTGAACAGATTGAACACGGCAATCTGCTGCGCCGCGGACAGGCCGTCGCAATCGTCGATCGCATACAGCGCGACGCGCGGGTCGAACGTGAAGGCGGCGAGGCTGCTCTGCGGACCGGCAAAGCGCGCATGGCCCGGCGGCGCTTCGTGGACGAGCGCCTGCAGCAGATGCGTGCGGCCGCTGCCGGCTTCGCCCCAGATGTAGAAGGTGCGATCGGCCACTGGCCCGGCCGCGAGCGCGTTGTCGAGCTCGCGCAGCCGCGTGACCAGCTCGGCGTTGGCGCCGGCGAAGAAATTGTCGAATGTCGATGGCGGCGGTGTGCCGAGATCGAGCGTCAGTTGACGAAGCACAGTAGGTTAATGCCGAAAATGGGGCTTAGGCCGCAAATGGCCCGAACCGCGGGCCCTAAAACATCAATAAACAGTCAATGAGCAGTCAGTGACTCAGTTGTTGTAAAGCGTGCTCGCCAGATAGCTTTGCCGCAACTCGCGCATCGCCACCGACAGAATGGCGCTGACCGGCAGCGCCAGCAACACGCCGAAAAAGCCGAACAACTGGCCGAACGCGAGCAACGCGAAGATGACCGCGAGTGGGTGCAGGCCGATCCGTTCGCCAACCAGGCGCGGCGTGAGATAAAAGCTCTCCACGATCTGGCCGACACCGTAAATCAATGCGACCGCGCCGAAGCCGTACCAGTCGCCGAACTGCAGCAGTGCCGCGAGCAGCGCCAGTGCGAGCCCGGTTGCAAAACCGATGTACGGGATGAACACAGCGAGGCCCGTGAAAATACCGACCGGCAGCGCGATTTCGAAGCGCGCGACGGTCAGCGCAATCGCGTAGTAGATCGCGAGCACCGCCATCACGAGCAACTGGCCGCGCAGGTATTGCGACAGCATCTGGTCCATGTCGCGCGCGAGTTGCAGCGTCTTCTCGAGCCAGCGCCGCGGCACCACGATCTGCATGCGAGCGAGCATGCGATTCCAGTCGTACAACAGATAAAACAGCACGAGCGGCACCATCACGAGGTTGCCGACCACCGTCATCATCACATTGCCGCTGGTGCGGATCGAGGTCCATGCATAAAGCGCGACCTGCTGCGCGCTGCCTTCGAGCTGCCCCATCACCAGATCGCGGATACTGGCGAAATCGAGCGAGTCGGCGAGGCCCAGCATCGCAAGCTTGGGTTGCAGCCAGGCGCTCACGTGCGCGAACAGCACGGGTACCTGTTGCTTCAACTGCGGAACTTCTTTCTGGATGACGGCCAGCACCAGCAGCACGAGCATCGTCATCAGCAACGAAAACAGCAGCATCATCAGCAAGGCGGCGAGTCCGCGCGGCACACGCCGGCGCACCATCCACGCGACGCCCGGTTGCAGAATGTACGCGAGAATGGCGCCGAGCAGGAACGGCGTGAGGACCGGACTCAGGAGCCAGAGCAGAATGCCGACAACCAACGCAATCGCCAGCCAGATGAAGGCGCGGCGCTGTACAGGCGTCAGGATCGAGGAGTTCTCTTGCAAAATTGTTCCCAGGTGTCGTCGCGACCGGAAGATTCAGGATGATTCAAATTCCAGCCAGCCGGCCGGCAACTCTGTATGGGACCAGAGTAAGCGCTGAAGCGCCAACTCTGGTCGGCATCGGGTAAAATCGCATTTTACCGACCTTCGAGCTCTTCCCCATGAATCAACCGAAATCCGCCCAGCATTCAACCGATTCGGCCCAAGGTTTGTCGTATCGTGACGCCGGCGTGGACATCGACGCGGGCGACGCCCTTGTCGACGCGATCAAGCCCTTTGCCAAAAAGACGATGCGCGACGGCGTGCTGGGCGGCATCGGCGGGTTTGGTGCGCTGTTCGAAGTGCCGAAGAAGTACAAGGAACCGGTGCTGGTTTCGGGCACGGACGGTGTCGGCACCAAGCTGCGCCTCGCGTTTCAACTGAACAAACACGACACCGTCGGCCAGGATCTGGTAGCGATGAGCGTCAACGACATTCTGGTTCAGGGCGCCGAGCCGCTGTTCTTTCTCGATTATTTCGCTTGCGGCAAGCTGGACGTCGGTACCGCGGCGACGGTCGTGAAGGGTATCGCGCATGGCTGCGAACTGTCCGGCTGCGCGCTGATCGGCGGCGAGACGGCTGAAATGCCTGGTATGTATCCGGACGGCGAATACGATCTGGCCGGTTTTGCAGTCGGTGCGGTGGAAAAGAGCAAGATTATCGACGGCAGCACGATCGCCCCAGGTGACGTGGTGCTGGGTTTGGCTTCCAGCGGCATCCATTCGAACGGTTTTTCGCTGGTGCGCAAGATCATCGAGCGTGCGCAGCCTGACCTGAACGCGGATTTTGACGGCCGTTCGTTGGCCGACGCGCTGATGGCGCCTACGCATATTTATGTGAAGCCTTTGCTGGCCTTGATGCAGCAGATCGCTGTCAAGGGTATGGCGCACATCACCGGCGGTGGGCTGGTCGAGAATATTCCGCGCGTTCTGCGTGAAGGTCTGACGGCTGAGCTGGATCATCGCGGCTGGCCGATGCCGCCGCTGTTCTCGTGGCTGCAGAAGCACGGCGGCGTGGCGGATGCGGAAATGCACCGCGTGTTCAACTGTGGCATCGGGATGGCGGTGGTTGTTTCTGCTGCTGATGCCGACGCTGCGATCGCATCTTTGTCGGCGGCTGGCGAGCAGGTCTGGAAGATCGGCGTGATTCGCGAGAGCGCGGCCGGTGAAGCTCAGACGGTGGTCCTCTAACCAGCTTGACCTAGGGCTGGTTTGCCTGCGCGCGGCGCACGGAAAGAAAGCGCCGCGCGGGTAAAAACCTCAAATCATTTCTTCAATCAAGCTGACGACCTGCGCAGTCGCGCTGGGATCGCAGCAATCAACAACAACCCGCTCCGTCATGCTGCGCAGCCACGTGAGCTGCCGCTTGCACAATTGCCGGGTCGCAAAGACTCCCTTGTCCCGCATGGTCGAATAATCGACCGCCCCGTCGAGATATTCCCAGACTTGCCGGTATCCCACGCAGCGCATGGACGGCATCTCCGGCAGCAAATCGCCGCGTTCGCGCAATTTCACGACTTCGTCGATAAAGCCGTTGGCCAGCATGGCGTCGAAGCGCTTTTCGATGCGCGCATGCAGCACGCTCCGCTCGGATGGCTCCAGCGCGATAGGCACGAAGCGCCACGCCAAAGCGGCGTCATCCGTTCGAGCGGGCGCGGCCAGTAAAGTGGACATTGCTTGCCCCGTCAGCATGAAAACTTCGAGCGCCCGCTGAATTCGCTGCGAATCGTTCGGCGCGAGGCGCGCGGCCGTCACGGGATCGACGGCGACAAGCCGCGCATGCAGCGCCGGCCAGCCGTCACGTGCGGCGTCGGCATCGAGCGTCGCACGCACGTCGGCATCGGCGGCGGGCAGGTCGTTTAGCCCCTGCGTGAGCGCCTTGTAGTACAGCATGGTCCCGCCGACCAATAACGGCAGCCGCCCGCGCGCGCTGATCTCGCCGATCAGGCGCAACGCGTCGCTACGAAATTCCGCCGCCGAATACGCGTTGGCCGGATCGACGATATCGATCAGATGGTGCGGCGCCACCGCGCGTTCCTCCTCCGTCGGCTTGGCGGTGCCAATATCCATCTCGCGATAGACCAGCGCTGAATCGACACTGATGATTTCCACCGGCCGCCGTGCGGCCAGCGCCAGCGCGGCAGCGGTTTTGCCCGATGCGGTCGGGCCGAGCAGGCAAGGGATCGGCGCGGGAATGCTTGAAGTGCTTGAGGTCATAGGCAAGACGCCGCGCGCCGAAAAAGCTTATTCAGGCGCACCGTCATTGCCCACGCATGAACAGCCGATCGAGATCGGACAGCGTCAATTGGTACCACGTCGGGCGCCCGTGGTTGCATTGGTCGGCGCGTTCGGTCGCCTCCATCTGACGCAGCAGCGCGTTCATTTCATCGAGCGTCAAACGCCGGTTCGCGCGCACCGCGTGATGGCATGCGAGCGTGCCGAGCAGCTCGTGCTGACGCTCAGTCAACACGCGAGAACCGCCGAACGCATGCAGGTCGGAGAGGACCGCGCGTGCCAGCGCCTGCAGATCGGCGTCTTTCAGCAACGCGGGCACGGCGCGGATCGCGAGCGTAGTCGGCGACAGCACAGCAAGATCGAAACCGAGCGCGTCCAGTGTGTCGCGCTCTTCTTCGACCGTGCCGATTTCGATCGGATCGGCCTGCATCGTTTGCGGGATCAGCAGCGGCTGCACCGCAATCGTGCGATCGGCGAGAGCATTCTTGAACTGCTCGTACAGGATGCGCTCGTGCGCGGCGTGCATGTCGACGATCACGAGTCCGTGCGCGTTCTGCGCAAGCACATAGATGCCATGGATCTGGCCGAGCGCGAAGCCGAGCGGTTGCTCGTCTGAGGCATTGAACCCAGGCGCTGCGTAGGGCCCTGAAGTGTTGTACGGGGGCGGCGCTTCTGCCGCCGAGTCGCGCGCTTCGAACAACGTCGCGCCTTCCGTTGTGCCGGTGGTCGTGTCTCTACGGCCGAACAGCGCGTCGTAGAACGCCAGCGGTTGCGCAACCGGCAGCGTGCCCTGCGTCATGCGGGCCTGACGCATCCAGGTATTGCCGGGCTGCGAGGAGCCGAATCCGCTGCCCATTCCGCTTCCTATTCCACCACCGAGGCCGCCTGCGCCACTCCCGAAGCCACCACCGCTTCCAGCGCCCGCACCGCCCAGCTGCGTAGCGCCGAGTGAAGCGGGGCCGCCCGGCGGCGACGCTTCCAGATGCGCGGCATGCCCACCAGCGGTCGTTTCCGGCGACGCGCCCGCGTGCCGCGCCAACGCGCGCTGCACGGCATGAAACACGAACTGGTGAATCGAGCGGGAATCGCGAAACCGTACTTCGATTTTGGACGGATGCACGTTCACGTCGACCGCTTCCGGCGGCAGGTCGAGAAACAGCACGTAGGACGGATAGCGGTCGCCGTGCAGCACGTCTTCGTAGGCGGCGCGCACGGCGTGCGTGAGCAGCTTGTCGCGCACGAACCGGCCATTGACGAAGAAATACTGCTGATCCGCGCGTCCGCGGCTCGCGGTCGGCAGACCGGCGCAGCCGTAGACGGCAAGCGGTCCGGCGGATTCGTCGAGCGGCAAATGTGCAGTCGCAAAGGTCTCGCCAAGAATCTTCGCGACCCGCGCGGGCGGCTCGCTGGCGTTCCAGTGTTCGACCGCCTTACCGTTGTGCAGGACCGAAATCGCGACATCCGGCCGCGCCAGCGCAGCGCGGCGAATTTGCTCGAGGCAGTGGCCGAGTTCGGTCTGCTCGCTTTTCAGGAATTTGCGGCGCGCGGGTGTGTTGAAGTACAGCTCGCGGACTTCGATCGTGGTGCCTTGGGTGCCGGCGGCGGGACTCAATACGCCGGTATGCGCGTCGACGCGAACGGCATGCGGCGCGTCAGCGGTGCGGCTCGTGATGGCCATCTGCGCAACCGACGCAATCGACGCCAGCGCCTCGCCGCGAAACCCTAGCGTGGCGACCGCTTCCAGTTCGGCGAGCGAGCGGATCTTGCTGGTCGCGTGACGCATCAGCGCGAGCGCGAGTTCGTTTTCGGGGATGCCGCAGCCGTCGTCGGTGATCGAGATGCGTTTGACGCCGCCTTCGTCGAGCAGGATGCGCAGCGTCTGCGCGCCGGCGTCGAGCGCATTTTCCAGCAATTCCTTGACCACTGAGGCCGGCCGCTCGACCACTTCGCCGGCGGCAATCTGGCTGATCAGCTGATCGGGAAGGGGCTGGATCGCCCGTAACGGGCGTAGGACGGGCGCGGCGGCGGAAATTGCGGCCGCGTCGGCGGTGCCGGCAGGCGTTTCGGAGAATTCTGACATGGCGAAATTATAGCGATTCGGCGCGAGCAGATTTTTAATCGTAACGGGGCACTTTCGGTATCATGACGCGGTCAATTTCCGGCGGCGAGCACGCGCTCGCTACGCATCGCTTGCAAGGCCGCTGACGCGGCCGTTCCCGCTACGTTCACATTCGCTTAATAAAGGACGCTTTTTGGACACGTTGCTACACTTCGTCAACCTTGTCTTGCATATCGACAAGTTTCTGGGCGACTTCATTCACGTGTATGGCACCTGGGTCTACGCGGTGCTGTTTCTTATCGTGTTCTGCGAAACCGGGCTGGTCGTTCTGCCCTTTCTGCCGGGCGATTCCCTGCTGTTCATCGGCGGTGCCTTCTGCGCGAGCGGCGAAATGAATCTCGGCCTGCTGATCGTGCTGCTGCTTGTTGCGGCGGTCGCCGGCAATACGGTTAACTATATGATTGGACGGGCCATCGGGCCACGGGTGTTCAATTCGCACATTCCTTTCCTTGAGCGCTTCCTCGATCGCGCCGCGTTGCAGAAGACTCATAACTTCTATGAAAAGCATGGCGGCAAGACAATCGTGCTGGCGCGTTTCATTCCGGTGGTGCGCACCTTCGCGCCGTTCGTTGCCGGTGCCTCGGAGATGACGGTGAGCCGGTTCCAGTTGTTTAACATCCTCGGTGCGCTGTTTTGGGTGTTGCTGCTGGTATTGCTCGGCTACTTCTTCGGCAACATTCCGTTCATCCGTCAATATCTGAATGTGATCGTGCTGGTGGGTATCGGCGCGGCCGTGGTGCCGGTGGTGCTTGGCGCGCTGTGGAAAGTGATGCGTAAGAACGCTGCGGCAAAGTAGGGTAGCCGCTAACGCTTCACGTAGTACGAAGCTGGATGAACAAACGGCGTCGCGAATCTCGCGACGCCGTTTTCGTTTGGTGCGGCTTGGTTACGGGTAGCTTGTACCGCTGGCGCAGCGCAAAGACGCTTTATCTTGCCAAGCGTCAGCCTCAGTTCAGACCTGCTAAGCCATGCTCTTGATCAACTGCTGACTATACGCGGCGCAAGCGGTGTTTCCGGTGTTGGATAGCCTGCGTCCTTGAAGGTCTGGATGATTGCGCGGTTGGTGTCGAAGTAGACCTGCCAATAATGGTCGGTGTGCGTGTAGGGCCGCACGCACAGCAACGGTCCTTCGGGCGTGAAGCTCAGCACTTCGATATCCGGTGAGGGACTCTCGACCACGTTCGGAATCTGCGTAACGGCCGCCTTCAACCGGTTCATCGCATCCGTAGGATCGACGCCGTTCGCAATCTTCGCGGTCAACTCGACGCGCCGCACGGGCAAAGCGCTGTAGTTCGAGATTGTGTCCGAAAAGATCTTGTTGTTACCGACGATGGTCGTCACATTGTCGGGCGTCACGATGGTTGTGCCGAACAGCCCCAGTTCCGAGACCGTGCCCGTGACGCCGCCCGCCATGACAAAATCGCCCACCTTGAACGGCCGCAGCACCTGCATGAAGATGCCCGCCGCGAAGTGGGCTAGCAAGCCGCCCCATGCAGTGCCGATTGCAAGACCGAGGCCGGCGAGCAACGCGGCGAATGAGGTAGTCTGAACGCCGAACACTTGCAAGATCGCGAGGATCAGCAGCAGGTTCAGCAGCGCGCCGAGAATCGAACCGAGGTAGTGAGCGAGTGTTGGATCGACTCGGCCGTTTTTCGCCAGCAGTTTGCGAAGCAGGCCGGTGATCAGGCCAATGACCCAGCGGCCGACGACCCACAATACGATTGCGCCGAGTACCTTGGTGCCGAGGTCGATGCCTCGGGTCATGATGAACACGCGGACGGTTTCGAGATCCAAGATATTCCTCGCTGGTTAAGCTGCCTTCGACTGATTGAACGGCGGGAGTGCAATACAGCGGCAAATGCCCGACGACGGGCGTAAGCGATAACCCTCAATCTTCGGAAGTTATACGCGACGGCACGCGCATACGCAAGGTCCGTTCCTGTTGATGCGGATTGCGTGACGGGAGAAAACGGATGGTGTGCTGCGGCGCTCAGGAGGGCCGTAATGTGCCTTATACCAGGGGCGTAGGCGCCTGGTAGCACATGCTGCTCGTGTCGTGCATTTGTCGCAGGCGAAATCTCGTGCCTGGGCCGCGTGGGGCTACATCGGCAGACGTGACTCGGAATACGGGGACGTGCGAATGACCAATGTGTTCTTGTTCGTTTTGGTGGCGCGTGCGCGACCTGCCACGTACTGCCACGCCAACGCGGCAATGGCGGCCAGCACATACGCGCTGGCGCGTTCGAAGAACGCGGTCGGTGTGCTGAATGTGCCATAGCGGGTCTGCGCATCGGCGAACACGAGAAAGGTCAGCGCGGCATCGAACAGCAAGGCGGCTAAAGCCAGCGCGACGAAAATGTGCGCACCGTTGAGCGCCGCGCCGGGTGCAAGCCGGTTGCACAGATGACACACGATCAGCACGATAGCCAGCAAAGCAAGGTTCGAGACGAGGCCGAACAGAAAATTGGTCATGTTGACGGGATGAAAGTGCGGGAATCTGCAGTGTTGCCAAAGCGTCTGCTCACGCAACGTTGCAGCGTGATTCGCAGAACCGGCGGCGATCATTGCACGTCTTTCCGTCTCAATAAATATCAATGTTCGGAGTCCGTTGTATCTGTTCATTAGCGAAGAGGCGTGATGTAAGAGGGACCTCATGGTTGAGTGAGGTATTACGAGTTGCGCTGTCAGAATGTTTTGTGCTCTTGTGAAAGACTGAGACGACGCTGACGAGCCGTTGCGTCTGCACAACGGCGCTGCTACCACGATCGAATTTGTGACGAACTTCGAGCCTCGACCGCTCACGCCAGCTCGCATGAAGCCAACCGAACGGTTTGCGTTGCATGACGTACGGGGCTATCGGCGCAGTGTGCGGGACCTTTGATGTTCTTCTCGGAATGACGCAGAAGTTGTGTCCCGTACGCTGTTGAGACGTGCCCCGATTGAATGGGCACTCACGGCGAATAGCAAACGTTTTCCAATGAAAGAGTAGGTGCGCCGTTATTTCGAACGGCAAACGTTTGCTAATAAAAGAGTAGGTGTGTCGTTATTTCGAATAGCAAACGTTTGCCAATAAAAGAGTAGAGAAAATTTCCCCGCATGGAGGCCATTCTCGACAGATTAGATTCGGTGTCATGGTGTGAGTGAAATAGGACCAAAATCAACTTCGCGGGGTACGTCAGGCTGTTTTGTGAAGTTCATCGTTCTTAGAAAAACTGATACGCACGGTAAAGTTTTATGAGAAAAGCTCTGGTATCCTCTCGACCTGTCAGCGCGGACCTAAAACCTAAGCGCGAAAAAAAACATGCCAATCAAAAATACGGGGAGGTTCCCATCGTGAAGATGGTGGAACTGATTCATTTCATATCGGGGCTGGCCTGCTCGGGCTCGCCGCGTCGCCGCACCAGAACATACTTTCGCGCCTGCATGTCGGGACCGCTCGCAGGATTGCTCTGAGAGATGCGCGCGCAATGAGTGCCCTGTGTTCATTCCCGATCTCCGGCACCAACTCATGCAAAGTGGACTGTTCGGCAACGTTTGCGCGCCTGAAATCGTGGCGTCAATGGCTGTCGAAACAAAGCCGGATATCAGGTGTTGTCTTGCCGCAGGGACATCTCCTAAAGCGTTGCGAGTTTCATTGGCGGACCCACTGGTACGGTCGTTCACCCCCCTCGGGTTGTCATCGACGCGATACCTGAACCCATATCAACTTCAATGTGGTAGGCCGCACCGGAAGCGAATATCCGGCCTGTAGCGGCATGAGCTATTACGATTTCTTCGGAGAGCAAGACAGTGAGCATTAAGAATTCAACGGTACAGCCGGTCAAGAAGCTTGGTGGCAATCAGGGCGTAAAGAAAACTGACGCGAATCATACTGTTGCAGTTGCATCGAATGACGCTGTCATTGCTAACCATTTGAATCCGCTGGACCCGCAGCATAAGCATGCGAATAAGGCGCGGGGCCACGAGACGGGCGACAAAGTCGAACACGACGCGAGTGCCCACAAGGGCGAAGGGGTGACGTCGCACGACACGGATGGTGGCTCGGTTCAAGCGGCCAACACCGGCACCGCGACGACTGACACCTCGACGGGTGGCGTGAGCGATGCCAGCAGTTCGGCCGGCGACGTGAGCGGGAGCACGGATGTCGGCGGCACAACGGACGGCAGTTCGGAGGCGGGCGCGGCAACGGCGCCGGCTGCTTCGAGTGGCGTGCCGACCAGCGTGTGGTTGGGCTTGCTCGGTGCTGCGCTGGTCGGCGGCGTGGCGGCCGCCGCTGCTGGCGGTGGCGGTGGCGGCGGTAGCAGTAGCGGCAGCAGCTCTCCCGCCGCCACGCCTGGCACCAAGGTTGCCGGTGAGGTGGCGGATGGTCTGATCAAGGGCGCGCACATCTATATCGACGTGAACGGCGACGGTATTCCGGTCGCCGCCGGCGATACCGGTGTGGTGACGGATGCGAACGGCAATTTCAGTCTGACCACCACCCTGAAGGGCGCGATCATCGCGGTGGGCGGTGTCAACATCGATACGGGTCTGCCGAACACGATCACGCTGACGGCCCCGCAAGGATCGACGGTCGTCAATCCGCTGACGACGCTGGTTCAGGCGTATGCGGCTCAGCACAGCGTGTCGGTCGCACAAGCCGAGGCGGTGATCGCGAAAGGGCTCGGCATTCCGGCCGGTGTCTCGCTGACGACCTACGACCCGTTGACGGCGGCCGCCAACGATCCGACCGCGCTGGCGGTACAGAAAATCGCGGCGCAGATTGCCACGCTCCTGACCGTCACGGTGAACTCCGCGGCGGGCAGTACTTCGCCGACGGTGCAGGCTTCAATGGTGACTGCGCTTACCAACGCGGTCGCGAACGCGGGGCAGACCCCGATCGACCTGGCCAGCGGCACGGTACTGAGCACGATCAATAGCAACGCCGGCAATCCGCTGAATACGGCTGAACTGACCACTACGACGACCAGCAACACGGCGATCGGGCAGGCAACGACGCTGAACCCGAATTCGGCGCACTCGGTTGCGGGGGCGCAGAGCGCCACGCTGACGACGTTGACGGAAACGGTGGCGGGCGCGCAGGCGCTGGTCGCGAAAGACCCGACTGCGAAATACAATCTGTCGGACACGGCGGCCAACCTGGCAGGGGCGCCGGCGGGCCTGGCCGGCAATGTGGTCAATGTCGCCGCGACGACAGCGGCGACGGTGGCGCAAGCCACGGCGATTCATGCGTTCGCCAATAGCGGCACGCAGGCCTATACGATTAGCGATACTGCGGCGCATATCCTGGCGGGTGGCGCGGCGGTTACGGCGGCGGGCTCGGTCGTCACGACCGATGCTTTCGTATCGGCGGGTAGCGCGACGGCCTTGTATGCACTGAACGTGCACACGACGATCACGGCGATTCACGATACGGCGGCTAATTTGCTGCTTTCGGCCAATCATAGTGCGGTTGCTTCGGCGTCGGCGGTGACGGTGACTGACAGCTTTGTGTCGGTGGCTAATGCGGATGCGCTGCATGCGTTGAATGCGGCGACGGTGATTGGGGCGGTGCATGATACGGCTGCGGCGCTGCTCGCGGCGATCGGGCACGCTGATGCTGGCTTGACGGGTGTGACTAGTCTGGCGACGACGGATGCGACGGCGGTCACGCTGAGCGTGGCCAATGCCGATACGCTGCTGACCCATCATGTGAGGATCACGAATGGCTACGGCTTGGCCGACACGGCGGCCAATCTGCTGGCGGCGCTCGATCCCGATCAATCGGTGACCAACTCGCAGTTCAACGGCACGGCGAGCACCACCAATGCAACGGCCGTCACGCTGAGCGTGGCCGATGCCGATTTGCTGTTGAACCACGGCGTGCATATCAGCAACGGCTACAGTCTGTCGGATACGGCGGCAGTCCTGGCGAGGGCATTCACCAGCTCCGACGTATCGACGACCAACTCCGAATTTACGGGTAACGTGTCGACCACCGATGCCTCCGTGGCGGCCACCGATCTGAACACGATCGCAGCTCACGCCAGCGGTACGATCGATGCAACGGTGGCTACGACGATTACCGGCAATGCAGCGGCGGTGGCAGCAGCGGTGAGCGCAACCGACATCACGCTGTCAGGCACCGAAGCGGTGATTACGTCGGATGCGTCGCAGGCAGCGGCTGACCTGAGCACGATTGCAGCGCACACCAGCGGCACGGTCGATGCAACGGCCGCCACGACGATTACGGGCGATGCAGCGGCGGTGGCAGCAGCGGTGAGCGCAACCGACATCACGCTGTCGGGCACCGAAGCGGTGATCACGACGGATGTGTCGCAAGCGGCGGCTGATCTGAACACGATCGCAGCGCACACCAGCGGCACGATCGATGCAACGGTGGCTACGACGATCACGGGCGATGCAGCGGCGGTGGCAGCAGCGGTGAGCGCAACCGACATCACGCTGTCGGGCAGCGAAGCGGTGATCACGTCGGATGTGTCGCAGGCAGCGGCTGATCTGAACACGATCGCAGCGCACACCAGCGGCGCGATCGATGCAACGGCGGCTACGACGATCACGGGCGATGCAGCGGCAGTGGCGGCAGCACTGACCACGACCGACATCACATTGTCGGGCAGCGAAGCGGTGATCACGACGGATGCGTCGCAAGCGGCAACTGATCTGAACACGATCGCAGCGCACACCAGCGGCACGGTGGACGCGACGGCGGCGAGCACGGTCACGGGGCTGGTGGCAGACCTTGAGACGGCGTTGGCGTCGAGCAGCATCACGTTCTCGGGTAGCGAAGCGTTCACGGTACTGGACACCACCGTGGCGGCGGCTGATCTGGGCACGATCGCAGCGCACACCAGCGGCATGATCGATGCAACGGCGGCCACGACGATTACCGGCGATGCAGCGGCGGTGGCAGCAGCGCTGACGGCAACCGACATCACGCTGTCGGGCACCGAAGCGGTAACCACGCTAGATGAGTCGCAGGCGGCGGCTGATCTGAACACGATCGCAGCGCGCACCAATGGCGCGATCGATGCAACGGCGGCCACGACGATTACCGGCACGACGGCGGATGTGGTGGCAGTGGTGACCGCGACCGATATCACGCTGTCGGGCACGGAAGCGGTGATCACGACGGATGCGTCGCAAGCGGCAACTGATCTGAACACGATCGCAGCGCGCACCAATGGCGCGATCGATGCAACGGCGGCTACGACGATCACGGGTGATGCAGCGGCGGTAGCAGCAGCGGTGAGCGCAACCGATATCACGCTGTCGGGCAACGAAGCGGTGATCACGACGGATGTGTCGCAAGCGGCGGCTGATCTGAACACGATCGCAGCGCACACCAGCGGCACGATCGATGCAACGGCGGCTATGACGATCACGGGCGATGCAGCGGCGGTGGCAGCAGCGCTGACGGCAACCGACATCACGCTGTCGGGCAACGAAGCGGTGATCACGACGGATGTGTCGCAGGCAGCGGCTGACCTGAGCACGATTGCAGCGCACACCATCGGCGCGATCGATGCAACGGCGGCCACGACGATCACGGGCGATGCAGCGGCAGTGGCAGCAGCGGTGACGGCAACCGACATCACGCTGTCGGGCAACGAAGCGGTGATCACGACGGATGTGTCGCAAGCGGCGGCTGATCTGAACACGATCGCAGCGCACACCAGCGGTACGGTCGATGCAACGGCGGCTACGACGATCACGGGCGATGCAGCGGCGGTGGCAGCAGCGGTGACGGCAACCGACATCACGCTGTCGGGCAGCGAAGCGGTGATCACGACGGATGTGTCGCAAGCAGCGGCTGATCTGAACACGATCGCAACGCACACCAGCGGCACGATCGATGCAACGGCGGCCACGACGATCACCGGCAACGCAGCGGCGGTGGCAGCAGCGGTGACGGCAAGCGACATCACGCTGTCGGGCAACGAAGCGGTGATCACGACGGATGAGTCGCAAGCGGCAACTGATCTGAACACGATCGCAGCGCACACCAGCGGCACGGTGGACGCGACGGCGGCGAGCACGGTCACGGGGCTGGTGGCGGACCTTGAGACGGCGTTGGCGTCGAGCAGCATCACGTTCTCGGGTAGCGAAGCGTTCACGGTACTGGACGCCACGGTGGCGGCGGCCGATCTGGGCACGATCGCAGCGCACACCATCGGCATGATCGACGCAACGGCGGCCACGACGATTACCGGCACGGCGGCGGATGTGGTGGCAGCGGTGACCGCGACCGATATCACGCTGTCGGGCACCGAAGCGGTGATCACGTCGGATGTGTCGCAGGCGGCGGCTGATCTGAACACGATCGCAACGCACACCAGCGGTACGATCGATGCAACGGCAGCTACGACGATCATGGGCGATGCAGCGGCGGTGGCAGCAGCGGTGACGGCAACCGATATCACGCTGTCGGGCAGCGAAGCGGTGATCACGACGGATGCGTCGCAAGCGGCAGCTGATCTGAACACGATCGCAGCGCACACCAGCGGTACGGTCGATGCAACGGCGACCACGACGATCACGGGCGATGCAGCGGCGGTGGCAGCAGCGGTGAGCGCAACCGACATCACGCTGTCGGGCAGCGAAGCGGTGATCACGTCGGATGTGTCGCAGGCAGCGGCTGATCTGAACACGATCGCAGCGCACACCAGCGGCGCGATCGATGCAACGGCGGCTACGACGATCACGGGCGATGCAGCGGCAGTGGCGGCAGCACTGACCACGACCGACATCACATTGTCGGGCAGCGAAGCGGTGACCACGACGGATGCGTCGCAAGCGGCAGCTGACCTGAACACGATCGCAACGCACACCAGCGGCACGGTCGATGCTACGGCGGCCACGACGATTACGGGCGATGCAGCGGCGGTGGCAGCAGCGGTGACGGCAACCGACATCACGCTGTCGGGCAACGAAGCGGTGATCACGACGGATGCGTCGCAAGCGGCAGCTGATCTGAACACGATCGCTCTGCACACCAGCGGTACGGTCGATGCAACGGCGGCCACGACGATCACGGGCGATGCAGCGGCGGTGGCAGCAGCGGTGAGCGCAACCGACATCACGCTGTCGGGCAGCGAAGCGGTGATCACGTCGGATGTGTCGCAGGCGGCGGCTGATCTGAACACGATCGCAGCGCACACCAGCGGTACGATCGATGCAACGGCAGCTACGACGATCATGGGCGATGCAGCGGCGGTGGCAGCAGCGCTGACCACGACCGACATCACGCTGTCGGGCAACGAAGCGGTGATCACGCTGGACGCGTCGCAAGCGGCGGCTGATCTGAACACGATCGCCCTGAACACCAGCGGCGCGGTGGATGCGACGGCGGCGAGCACGGTGGTGGGGTCGACGATAGACCTCGAGACGGCGTTGGCGTCGAGCAGCATCACTTTCTCCGGCAGCGAAGCACTCACGGTGCTGAATGGCTGGCTGGCGGTGGGCGATCTGGACACCCTGACGGGCGAAACGACCGGGATGGTGAACGCAACCCTGGCTACGACGTTGGCCGGCACGGCGGCGGCGGTGGCGGCAGCGGTAACTGCGTCCGACATCACGCTGTCGGGCAGCGAAGCGGTGATCACGACGGATGCGCAGCAGGCGGCAACTGATCTGAACACGATCGCAGCACACACCATCGGCACGATCAATGCGACGGCGGCCACGACGATTACGGGCGATGCAGCGGCAGTGGCAGCAGCGGTGACGGCAACCGACATCACGCTGTCGGGCAGCGAAGCGGTAACCACGCTGGATGAGTCGCAGGCGGCGGCTGATCTGAACACGATCGCAGCGCACACCAGCGGCGTGATCGACGCAACGGCGGCCACGACGATCACGGGCGATGCAGCGGCGGTGGCAGCAGCGGTGACGGCAACCGATATCACATTGTCGGGCAGCGAAGCGGTGATCACGACGGATGTGTCGCAAGCGGCGGCTGATCTGAACACGATCGCAGCGCACACCAGCGGCGCGATCGATGCAACGGGGGCCACGACGATTACGGGCGATGCAGCGGCGGTGGCAGCAGCGCTGACGGCAACCGACATCACGCTGTCGGGCACCGAAGCGGTGATTACGTCGGATGCGTCGCAGGCAGCGGCTGACCTGAACACGATCGCAGCGCACACCAGCGGTACGGTCGATGCAACGGCGGCCACGACGATCACGGGCGATGCAGCGGCGGTGGCAGCAGCGGTGAGCGCAACCGACATCACGCTGTCGGGCAGCGAAGCGGTGATCACGTCGGATGTGTCGCAGGCGGCGGCTGATCTGAACACGATCGCAGCGCACACCAGCGGTACGATCGATGCAACGGCGGCCACGACGATCACCGGCAACGCAGCGGCGGTGGCAGCAGCGGTGACGGCAAGCGACATCACGCTGTCGGGCAACGAAGCGGTGATCACGCTGGACGCGTCGCAAGCGGCGGCTGATCTGAACACGATCGCCCTGAACACCAGCGGCGCGGTGGATGCGACGGCGGCGAGCACGGTGGTGGGGTCGACGATAGACCTCGAGACGGCGTTGGCGTCGAGCAGCATCACTTTCTCCGGCAGCGAAGCACTCACGGTGCTGAATGGCTGGCTGGCGGTGGGCGATCTGGACACCCTGACGGGCGAAACGACCGGGATGGTGAACGCAACCCTGGCTACGACGTTGGCCGGCACGGCGGCGGCGGTGGCGGCAGCGGTAACTGCGTCCGACATCACGCTGTCGGGCAGCGAAGCGGTGATCACGACGGATGCGCAGCAGGCGGCAACTGATCTGAACACGATCGCAGCACACACCAGCGGTACGGTCGATGCAACGGCGGCTACGACGATCACGGGCGATGCAGCGGCGGTGGCAGCAGCGGTGACGGCAACCGACATCACGCTGTCGGGCAGCGAAGCGGTAACCACGCTGGATGAGTCGCAGGCGGCGGCTGATCTGAACACGATCGCAGCGCACACCAGCGGCGTGATCGACGCAACGGCGGCCACGACGATCACGGGCGATGCAGCGGCGGTGGCAGCAGCGGTGACGGCAACCGATATCACATTGTCGGGCAGCGAAGCGGTGATCACGACGGATGTGTCGCAAGCGGCGGCTGATCTGAACACGATCGCAGCGCACACCAGCGGCGCGATCGATGCAACGGGGGCCACGACGATTACGGGCGATGCAGCGGCGGTGGCAGCAGCGCTGACGGCAACCGACATCACGCTGTCGGGCACCGAAGCGGTGATTACGTCGGATGCGTCGCAGGCAGCGGCTGACCTGAACACGATCGCAGCGCACACCAGCGGTACGGTCGATGCAACGGCGGCCACGACGATCACGGGCGATGCAGCGGCGGTGGCAGCAGCGGTGAGCGCAACCGACATCACGCTGTCGGGCAGCGAAGCGGTGATCACGTCGGATGTGTCGCAGGCGGCGGCTGATCTGAACACGATCGCAACGCACACCAGCGGTACGATCGATGCAACGGCGGCCACGACGATCACCGGCAACGCAGCGGCGGTGGCAGCAGCGGTGACGGCAACCGATATCACGCTGTCGGGCAGCGAAGCGGTGATCACGCTGGATGCGTCGCAAGCGGCAGCTGATCTGAACACGATCGCAGCGCACACCAGCGGTACGGTCGATGCAACGGCGACCACGACGATCACGGGCGATGCAGCGGCGGTGGCAGCAGCGGTGAGCGCAACCGACATCACGCTGTCGGGCAGCGAAGCGGTGATCACGTCGGATGTGTCGCAGGCAGCGGCTGATCTGAACACGATCGCAGCGCACACCAGCGGCGCGATCGATGCAACGGCGGCTACGACGATCACGGGCGATGCAGCGGCAGTGGCGGCAGCACTGACCACGACCGACATCACATTGTCGGGCAGCGAAGCGGTGACCACGACGGATGCGTCGCAAGCGGCAGCTGACCTGAACACGATCGCAACGCACACCAGCGGCACGGTCGATGCTACGGCGGCCACGACGATTACGGGCGATGCAGCGGCGGTGGCAGCAGCGGTGACGGCAACCGACATCACGCTGTCGGGCAACGAAGCGGTGATCACGACGGATGCGTCGCAAGCGGCAGCTGATCTGAACACGATCGCTCTGCACACCAGCGGTACGGTCGATGCAACGGCGGCCACGACGATCACGGGCGATGCAGCGGCGGTGGCAGCAGCGGTGAGCGCAACCGACATCACGCTGTCGGGCAGCGAAGCGGTGATCACGTCGGATGTGTCGCAGGCGGCGGCTGATCTGAACACGATCGCAGCGCACACCAGCGGTACGATCGATGCAACGGCAGCTACGACGATCATGGGCGATGCAGCGGCGGTGGCAGCAGCGCTGACCACGACCGACATCACGCTGTCGGGCAACGAAGCGGTGATCACGCTGGACGCGTCGCAAGCGGCGGCTGATCTGAACACGATCGCCCTGAACACCAGCGGCGCGGTGGATGCGACGGCGGCGAGCACGGTGGTGGGGTCGACGATAGACCTCGAGACGGCGTTGGCGTCGAGCAGCATCACTTTCTCCGGCAGCGAAGCACTCACGGTGCTGAATGGCTGGCTGGCGGTGGGCGATCTGGACACCCTGACGGGCGAAACGACCGGGATGGTGAACGCAACCCTGGCTACGACGTTGGCCGGCACGGCGGCGGCGGTGGCGGCAGCGGTAACTGCGTCCGACATCACGCTGTCGGGCAGCGAAGCGGTGATCACGACGGATGCGCAGCAGGCGGCAACTGATCTGAACACGATCGCAGCACACACCATCGGCACGATCAATGCGACGGCGGCTACGACGATCACGGGCGATGCAGCGGCGGTGGCAGCAGCGGTGACGGCAACCGATATCACGCTGTCGGGCACCGAAGCGGTGATCACGACGGATGCGTCGCAAGCGGCAGCTGATCTGAACACGATCGCAGCGCACACCAGCGGTACGGTCGATGCAACGGCGGCCACGACGATCACGGGCGATGCAGCGGCGGTGGCAGCAGCGGTGAGCGCAACCGACATCACGCTGTCGGGCAACGAAGCGGTGATCACGACGGATGTGTGGCAAGCGGCGGCTGATCTGAACACGATCGCAGCGCACACCAGCGGTACGGTCGATGCAACGGCGGCCACGACGATCACGGGCGATGCAGCGGCGGTAGCAGCAGCGGTGACGGCAACCGATATCACGCTGTCGGACAGCGAAGCGGTGACCACGACGGATGCGTCGCAAGCGGCGGCTGATCTGAACACGATCGCAACGCACACCAGCGGCACGGTCGATGCAACGGCGGCTACGACGATCACCGGCAATGCAGCGGCGGTGGCAGCAGCGGTGACGGCAACCGACATCACGCTGTCGGGCAACGAAGCGGTGATCACGACGGATGCGTCGCAAGCGGCGGCTGATCTGAACACGATCGCTCTGCACACCACCGGTACGGTGAACGCAATGGCGGCTGCGACGATCACTGGCGATGCAGCGGCAGTGGCGGCAGCGTTGACGACGGCGCACATCACGCTGTCGGGCAACGAAGCGGTGATCACTTCGGATGCGTCGCAAGCAGCGACCGATCTGAACACGATCTCTATGCATACCAGCGGCACGATCGATGCAACGGCGGCAACGACGATTACCGGTTCGGCCGTAGCGGTGGCAACCGCGTTGTCGATGGGCGCTGTCACGCTGTCGGGCAGCGAAGCGGTGATCACGTCGGATCTGTCGATAGCGGCGCTCGATCTGTACATCATCGCCACCAACACAAGCGGCACGGTGGACGCGGCAGCGGCGAATACGGTCACGGGGTCGGTGACCGATCTCGAGGCGGTGTTGACGTCGAACCACGTCACCTTCTCGGGCAACGAAGCGATCACGGTATCGAATACCTCAGTTGCGGCGTCCGATCTGACCACGATCGCTGCGCACACCAGCGGTACGGTGAACGCAACGGCGGCCACGACGATTACCGGTTTGGCCGCGGATGTGGCAGCTGCGGTGACGGCGACCGATATCACGCTGTCGGGCAACGAAGCGGTAACCACGTTGGATGCTTCGCAAGCGGCGGCCGATCTGAACACGATCGCTCTGCACACCACGGGTACGGTGAATGCAACGGCGGCTACGACGATCACGGGCGATGCAGCGGCGGTGGTGGCAGCGCTGACCACGAGCGACATTACTTTGTCAGGCAACGAAGCGGTAACCACGTTGGATGCTTCGCAATCGGCGGCCGATCTGAACACGATCGCTCTGCACACCAATGGTCCAGTGAACGCAACGGCGGCAACGACGATTACCGGCGATGCAGCGGCGGTGGCAGCGGCGCTGACCACGAGCGACATTACGCTGTCAGGCAATGAAGCGGTAACCACGTCGGGTGCTTCGCAAGCGGCGGCTGATCTGAACACGATCGCGGCGAACACCAACGGCGCGGTGGACGCAACGGCGGCTGCGACGATTACCGGCACGGCGGCGGCGGTAGCAGCAGCGTTGACCACGACCGACATCACGCTGTCGGGCAATGAGGCGGTAACCACGTCGGACGCCTCGCAAGCGGCGGGCGCTCTGAACACGATCGCAGCGCACACCAGCGGCGCGGTGGACGCGATCGCGGCGAGCACGATCACGGGGTTCATCACGGCCCTCGAGACGGCGTTGACGACGAGCAGCATCACGCTCTCCGGCAACGAAGCGCTCACGGTACTGGATAGCACGTTGGCGGCGGCTGATCTGAATACGCTCGCCGGACACACCAGGGGCACGGTCGACGCGACGGCGGCAACGACGATTACCGGTTCGGACGTGGATGTGTTGACCGCAGTCATGGCGGGCGACATCTCGCTGTCAGGCAGCGAAGCGGTAACCATTACGGGTACTACGGCTTCGGCAAGTGCGCTGAACACGATCATTGATCACACCGGTCCGGTGTCGGCAACGTCGGTAATCACGCTGAGCGGCTCGGCCGCCGATGTAACGGCAGCGGTCACCACCACCGGCATCACGCTGAGCGGTGGCGAGAACGTGACGATCAGCGACACCTCGGTGGCCGCGGTCGATCTGAACACGATCGCCCTGAACACCAGCGGCACGGTGGACGCGACGGCGGCGACCACGATCACGGGGTCGGTGGCAGAGCTCGAGACAGCCTTGGCGTCGAATCACACCGCCTTCTCGGGCAACGAAGCGATCACGGTATCGGATGCCGCAGTGACGGCGGCCGATCTGAACGCGATCTCTGCGCACACCAGCGGTACGGTGAACGCCGGCGCGGCCACTTCGGTGACCGGCACGGCGGCGGACGTGGCCGCCGTGGTGACGGCGACGGACATTACGCTGTCGGGCAACGAAGCGGTGAGCACGTCGGATGCGTCGCAAGCGGCGTCCGATCTGAACACGATCGCTTTGCACACCACCGGTACGGTGAACGCAACGGCGGCTACGACGATCACGGGCGATGCAGCGGCAGTGGCGGCAGCGTTGACCACGAGCACCATTGCGCTGTTGGGCAGCGAGGCGGTGACCACGACGGATGCATCGCAAGCGGCGTCTGATCTGAACACGATCGCGGCGAACACCACCGGCGCGATCGATGCAACGGCGGCCACGACGATTACCGGTTCGGCCGCGGAGGTGGCGGCAGCGGTGATCGCGACCGACATCACGCTAAGCGGTAACGAGAGCGTGACGATCGGCGGTGTCACCGCGGCAGCGACCGATCTGAATGCGATCACCGGGCAGACCAGCGGCATAGTCGATGCGAATTCGCTGACCTCGGTTACGGGGTTTGTAACAGACCTCGAGACGGCCTTGGCGTCGAGCAGCATCACATTCTCGGGCACCGAAACGCTCGTGGCTCTGGACTCCGTGGTGGCGGCGAGCGATCTGAATTCGCTCGCCGGGCATACCGGCGGCTCGGTCGATGCAAGCGCGGCGATCTCGGTCACAGGGACGGTGGGGGACATCGAGACGGCCTTGACGTTGAGCTCCATCACGTTCAGCGGCGCCGAATCGTTCACGGTTCTGGACACCTCGGTGGCGGCGGTCGATCTGAATGCGATCGCCGGGCACACTAGCGGTACGTTGATCGCCGTCGCGGCTACGACGATTAACGGTTTGGCTGCCGATGTATCGGCAGCGCTGACCGCGAGTGACATCATGCTGAGCGGCTCCGAGACCGTAGCGATCAGCGATGCCGTGGCAGGGGCGGCTGATCTGAACGCGATCGCTACGCACACCACCGGTCAGGTAACAGCAACGTCGGTGATCGCGCTGAACGGTCTGGTTGCCGATGTACTGGCTGTGGTGACCTCGAACCACATCGCGTTGAGCGGTACCGAGTACGTGACGATCTCCAGCGGGACGGCAGCGGCTGCCGATCTGATCACGATCGCCGGGCACACCAGCGGCACGGTGGATACGACGGTGGTGGGAACGATCACGGGGTCGCTGGCAGACCTCGGATCGGTCTTGACGTCGAGCAACATCACGCTGTCCGGCAACGAAGCGCTCACGGTACTGGATACCACGGTGGCGGCGTCCGATCTGGGCACGATCGCCGGACAGACCAGCGGCAGGATCGATGCGTCGGCGGCCACGACAATTACCGGTTCGCTCGCCGATGTGGCGGCGGTGGTGGGCGCGAACAGCATCACACTGTCGGGCACCGAAAATCTGACGCTGAGCGACAGCTCGGTGGCGGCGTCCGATCTGATCAGCCTCGCTGGCGATACCAGCGGGATGGTGAACGCAACGGCGGCCACGACGATTTCCGGTTCGGCTGCCGATGTATCGGCAGCGCTGAGCACATTCGACATTGAGCTGAGCGGTTCCGAAATCATCGTGATCAGCGACACCACAGTGGTGGCGGCTGATTTGAACGCAATCGCTACGCGCACCATCGGTCAGGTGGCAGCAACGTCGGTGACCACGCTGAGCGGTTTGGCCTCGGATGTGGTGGCTGCGGTGACCGCCAACGACATCACGCTGAGCGGTACCGAGAGCGTGACGATCAGCGGCACCACGGCAGCGGCGACCGATCTGAACACGATCGCGGGGCACACCAGCGGCACGGTGGACGCATCGGGTGTCGGCACGATCGCGGGTTCGGTGGCGGCCATCGAGACACTGCTGGCGTCGAGCAGAATTACCCTCTCCGGCAGCGAAAATCTGACGCTGAGCGACACCTCGGTAGCGGTGTCCGTGTTGAGCACACTCGCCAGCGAAACCACCGGAACGGTGAATGCAACGGCGGCTACTCTGGTGACGGGCACTGCAGCGGCGGTGGCGGCGGCGGTGATCGCAGCCGACATCACGCTTTCGGGCACCGAAGCGGTGACCACGTCGGATGCGTCGCAGGCGGCGGCCGATCTGAACACGATCGCGGCGCGCACCAGCGGTACGGTGACTGCCAGCGCGGCTACGACGATTACCGGTTCGGCTGCGGCGCTCAACGCCGCGCTGACCTCCTCCAAGATTGTCACCTCCGGTACCGAAAGCATCACGGTATCTGACGCCTCGGTGGCAGCGTTGGACCTCTCCGCGATCGCCGGGCACACGGTTGGCACGGTGCATGCTGCGGCGACCACGGTAACCGGTAGCGCGAGCGCGATCATTACCGCACACGGCACGTCTAACATCAGTATCTCGGGCAATGCGGCTTACACGGTAACTGGAAACGCTACGGTGGCGCAGGTCTCGACGATTACCGGCTACACCACTGGGGCGGTGGCCTACAGCATCTACGATTCGGTAGCCAACCTGTCCACCAGCAACGCGCATTACGCTCTGCTGCTGGCAGCGGCCACGGTCACCGCTTACCTGGACAGCTCGCACCGCGATCTGACCTTGGTAACGCTCGATAACGGTGTCGGTACCATCGACCTGAATGGTCAGGCGGCCACGCTCACCAACAGTGAGCTGAGCCTGAACATTATCGACCCCGCCGGGGGCGCCTCGGTGAAGGAGGTGGCGACGTCTAACCTCGACCTGTCGGCTGGCGTGGGTTCCTACGTGCACTCCCTGGATCTGGCCGGCCATACCGTGAAGCTCACGGCGTCCGAGATTTCCACTCTGACGCTGGCCGACTCGGTTGGTGGCGGTACGGTCACCGAGAAGCTGGTTGCCGATACCAACCTGACCGACGGTGTGAACAGCCACGTGTCCAACGTCGACATGGCCGGCCATATGGTTACGTTGACCGCCGCTGAGTTGAGCACGCTGTCGTTGAGCGATTCGGTTGGCGGCGGCTACGTGATCGAGCAGTTGCAGGGTTCGACCAACCTGACGACCGGCCTCAACAGCCACGTTCAGGAGATCGATCTCGCCGGCTACACGGTCAAGCTGACAGACGCGGAACTGGCCACCGGGCTGGCCCACGGTCTCATGGATTCGTCCTCGGGCCACACCGGGTCGGTGGTGGAGCAGTTCACTACTGGCGGCAACCTGACGTCGAGCTCACTCAACATCCTCGTGCACGGACTCGATCTGAACGGCAACTCGGTGACCTTGACCGATACGCAACTCGGCCAGATCAACTTCGTGACCGATACGCTGGGCGGAGGCTCGGTGACGGAACTCGATACGCATGCGCTGAACAACGGCGACACGCTTTCGCTGGTTACGCACTCGAATACGACCCTCAACCTCAACCTGAACGACGAGGTAGGGACGAACGCGACGGTGACCATCGCGGGCCTGCAGCACAACGACACGCTGAATGTTGGCACCAGCAACCTGACGTCGGCGGTGGGGAGTGCGCAGGCAGTCAACCAGGCCGGCGAGTACTTCTTCGACAGCAACGCGAAGACGCTGACTTGGGACGACTCGAACTCGCATGTTCATTCGGTCGTGCTGGCCAACGTGACGAGCGTAACGCTGGAGCCGAGTAACACGCACACGTTCACGGTGATCTGACCGCAGCGAAGCATCTCCAGTAAAACCTGAGTAACACCAAACGGCCCCATCGAAGTCCGATGGGGCCGTTTCTCAAGCTCTCGCAGCTCTCCCAGCTCATCGGGGAGCGCGTGCCGGCCGTCGACGAATACAGCATCAATCAGCCAATGCCCGATTCCATCGATACCGCGGTGGACATGGCTACCGGCGTGTCGCCGACGCTCAGGCGCTACGACTATCAAGAAAAGGCCGCGCAAGCCGATATCACAGTGAAGAAGGCGGTCTATCTGTCGCAGGTTTCGGTGCGCTTCGACAAGTCGTGTCAAAGCAGTGCCGGTAAAACCTGACTAATACCGAATGGCCCCATCGATGTCCGATGGGGCCGTTTCTCGATCGAGCTAGAAAAACGTTCGACAGATCACGGGGGTCGAACGGCCGTAAGAAAACCAGAAGTTGGCGTACAAAATGTTCTTGAAGAATTACATGGCAGGCGCGGTAGCCACCGCGCTTGTTACGGCGAGCCTCGGGGCCTCGGCCGCCGACTGGTCGCTAGGCCAGATGGCGCGGCAGGCGCTGGCAACGCATCCGGAAATTGTCGGCAAGCAATATTCGCTCAACGCTGCGGAATCGAATGTGAAGGCCGCGTCGTGGCAACGCTTTCCGACCCTGGCCGTCGAAGGCGGCAAGGCCAACGACGGCAACCCACGCTTTACCGACGTCAGCCTGACGCAGCCGATCTGGGCAGGCGGCCGCATCACGGGGGGTATCGCGTCCGCCGAGGCGCAAAAGGACGCGGCCTCGGCGAGCGTCGACGAGGCGCGCGAGGATATCCTGCTGCGCGTGGCGACGGCTTACGTCGAGGCAATGCGGCAGCAGGCGCGCAAGACGATCGCCGAAAAGGAAGTGGAGCAGCATCAGCAACTGTTCGACATGATCAGCCGGCGCGTAGACGCCCAGGCGAGCGCCAGAGTGGACCGGGATCTGGCGCAGTCCCGTCTGTACCAGGCGGACAACGATTTGTCGGCGGCAAAGCAGGCGCTTGCCACGGCGCTCTCGCAGCTCTCGCAGCTCGTCGGGCAGCGCGTGCCGGCCGTCGATGACTACAGCATCAACCAGCCGATGCCCGATTCCGTCGATACCGCGGTCGACCAGGCCACCGGCGTGTCGCCGACCCTCAGGCGGTACGATTATCAGGAAAAGGCCGCCGAAGCCGATATCACCGTGAAAAAGGCGGCCTACCTGCCGCAGGTTTCGGTGCGCTTCGACAAATTCTACGGGCAGGATCTGATCACGCCGCAAAACACGACGCGTGGCAGCCGCGTCATGCTGGTCATCCAGGCGGAACCGGGCGCGGGCCTGTCGGCCGCAGCAGGCGTCGGCGCAGCGGTCGCCGCAAAGAACGCCGCAATCGAAGCACGCACCGCCGCGCTGCGCGACCTGCGCCTGGAGGTGTCGACCGACTGGGACGAGTATATGGGCGCCCACGAGCGCTTCCAGAGCGCGACCCTGTCCACCGCCAGCTCTAAGGCGGTGTACGAATCGTATGTGCGCCAGTACACGATCGGCAAGAAGTCGTGGCTCGACGTAATGAATACCGTGCGGGAAGCGTCCCAGTCCGAGATGACGACGGCGGACGCCAAGGCGCAGATGACCGCCGCGGCGTTGCGGCTCGAAGTCAGGACCGGCGACACGCAGTTCCTCGACGAAGCCAGCAACGTCCCCTCCGCTCAAAACAATTCGACCCCATGAACCCGCTCCTCTCCGCAATCACGCTGGCTGCCAAGGCAGTCGGCCAAACCATCCCGCAAGCGCTGCTGCAAGATGTCCAGGCTGTGCTCGACGTGGGCGCCGACGCGCCGGTGCTCGAGCGGGTCAGGGCGGCCTGGCAGGCGGGCAGTCTCACCGGCGAGGTCTACGAACTCGCCGCGCCGGGCGCCGGGCAAGGTCCGTTTCTCGCGCGCGCCGCGTCGGGAGAATGGTGGGTCGTGCTGGCCCGCAACGCCGACGGCAGCTGGACCGCCCGGGCGGCGGACGGCCATGTTGCGCGGTTTGAGGGCATCGAGGGCGCCATCTGCATCGGCCTGCCCGTCGAGCGCGACGAGGCGTTCGGCGCGTCCGACCCTTCCGACCCCGCCGGCGGCCGGACGAGCGCCAGCCGTCTCGTGCTGGACGCGTTGTGGCGCAACAAGTCGCACTACATCGAAGCGATTCTGGCGACGGTGCTGACCAATATCCTCGCGATCACGACCTCGCTCTTCAGCATGCAGGTGTATGACCGCGTGATCCCGAACCGCGGCTTCGCCACGCTCGTGGTGCTGTCGGTCGGCGTCAGCGCGGCGATCCTGCTCGAGTTGCTGCTCAAACATGTGCGCGGCCTGTCGATCGAGCGTACCGCCAAGCGCATCGACGAGAGCCTGTCGGTATGGTTTTACAACCGCCTGATCAACATACGGCTTGAGCACCGGCCTTCGTCGATCGGCTCGCTTGCCTCACAGGTCAAGGGCTTCGAGTCGGTGCGCGCGATCCTGAGCTCGACTTCGCTGTTCGTGCTGGTCGATATCCCGTTCGCACTGCTGTTCATCCTGGTCATCGCGATGATCGGCGGCCGGCTCGTGGTGGTGCCGCTGCTGATGTTCCCGATCTCGCTCGGCGCGGGTTTGATGTTCCAGAAACAGATCGCCCACCATTCGCGGCAGAACCAGGGGCAGAGCCACCGCAAGGCCGGCTTGCTGGTGGAGTCGATCGACGGTGCGGAATCGTTCAAGGCCAACGGCGCCGACTGGTCGCTGCAGCGCCGCTGGTCGGGACTCGTCGACGATGCCGGCGCGTCTGACTACAAGGTGAAGAACTATTCCTCGCTGTCGCAGCACATGACCGTGTCGCTGCAGCAGCTCGGCTATGTCGGGCTGGTTGCGTTCGGCGCGTATCTGGTCGCCGATAACAAGTTGACCATGGGCGCGCTGATTGCCTGCACCATTATCAGCGGGCGGGCCATGTCGCCGATCGCGCAATTGCCTTCGACGCTGGTGCAGTGGTCCAATGCGCGCGCCGCGGCGAACGGTCTCGACAAGCTGATCTCCCTGCCGAACGACAACGACGAGCGCGGCCATGCGCTGGTCCCGGAAATCGTCGACGGCGCGATGCGCATCGACGGTGTCAAGTTCGGTTATGGCCACGGCGGCGACGCGGCCGTCGACATCGCGCAGCTCGACATCAAGACCGGCGAGCGGATCGGCATCATCGGCACGATCGGCTCAGGCAAGAGCACGCTGCTGAAACTGATGTCGGGCCTGTTCCGGCCCGCCGCTGGCCGGATCTCGATCAATGGCATCGACATGGCGCTGATTCTGCCTGAGGTCCTGCATGAAAAGATCGCCTATCTGCCGCAGGAGATCCGCCTGATCAGCGGCACCTTGCGCGGCAACCTGGTCCAGGGCCTGCCCGATCCCGGCGACGAACGTCTGCTCGAAGTCGCCAGGCTGACCGGACTGATGGACCTGATTACCCGGCATCCGAAGGGACTCGCACTGCCGATCACCGAAGGCGGGCGCGGCATTTCCGGCGGACAGCGGCAGTTGATCGGGCTCACGCGGCTGTTGCTGACCCGGCCCAAAGTGCTGGTGCTCGACGAGCCGACCGCGTCGATGGACGCGGTCACCGAAAAACGTATCGTCGCCGTGATCGACGCGATCGCCGCCCGCGGCACAACCGTGCTGGTCGCCACCCACAAGACGGCGCTGCTGCCGGTTACCCGGCGGCTGCTGGTGATGCGCGAAGGGCGCATTGTGATGGACGGCCCGCGCGATCAGGTCATCGACAAACTGTTCGGCACGTCGCCGGCTGCTTCTACCTCTGAGGTTTGATTCGCTTTATGTCGGACATTACACAAGAAATTCCGCGTGCACGGTGGGCGCTGACCGCATGCTGCGGGCTGGCGATTGTCGGTTTCGTCGCGTGGGCGAGCTGGGCTTCGCTCGATCAGATTACGCGAGCACAAGGGCAGGTGATCGCCAGTTCGCGTGACCAGATCATCCAGTCCCAGGAGCTGATGACCATCGACGCCGTTCTGGTCAAGGAAGGCGCGAACGTCAAGCGCGGGGAGCCGCTGGTGCGCTTCGAGCGCACTCGCACCGAGGCAGCCTATCTCGAATCGCAGAGCAAGGCGATGTCGCTCGAGGCGGAGGTGGCACGTCTGCACGCGGAAGTTTACGGCGGCACGCCGCAGTTTCCCAAGTCACTCGACGCCTATCCTGAGATCCGCTCGAACGAGGAGCTGCTGTTCCGCAAACGGCAAGCGGCGGTCGACGACGAGGTAGCGGCGATGCGCAAGTCGCTGCAATACGTGCAGGACGAACTCAACATCAACCTTCCGCTGCTGGCTTCGGGCGATGTCAGCAAGGCCGACGTGCTCAAGCTCGAGCGGCAGGTGGCCGACCTTCAGGGGCAGATTACCAACCGGCGCAACAAGTACTTGCAGGATTCGCAGACCGATCTGTCCAAGGCGCTCGAGGATCTCGCGGGCGTTGACCAGGTCGTCGCGCAGCGCAAGGACCAGCTCGACCATACGGTGATCGTTTCGCCGGTCGACGGCATTGTGCGCAACGTCCGCATCACCACGCCCGGTGGCGTGGCGCGCGCGGGCGATGAAATCATGCAGATCGTGCCGGTCGACGACCAGTTAATCATCGAGGCTAAGGTCAAGCCGAAGGACATCGCCTTCATCAAGCCGGGGCTGCCGGCGAAGATCAAGCTGGATGCCTACGACTACACGATTTACGGCACGCTGTCGGGCACCGTAACGTACATCAGCGCGGATACGCTCAACGACGACACTCATCCCGCCAATGAGCAGCCCTCCTATCGCGTGCAGGTGAAGACAAACGAGAATGATTTTGTGCGCGCGGGCGGGCATCGGATCGACGTGCAGCCGGGTATGACGGCCACCGTGGAAATCAAGACCGGCTCGAACACCGTGCTGAAATACCTGACCAAGCCGATCACCAAGACCGTGACCGAATCGATGGGCGAGCGCTAGTCCGCGTCAAGCGGGCGCAGCGACACGCCCGTCGCGGTGCTCGCTCGAACCGGTCCGACTTTACGTCCGGTGAAACGGCTTGACCGCGCCTCGCCCGTCTTGCGCGGTGAGCCTGCGGAAATCCAGCGGCGTCATCCCATAGGCCCGGCGGAAGGCGCGCGTGAAATCGGTGGGGCTTTTAAAGCCGAGTTCGTAGGCAATGCTTGCCACCGCCGTGTGTGGCTCGCGGGCCAGGTCATCGGCTGCATGACGTAGCCTGAGGTGGCGGATGTAGGTGCCCACACCGCCCTCATGCTGAAACAGGCGATACAGGGTCAGGCGCGGAAGCCTCAACGCGTTCACCACGCTTTCGGGAGAAAGTGCCGCGTTGCGCCGGTTGGCCTGTATATAGCGCCTCGCTTGACCGAACATGGCCGCGCGGCCGGCTGCGCGCGCATTCCCGCTCAGGAGCGCCTGTTTGCCAAACAGTGCGATCAGCATCTGCGCACCCGAGCGGATGGCTTCGTCCGCTGCGTCGGGGCTCATTTGCGTGATGTTCTGACTGAGCGCGGTCAAATGGTTGACGATTAACCGCGTGAGCGGTGTCGTCCCGTGGATCGTGCGGCCGTGGATGGCCTCCGCATCAGGAAATTCTGCCTGCACCATCTCGCCCGGCACGAAAAGCGTGAGCACCCTGCATGCGTTGCGCTGCATCCTGATTGGTTGGTTCAAATCGAGCGCAAGCATGGTTGCCGCCGCAGGCGCGCTTTTGCGGGGCGTGGCGCGCAGCGTGATGTTCTCGACGCCGCCCTCCAGAAACACGTGAAAGGCGACGTCGCGCACCTTGTCAGTCGAAATCCGGGCCTGGGAGCGTTCGAGCACCATCGTGTCGGAGCGGCAATCGGTGAACACCAGTTGGCCAACCTGATAGCGATCAATCGAAGCCTGGAACGGCTTGTCGAGCTCCGATAGAGAGGGCAGTACATCGATCACATGGCCGACCCGATCCCGCCAGGCTAGCAGCCGCCGCTGAGGCGGTTCCGTTTGCACATCGAAGTGACTATGGGCAATGCCGGGCTTGAGCGGCGAATGGACTTGAGTTGGGTTCGCGCCGAGGCTCATGCGGGCGGTCCTTTACGGGAAGATGTAAAGAGGGTGTGTGTGGATCAAGGTGTGGCTGAATGTAACTAAAGGTGCGTCGAAATGTAACTGGTAAATCGCTTTTGGCGAAAAACTATTTCGAAAAAATTTGGCGTCGTCTTTTCGAAGACTGGTATGCATGGTCGACACCGCTAGTAAAGGAGTCGTCCCAAGCAGAAAACCTTGACGCCGGTGCAACGGAAATGAGGGGCGACGCTGAGTACCCGCGGAACTGGCTACACACTGATCAGCAGTACTCGTCCTGACCTGACCGTCATGGGATCTATTGCAACAGGTGGTCAGGACCCGGCACGATATCGCAGGTGCCCCGCGTGGGAGCGAGCGACAAGAGCCGTCGGCATTACTCGGAGGGATCCTTGGAGAAAGCCGGGCGGTCGATTCTCGACGCGGGAAGTTGTTCTATGGAAAACGTTTGCGAGGCAGCGCGGCAGTTGCAAACGACACTCTTCATGAGCTGATCGTGCAGCGTCGGTGCGTTGTCGAAGGCCTTGACCCTACGCTAGTGGTTTGGCACACGATGCGCCACACGGCGGTAACGCATTTGGTACAGGCCGGGGAACCTGCCTACCGTCAAGCGCATCAGCGGGCACAAAACACAATCGATGGTCGAACGGTATTCGCATCAGAACGGCGAACACATACAGGCGGTGATCGGACCGGCTTGAACAACGAATGAAGCGCGCGTAGGCGACTGTTTTGCTGTCACGCTTCCACAGGAATTACACAAAAAGGAAAGGGCTTGCGACGCTGACGCGTGCAAGCCCTTGAATCTTTTGGTAGGCCGTACGGGATTCGAACCTGTGACCAACGGATTAAAAGTCCGCTGCTCTACCAGCTGAGCTAACGACCCAAAAGAGAAGCGAAATTATAGCGATAGGCTCTATGGGCTGTCAACCCATGGCGGTTCGTCGAGTTGTCCGCACTTCGAATAGTGAAAAAGCCCGAGTTCACACTACTCGGGCTTTTCAGCGAGAGGCCGCGCGCGGCCGTTGATTTGGAAGCTGCGCAGCCACTGCGCGTTACGGCAACTGCTAAACCGTATACGACTACTTGATCTGCGACAGCTTGCTCTGAGCCGATTGCGCGACGTCCGAGCCGCTGTACTGCGCGACGATCTGCTCCAGCGTCTTTTTAGCCGCAGCCTTCTGGCCTTGCTCTAGCTGATTGTTCGCAATCGCGAGCAGCGCTTCCGGTGCGCGCGGATGTTGCGGGTAGTTCTTCACCACACCTTGCCACGTCGCCGTCGAGCCCTTGTAGTCACGCAGTGCATACAACGCGTTGCCGAGCCAGTACTGCGCGGTCGGCTGGTAAGGGCTGTTCGGATACTTGGAGATGAAGCTGCGGAACGACGCCGCCGCATTCTTGAAGTCGCCGTTGCGGAACTGCTGTGAAGCCGCATTGAACGAATCCGTTTCACCCGGCTGCACCTCGCCCGGGACCCCGTCCACCGTCTGTTGCTGTGGCTCGAATTTCTTCAGCCGCGTGTCCAGATCGGTGTAGTAGTCCTTCTGCTGTTTTTGCAGCGTGGTGAGTTGGTTGCCCATATCTTCGTTCTGCCCACGCAACGTCGCGACCTGCTGATTCAGCTGATCGAGACGGTTGGACTGATCGAGGATCGTGCGCTGCGCGGCCGACAGTTGGCTCGACAGGCTATCGGTCTTCGAACGCAGATCGAGAATGGCCTGACGGGCCTGATCGTCGTCGAACATGCCCGCATGCGCGGGCACAGCCGCGAAGGCCGTGCCCGCGACGCAGGCCGCTGCGGCAAACCGCAGCCAGGAGAAACGATGCGTCATTCGGCTCATCACCCGTTACTTACTGTTGGTACACGAGGTCGGCGCGGCGGTTTTGTGCCCACGACGATTCGTCATGACCGGTCGCTTGCGGCTTTTCCTTGCCCAGGCTCACGGCTTCCATTTGCGAGTCCGTCACACCCATCAGCGACAGCGAGCGGCGCACAGCTTCAGCACGCTTCTGGCCGAGTGCCAGGTTGTACTCGCTGGTGCCGCGTTCGTCGGTGTTGCCCTGGATCAGGACGTGACGCTGCGGATGGCTCTTCAGGTATTGCGCATGTTGTTGCAGCAGCGATTGATAGTCGTCCTTGACCGAGTAGCTGTCGAAGTCGAAGTAGATGCTGCGCTTGGCGAGCGGGCTGTTCGGGTCGTTCAGCGGATCGACGTTGACCTGAGCGACATCGGTCGGATTCGGTTGCGTCGAAACTGCACCACCCTTGTTAGCGTTTTCGTCGAGCTTGACGCCCGAGTGACATGCGGCCAGCGCACCGACCATCAATACGGCAAATGCGAAACGAAGTTTTGACATCATTTTGTTACTCTCCTTGTGTTATTGCATCAACATTACTGCATAAACGGGCCCCAGGATGGCTCGCGTACGCTGCCACCCTGAACGGACAGGACCTGCCGAGTGCGACCGTCGGTCGATACTGCGGCCAACACGCCACGGCCGTTCACCTCTGTGGCGTAAAGAATGTACTGACCGTTCGCCGCGAAGCTCGGCGATTCGTCATGTGTGGTGTCCGTCAGGCCTGTGGCCGTATTGCCTTGCAGGTCCTGGATATAGAGCTTGAATCCGCCGCCGACGCGCGAGATATAGGCGAGCTGCTTGCCGTCCGGGCTTACGCGCGGGCTGGTGTTGTAGCTGCCCGTGAAGGTCACGCGTTGCGCGGCGCCGGCGTTCTCGCCTTGGGCCGACATCTTGTAGATCTGCGGTTGGCCGCCACGGTCGCTGGTGAAATAGATCGACTGGCCGTCAGGAGAGAAGCACGGTTCAGTGTCGATCGAACCGCCTTGCGTCAGGCGCCGCAGGCCGCTGCCGTCCGCATTGACGGCGAAAATCTGGGTGTTGCCGGTGCGCGAGAGCGCGACGGCCAGCGTGCGGCCATCCGGCGACCACGCCGGCGCACTGTTATTACCCTTCTGGTCCGACACGACCACGCGACGGCCCGTAGGCAGATCGTGGATATAGACGATCGGCTTCTTCTTTTCGAACGAAACGTAAGCGACCTTGGTGCCGTCAGGCGACCATGCCGGCGAGATGATCGGCTCGGGGCTCGACAGCGCGATGTGCGCGTCCTGGCCGTCCGAATCGGAAATCTGCAATTGATAACGGCCGCCGGTCTTGATGACGTACGACAGGCGCGTGGCGAACACGCCGCGGCCACCCATCAGCTTCGCGTAAATGTAATCCGCGACCTTGTGTGCGCTCATGCGCAAGCCGCTTTCCGGGCTCACCAGCACGAGGCCGCCGAGGCTTTCGCCCTTGACGGTGTCGTACAGCTTGAAGCGCACTTCGTACTGGCCGTTCGGCAGGCGGTTCACGCTGCCCGATACGAACGCGTTGGCGCCCTTGGCCTTCCAGCTGCCGAGGTCGACGGAATCGGTTTCCGCGACCGGCGTGCTGCCCGCGTCGATATTCGTGAATTTCCCGCTGCGTTGCAGATCCTGACGCACGATTGTGCTGACCTGCTGCGGCGAGTTCGCTTCATTGGCGAAATTCGCCGTTGCGATTGGAAACTGGGTGGACCCGACGCCCGTCACGAGAACGTTGAGTTGTGCGTTGGCGGCGCCCCCAACGGCGATCAGGCACGACGCTACAAGTGTCCGCAGGCCTAGCTTGGTCATCAAACTCATGCTGAATGGTTTCCCCAAAAACGGTTTTACTAACACTTCATGGCAGCAAGACAGACCCGCAAACATTTAATTCGTTCCCGGGCGCGCCCCGCTGGGCGGGGCACTGCATCTGCTGTCAACTGACTGTCAACCTGTTGCAATCAACCTGCCGGGCGCAACGTAATCTTGAAGCTGGTCGGCGTCTTCCCGTCGATGTCCTGAGGCATCGGATTGGAGCGCTGGACGGCCCGCAGTGCCGCATCGTCCCAAGCCGAGTTGCCGCTGCTGCGCGCGATCTGCGCGTCCAGCAGCGTGCCTGTCGGCGAGCAGCGTACGGAGATGACAGTCTCCAGACCTTCCGTTTCGCCACCCCACGAGATGTTCGGGCGCACCACACGGCGCACCTTGTCCGCGTAACCCGGCGATGTCGCCGTGCCACCCGAGCCGCTACCCGTGCCGCTCTTCGCAAGCCCATTGCCGGTCGAGCCTTCACCGCCCGCTGAACCTTGCATCTGGGCAAGCCGTGCACGACGTTCCGCGTCCAGCTTTTTGGTTTGCGCTGCAGCATCGGCCTGAGCCTTGGCCTTCGCCGCTTTCTGCGCATCAGCCTTCTTCTGCGCGTCGGCTTCGGCCTGTTTCTGCTGCTCCTGCTGCTGTTCTTTCAACTGCTGCTGCTTTTGCTGCTCGGCCAATTGCTGCTGCTTCTGTTTCTCAGCCTGCTGCTGTTGTTGCAACTGTTTCTGCTTGGCTGCCGCTGCCTTTTGGGCGGCGAGTTGCGCTGCCTGGTCGGCCGCCAGTTGCTGCTGACGCTTCGCCTCGGCTTCCTGCTGGGCTTGCAGCTTCTGTTGACGCTGCTGCTCGGCCAGTTGCGCCTGGCGGGCCGCTTCCTGTTGCTGGCGTTTCTTTTCCTGCAGCGCGATGTCGGCTTGCTCGTTCGGCAGTGGCGGGGCAGGGGCTACCGGCACGGGCGGCGGCGGAGGTTGGCGCGGGATGGCCGTATCGGGCACCTCGGTCCACAGTTCGGCTTCCGCGCCGGCCGGCGTGCTGTTCTGCCATTGAATGCCGTGGTACAGGAAGAATCCGAGCAGCGCATGCATCACCAGCGCGAACGCAAAGGCTCGCCCGGTGCCGCGTTCACGCGGTGGCTGGAGCGGGTATTCGGAATTCTTGCGGATCATTGCGATTTGACGAGCAATCCAACGCGCTTGACGCCCTGAGCTTTCAACTCGGACATCACGTTCATCACGACTTCGTACTTCACGGTCTTGTCGGCCGCGATCACGACAGGCTGGTCAGGGTGCGATTGCGCGCGCTCGGCGATAAAGCCCTGCAGATCGGCCTTGGTCATGCTTTCCTGCTGCTGCGCGCCCGCGTCGTCCTTGTATTTGACGCTCATATTGCCGTCCGCGCGAATATTGACGATCACCGGCGGGGTTTGCTGCTGCGGCGCGGCGCCGCCGACGGTCGGCAGATTGACGATCGACGGGGCGACGAGCGGCGCGGTCACCATGAAGATCACGAGCAACACGAGCATCACGTCGATGTACGGCACGACGTTGATGTCGGCCATCGCGCGGCGCTGACGGGAGCCGCGCATGCTGGAGGAAGAGCCTGCCATCGTGGACTCCTTACTGTGCCTGACGCTGCAAAATGTTCGAGAACTCTTCGATGAAGGTCTCGAAGCGGATCGCCAGACGGTCGATGTCGTGCGCGTAGCGGTTGTAGGCGACCACGGCCGGAATTGCCGCGAACAGGCCGATTGCGGTGGCGGTCAGCGCTTCGGCAATGCCCGGCGCGACGTTCGCAAGCGTAGCCTGCTGCACGTTGGCGAGGCCGCGGAATGCATTCATGATCCCCCACACCGTGCCGAACAGACCGATATACGGGCTGACCGAGCCAACCGACGCGAGAAACGCCAGATTGGCCTCGAGCACGTCCATTTCACGCTGGAACGCGGCGCGCATGGCACGGCGTGCGCCGTCGAGAATCGCACCTGAATCGTTCAGGCGCTTTTCCTTGCCCTTCAGGAATTCGCGCATGCCGGACTCGAAAATCCGTTCCAGTGCGCCGATCGTGTGACGGTTGTTGGCGGCGCTCTGATAGAGCGCCTGCAGGTCGCCGCCCGACCAGAAATCGCGTTCGAAGCGTTCAGTTTGCGCGCGTGCCCGGCGGATCGCAAACCACTTGCGGAAAATGAAGGTCCACGACAACAGCGACAGCAGAAGCAGCAGCGCCATGACGGCCTGCGCCAGCAGGCTCGCATTGAGTACGAGAGAAACGATCGAAAGATCTTGTGTAGTGTTCATAAAGGTTCGTTTTAACGTCCCGGAAGGGGGCGTCCGGCTGCAAGGTCACTCGAAGCTTGCCGTGAGCAAAACGGAAGCATCGGCGAGATTGCAAGCCGAACCATGCTTTGTGTTGCTTGATCGATATGAGTTCATTGGCCCCGTAACAACGGGGTTCAGTCGTTGTTCGTTGACATCCCGCCGCCGTTCACGCCCGGCCCGCGCCGCAAAGCAGCGAGCACCGGCGGAGGAATCGCGGCTGGCCGCAGCGCGATGCGCTCGACGCAGCCGACCCGGATGGACCCGGCGGCAAGCAGCGTGCCGTCACGCCACGCTTCCTGCGCAAAATCGACGGATGCGCGGCCAAGACGCTCGATTCGGCTTACCACATTGACGACATCGTCGAGCCGGGCCGGCGCTCGATAGTCGATTGCGGTGCTGCGCACGATGAAGATTGCGCCCGTTTCGCCTGCGAGCCTGTTCTGATCGACGCCGCACGCGCGCAGCCATTCGGTGCGCGCCCGCTCGAAAAATTTAAGGTAATTCGCGTAAAACACGATGCCGCCGGCGTCGGTATCTTCGTAGTACACGCGGATCGGCCACGTGAAGCCGATTTCCGTGCCGGGCTGGCTGGTCGACATATTCATGCGGCGCATTTTACCGGAACGCACGCCCGGAGGTCTGTTTCAAGATGTGCGCCCCGCCCGGCGGGCCTCGGCGGCGATTTCGGCCGCGCTTAACCGCGCTGGATGGTCAAGCCGCCGAAAGATTGGGCCACCGGCATCAGCTCGATCGTGTTGATATTGACGTGCGCCGGACGCGTGGCAATCCAGTAAATCGAGTCGGCGATATCTTCCGCCGTCAGCGGTTGCACATTCTGATAGACGTTGGCCGCTTTTTCGTCGTCCCCGCGGAAACGCACGTTCGAGAACTCCGTGCCGCCGCACAGGCCCGGCTCGATGTCGGTCACGCGCAGTGCGGTGCCGGCCAGATCGGCGCGCAGGTTCAGGCTGAACTGACGCACGAACGCCTTGGTGGCGCCATAGACATTGCCACCCGCGTACGGCCAGCGGCCGGCCACCGAACCCAGATTGAAAATGTGGCCGCGGTTACGTTCCACCATGCCGGGCAGGAGCGCGTGCGTGACCTGCACGAGGCCCGTGCAGTTGGTGTCGATCATGGTGCTCCATTCATCCAGGCTTGCCTTTTGCGCCGGCTCGACGCCGAGCGCCAAGCCGGCGTTGTTGACGAGCACATCGAGCGCGGCGAAATCGGCGGGCAGCGAGGCCGGCACGGCTTCGACAGCGGCGCGGTCGCGCACGTCGAGCTCATATGGCAGAAGGGCGTCGCCGAGTTCGTCGGCGAGTGCCTGCAGGCGGTCCTTACGGCGCGCGGTAGCGACGACACGATGGCCGCCCTTGACGAAAGCACGAGCGATAGCGGCGCCGAATCCCGCGGACGCTCCGGTAACGAACACGATCATTGCAGTTCCCTGGTTGGTAAAAGAGAAAGGTCCCAAGCCTACTTCCAATGCGGCGCTGCGGCAAGGATGAACCAGCCGTACAAGCGGCTGTGGCAGGGGCGCAGAGCGGATTCCAGGCGCGCTTTCATCGGATGTTTGTGCGCCGGTTGCGGCGGCGTCACAACCGCCTGCGCGAGCGCCCGCCGTGCCGGCAGGAAGCCGGTTGCCTATTCGATCCGCTTCCAATAAACTAACGCGCTCATCCCTGCGTGACTGGCGATAGAACCGGTTCAAGCAATCGGGTTCAAGGTGGAACAACCCACCGTGAAGCGCAGGGTGCCGTTTTGCCGTTCGCCTGGGCAGCCGTGATCCGCGCGCATTGATCTGCGCTGTCGGTGGCTGTCCTGCCTCGCGTGTGCGGCGACTCTCCATCCGCCACGTCAGGGCTGGCCCAGCCGCCAGCAGCGCTGCGTACCCTCTACGCAAGATTCGGCGCACGATCCGGTCAACCTGAACACATTCAACGGAATCCGTATGTTTGACAGAGCCCAAAGCACCATCGCCAACGTCGATCCTGAACTCTGGAAGGTCATCGAGCAGGAAAACCGCCGTCAGGAAGAGCACATCGAACTGATCGCGTCGGAAAACTACACGAGCCCGGCCGTGATGGCTGCGCAAGGCTCGCAACTCACCAACAAGTACGCCGAAGGGTATCCGGGCAAGCGCTACTACGGCGGCTGCGAATACGTCGACGTCGCCGAGCAGCTGGCGATCGACCGCGTCAAGCAACTGTTCGGCGCCGAAGCCGCCAACGTGCAGCCGAACTCCGGCTCGCAGGCGAACCAGGGCGTGTTCTTCGCCATGCTCAAGCCGGGCGACACGATCATGGGCATGAGCCTCGCGCACGGCGGCCACCTGACGCACGGTTCGCCGGTCAACATGTCGGGCAAGTGGTTCAACGTGGTGAGCTACGGCCTGAACGAAGCCGAAGACATCGACTACGACGCGGCTGAAAAGCTCGCACAAGAGCACAAGCCGAAGCTGATCGTGGCTGGCGCCTCCGCATTCGCGCTGCGTATCGATTTCGAACGCATGTCGAAGATCGCCAAGTCGGTTGGCGCGTACTTCATGGTCGACATGGCGCACTACGCGGGTCTGATCGCCGCGGGCGTCTATCCGAACCCGGTGCCGCATGCCGACTTCGTCACCACCACCACGCACAAGAGCCTGCGCGGCCCGCGCGGCGGCGTGATCCTGATGAAAGCCGAGTTCGAAAAGCAGATCAATTCGGCAATATTCCCGGGCATTCAGGGTGGTCCGCTGATGCACGTGATCGCCGGCAAGGCCGTCGCGTTCAAGGAAGCCCTGTCGCCGGAGTTCAAGACGTATCAGCAGCAAGTCGTCGAGAACGCGCGCGTGCTGGCTGAAACGCTGGTCAAGCGTGGTCTGCGCATCGTCTCGGGCCGCACCGAAAGCCACGTGATGCTGGTCGACCTTCGCGCGAAGAAAATCACCGGCAAGGCAGCGGAAGCTGCGCTCGGCGCGGCGCACATCACGGTCAACAAGAACGCGATTCCGAACGACCCGGAAAAACCGTTCGTCACGAGCGGTGTGCGTCTCGGCTCGCCGGCCATGACCACGCGTGGCTTTGGGGTCAAGGAAGCGGAGCAGGTAGGTAACCTGATCGCCGACGTGCTGGACAACCCGGAAGACACTGCCACGATTGAACGTGTGCGCGCGCAAGTCGCCGAGCTGACCCAGCGCTTCCCGGTTTACCGCTAAGCCGCCATGCACTGCCCCTTCTGCCGTCACGCCGATACGCAGGTTGTGGATTCCCGCGTATCCGAAGACGGCGCGACGATTCGCCGGCGCCGCCGCTGCCCGGCCTGCGACAAACGTTTCACGACGTATGAGCGGGTCGAGCTGGCGTTGCCGTCGGTCGTCAAGAAGGATGGCAGCCGCACGGAATTCGATCGCCGCAAGATCGTCGCAAGCATGCAGCTGGCGCTGCGCAAGCGCCCGGTGGCAGCGGACGCGATCGACGCGGCAGTCGCCCGCATCGAGTATCAACTGCTCGGCAGCGGCGAGCGTGAGGTGCGCAGCGAGCGCCTCGGCGAACTCGTGATGAACGAGCTGCGTGCGCTCGATACGATTGCCTATGTTCGTTTCGCCTCTGTCTACCGGCGCTTCGAAGACGTTTCCGAATTCGAGGACGTGATCGAAGAATTTCGCCGCGCCTCTTCTCCTCCCAAGCCGTCCCGCAAGCGCTGATTGCTGTCGCGCCTGAAGTGGCGCGCCAGGTTCCGTTTTCCGCTGCGTAGGTTTGCGCATCTGCATCTCCGCTCCCGTTATGGTTCGTCACGCGTGCATTTTTGCGCGGGATAGCGTCTGAGTGCCAGCTGGCCATTCGGCCGATTGTTGACCCGTTTGCGAGTCGCTACATTGGCGGCATTCTTTGAAACGATCAGGGATGCAGATGAAATGGCATGCAGTCTGTTTGAGGCCGCACCGCGGCTTTACGCTTGTCGAAACACTGGCTGTTGTCGCGCTGCTGGCGGTATTCGCGGTGATGGCGACGCCGTCGTTCGTTGCATGGCACCTGCGGGACCAGGTCGACGCACGCGCGAAAGCGCTGGCCGCAACGCTCGCCTATGCGCGCAGCGAAGCGTTGCGCCGCGGTACTCGTGTCACGGTGTGCCGAATCGACGCGGCGCGGCATTGTCTTGCCGCAGGGCAAACTTGTGGCAACGGCGTCACGGACTGGTCGTGCGGCTGGGCCGTATTGGCCGAGCGCGGTGGCACGCTCTCGCTACTGCGCGCGCATCCTTTGCTCGCAGCGGTCAGCATTACCGGGACGCAGACAAACCTCACGTTTACACCACCGGCTGGGCAGTTGATCGGCACTTTTCGCAGCTTTGATATTGCGCCGCGCGTACCGTCGAAAGCGACTCAGGGCAACAAATGGCGGCGCTGCATCCGCATCGCGGCGGGCGGGCGCGCGCGAATCGTCGAGGGCGCGTGTGGAGCGGCATCGTGAGCCGATATCTGTCGAACCCATGGTCGCGCAGCTGCCCAGCAAGGTGCTCAACAAGGCATAGAGGCAGTTCGCTGATCGAAGTGATGCTGGCCGTTGCCCTGATGGCAGTGACGGCGCTCGGGTTGATCGCCGGTCAATTGTGGACCGCGCGCGAAGCCCGTGCGATGGCAATGCGCGAGCACGCGGCATGGATAGCCGATTCCGTCGCCGAAGCGATGCGCGAGGCCTCGGCAGGCGATTCTGCGATCAGGCAATGGAGCGCCCGTGCAGCGGCCCGGTTGCCGCATGGCGAAGCGTCGGTCGGGGAAAGCAGCGGCGTGTCTGCCGCACGTGTCACGTGGACGGCCCTGCGTGACACGCCGCGCGCCGACGCTGTCATCGACAAGCCCGAGTCGTGCGGCGGCGCAGATGTTCCCGGAGGCTCCTCATGCGTTGCGCTGGCGTTCGCGAAATGACGCAGCGTATAGATATCGCGCGTGGTCATACGCTCGTCGAGTTTGTGATCGCAATTGCGCTCGGACTGGTGGTAACCGCCGGCACGGTCTCGCTCTATACAACCCAGCGTAACGTGTTCGAACGCGCGGGCGATGCGATGCGGATCCGCGATGCTGGCCTGACCGCGCTTACGCTGATGGGCCAGCAACTTCAAATGGCCGGTTTCGTGCCCGCGGATGTCATGAGGTTCAATAGTCCCTCACCCTTATTCGGCTGTTCGGAAGGGCGCCCGACCGGCGCGGACGACAGCGTTGCCTGCGAGGCGTTGCCGAGCCGCTCGGACGGCATCGCGATTCGCTATGTCGGGGACAACGTTTCGACGTGGCCGTCAACGACCGGCCAATCGACCGACTGCCTCGGCCAGGCTGTAACGAACAACCATGCGGCACTCGAGGGGCAGGGCGTGCTGGTGGTCAACCGATACTTCGCCAGGGTCAGCGGGTCGACGGGCGAGCCGGAACTTTACTGCGAAGGCAATGGCAAGGCAGGGTCCGCGCAGCCGCTGGTTGAAGGCGTCGAGCGAGTGCGGCTCAAGTACTGGCTGGCCGGCGGCCTGACTGCAATAGACGCGTCGGGGGTGACGGCCGGTCAATGGGCAAAGATCGTCGCCGTCGATCTCTGCGTGCTCGTCCGCGGAGCGCCACAAGGACGGCGTGTGCGCTATGTCGATTGCGACGGCGCGAGCGCTCTTGGCGCCGACATGCGGGCACGGCAGGCTTTCTGGCGGCGGGTGGCGATACGCAATCACGCGGAGGATCCACTGTGACACGAGGACTGCGCGATTCAATGCACCGTGCGTCGTCGAAATATTTGGCATGTCTTATCTGTACCGGTCGCAGATCACGCGTTTGCAATCGCGGTACCGTGCTGCCGATCGTCCTGCTGATTTCCGCGATGATGTTGACCACCTCCGCGGCCTGGTTCGAAACAACGCTTGCGGCGGCACGCGGCTCGAGCAACGTGCGCGACTATTTGCAGGCATTTCATGCCGCGGATTCGGCGCTGACCCTCTGCGCCCGGAGCGTGGTGGCCGCGGCAGCTTTCGAGCCGCGGCCCGCGGTGCCACTCTCACCCGGCGAGCCGACGCAATGGAAGCACGAAGCCGCCTTTGAAGCCGGCGCCGTCGCGCCTGTCGCGCAATGGCCCGGATCGCTGCGTGCGCCGCAATGCTTGATCGAAGCGTGGCGTCTCGGCACTCGCGCCGATGCCCGAGCCTATTTACTGACTTCGCGTGGCTTCGGCCGGACCAAAGAGTCGCAGGTGTGGTTGCAAATGGAGCTCGTGATCGCAGGTGAACAAATCGAGCACCATTGGCGCCGCGTCGCCGCGCGCCCATTTTGACGGGAAGTTCATGACAAGGCCGCAGGCATCCGCATTTACGCTACTGGAACTGATGGTCGCGCTGGCGATTGCTGCCACACTCGTCGTGTTTGCCGTGCCCTCGTACCGGAGCCATGTCGCGCGAACACACAGGATCGACGCGGCGTCCGCCCTTTATCGGGCAGCACAGTTTGTCGAGGGAGCGGCAGGCGATGGCACCGCGACATTGCCGCCGGGTCTGGACCAGGCGCCGCAATTCGGCACGCCAATCTACCGGTTGCACGTGCTGCCGGCGGATGACGCAAACGGTGGCTACTCGGTCGAGGCAGCGCCGGCCGAAATCGGCCCAATGCGCGACGATGCGTGCGGCACCTTCACTCTGGATGCGACAGGGTTGCGGGGCAATAGAAGCGCTGCAAACGGTACAGCGCCGGCAAGCGGTGAGTGCTGGAATGCGCGCTAGGGAGCACTACCGGGAAACGAGCCGACCAGGGAATCAAAACGCAATGGCACGCCAATAGACCGTTCTTGGGCCGCGTTTCAGTACCCGCTATCAGCAGCCTCTTTCTTGTCGTCGGTCGACGTGGCGGATTCGCTCTTCATCTGCTTCCAGATTCGATACGCTTCCCAGCCGGCAAGCGCAAGGCTGCCCCATTTGAGCGCGGGTTTTGCACCCGCTGTAATAGTCGCGCGTAATGGCTTGGCCAACAGCAGCGAAGCGATCGAACTGATGAGCGGATACTGTTTGAGGAGTGCGCCGATGCTCGCTGCGTTGAGGAAGCTCGTATTCGATCCGCGACCCACGCGCATGCCACCGAAGCCCGGCAAAATGAATTTGAGCCAGCTGAAGTGGGTGACAGCCTTCCGCAATTCGATGGTCGCCTGCACGAGTTCCATGCGCTCGACATCCGCGCGCACCAGCAGCAATTCCTTGCGCAGCGCTCGCAGATGCGGCGCACTCAGATCTTTGGCCTGGTAGCGTTTGTTGCGAAATGCGGTATCGGAATGGCTTTGGCTCATGGCGTGTCGGCGGCAGTGGAAGTGGAGCGGTCAAACAGTGCTGCAAATCGCTCGATGTGTTTGCGAAGTGTCTCCAAAGGCGCAGGGCGTTTGAGGTATGCCCATGAGCCCATTACGCCTGCCATATCACGGTTTGCGGAACACGTCGCGGTCTTTTTCGAACTCGGCAAGGGTGGCTTCGAACACCATCGGGGCATTGCGCAAACCGCTGCGCGCTTTCAGTGCACAGGCTATTCCCGCAATGGCATAAACCGCCGTGATGCTGGCGAGCGCCTGCCACCGGTAGGTGTCCCAGAACGCGATGGCGATCAGGGCCGTCAATGCGATCAAGGCCATTGTCGCGAGCATCATGGCGGCGAGGCCGAGGAACAGCACGCCGATCAGACGATCTTTTTCTTCGGCGAGTTCGATGCCGACCAGTTCAAGCCGCGTTTGCAAAATGGCAAACACGGATCCGATGATACGGCGCAACGGACTATGTTCGCCGTGCTGCGATGGTGTTTCGATCGTCATGGCTATGGGCGTTGCGCGTGGTGGCCTAACGGGCGCGTGAAAACGAGCGCGCCAAGAAAAGCGGACCGGCCAGGCGTGCGCCGGTCAACTTGATTCGCTGGTGCGCCGGAGGCGATTCGCCCCGGCAGCCTCACCAGTGTCAGCAGTGTCGGCAGTGTTACTTGCGGTTGATCAACAGCCCCAGCAGTACGCCGGCACCCGCGGCGATGCCGATGGATGCCCACGGATGCTCATGCACGTAATCGTCGGTGGCGCGTGCGGCCTTCTTACCTTTCTCGACCACCACGACCTGCACGTCAGCCGCCTTTTCCTTAGCCTGCTTCAGGCGCGTAAGCGCCGTTTCACGCAGTTCCGAAGCGCGCTCGCCGGTGGCGCTCGCGGCCTGTTTCAGCAAATCTTCAGCGTCCGCGAGGACGGTTTTGATATCCGACATCAATCTCTCCTTGTTGACTTCCGACATTGACAGCTCCCTTTCGTCTCACGCCACGCGTGAATCGTAACCAAAGAAACGACCGCTGGCGAGCGTGGCGCCAGATTCACGAAAACGAACGCATGAACCGTTCCCGGTTGAAGCAAAGCCTTAAAAAGTCCACCTTTGCGGCACCGTGCAGCAAAGTTTGCCTAAGATGGAGTTGATCTGTCCCGCAAAGTTTCCACTAAATCGGTGAAAATTACAAAAACGCATAAAGTAGTGATGCGATGTTGGTTCGTTGTGTACCTTCACTCCCGTATGCTGTACTTTTGCCTGGCGCGCTTTAGCGCGGCGTCGCGGGCGAATGCTCGCGCGGAATGTCCGAATACAAACAAGGAGCTGCCTTATGAGTCTACGTCTTGGCGATATCGCACCGGATTTCGAACAGGAGTCGAGTGTCGGCCGCATCAGGTTCCACGAATGGCTGGGTGATAGTTGGGGCGTGCTGTTCTCGCACCCCGCTGATTTCACGCCGGTCTGCACGACCGAGCTGGGCTTGACGGCGAAGCTGGCCGGCGAATTCGAGAAGCGCCATGTGAAGACGATTGCGTTGTCGGTCGACAGCACCGAGTCGCACAAGGAATGGATCAAGGACATCAACGAGACGCAGGCCGCCAATGTCGGCTTCCCGATTCTCGCTGACGGCGATCGCAAGGTCTCCGAGCTGTACGACATGATCCACCCGAACGCCAATGAAACCCTCACGGTCAGGTCGCTGTTCGTGATCGATCCGAAGAAGAAGGTGCGTTTGATCATTACATACCCGGCCAGCACCGGGCGCAACTTCGATGAAGTGCTGCGCGTGATCGACTCGCTGCAACTCACCGATAACCACTCAGTCGCCACGCCCGGCAACTGGAAGCAGGGCGACGACGTCGTGATCGTGCCGTCGTTGAAGGATGAGGAAGTCATCAGGCAGAAATTCCCGAAGGGCTACAAGGCGCTGCGCCCGTACCTGCGCATGACGCCGCAGCCCAACAAGCAAGCGGCTGATGCGTGACGAAGCGCGCCGTTAGCTTCAGCGCGGCGCCGCAACGAAAAAAGGCCAGTTCAAAAGAACCGGCCTTTTTTCATTTCTACGTTATCTACTTTCCGATTTTCCATTCAGCGGCCAGAACGAAACGCCGCGATCAAGGCAATCAGCGCATCAGAAAAACGCCTGAATCCCCGTTTGCGCGCGCCCGAGGATCAGCGCGTGAATGTCGTGCGTCCCTTCGTACGTGTTCACGACTTCCAGATTGACCAGATGCCGTGCAATGCCGAATTCGTCGGAGATACCGTTGCCGCCGAGCATGTCGCGCGCGAGCCGTGCAATGTCCAATGCCTTGCCGCACGAATTGCGTTTCATGATCGACGTAATTTCGACGGCGGCAGTGCCTTCGTCTTTCATGCGGCCGAGGCGCAGCACGCCTTGCAGGCCGAGCGTGATTTCGGTTTGCATGTCGGCGAGCTTTTTCTGGATCAACTGGTTTGCGGCGAGCGGCCGGCCGAACTGCTTGCGATCCAGCACATATTGACGCGCGGTATGCCAGCATGCTTCAGCCGCGCCGAGCGCGCCCCACGCAATACCGTAACGCGCCGAGTTCAGGCACGTGAAGGGACCGCGCAAGCCGCTGACTTCGGGGAAGCGGTTCTCTTCCGGCACGAACACGTCGTCGAGCACGATTTCGCCGGTGATCGAAGCGCGCAAACCCACCTTGCTATGGATGGTCGGCGCCGACAGTCCCTTCCAGCCCTTCTCGAGAATGAAGCCGCGGATCGAATCCTTGCCGTCTTCCTCGAGCTTCGCCCACACGACGAACACGTCGGCGATCGGCGAATTGGTGATCCACATCTTCGAGCCCGACAGCAAATAGCCGCCGTCAACCTTTTTCGCCCGCGTGATCATGCTGCCCGGATCGGAGCCGTGGTTCGGCTCGGTCAGGCCGAAGCAGCCGATCCATTCGCCGGTAACGAGCTTCGGCAGGTACTTCTGCTTTTGCGCTTCCGAGCCGAATTCGTAGATAGGCACCATCACGAGCGACGACTGCACCGACATCATCGACCGGTAGCCGGAATCGACGCGCTCCACTTCCCGCGCGATCAGACCGTATGCCACGTAGTTCAGACCGGGGCCGCCGTACTGCTCGGGAATCGTCGGGCCGAGCAGGCCCAGTTCGCCCATTTCGCGGAAGATCTCGATGTCGGTCTTCTCGTGACGGAACGCTTCGAGCACGCGCGGCTGCAGCTTGTCCTGCGAGTAAGCGGCGGCGGCGTCGCGCACCATGCGTTCGTCTTCGGTGAGCTGCTGATCCAGCAGCAGCGGGTCTTCCCAGTGAAACTGCGCGGCCTCTGCCATGACGTATCTCCTGATTCCTTAGCTTGGCTAAAACGGATTTGAGCTTGACTTAAGTTCCGCTATGCGGAACAATGTTTTGCAAACCACGTCCGAGTGTACCACCCCATGACGCCTACATCTACTCTCTCCGACCCGCTCGACGAGCGCAAATTCGTCGTCGCCCTCGCACGTGGGCTGGACTTGCTGCGCGCGTTCAAGCCGGGCGAAACGATGCTCGGCAATCGCGATTTCGTCGAACGCACGGGTTTGCCGAAGGCGACCGTCAACCGTTTGGCCTACACGCTGACCGTGCTCGGCTATCTGCGGCTCGACGAAACTCTGGGTAAATATGCGCTCGACGCCGGCGTGCTGTCGCTAGGTTTCGCGCTGCTCTCGGGCACCGACACGCTCGAACTCGCGCGTCCACATATGCGCGCCTTCGCTCGCGAGGTGGGCGCGGCGGTGTCGCTCGGGTGCCGCGACGGCCTCGACATGATCTATCTGGAGACGATCCGCAGCGAAACCGCGCTGACGCTCGGACTCGCCTCCGGTTCAAAACTGTCGATGCTGACGAGTTCGATGGGGCGCGCGTATCTGGCGGTGCAGCCATTGGACGTGCGCGCCGCGTTGCTGGTCGAGCTTAAGAAGGCCGCCGGCAAAGAGGGCGCTGCCTTGCTGGCGGATGCCGAAAAGGAAATCGAAGCCTTCGCGCAGGAACGCTGCTGCTATTCGTTCCGCGCGTGGCACGACGACGTGAACGCGGTCGCGGTGCCGTTTCGCGAGCCGCGCGAGGGCCGCTGGCTGGTGCTGAGTTGCAGCGGGCCGGCGTCGTCGATGGGGGAGGAGGTGTTTCGGGAAAACGTGGCGCCGCGCCTGAAGGCGCTAGCGCGCCGTTTGGGGGATACCGGCTGAAGCGTTGGCAGCTAACCCCAGGCTAATTCAATCACGCCGCCCGATCATGATAATGCGCGGTGAACAAAGGCCCTTGCACGAAGCGCACATCGTACTGCTGCAGCGCGAGGAATTGCGGCTCATCCACCACCCGATTGAAGATCAGCGGAATCCGCAGCCGGCTCGCATAGCCGACTAGCGGCTTTACCATCGCATCGCGCAACGCGATCGCCGCATCCATCTTGATGAAGTCGAGCCGCGCCGTTTCCGACACCGACAGAATCTGCCCCGCGTTCGAAAGATTCCCCGCCACCTTGAAGCCGTAGCGCTGATAACTCTTGGTCAGATAGCCGAGGAATGTCTTATGCGCGACCGCAGCCGCCGGCAACTCGATGACCACGCGCGACGGGTTCAGTCCGAACGACAACAGCACGCTCGAGAAATGCCGTCCGTGATCGTACTTGACGCTCTTGAGCAGGCGTTCGTGCACCCGCAGAAACAGCAGCCCGTGACGCTGCGCGCCGAAGAAATTGATTGCGTGCAGTGCGCGTGACATGCGGTCTAGCGCGACCAGTTCCTGATCGTCGGCGATACGGTCGAAGGGATCGAAGACATCAAAGGGCTCGCCGTCGAGACGCCGCGTGACCGCCTGAAACCCGAGTTCATCGCCGAAACGATCCACGCCTTCGGCGCCCGACGACAACGACTGCGCCAACGCATGCACGCTGATGTCGAAGATCGGCTCATAGGCACTGGCGAGTTCGAAGCCGTCGCACTGCGCCAGCGCGACCTCGCTATGCACACCTGTTCCCATTACCAGGTGTTCGCCAAGAAACGGGTGATCGGCGGCGCGGGCAATCAGGCTGGGGATGGTCGGCGGAATCATGTAGGCGAATGGATGGCGATAGGTGCGAACTCGGCGCTCGGCAACGCGACTCGGTCGCCGCATGCACTGATGGTAGCAGTCCGCGTCGCGCGCACTTGAACAAAATGCTCATAACGTTATCGGCCGAACGCTTGTCACAGCGGGCTGCCGGGGTTTTCGCCGCTAGCTTCCAGGGTATACGTTAATTTCACTATTCGTAATTCATTTTACTATACGTAAATTGCAGCGCGACTGTGGTGCCGATTCTGTGCGCCGCCTTGCTGGCGATCGCGCTGGCCGCGGCGACACGGCGACACGGCGGCCCATCCGGGCCGCGGGCGGCCTGAGGCAGACAGCGCACGCCGCCAGATCAAGTATTAACGGAGAACCTTGCATGGATACCCAAACCCGCACACCGAATACCGCTGGCTCGCGGCTCGAAATCGAGCCGGGTTATCAGTCGGGCTTCGCGAACGAATTCGCCACGGAGGCCTTGCCGGGCGCGCTGCCCGAAGGCCGCAATTCGCCGCAACGCGCGGCCTATGGCTTGTACGCCGAGCAATTGTCGGGCACCGCATTCACTGCGCCGCGTGGACACAACCGCCGTTCGTGGCTGTACCGGATTCGCCCGGCGGCGGTCCACAAGCCGTTCACGCAGCTACCGTCGGACCGGCTCGTCGCCAACTTCGCCGAGGTGCCACCTACGCCGCCCAACCAGTTGCGCTGGGACGCATTGCCGATGCCCACTGAGCCGACTGATTTCGTCGATGGCTGGGTGACGATGGCCGGCAACGGATCAGCCGAAGCGATGAACGGCTGCGCGATCCACCTGTACGCAGCGAATCGCTCGATGAAGGATCGCTTCTTCTACAGCGCCGACGGCGAATTGCTGATCGTGCCGCAGGAAGGCCGCCTGCATATCGCCACCGAAATGGGCCAACTCGACGTCGAACCGTTCGAGATCGCGGTGATCCCGCGCGGCGTGCGCTTCGCGGTGAGCCTGCCGGACGGCGCCGCGCGCGGCTATATCTGCGAGAACTTCGGCGCGCTGCTGCGTCTGCCGGATCTCGGCCCGATCGGCTCGAACGGGCTCGCCAATCCGCGCGATTTCCTCACGCCGCATGCTGCTTACGAAGACCGCGAAGGCGACTTCGAACTCGTCGCCAAGATGAACGGCAACCTGTGGCGCGCGGATATCCGCCATTCACCGCTCGACGTGGTGGCGTGGCACGGCAACTACGCGCCGTACAAATACGATCTGCGCCGCTTCAATGCGATCGGCTCGATCAGCTTCGACCATCCGGACCCGTCGATCTTTCTGGTGCTGCAATCGCAGAGCGACACGCCGGGTGTCGATACGATCGATTTCGTGATTTTCCCGCCGCGCTGGCTCGCGGCGGAAGATACGTTCCGTCCGCCCTGGTTCCATCGCAACGTCGCGAGCGAATTCATGGGCCTCGTGCACGGCGTGTACGACGCGAAGGCCGAGGGCTTCGTGCCGGGCGGCGCGAGTCTGCACAACTGCATGTCCGGTCATGGGCCGGACGCGGACACCTTCGAGAAAGCATCGCATAGCGATACGTCCACGCCGAAGAAAGTCGGCGACACGATGGCCTTCATGTTCGAAACGCGCACGCTGATCAAACCGACCCGCTTCGCACTCGAAACGGCGCAACTGCAGGCGGATTACTACGAGTGCTGGCAAGGTCTCAAGAAACACTTCAACCCGGAGCAACGATGAGCGCATTGAGCGATCTTCAGGCGACGCTCGATCCGTCGCGCAAGAGCTGGGTCGAGTCGGCTAACGACTCGACCAACGATTTTTCGATCCAGAACCTGCCATTCGGCATCTTCAGCGACAAGACCAACGCGGCGCGCCGCGTGGGCGTGGCGATTGGCGACGAGATCGTCGATCTGTCTGTCCTCAAGTCCGCCGGCCTGCTCAAGCTCCCGATCACCTCGGCCGATCAATTGATCGCGACGAAGGACCAGGCGTTCGAGCAGGACACCCTCAATGATTTCATCTCGCTTGGCCGCGATGCATGGCGCAGCGTGCGCATCCAGTTGAGCAATCTGCTGGCGCGCGACACCGCGACCTTGCGCGACGACGCCGCCTTGCGTTCGAAAGCACTCGTGCGTCAGGCCGGCGCGCAACTGCATCTGCCCGTGCAGATTCCAGGCTACACCGATTTCTACTCGTCGAAGGAGCATGCGACGAATGTCGGCTCGATGTTTCGCGATCCGAAGAATGCGCTGTTGCCGAACTGGTCGGAGATGCCGATCGGCTACAACGGGCGCGCATCGTCGGTGGTGGTGAGCGGGACGCCGGTGCGGCGGCCCAACGGCCAGTTGAAACTGCCGGATCAGGAACGTCCGGTGTTCGGCGCATGCCGCAAGCTCGATATCGAACTGGAGACGGGTTTCGTGATCGGCGGCGGCAATGCACTGGGCGAGCCGATTGCCTGTGCCGATGCCGAAGCGCACATCTTCGGCATGGTGCTGCTCAACGACTGGAGCGCGCGCGATATTCAGCAATGGGAATACGTGCCGCTCGGCCCGTTCAATGCGAAGACATTCTCGACGACGATCTCGCCGTGGATCGTGACGCTCGACGCGCTTGAACCGTTCCGCGTCGAGCAGCCGACGCAGGAGCCGCAACCGCTGGCCTACTTGCGCCACGACGGTAAGCACGCGTTCGACATCTCGCTGGAAGTGACGCTGCGGCCGAAGACGGCAAAGCAGGCAACCACGATCTCGCGGACCAACTTCAAGTACATGTACTGGACGATGGCGCAACAGCTCGCGCATCACACGGTATCGGGCTGCAATACGCGGGTTGGCGATCTGATGGGTTCGGGCACGATCAGCGGCCCGACGGCCGACTCATGCGGCAGCCTGCTCGAGTCCACATGGAACGGCAAGAATCCATTGGAGCTGAAGGAAGGCGGCACGCGAGGGTTTATCGAAGACGGCGACGAACTAACGCTTGCCGGATGGTGCCAGGGTGATGGGTACCGCGTGGGGTTCGGCACGTGTGTTGGGGAGATTCTGCCGGCGCAGAAGTAACGCGGAAGAAGGACGCGCAATAAAAACGGGGAAGCCATTGCGGCTTCCCCGTTTGCGTACCAGCATCGGGGCATGCAACAGCGCAATCACACGACAGCGGCGCAGCCCCGCAGCCCGACCGTCAGCCGATCGCCCCCGCCGGCGCACGCCGCTTCTCCCACCGCGCGGCAGCAAGAAACGCGAGGGCACCGGCCAGCAGAACGCCGACCATCGCATCGTTGCCGACACCCTTCATCAGCGCGCCGGCCACCAGCGGCCCACCGAAACTGGCCGCGCTCCAGGACGCCCCCACCAGCGAACTCGCCGACACCAGCGCGGCACCGCGAAACCGCTCGCCGCAGGCGACCAGCGACAGCGTATAGATCGCCCCAGCGGTCGCGCCGAGCACATAGAGCAACGGCCAGCACAGCCACGGCGAATTGATCGCCCAGGGCAGCAACGGCAGCAGCACCACCACGATCACACCGCAGCCGACATGTACGCGTTCGCGGCCGAGCCGGTCGGCGAGCCAGCCGATCGGAAACTGCAGCGTCGTGTCGCCGAGCAGCAGGGCCGACGCGAACAGCACGGCCACCTCGCTCGTTATGCCGTGCGACATCGCGAAGAGCGGCAGTAGCGATAGCGCGATCGTGTCGAACAACGCGAAAAAGCCCGTGCCGATCACGAGTGCCGGCATCTGCGGCAGCACATGACGCCAGCTGCCGTGCGCCGCGTGTTCATCCTCCGACGCCTGCGGCGTCTTGCGGATGCTGGCGAGCGCCGGCAAGGCCAGCAGGAAGAGCGCGCCGCAAATCAGGAAGCGCCAGTGCATGAAGTCAGCGATCTGGCTCACCAGCACCGGGCCCGCCATCTGGAATAGCGTGAAGTGGGTTGCGTAAATCGCGACGACCCGGCCGCGGGTGGCGTCGTCGGCGAGCTGGTTGACCCATGCTTCGCTGATCGTGAAGAGCAGCATCAGCGCCGCGCCGCACAGCACGCGCAACACCGCCCAGAGCCACAGGTTCGATGTGAGTTGCATCAGCGCGGTTGCCAGCGCCACCACCAGCACCGCGCCGACGATCACCTGGCGCCCGCCGAAGCGCGCCGCGATCCAGCCGGCCACCGGCACGACGACAAGGCCGCCGCCCGCTTGCGCGGCGGTCAGGAGGCCGACCACGTCGGTGCCATAGCCGGCTTGCGTCAGCGCGAGGGCGGTGAGGGGAAGCGTGGCGCCGCTGCCGAGTCCGACGACGGCAACACTCAGGATCAGCGCGAGGAAATCGCGAGTGAAGATGACTTTCATCGGCCGAGATGCTACTACGGCCGCGGGTCATTCGCACCTGTGTGCGGATTGGGTAAAACCAAGATGAGCGCGAACGAGTGTCGCCTTCGGAGATGCGGCCGTTGGCTTTGGGGCGGCAGCTGTTCGAGCCTACCCGGCTACCGCCATCCGTTGCGCGCGCCGGTCGATCGACACCGACCACAGCGTCAGCGCCAGCGCACCGATCGAGGTCGCCACGCCGACCCACGGCAGCGTGGTGAGCGGCGCGCCCGCGCCGATCGCCATGCCGCCGAGCCACGCGCCCGTTGCATTGCCGAGGTTGAACGCGCCTTGATTCAGGGTCGACGCCAGATTCGGCGCATGGCTCGCGCGGTCGACGATTAGCATTTGCAGCGGCGGCACAATCGCAAAGGCCAGAACGCCCCACACGAAGATCGTGATCATGGCCGGGATCTCAGCGTGCATGGTGCCGGCGAAAATGGTCAGGATGACAACGATCGCCAGCAGAAACGCGACCAGCGAGGGCATCAGCCGCCAGTCCGCGAGCTTGCCGCCGAGCGTGCTGCCCACCGTCAAGCCGAGGCCGAACAACAACAGCACGAACGTGACCGCGTGCGGCGTGAAACCGCTCACGTCTTCGAGAATCGGCGTGATGTAGGTGAAGGTGGAAAACAGGCTGGCCGACGCGAGCACGCTGATGCCGAGCACCATCAGCACTTGCGGGTTCTTCAACACGCTGAACTCGCGCACGAGGCTCGCCTTCTGCATCTCGATCTTCGCCGGCAGGCATACGGCGAGCGCGCCCGCGGCAAGAATGCCGATGCCGGTCACAGCCCAGAAGGTCGCGCGCCAGCCCACCGCCTGACCGAGCGCTGTGCCGAGCGGCACGCCGAGCACGTTGGCGAGCGTCAAGCCGGTGAACATCAGCGCGATGGCCTGCGCGCGGCGGTTCGGCGCGACCAGACCGGCCGCGACTACCGAACCGATGCCGAAGAACGCGCCATGGCAAAACGCCGTGACGATGCGCGCGGCCATCAGCACCGCGTAGCCGGGCGCGATCGCGCACAGCAGGTTGCCGACGATAAAGACGCCGATCAGGCTCATCAACGCCTTTTTGCGCGGCATGTTGGCCACGGCGATCGCGACGATCGGCGCGCCGATGGTGACGCCGAGCGCATAAGCCGACACCAGCATGCCGGCCGCCGGGATCGACACGGACAGATCGCGCGCGACATCGGGCAGCAGCCCCATGATCACGAATTCAGTGGTACCGATTCCAAAAGCGGCAATGGCAAGGGCGAGCAGGGGTAAAGGCATGATGACGGAGCGTGAATCGGCACGACGGGAAGCGTCGTGCGGCAGGCGCGCATTTTTCGGGGCGAGAACGCATGCGCCATGCGAGGGGAAAACAGTAGGGGATTCTACCTAAGTCAAAACCGCCTTGCTGAGCGTCAAGCTGGCTGTTGTTTCTTGTTGAAAGCTGCCTTGGAGCGCTGTGGAGTGCGCCGGGCAATGCGCTTTGAAGCGCACTGCCCAACGGAATGACGCTGTTTTATGAGGTGCTTTCGTCCGACTTGAAAGTGTTGCCGTGACGGCCGGCGCCTTCGGCGAAATGTGCAGCGCCTGCAACGCCCTCGTCGAATACCGCCGGATAGCCGCTGGCGCCTTCGCGCCGCAGCGCCAGGGCGAGATCATCGAGTGTGCTGTTTTCCAACGCGGAGCGGCGGTCCGCCAGCAGCGCCGCCTGCGGAAAGGCCGCCAGTTCAGCGGCCAACTGTTCCGCCGCCGCGCGTGCTTCACCCTTACGCACGACGCGGTTGGCGAGACCGAAGCCGAGCGCTTCCTGCGCTTGCACCGGGCGGCCGGTCAGAATCAGGTCGAGCGCCCGCGATAGCCCGATCAGACGCGGCAAGCGGATCGTGCCGCCGTCGATCAGCGGAATCCCGACGCGCCGGCAGAACACGCCGAGCACCGCATCTTCTTCGACGATGCGCAGATCGCACATCGCGGCCAGTTCGAGGCCGCCCGCGACCGCATATCCGGCAATCGCGGCGATCACCGGTTTGCTGAAGCTCATGCGCGTCGGTCCCATTGGGCCGGGACCGCTGCCGTCGGCGTGCAGCTCGTTGCGGCGGGTCTCCTCCGCGAGCGCGCTGAGATCCGCGCCGGCGCAGAAGGTGCCGCCCGCGCCGAACAGCACGGCCACGCGCCATGCCGGCTCCGCTTCGAAACGCTGGAAGGCGGCGGTGAGCGCTTGCGCGGTAGGACGGTCGACCGCATTGCGCCGAGCAGGCCGGTCGAGCACGATGGTGGCGATGCCGGTGTCCTCGTTGGCTTCGATGCGCACGTGTTGATTCGAATTTTGCGGGGTTATCATCGTTGTGTCCGTAAAGGTTTGCGTCCGGCTGCTCAAGGCGGATGCTCATGCAGTTCGACTAATACCGTTGGTTGTCATGCATCTTTCACAATCCGCTCGTAGCGTTAGCGCTCTTTTAACGCGCTGGCGTTTTTTAGCTAGCTCATCGAGCCTGTCTTTGCCCTTGCCCAATTCATCGCCCGCAGCCGCGCCGGCCTTAGCCGAGACTGTCTGGACCGTGCCTCTGCATGACCATCCATGGTACGACCATGTGCGCCTGAAACGCGTTTTCGTGACTGACAGCACGCGCCATCGGGTGGTCATGGTCGACGCGCGCAAACTGCTGGAATGCGCCGATCGCGACAACACCAACTATGTCTTGAAGCCGGTCACCGAATGGCATGCGGGCAAGGTGCGAGGCATTCGCGAGTTTCTCGATCCGGACAATTCGCGCATTCCGCAGATGCCGTATGTGACGATTTCGACGCGTCGCGCGCCCGGTCTGCTGGGCTGGTTCGGTATCGAGCGCGAAGGCGTGGTGGCGTTCCGCAATGGCCAGCATCGTGCGCGTTATCTGGTCGACGCGGGCGCGCGCTGGTTTCCGGTGGAAGTGCACGAGCGCGAGGCGGCCTTGCTGCGCGAGATGTGCGGCGCCCCGGACGACGCCCGCACGGCGATCCGCCCGACCACGGTGGATGGCGGCGGCAACGCCTAACTTCGCGCCGGCACGACATTGCGCGGCGTGCCGGCTTGCCAGCACGTCGTCCTGCAACGGCGGGTTCGAGTGGTCCTCGAAGAAGAGGCCGCCTTCTTCCTCGTACACGTCGAGCCCGAGATGGCCGAGCTGGCCGTCCTTCAACGCGCCGCTCAGCGCATTGCTTTCGACAAGGCCGCCGCGCCCGGTATTGATCGGCATCGCGCCATGCTTCATTTTCGACTTACGGCACGGCATGCGGGCGGGTCAGTATATCGCCCTATAGGGGTAATGACCTCCGCGCGCGATGCGCAGTCTGAAAACCATATCGGCATTTACTAAATATCCTCTTTTGCGAAGCGCAAATGGCTGCAATTGAAAATCATATTGACAGCCGTGTCGAACTACAATATTTATTAAAAAAGAGGTTTCGAAAATGCACGAACATATCGTGCTGAAAACTGGCCACCAGCAGGACATGTCTTTTTAAATGCGTTAGACAACTTCGCGAGGAATGCGTGACTGTCGAGCTTGCTGAAAACTATTTCGCCATCGTTGCTGCATTGCGGCATGTTTTTTTTGACGCCAACAGCGTCATGCCATTGCCATAAAGTTTCCATTCAATGGAATCCGGTTATGCCGGATGCGTTATTTCCGAGTTGTGGCGGCTCGGAGCGAATTCGCTTCAAATTCCAGAGAGAGTTTTTCATCTCTCTGCTAATAAACCGTAAATCGGCGAGCCAACATGATCGGTGAATTGCTGAGATCTCAACCGGAGATCGCGCTGTTCGCAAGCCTTGCAATCGGATATTTCATTGGTTCGTTTCGCATGGGGCCAATTCAGCTCGGGGGCGTCTGCGGCACGTTGATCGTGGCCTTGATATTGGGTCAAACGGGCGCGCGGCTTGCCCCCGATCTGAAGAACATCGCATTCGCGCTGTTTATCTTCGCGCTGGGTTTCACCGGCGGCCCGCAGTTCTTTGCCAATATTGGCCGGGGCTGGCGCTACGGCTTGCTGTCGGTGGTCGAGATCGTGTCGGTGCTGCTGCTGATCATGATCGCGGTCTTCGTGATGCGGCTCGACGCCGGCACGGCGGCCGGCTTGCTGGCCGGCGCCGCGACAGAGTCGGCCGTGATCGGCACGGCTTCCGAGGCGATCGCCAAGCTCGGCTTCAGCGACGCCGAGACGCTGCGTTTGCAGGCCAATATCGTGACCGCATACAGCGTGAGCTACCTGTTCGGACTGGTCACCATCGTCCTGTTCACCAGCCAGTTCGCACCGTTGCTGCTGCGCGTCAATTTGCGCGATGAAGCCGAGCGCGTGTGGCGCAAGCTCGGCGGCGACGGCGCCTTCGGCGAGGGTCAGCGGGCCGCGGCGCCGGCGCTCGTGGGGCGCGCATTCCGGGCCGGTAAGGCGGCCGGCGGGACGATCTTTGCATTCGAACAGACGCACGGCTTCAACCTGACCATCGAGCGGGTTCGGCGCGACGGAGCCGACGTGCCGGCCGAGCCGCAACTGGCGTTGGCCGCTGGCGACCTGCTGCTCGTGGCTGGGCGGCGCGAAGCGATCGTGGCCGCGGCGGCGAGCCTCGGCGAAGAGGTGGCGGACGCCGGCTTCGGCCAGTTCATGGTGGAGAAACTCGACGTCGTGCTGACGCGCCGCGAGGCGCACGGCCTGACGGTTGCGCAGGTGCGCGAACGGGCGAAGCCGGAAGAAGGGCGCGGCGTCTATATCGCGGCCGTCACGCGGCTCGAAACCACGGTGCCCGCGCTGCCCGGCACCGAGCTCAATCGCGGCGACGTGCTGACGCTGGTGGGCGCGAAGGCCGACATCGAACGTGGCGCGCGGCGTCTGGGCTACGTGCTCCCCGCGACCCTGAAAACCGACTTCGTTTATCTAGGCCTGGGCGTGCTGGCCGGCATGGCGATCGGCCATCTCGGCGGACGCATCGGCGGCGTGTCGATCGCGCTCGGCACGGGCGGCGGCTGTCTGCTCTCGGGGCTGCTGTTCGGCTGGATCCGCTCGCGCCATCCGTTGGTCGGTTCCTTGCCTTCGGCTGCCGCGCAAATTCTCAAGGATTTCGGCCTTGCCACCTTCATTGCCGCCGTTGGGCTATCGGCAGGACCCGATGCCATCAAGCTGGTGCGCGAATACGGTCTGGCGCTGCCTGTCGCCGGCATTCTGATGGTGCTCGTGCCCGGTTTGCTGTCGCTCTGGATCGGCCGCGTGTTTCTCAAGCTCGAAACGCCCATGCTGCTTGGCGCCATTGCCGGCCAGCAATGCAGTACGCCGGCGATCAGCGCGCTGGTCGGCGTGACCGGCAATTCGACGCCGGTGATCGGCTACACGATCACCTATGCACTCTCGAACATTCTGTTGCCGTTGATGGGGCCGATCGTAGTCGGCCTCGCCGGGAAGTTCGGCTAGGCGGCCAGATGGACTGCGCGCGGCGTGGCGCGCGGTCGAGTGCATGCGGATGCCGTGAGGTCCGTATGCATATGCAGCACCCAGCACAAAGTACTCAGCATTGCAAACTATATCTAGCGAGGGCATGATGGAATGGCTACATCACATTTTTCAGAAATCACCCGAGATCGCGCTGTTTCTGTCGCTTGCAGCCGGCTACTTCATCGGGCAGATCAACTTCGGCAAATTCCAGTTAGGCGGTGTGGGCGGTTCATTGCTGGCCGCGGTCGTAATCAGCCAGGCAGGCGTGACGATCGACAACGGCGTGAAATCGGTGATGTTCGCCGTATTCATCTATGCGGTTGGCTACGACTCCGGGCCGGGCTTCTTCAACTCGCTGAACCGCAAGACGCTGCGTGAGATCGCGATGGCGGTGTTTCTTGCCGTCTCCGCGCTGATCACCGTGGTGGTTTGCGCGAAGCTGTTCCATCTGAACAAGGGCCTCGCAGCAGGGCTCGCGGGCGGCGCGCTGACACAGTCGGCGATTATCGGCACGGCCGGCGACGCAATCGCGCGTCTCGGTCTGCCCGTCGATCAGGTCAAGTCGCTGCAATCCGACGTAGCAATCGCGTACGCCGTGACCTACGTGTTCGGCTCGCTCGGCGCGATCATCGTCTGCGTGAACATCTTGCCGAAATTCATGGGGCAAGGGCTGCGCGAGGCGTCGATCGAAGCGGAGCGCGAACTGTCAGCAGGTTCGTCGTCACTCGGCGCGGGGCAGATTCGTGCATTACCCGAACTGGTGGGGCGTGCGTACAGAATCGATGTCAGCGCCGGGAAAACGGTCAAGGCAGTCGAGACCCTGCATCAGGACATGTTGACGGTCGAGCGGATCAAGCGTGATGGCAAGAACCTCGAGCCGACGGCCGACCTTGCGTTGCAACTCGACGACGAAGTGCTGGTGGTGGGCCGCCGCGAGGCGGTGGTCGCATTCGGCGCGAACGGCAACGAGATCGCCAACGTCGAGGACATTGGCGTCGTGATGCAGACGCGCGAAGGCGTGTTCACACGCAAAGGCATGAACCACACGACGATCGCCGCCGCACGCGAAGTCGTGGATCGCGACATGCGCCACGGCGTCTACATCCAGAGCGTCTCGCGTGCTGGCCAGCCACTGCCGATCCTGCCCGAAACCAGGCTCGAGCATGGCGACGTGATCACCTTCTACGGTTCGCCGAAAGACACCAAACGCGCCGTCGATGCCGCCGGCTACGAGCTGCCGTATAGCAACAAGACCAACTTCATCTATATGGGCGTCGGCCTCGTGCTCGGTCTGCTGATCGGGCTGATCGTCATCAGCGTGGGCGGCATTCCGCTCACGCTCGGCTCGGGTGGCGGCTGCCTGCTGGCCGGTTTGCTGTTCGGCTGGATGCGCGGCAAGCACCCGATGTACGGCGTGATGCCGACAGCGGCTTCGCAGTTGTTGAAGGACTTTGGTCTCGCGGCGTTCGTTGCGGTGGTCGGCTTGAATTCCGGCTTGCAGGCGGTCGTGACGGTCAAGGCGAGCGGCATGACGATCTTCCTGCTCGGCGTGTTCGTCACGTTGTTCCCGCTGCTGCTGACGATGCTGTTCGGCCGCTACGTGCTGGGCTACAAAAACGCGGCAATTCTGGCCGGAGCACTGTCAGGCTCGCGCAGCGCGAACCCGGCATTCGGCGGCGTGCTCGACAAGGCGGAAAGCGCCGTGCCGACCGTGCCGTTCGCGATCACGTATGCGATTGCGAACGTCGCATTGACACTGCTCGGACCGCTCGTGGTCGGCCTGGTTTAGCCTGGCTCAGTCTGGTCTGGCGCACACATTTATCGATCTCTGCACGCCGGCGTCAACTGAACGATCACGCGCGACGCCGGCGTCATTCACTTGCACATTGGAGAACGCATCATGGCAAAAGAGAAAAGCGGCAAGAAACAAGGCGACATGGCCCAAGCCGGCTTTGCGGCGCTCAGCCCGTTCGAACTCAAGGACGAACTGATCAAGGCCGCCGGCGGCGGCGCGGTAGAGCGTGCAGCTAACGCATCGATGCTCAACGCCGGCCGTGGCAATCCCAACTTCCTCGCGACGATTCCGCGCCACGGTTTCTGGCAACTCGGTCTCTTTGCGATGCGCGAATCGGAGCGTTCGTTTGCATTCATGCCCGAGGGGGTCGGCGGTTTCCCGCGCCGCGAAGGGCTCACGGAACGCTTCGATCTGTTCCTGCGCGAATACAAGGGCGTGCCCGGCATCGACTTTCTGCGTGGCGCCGTGTCGTATGTGCGCGATCAGCTTGGACTCTCCGCGGGCGACTTCCTCTATGAAATGTGCGAGGGGATTCTCGCGTCGAACTATCCGGTGCCGGACCGGATGCTCAAGTTGTCCGAACTGATTGTCGGGCAGTATCTGCGCAAGGAGATGATCGGCAACCACCCGTTTGTCGGCGAGTTCGACGTGTTCGCGGTGGAAGGCGGCACGGCGGCGATGACGTACATCTTCAACACGATGCGCGAGAATCACCTGATCAAGCCGGGTGACACGATTGCGCTTGGCTTACCGATCTTCACGCCGTACATTGAAATTCCGCGCCTGAACGACTATCAGCTGAACGTCGTGAATGTCGAAGCTGACGTCGCCAACGGCTGGCAGTATTCGAAGAAGGAACTCGACAAATTGCGCGATCCAAAGGTGAAGGCGTTCTTCCTTGTGAATCCGAGCAATCCACCCTCGGTGAAGATGGACACGCAGAGCCTTGAATACATCGCGGAGATTGTGAAGGAGCGCCCCGATCTGATCCTTCTGACCGACGACGTGTACGGCACCTTCGCCGACGACTTCGTCTCGCTGTTTGCGCTGTGCCCAAAGAACACGATTCTGGTGTACTCGTACTCGAAATATTTCGGCGCGACCGGCTGGCGTCTCGGTGTGATCGCGACGCATCGCGACAACGTGCTCGACAAGCTGATCGCCGAACTGCCGAAGGACACGAAGAAGCAGTTGCACGAACGTTATGAATCGATCACGACCGAACCGGAAAAGCTCAAGCTCATCGACCGGCTGGTCGCCGACAGCCGGACTGTCGCGCTGAATCACACGGCGGGTTTGTCGACGCCGCAGCAGGTGCAGATGGTGTTGTTCTCGCTGTTCTCGCTGATGGATACGCCCGACGCGTACAAGAACGCGTTGAAGCGCCTGATCCGCAAGCGCAAGCAGGCGCTGTACGAAGAGGTTGGCATTTCGTTCGAGGACAACGATCCGAACCAGGTCGACTACTACACGATTCTCGACATCGAGTTCCTCGGCGAGCGCATGTTCGGGCGCGAGTTCGTCGACTGGCTGCTGAAGAACACCGAGCCGTCCGAATTGCTGTTCCGCCTCGCGCGCGAAGCGCGCGTGGTGTTGCTGCCGGGCCGCGGCTTCGGTACGCAGCATCCGTCGGGACGGGTGTCGCTAGCCAATCTGAACGAGTCGGACTATCGGCAGATCGGCCGCGCGATGCGCAAGCTGATCGAGGAATATGTCGAGCGGTATAACGCAGCAACCGGCAAGAAGCTCGATAAGTCCAAGGTGAAGTGAAAAAACTTGCGCAATCGCGCGGATCGGTGAATGATCGGACGAACGGCCCCGCCAGTGTCATTGCTGGCGGGGCCGCTTGTTCCTTTGCGCCCTGACATTTACGTGCCGATCATGCCGACTTCATCCACATCTGCCGCACCCGTTTCCTACACTGTGCCCTGTCCGGTTGTCGAGTCGCTCGACGCCATTCTTCCCGAAGAGCCGTTGCTGATGATGGGCGCCGGCCCCGTGCCGATTCCCGCGGCGGTTGCCAAGGCTAATACGGTGGTGATCAATCACCTGGGCAGCACGATGGTGAAGGTGATCGGCCAGGTAAAGACCATGGCGCGCTACGTATTTCAGACGAATTCGAAGTGGGTGCTGGGGGTGGCGGGGCCGGGTTCTGCCGCGATGGAAATGGCGATCTCCAACCTCGCTTGGGAAGGCACGAAAGTGCTGAGCATCAGGAACGGTTTTTTCAGCGAGCGGATGGCGGAGATGGGGCGGCGCGTCGGCGCGCACGTTGCCATGCTCGACGTGGAGGACGGCACAGTAGCGAGCCTTGAAAAGGTCGCCGAGGCGATTCGCCGCGAGCGCCCGGAGATCGTCACGGTAGTGCAGGGCGAGACGTCCAATACCGTGTGGAACCATCATTTGAAGGACATTGCGGCGCTCGCGAAAGCAGCCGGTGCGCTGGTTATCGTCGACGCGGTGTGTACGTTGAGCACGATGCCGCTGGAGATGGACGCGTGGGGTATCGATGCGGTGATTACGGGCGGGCAGAAGGGTTTGTCGTCGATTCCGGGTGTTTCGCTGATCGCGTTTTCGGATGAGGCATGGGCGCGCGTGAAAGGCCGCACGGCGCCGAACGCGCACTGGTGCCTCGACGCGTCGCTTGCGGAAAATTTCTGGCACAACGCCGGCTATCACTACACGGCGCCGGTGTCGGGTGTGTTGGCACTGCACGAGGCGCTGCGTCTCGTGTGCGCGGAGACGCTCGAAAAGCGCTTTGCGCGCCACTTGAAGTGCTCGGTGGCGCTTCAGGCGGGGATCACTGCGCTGGGCTTGCAGCTCTATGCACCGGCGCCTTGCCGGCTGAACTCGGTGGTCGGCATCGTCGTGCCGGAGCGCTTGAGTCCTGCGGATATCTGCGGCCACATCTCGCGGCATCACCAGGTGGAAATCTCGGGTTCGTTCGGTTTGCCGATCGTACGTATCGGACAGATGGGCGAGCAGTGCCGGGAGCACAACCTGTTCAGAACCTTGCACGCGCTCGGGCGAACGATGGTGGACCTTGGCGTTAAGGTTGAGTTGCCGGCTGGCGTGGCGGCGCTTGAGCGTGGGTTGTCGGAAGGGAAGTGAGGGTTTTGCCTGTGGTGGCGGTTGTTTGTCTGCATGCTTGTTTGTGTTCAAGCAGACGCGAAAAATCAGGTCGCCGCAGGCGCATTGGGCGCCCGCGAATACCGCAGATACATCACCGCCGACAGCACGACCGCCATTGCTGAAGCCACTGCTGCAAACAGAAACACCTGTGCATATCCGAACTCCCCAGCGATATAGCCGGCCAATGGCCCGGTAATCCCCAGCGAGAGATCGAGAAACACCGAATAAGCCGACAAAGCCGCGCCGCGGCTAGCGGGCGGCACGAGCCCAACCGCTTCCACGCCGAGAGCAGGGAACACCAAAGCAAACCCAAACCCGGTCAAGGCCGCCCCCGCAAGGGCGATATGCGGCTCAGGCGCCAGCCACAACATCAACAGTCCGGCGCATTCAAACGAAAACGAAGCAATCGCGACCCGGAACCCACCGTAGGCCTTGATCGTGTTGGCGAACAACAGGCGCGCGCCAATGAACAGCGTGCCGAACACAGTCAACGACAAAGCCGCATTGGGCCAGTGCCGCGCGGCATAAAACAGCGTGATGAACGTCGCAATCGACCCAAAGCCGGCCGAGCCCAGTGCCAACCCGATCCCATGCGGCAGTACCCGCGTGAGCACGCTCCGGTACGACATCCGCTCGCCATGCACGATCGGTACCGGCGCGATGGGCCGTGCCAGATAAAAACCGAGCGCCGCCAGCAGAATCACCAGAATGCCCAACGCGGCGAACCCGATCGAGTGCGCAATCGCGACACCGAGCGGCGCGCCAATCGCAAGCGCGCCGTAAGTCGCGATGCCGTTCCACGAAATCACCCGGGCATTGTGGCTCGTGCCCACCCGGCCGATGCCCCACAAAATCGCGCCGGTGCCGCACAGGCTCTCGCCGAAACCGAGTACGAGACGGCTGCACACCAGCAATCCCAGGCTCAACACCGGCCAGCGCCCGCATAACACAGCCAGCAACAGCAAAATCCCGCTCGCGCCGCAACCCAGCAAACCAATCGACACCGTCCGCTTCGGCCCCAACGTGTCGGCCGAACGGCCGGCGAGCGGCCGCGATGCCAGCGTCGCCAGGTACTGCACGCTGATCGCCGCACCGGCCAGGATCGCGCTGTAACCCAGGTCGTCGTGGACGTAGCCAGGCAGCACCGCCAGCGGAATTCCGATCGTCAGGTAGCAAAGAAATGTGAAAAAGACGACCGGAATGATCTGGATAGTCGTCGCAAATTCGCTGCGAGGTGTCGCTGAGTCGGTGGACATGGGGAAAACGAGACTTGAAAACGGCGGGAAGGCGTGATTTTCCCATGGAACCGATTCCCCTGCAGGATTTGCTTAATAATTTCGGCGCCTAAAAAATGGTGCCGGAGCCCTATAGTGGTTCGTTCTCACCCTGCGCGAGCGGCCTTTTCATCCGCGGCGGATCAAGAGGCCTGGTCGATAGTGTCCAAAATTCAACAATTTTCACGAAAATGCCGCCAAACGGCCACGTCAACATAAGCTAATCGACTGGCAAACCCATCTCTATATCGTTTCACGAATATGTCCCGCATGCGATCTCCGCTATGGGTTGTATTTATTGACGGTGATAGTTTTCGAACCATCATCGCAGCACGTCCCAACGGACACAGAACATTGAGAGTAACGAGACATGACTGAGCCGATTCGCTTTTACCACCGCAACGCGATCCGTGAGATCAAGGATGCGCCCGTCACCCGCACCGTCCTGCAGTATTTGCGCGAGGACGCGCATTGCACCGGCACCAAGGAAGGGTGCGCCGAAGGCGACTGCGGCGCCTGCACGGTCGTGATCGGCGAGCGCAACGAGGCGGGCGGCGTCGACTTCAAGGCGGTGAACGCCTGCATCCAGTTCGTGCCGACCTTGGACGGCAAAGCGCTTTTCACTGTCGAAGACCTGCGTCAGCCGGACGGCTCGCTGCATCCGGTGCAGGAGGCGATGGTCGAGTGCCACGGTTCGCAGTGCGGCTTCTGCACGCCGGGATTCGTGATGTCGATGTGGTCGCTGTACGAAAAACACGGCCACGAACATAGCTGCGCGAACAAGACCGTGCCGTCGCGTGACGACATCAGCAACGCGCTGACCGGCAATCTGTGCCGCTGCACCGGCTATCGTCCGATCGTCGACGCGGCCGTGCGCATGTTCGAAGCTCCCGCGCCGAAAGCGCCGGTCAATGTCGAAGCGCTGTCGAAAACGCTCGCCACGCTTGAGCGCAAGGACACGTTCCACTACCGGCACGCCGGCCAGCAGTTCGATGCGCCGCGCACTGTCAATGCGCTCGCGAAAATCAAGCAGGCCGAACCGGCCGCCCGCATCCTCGCCGGCAGCACGGACATCGGCTTGTGGGTAACCAAGCAGATGCGCGAGCTCGGCAACATCGTCTACGTCGGCCAGATCGCCGAGTTGCAAAAGCTCGAAACCAATGACAACTGGATCGAGATCGGCGCGGGCGTGACCGTCGAAAAGGCGTACGCGGAAATCGCGAAGCAATATCCGGAACTCACCGAAATGTGGCAACGCTTCGCGTCGCTGCCGATCCGCAATGCCGGCACGCTCGGCGGGAACATCGCCAACGGCTCGCCGATCGGCGATTCGATGCCCGGCCTGATCGCGCTCGGCGCGCATGTGATCGTGCGCGGCGGCGAGATCGAACGCGACATGCCGCTCGAGGATCTGTACCTCGCGTATCAGAAGAAGGACATGGCGGAGCATGAGTTCGTCGTCGGACTCAAGGTGCCGACCCGCACCGGCGCGCGCCAGAACCTGCAGTTCCGTACCTACAAACTGTCGAAGCGGTTCGACTCGGACATCTCGGCCGTGTGCGCGGCGTTTTCCTTTATCGCCGACGGCAACTTGATCCGCGAGCCGCGCATTGCGTTCGGCGGCATGGCCGCCACCTCGAAGCGCGCGACGCACGCCGAAGCCGTGCTGCGCGACGCCGAATGGCACGAAGCCACCGCGCAGGCCGCGATGCTCGCGCTCGGCAACGACTACGCGCCGCTTAGCGACATGCGCGCGACCAGCAACTACCGCCTTGAAGCGGCGAAGAACACGTTGTACCGCTTCTGGCTCGAAACACGTCCGAACAATCCGCTGCCGAAGAGCGCGCTGGATGTTCGTGCAGTTGCCGCTGCCTGCGCCCCGGCCGGCGCGAGCGCCTGAGAAGCCACAAGGATACGGAGAACACCAGAATGAATCAGCATGCCGAACCGTTCCTGAAAGACCTTCAGGATCTCGACGACTTTACCCAGGTCCACATCTCGCGTCCGCACGAGTCCGCTCATTTGCACGTGAGCGGTCGCGCCACCTACACCGACGACATTCCGACGCTCGCCGGCACGCTGCACGCCGCGCTCGGCCTGTCGTCGAAAGCGCACGCGAAGATCGTCTCGATGTCGCTCGACAAAGTGCGCGCCACGCCCGGCGTGGTCGCGATCTTCACCGCGGGCGATATCCCCGGCGTCAACGACGTCGGCCCGATCATCCACGGCGACGATCCGATTCTCGCCGACGGAGTCGTGCAATACGTCGGCCAGCCGATGTTCATCGTGGTCGCGACCTCGCATGAAATCGCCCGGCTCGCAGCGCGCCGCGCCGACGTGGTCTACGAAGAGTTGCCCGCGATCCTTACCGCGCAACAGGCCCGCGCCGCGAACCAGCACGTCCTGCCGCCGATGAAGCTCGCGCGCGGCGAGGCCGATACGAAGATCGCCCGTGCGGCGCGTCGCGAAGCCGGCGAGATGCTGCTCGGCGGCCAGGAGCAGTTCTATCTGGAAGGCCAGATTTCCTACGCGGTGCCGAAGGACGACGACGGCATGCACGTCTACTGTTCGACGCAGCACCCGACCGAAATGCAGCACATGGTCGCGCATGCGTTGGGTGTGGCGTCGCACAATGTGCTGATCGAATGCCGCCGCATGGGCGGCGGTTTCGGCGGCAAGGAATCGCAATCGGGTCTGTTCGCGTGCTGCGCGGCGCTGGCCGCATGGAAACTGTTGTGCCCGGTGAAACTGCGTCCGGACCGCGACGATGACATGATGGTCACCGGCAAACGCCATGATTTCCACTATACGTATGAAGTGGGCTACGACGACAAGGGCGTGATCGACGGTGTCACGGTCGACATGACCTCGCGTTGCGGCTTCTCCGCCGACCTGTCCGGTCCGGTGATGACGCGTGCGCTGTGCCACTTCGACAACGCGTACTGGTTGTCCGACGTAACGATCGACGGCTTCTGCGGCAAGACCAACACGCAATCGAACACTGCGTTTCGCGGCTTCGGCGGTCCGCAAGGCGCGTTCGCGATCGAGTACATCATGGACAACGTCGCGCGGTCGGTGGGCGAGGATTCGCTCGACGTGCGCCGCCGCAATCTGTACGGCAAGACCGAGCGCAACCAGACGCCGTATGGTCAGGTGGTCGAAGACAACGTGATTCACGAACTGATCGACGAACTCGAAGCGACCAGCGAATACCGTGCGCGCCGTGCGGCAATCAACGAGTTCAACGCGAACAACGAAGTGCTGAAGAAGGGCCTGGCGCTCACGCCGGTCAAGTTCGGCATTGCGTTCAACGTGACCCACTTCAATCAGGCCGGCGCGCTGGTGCACATCTACACCGACGGTTCGGTGCTGGTGAACCACGGCGGCACCGAAATGGGCCAGGGTTTGAACACCAAGGTCGCGCAGGTCGTCGCGCATGAACTGGGCATCGGCTTTAACCGCATCCGCGTCACGGCGACCGATACGAGCAAGATCGCCAATACGTCGGCGACCGCTGCGTCGACCGGTTCGGACCTGAACGGCAAGGCGGCGCAAGATGCCGCGCGCCAATTGCGCGAACGTCTGTCGGCCTTTGCCGCCGAGCGTTTCGGCGCAGGGCAGGTGGCGGCCTCGGAAGTGCGTTTCGTGCACGACCGCGTGGTGGTCGGCGAGGTGATCGTGCCGTTCGAAGAAGTGATCGCGAAGGCCTATATCGCGCGTGTCCAGCTCTGGTCGGACGGCTTCTACGCCACGCCGAAGCTCTACTGGGATCAATCGAAGCTGCAAGGCCGGCCGTTCTACTACTACTCGTACGGCGCGGCCGTGTCGGAAGTGGTGATCGATACGCTGACCGGCGAAATGCGCGTGCTGCGCGCAGACGCGTTGCATGACGTGGGCGCGTCGCTGAATCCGGCCCTCGACGTCGGCCAGGTGGAAGGCGCGTTCATCCAGGGCATGGGCTGGCTCACGACCGAAGAACTGTGGTGGAACGCCGGCGGCAAGCTGATGACGCATGCGCCGTCCACCTACAAGATCCCGACCGTCAACGATACGCCGCCCGATTTCCGTGTGCGTCTGTTCAAGAATCGCAATGCGGAGGACAGCATCCATCGTTCGAAGGCGACCGGCGAGCCGCCGCTGCTGCTGCCGTTCTCGGTGTTCTTTGCCGTGCGCGATGCGGTGTCGGCCGTGGGAGACCACAAGGTCAATCCGCCGCTGAACGCGCCCGCGACCAGCGAGGAAATCTTGAAGGCGGTCGGCGCGGTGCGGGCGGCGACTGTGGCGGCGCGGCAGTAAGCGCGCCTCGTGCCGTGCGCGGGGCGGCGCGGCCCTGGGGCCACGCCGTGACTGCCGGGACTGTCAGGGCCGCCAGCGCTGCCATAAACGTCATGAAACTGCTCAGCCGGGGCAATCGTGCAATTATCGAAACTAACTGGATTGATCGCCATGAACGACTTTTCATCCGTTCAGATCGGCCGGCGCAGCGCCGTGGAAGCGCCGCGTCCGGCGCCGATGCACATCGTGCTGTTCGGCGCGGGGCACGTCGGCCATGCGCTCGTTACGCTGCTCGGCAGCTTGCCGTGTGTCGTCCAGTGGGTCGATGAGCGCGACGAACTGTTCCCCGACGAAACGCCGGCCAACGTGCAGGTCGAAGCGACCGACACGCCCGATGCGATCGTCGACACGGCGCCGCCCGGCGCGTATTTCCTCGTGATGACGCATAACCACGCGCTCGATTTTTCGCTCGCCGCGCGCATCATGCGGCGGCGCGATTTCACCTACTTCGGCATGATCGGGTCTAAAACGAAGCGCGTGAAATTCGAGCGTCGTTTGCTGGGCCGTGGGGTGGATCTGGATCGGCTGGTGGAGATGACCTGTCCGATCGGCGTCGCCGGCATAGTCGATAAAGCGCCTGCGGCAATCGCGGTCGCCGTGTGTGCCGAGTTGCTGCAGATTCGTACGCGCGAGGCCGCGGTGCAGGCGGTGACGCAGAAGCTTTGTGCGAGCGTGTGAGCGGACGAAGCGAGTTGCCTCGCGTAAGGCGTTCAACGTAAGGCTCGCAACGTCAAGCGCTGAGCGTGAAACGCGTCACGTAAAGCATTCGGCTTATAGCACCCACGTCTCAACCTTCAAACCAGAACGTCAGTCCGCTGCGGCTGACGTTACCTTTTTCGGCGGCCGTTTCGCACGCCGCACCTTTTGCGCGACCAGTTCATCCGACACGTGCGACATCAACGTGCGCAGCCAGCCGACATCGCTTGGCCGGTCCGGCTGCGGATGCCACAACTGATAACACTTGATGCGTGGAAACGGAATCGGCACGTCGACCACCGCGAGCGGCAGGATGCTTGCATAGTGCATCGCGAACCGGCGGGTCGTCGTGAAGATCAGATCCGACTGCAGCAGCGTTTGCGGCACGAGGCCGAAATAGGGCAGCGTAGCGACGATGCGCCGGTCGGCGCGAGCCCGTGCAAAGCCGATGTCGACGGCGCCGCCGCGCGCGCCGCTGTAGGGCGTCGGCGCAAGATGCGGCGCGGCGAGATAAGCTTCGCGCGTGAGCGGCGCGCGTGTCAGCGGATGATCGGCGCGCATCAGGCACACCACCGTATCGGAGAACAGGTCGCTGCGTCCGAAACGCGGATCGGGCTTCGGCCAGTTGCCGATCACCAGATCGAGTTCGCCCGCATCGAGTGCGGCGGAATGGTCGAGCATCGGGCTCAGCGAATCGATCTCCAGACGCGCATGCGGCGCCGCCTCGCGAAACTGCGCGATCACGGTGGGCATGAAAAAATCGTTCAGATAGTCCGGCGCGGCCACGCGGAAGGTGCGGCGCGAGCGGCCGGGATCGAAGTCGCCGTGCGGCGTTGCCACGAAATCGACCTCACGCAGCACACGCTGCGCCGAGGCCAGCAAGGATTCGCCGTATTCGGTCGGCACCATGCCCGACTTGCCGCGCACGAGAATCGGGTCGTTCAGCGTCTCGCGCAGTTTGCGCAGCGCGGTGCTGATGGCGGGTTGGGTCTGATTCAGACGCAGTGCGGTTTGTGTGACGCTGCGCTCGACCAGCAGCGTGCGCAGCACGCGCACGAGCCAGATATCGAGGGAGGCGGCGGAGTCGTCGTCCATGGTTTAGGCGCAATACTGTTCACTTGATAACCACTTTGGGCGCTATTCGCTGATTCAACGGCTCCCATCGTCGCCGGATCCGGAAATTCGACATCTTTCGCTTCACGCCGCGGGGATTGCGCTTGCCGCGGCTTTGCACCGCGCGCCCGCTGGCGATTTCCCGCAGCAAGCTGAGCCTCCAACTTTGCCACTGCTCAGGGGGGAACGGCCGCCGCCTCGGGCAGGCGTCGGTTCAGCACGCGCACGGCATGAACGAACGATAAGTCTTCGGGTCGCTGTCCGCTGTCCTGTGCCGCCTCGTACATCAGGCGACGGATCGCCGCGTGGGTAAGCATTAACGCATAGAACTCCTGACGGACCAGATCAGGCGTCTTGCTGCGCAGCACCTTCTTGCCATCGCACAGATGTGTCTTGATCTCGTCAAACATCTCTTCTATTTTCCAGCGCCGGTGGTACAGCGCCGCGAGTTCTATGGCAGGCGCTACCGCTGCGTCCAGCAGATTGGTGATCAGGCGATACTGCGGCTCGGCATCAGGCACGCCTTCCAGGCGATACTCGATGACCCGCACCCGCATGCCGTTGCGCTGGTGTCGCCGGTCGGTGTCGCTGGCATAGACGGTGCTCAGGTACGAACCGTCTGCCAGCGGCACTTCGCACGGCAGCCGCAAATTCGACTTCACGCGCCACAGTAGCTTCGCTCCGGTGGCCACCGCGTCGCGCCACATGTCATAGCCATAGAACAGGCGATCGGCCAGCACCAGCATGTCGTCCGAGAATGCCGGAAACAGCTGGCGTGTGAGCGCCTGTTCGCTGTCATCGCATACCCCGCCCATCTGGACCTCACACAGCGCGTGCGTTGCACATTCGGCCAGCGCTACAAAGCGAATCTGCGGATACGCGGCCTCACCGCGTCCGCCCTGCGCATAACCGAACGCCTCCGCATTGACCTTCTCATCAGGCACATCCAGCGTCGAGCCGTCCACGCTCATGACCCGGTAGCCCGCATAGTCGTCGCCTGCAGTTCGTGGGCGTTGCGCTGCCTGCCGGGCGAACAGCTCGCGCATCACCTGCCAGCCCAGGCGTGCGCGCCCCTGCGAGATCGCCGCCTTGCTGACCTGCACATCGCGTACCTGGTCGCCGTAGATGCGCCGCAGCCCCTCGATCACCAGCCGAAACACTTCCTCATAGGCCACGCGCGGATACAGGCACATCGCCATCACGAAATACACCAGCACTTCCCGCGGCATATCGCGGCGTAGCCGCGTATGCACGCCGCATTTCACGAGCGCCTCCTTGACCTCGCCCAGCGAGCAGTTCAGCGCCAGATACCCCACCGCCAGATAGTCCGCGAGCCTCGCACCACCGGGCAGCGTTGCTTCCGTTCTTGCCATCTTCAAGCTCTTCTTGTCGTTGCAGGCGCTTGAAAGTTAACACAAATTCGACTTTGTTAACAGTATTGGGTTTAGGCGAGTCGATGCAAGCAGGTCAGGCCCGGATGAAGCGCTATACGGAGCCGCCCGCGAGCCAGATCGCGAGAGCGGGGCGCAAAGGTTATAACCTTAGGCCCGTTTGCGGTGTGGTGGCATAGCGGGCGCGGTATGGCCGGCATCAGGATGGCCTTTTTGACGCAATCACGTCTGACACCACGCGCCCGTTGGCACGAATATTACGGTTTCGCTTCGCTTAATCGTCCGCAAGACCCGAGGGCAGCGAACTGATCCGCTTCACCTCCTTCGAATCGAGCCAGTTCGGCGTGCGTGCGCAGTACAGCACCATGGGCAACGCGTCTTCGCCCCAGAATAATTGATTGTTCAGACGGAAGGTTGGCACGCCGTAGACGCCAAGACCGATCGCATCCGCGGTATTGCGCTGCAATTGCGCTTTCACCTCTTCGGTCGTGATGAGTGCCGGGCCGTCCGGCATACCGACGCGCTCGCACAGTTCGGCGAACGCTGCAACGCTCGACGGATCGCGACCTTCGCGCCAGATGAAACGGAAAATCTCGCGAACGAAGCTGATGTCGCCCTTCGCCGCGGTGGCGAGCAGGAGCGGCTTCATCGAGTCGAACGGATGGGCTGGCGGCATCTTGAACGGAATGCCGAGTTGCTCCGCGCGAAACAGCGCGTGGCGATACGTGAAGGTACGCTTCGAGGGCACGTTGTAAGCGGGGCGCTGGCCCCAGTGGCTATACAACTCGTTCAGCACGACCGGCGTGAACGCGAAGTCGAAGCCCGGCCATTTGTCGTGTTGCTCGAGCAGCAGGTACGTGAACGGCGAGACAAAATCGTAAAACCACAGTGGTTGTCTGGCGTCGATGCCAATGGTCATAAATGTCTCCCGGATTGCCTGTTCCGAACGGGGCTGTCTGCCGGATCGTCGGAATTTTAATGATCTTACGCGGTGCAGCCGCCGCTTGCACCGGTCAATATGGTTCCGGTCCGGCGCCGGCCGGCACGGGTCCGTCGCCAGGTTCGCCCGCTGCGTCGCGCTGAGCCTCGCGGCTATGGGCGAGCCGCTCGCGCACGAAGCCGATATGCTCGCGCAGCACATAGAACTGATCCGCATAGGCGAGCGGCATTTTCAGACCGTTCACCGATTCTTCAATCGCATCCAGCCGCTCGATCAGCGAGTTGCGTTCGGCGGCCGAGTGTTCGCTGAGCGCGCTTCGCTCGATCGCGATCAGCGCACCGTACCAGCGGTAGATGCGCGATTTCACCCGCCACGCGTACAGCGACGGCACGAGGCGCAGCGCCGGAATCAGCAGCACGATCAGCGGCACCACGACCACCAGCAGCCGGTCCGCGAGACTCGCGAGCCAGAACGGCAGGATCCGGTAGAGGAAGCTCTTGCCTGACTTGTAGTAACGGGCGGCGTCGTCGCTGATCGGGAAATCGTGGGCGAGCGGCGCGGGGAATTCACCGGCGCGCTGCATGATGCTCGGCTTACCCTGGACTTCGCGCGCCGCTTCGATCAGCAGATCGGAAAGTGCGGGATGCAGCGAATCGCGCGCCACCAGTTCGGCGGTCGGCGCCACCATATGAATCGGCGCGGACGGCAGGTTCTTGCCGAGGTCGAACGCGCCCATCGGCATTTCGAGCTGCTTCAGATACGGAAAGCGGCGGGTGTACGCATCGGCTTGGGTGAAGTCGTAGAACTGCACATTCGGCGTGCGATAGAGCTTACCCATCACCGCCGGTTGCGCCGAATCGCCGGCCAGAAAAGCCGCGTCGACTTTGCCGGCGACGAGTGCCTGGGCAGCGTCGTCGCCCGAGAGCGGCAGCAGTTTGGTCGGGCCGCCCGGCACGATGCCGTTCGCCTTGAGCAGCGCGAGCGCCAGTTCGCGCGTGCCGCTGCCCTCGGCGCCGACCGCGAGGCGCAAGCCCTTGAATTCGGAGAGCCGCGCGACCGTCGGCCCGTGATAGAAGATCGCTAGCGGTACATAGGCCACGCTGCCGAGCGACATCAGCCCTTCGCTTGCCGGCCCGGGGGCAACGCCGTCTTGCACGAAGGCGACGTCGACGTTCGAATTCGGGTCCGAAAGCCGCTTGAGATTCTGCAGCGAGCCTTCGGAGGACAACACGTTCAAGGTGATGCGGTTGCGCGCCAGAATCGTCTTGTACTTCTGCGCCGCGTTCCAGAAGGTGCTGCCTTCGGGGCCGGCGCTCATCGTCAGCGTACTGGGCGGGGCGGGCTGGATCAGGCGCACGGCGACCCAGATCGCCGCGGCGGCGATCAGCAGGATCGGCCCGAACGAGACCGCCAGATCGCGCCAGGAGATCGCCACGAAACGGGCGACGAGACGGGGAGGGCGTTTGCGGCCGGTGGCTGGCTTCATCAGGTGACGTGACGGCTACGGTCGAAAGTGAACGGGGTGGCGGCGCTCTGCGGCGCGCGAACCGGGGCGAGGCGCTCGCGCCATGCCGGACGCGGCGCCGACGCCTGGGACGCACGAGCCGCGTGGCAGCGCACGTCGCGCCGATGGTACCTGAGAATCGCGCGGCGGCGCATGAATAAAAGCTGATCCATGTGCCCATGGCAACCGGCGGGCACCCCGAGGTATGGCTAAATCCTTTGCGCTTCCGGCGCGGCTCGATTAAATTGTCGATCGCTGCCGCGAACAGACGTTTCGCGCGGCGTGACCCGGCACGACAGACAAGAACCGGGCGCGCCGGCGGACTTCGCGGCTTGCCGGCACTCGTACCGCATGGCATGCGTGGCATCGCATGCGGCTTACGGCGGCCGGCCTCTCCCGCCTCTCGCACACCGTGTTGCAGCCATAGTCGGCCGTCGCTGAGCCGCGCCTTGCCGCGCCTGAAAAGCATGGCCGCCCGTAGTCGTAACGAAGCCGCTTTTACATGCGGTCCAATGTGTAGCTAAGGAGAGAAGAAACTATGAAATCGGTCGGTTTTCTGAAAACGCTGGGCTCGGTCGTGGCGATGGTGGTGGCGTGCAACGTGTACGCTCAGGCAAGCGATGCAACGGCGACGGGCACGACCGCAACGCCGGCTGCAAGCGCTAAGGCCAGCAAGAAGGCCAATAGCCAACTGGGTCGCAAGGTGCGCGGCGCGCTCGCCAAGGCGCAAGGCATCGACGTCTCGAACATCGCCGTGCGTGCCCGTGGCGGCGCGGTGACCCTGACGGGCTCGGTGCCTGAGCAAAGCCAGATCGACGCTGCCGGCGAAGTGGCCAAGGGCGTCGCCGGCGTGACGTCGGTGTCGAACAAGCTGACCGTGGTTCAGGAGTAAGACGGCTGCAACGCGCGAGGCCGCGATAAGCGGCCTCGCGCGAGCGGCTTGCGTACCAGTGATTTTTGAAGCGGCGATTTTGGCTTAGACCCGCTCCGGGCTGAACGCCCGCACCGCAACGGCCAGTTTGTGCGCTGTGACACACAATGGACGCGTCGTGAAGCGTACTGTGATGCGATGGGAACCGGAGCCAACACCATGGAAAACACGCCTTTGCGCTATACCGATCTGCCGATCGGCGATCGGGCGGCTTTCGAACTGGTGTGCGCGCGGCACGGATTTGCGCCATCGCATTTCGACATCAGCGCCTGCCCGGATCCGGGCGATGCCGCGCACGAGCGCCTCGTCACGGTTCGGCGCGGTGGCTGGGCGCAGTCCTATCACGACCATCACGGCCAATGGGTCAGGCAGTTCGAGAGCGATCTGACCTGCCGGTTTTTCAAATAGAGGCGGCTTGCTTCAGGCCAGCACGAGGCGCACGCCGACCAGCGTGAGCGTAGCGGCGAGCACGTTGCGCAGCAGCGCGTCCGGCGCGCGCGACGACAGATAACTGCCGATCGCGATACCCGGCAACGACCCCACCAGCAGCGACAGCAGCATCGACCAGTCGACCGAACCCAGCAGCCAATGCCCCGCGCCCGCCAGCAGCGTGAGCGGCACCGCATGCGCGATATCGGAGCCGACGATGCGCGTGGTCGGCAGCAACGGATACAGCAACAGCAACACTGTCACGCCGATGGCGCCTGCACCCACCGAGGTCAGCGAAACCAGCACGCCCAGCACCGCGCCGGTCAGCATGGTGAGCCCGAGCGTACGGCCTTGCCTGGGGGCGCGCTGACGGCGCGCGCCGAGCGCCGCGAGTTGCGGGCGGAAGATCAGCGCCACGGCCGTCACCAGCAGCGCGACGCCGAGCACGATCTGGATCAGCCGGCTCGTGCCCGGCGTGTCCATGCCGTAACGATGCAGCAGGATCAAGGTGACGGTTGCAGCCGGTACGCTGCCGGCCGCGAGGCGCAGGGTGATCTGCCAGTCGACGGAGCCTTTCAGGCCGTGCACCAGTGTGCCGGTCGCCTTGGTGGCGGCTGCGTACAGCAGATCGGTGCCGACCGCGGTGGCCGGATGCACGTGGAACAGCAGAACCAGGATCGGCGTCATCAGCGAGCCGCCGCCGACGCCCGTCAGTCCGACCAGAAAGCCCACGAACAGGCCGGAGACGGAGTACAGCAGATCGATGTGGGGAAGAGCCATTGAGCAGACCGCTGAGGGTCGGGTGGGTTGGACAGGTTAGGTGGCAAGGCCGGCGCGCGCCGGCCTTCGAGCGTTGGCGAATGTCGGCGACGGGCCCGCGGCGGCACGGCGAAAGCCGCTATTGTCGCAAAACTGCCGCGCTTGCGTATGATGCGCTGCGACGGGTCCCGCTGCGCCGACAAACCTCACTCAAAGCGCGCGGCGAATCTCGACCATGCCGAAGGCCGCCAGCGTGAATCCGACGATCCGGTCGATCGCCACGCGCAGCTTGCTGCCGATCGCATGACGCGCGAGCGACACTGCCGTCACGAGAAAACACCACCACGCGATCGAACCGCAAAACACGCCGCCTACCGTCGTGAGCGCGATGCTCGATGAAAACGCCCCACGCGGTGCGAGCGTCGTGAACAGCGCGGCGAACATGATGACGGTTTGCGGATTGGTCAGCGTGAGCAACAACGAACTCGCGTATGCGCGCAGCGCACCGGCGCGGCCCACCGGCGCGAGCTTGCCGTCGCTGCTGCCATTCCCGTTGTTGGCCGCATCGGCGGGCGCTTTTTGCAGCAAGGCACGCACGCCGAGATAAAGCAGGAACAGACCGGCAAGCAGATGCAAGGGCCGGTCATAGGCGAGCATGAACTGCGAAATGCCGACAAGGCCGAGTGCCGCGATCAGACCGTAAACCGCATCGCCGGTCGCAATGCCGAAACCGATTGCGAGCCCCGCGCGCGGGCCGCCCGTCAGCGTGCGGCGAATGCAGAGCATGCCCATCGGGCCGACCGGCGCGGCAATCGCGAGGCCGACACCCGCGGAGGTGGCGAAGAGACTGGCGGTGGACATGGGAAAGCCTTTATGCGTTGTTCTGCTGAATGGTTAGTCGCGCGCGTTGCGCTTCTCGTGTACGGGCAGGGGGCAGGCCGGCGCGCCTCCAAGCATAGCCAGACCGAAAATCCCGAGCAAGGCTGCGGGGATCAAGCAGCGCGAACCCGCCCCGCATCACGCTACGTCATTCTGGACACGATCGACCCTCGCGCACCCGCCCCGCGTCAACCTGCGCAGTTTGACACACGATCAGCGCTCGCAACCCGGCGCGCAATCGACGACGCCAACCGGCGCGCCGGCCATGGATACCCTGGGATGGACTTGGCTGCCGCCTTCCTCGGGCATAATTTTCACACTTCAAACACCCGGAGCAGGCCCGTTCATGTGGCAAATCGATCAGGTGACGCTGCGCTTGTTCATCGCCGTCTGCGAGGAAGGCACGATCGCGCGAGCGGCTGAACGCGAGTTCATCGCGCCATCCGCGGTCAGCAAGCGGCTCGCCGATCTCGAGGCGCTGGTCGACGTCGCGCTGCTCTCGCGCAGCCAGCGCGGCGTGCGCGCGACCGCCGCCGGCGAGGCGCTGCTCAAGCACGCGCGGCACATCATGCGCGGCCACGAACGGTTGCAGGCGGAACTCAGCGAATACGCGGCCGGCGCACGCGGCCATGTACGGGTGCTGGCGAATGTGTCGTCGATGGTCGAGTTTCTGCCCGAGGCGCTGTCGGGGTTTCTGAAGGCCAATCCGCAGATTCGTATCGATGTCGAAGAGCGCGTCAGCACCGAGATCGTGCGCGGTCTGGAAGAGGGGGTGGCCGATCTCGGCATCTGCCGCGATGTGGTGCCGATGGGCAGTCTCGATGTGCTGCAATATCGCTCCGATCATCTCGCGCTGATCGTGCCGCGCGATCATCCGCTGGCCGGCGAGGCCGCGATTGGCTTTGAGCAATCCCTCGCGTTCGATCATCTCGGGCTTGCCTCGAACGCGTCGGTGAACGCGCTGATGCAGCGTATCGCGGTGGAAAAAGGCCGCGAACTCAACTATCGAACCTATGTATCGACCTTCGACGCCGCCTATCGTTTTATCCAGACGGGTCTTGCCGTCGCGATCCTGCCGGGCGAGGCGCTGCCCAGGCATGCCGCCGATGAATACGGCATCGTCGCCGTGCCGTTGCGCGAAGCGTGGGCAGAGCGGCGTTTCGTGATCTGCATGCGCGACCGCAATGCGCTGACGCTGACGGCGTCGCATTTACTCGACCATCTGTTGCGCTCGGTCTGAGCGCAGCCCGGCCCCCTCTGAAAAGCCCTTAAGGGTTTTCCCTCGGCGGCGGCGCACGCCCGTCCCGCTTGCCTGCGCCGCCATCGCGAGCGGCGATGGAGTGCGTCGTCAACGCAGACTTTGCCGTGGGGCCGCGGGCGGGCACGCTGTCACTCAGTTGCTTCATTCCCTGCACGCCACGCAAGATTCAAGAACGGGATTCCAGATCATGAGTGACACCCAGACGCGCGTCGTCGTGACCGAAGTCGGCATGCGCGACGGCCTGCAAAGCATCGTCCGCACGATGCCCACCGAGTTCAAACGGCGCTGGATCGACGCTGCGTACGCCGCCGGCGTGCGCCATATGGAAGTCGCGTCGTTCGTGCCGGCGAAGCTGCTGCCGCAAATGGCCGACGCCGAGGAAGTGATCGCCCACGCGCTCAGCTACGACGATTTAATCGTGACGGCGTTGGTGCCGAACCTGAAAGGCGCGCAACGTGCGCTCGAGTCCGGCGTGCATCGGATCGTCGCGCCGATTTCGGTGAGCACGGCGCATAGCCTTGCCAATGTTCGCAAGACGCCCGTCGAGATGATCGAGTCATTTGCCGCGATGCGCGAGCTGATCGATAGCACGGCTAGCGCGAACGCGCGGCGCGTGGAATTGATCGCCGGATTGTCGACCGTGTTCGGCTGCACGCTGCAAGGCGCGGTGCCTTACGCCGATATCGCCGCGACTGCACGCGCCGCGTTGCAGGCGGGCGCCGATGTCATCGCACTCGGCGACACCACCGGTGAAGCGACGCCGCGCCAGGTCGGCGAAATCATCGAACTGGTGCGAGAGGTCGCGGGAAGCAAGCTGCGCTCGCTGCATTTCCACGACACGCGCGGCCTGGGCCTCGCGAATACGCTGATCGCGCTGCAGCACGGCATCCGCGAATTCGACGCGTCGCTGGCCGGTATCGGCGGCTGTCCGCATGCGCCGGGCGCGACCGGCAACGTGAACACCGAAGACCTCGTGTTCATGCTCGACAGCATGGGTTACGACACCGGCATCGACCTCGCCAGACTCATCGCGTCGCGCGACGTCCTCGCCGACGCGCTGCCCGGCGAGCCGCTGTACGGCTATCTGGCGCGCGCCGGTTTGCCGAAACAGTTCAGTACCGCTGCTCAATGTTTTGAACCTTCCGAATCACAGGTGCTGCAATGACCCCAGTTGCTTCTACGTCTGCCTCTTCTGCTTCTTCCGCACCTGCTTCTTCGACGGAACCGCAGGGCGCGTTGCCGCTTGCGGGCATTCGCGTGGTCGAGTTGTCGCATATGGTGATGGGGCCGACCTGCGGGATGATCCTTGGCGACCTCGGCGCCGAAGTCATCAAGGTCGAGCCGCCGCGCGGCGATGGTACACGTCGTTTGCTCGGCACCGGTGCGGGTTTTTTTCGCACCTTCAATCGCAACAAGAAGAGTGTCGCGCTCGACCTCGATAGCCAAGCGGGACTGGCCGCGCTGCACAAGCTGGTCGATACCGCGGACGTATTCGTCGAGAACTTCAAACCGGGCCGCATGGCGAGCCTGGGCCTCGATTACGCGTCGCTGCGCGAACGCAATCCCAGGCTGATCTACGTCTCGCACAAAGGCTTTCTGAACGGTCCGTACGAACACCGTCTCGCTCTGGACGAAGTCGTGCAGATGATGGCCGGCCTCGCCTACATGACCGGACCGGTAGGCCGTCCGCTGCGTGCGGGCAGTTCGGTCAACGACATCATGGGGGGCATGTTCGGCGCGATCGGCGTGCTTGCCGCCTTGCACGAACGGCATGCGAGCGGACGCGGCAAGGAAGTGCAGAGCGCGCTGTTCGAAAACTGCGTGCTGCTTTCGGCGCAACACATGCAGCAGTTCGCCGCGACCGGCGTGCCCGCTGCGCCGATGCCCGAGCGCATCAGCGCATGGGCCGTCTACGACGTGTTCAGGCTGGCCAACGACGAGCAGATGTTTATCGCCGCGACCGGCGACGGCCAGTGGCGCGCGCTGTGCGCGATTCTCGGCCGTGCCGACCTGCTGGCCGATCCGCGCCTCGCGACCAACAACGACCGCGTACTGGCGCGCGAATGGTTGCTGAAGACGCTTGGCGAAACCTTGAGTGGCTTCGAAGGCGCGGCGCTCGTGCCGTTGTTTGAGCGCGATCACATTCCGTTCGCGTCGATCACGAAACCCGAAGACCTGTTCGACGATCCGCATCTGAATGAGAGCGGCGGCCTTGCGCGACTGACGCTCGATGACGGAAGCGAAACCGCGATGCCCTTGCTGCCGATTTCGATGGATGGCGCGCGTTTGCAACCGCGCCAGCCGATCGCAAAGATCGGCGAGCACACCGCCGACGTGCTGCGTGGGTTGGGTTATGACGACGCGCAGATTGTGGCGCTGGGTGGCGGCGTGGCGCAGGCGCCGCGAGACGCTGCGTGAGCGGAGCGGTGAGTTCGATGCGTCAAACGTAGTCAATCAATCTCATCCGGCGTCAGACCGGAACTCATGGAGACAGACGATGAAATCGTCGAATCAAGCGGTGTATGCGACAGCGGTCGGCGATGCCGGCGCGCTGGGTGGTTTGCCCTCAGGCACCGGCGCATCCGCGGGTGGCCGCGCTGAAGAGATCGCGCTGGAGGGCGCGCGCATTTCTGCGCGGCTCGACCGCTTGCCCGCCACGCGTTCCATCTGGCACCTGGTGATGCTGCTGAGCCTCGGCCTCTTCTTCGAACTGTACGACCTGATGTTCTCCGGCTATATCGCGCCGGGTCTCGTGCGCAGCGGCATTCTCACCGCGACGACGCATGGTCTGTTCGGCACCAGCGGCGTGGCGAGTTTCATCGCGGCGTTGTTCGCGGGGCTGTTCATCGGTA